>CACYTI010000011.1 GCA_902777275.1 uncultured Ruminococcus sp. | reverse complement strand
CTATCTCTCAAAGAACACCCTGCGCATCTACTTCACGCCTACCTCATATCCGGGCGAGATTCCCAACGCGGACGCGTATGACGGCAATCTGTCAGGCTATTACTACTATGTTGACCATGCGGACATCAAGGCGGCAGAGCTTGATAATCAGCAGACCTTCAACGTTGCCGGCACAGAGTTCGCCTTCTCCGCTCTCGATTACGTAGTGGCAGTCATCGGCAGCAACAGCATGACCGATACGCAGAAAAACCTTGCAAAGTCACCGTTGCTTCAAATAACGACGCGCAGTCGGGGCTGAGCAACTGCTGCTCTTACTCACCCGTATTCAATGCGCTTTACAACGAGATCGATCAAGCCCGCAGTCAGGGCGCTGTCGGCTACACGATCTGTCGCCTTTACGGCACAACGATTGATCACCTTGTGATTTCCTACGGCACGACCAATGCCGGCAGATACTATGACGTTTTCAAAATCAACAGCGACAGCATAACCCATGTCGGCAAATTCGCAGGTGCTCACACTGTTCTTTACAGAGATATCAACACCGACAAGCTTTGCCTGCTTTACGCTTATCAGGGCAACTTCGCCTTTGAAAAGGTTTCCGACTACGGCGCTCTTAACCTTGAACTGATTTGGAGCGGAAGCGTACAGAGCGGCGATCCTTATCCCTCGATCCCCGGCACAATCGTTTCCTTCTACATCATCAACGACCTTACCGGTATCTTGAATTACTGATAAATAGCTTTATAGCTTTATAGCTTTGAAATTAACATATAAATAAATTTTGTCCGTCAGCTTCTGGTCTCCGGAGGTTGGCGGACAATTTGTTTTGAGTGTTTATAAAATTCTTCCTTGCGATGCGGCTTACCAGATAAAGGGTATAACCTTGTGTCTGACTCGTTTTTTATATTCGGAATAGCCTTCAAGTCCTTTTTCGAGCACCTTTTCCTCATTGCCGATTCTCAGCGCGATAACGGGTATGTAGAAAAGTATGATGAAGAAGGATATAACTGAGCCGAGAACGAGCGGCAAACTAAGAAAAAGCAGCAGCGTGCTCATATACATCGGGTGGCGCACGACTCCGTACAGTCCCGTGTCGATCACCTTTTGATTTTCCTGAACCTCGACAGTGCGCGATAAATAGACATTTTCACGGAGCACCTCGGCATACAGAATATACGCCGACAGGAAAACCGCCGCTGCCGCACAGCTTGTCCAAACGGGCAGTTCGAGCCACCTGAAGCGGAAATTAAGTCCTGCCGTGACAAATGCTGCCGTGAACATCACCGCGCATAATATCAGCACTGTTTTCTGTTCCGTTTGCTTCTCCTTGGCGTTAAGGCGTTTCCTGAGCAAATCGGGATTTTTAATCATCATAACTATCCCCGCGCAGAACATCGGAATAAATAAAATGCCGAGCAATAACCACGCCTGCCAATAAGCGAACGAGCCTGCGGAAACAAACAGAAGTGCGCCCACGATAAAAAGCCCGGACAGAAATTTTAATATTGCCTGAAAAAAGAGTTTTATGGTCATGCCGTTACCCTCCGAAATATTTTTGGCTCCCTGATGTGATATGCTTATTGTATCATACGTTGCCCGGGGTGTCTATTTGTTTTTTTGCTTCCCCGTGCGAATCATCTTGACAAATCGGTTGGCTTTGACGTATACTATAATTAGGTTAAACGATTTACCAAGCCGGGGGAGATGCGCCTAAGATGACGATAAAACAAATTGCGAAGCGCGCCGGGGTCAGCGTGGCGTCGGTGTCAAATGTTATAAACGGGAACTATCACAAGGTATCTGCGGAAACGAGAAATAAAATCGAACAAATCATACGTGAAACCGATTACACGCCAAACGCGCTTGCAAGGAGCCTTTCGACACGCGAAAGCAAAATAATCAGTATGGTCATACCGTATATCGGCGAGTACTTCACTTTTAATTCCAACCCGTACTACGCCGAGCTTATTGCTGAGGTTGAAAAATACGTTCGCGCTCAGAGCTACTGCCTTATGATCCGCTGCGTTGAACGCTGCCGTGAGATTCTTCCCATGCTTGCATCGTGGAACGTGGACGGGGTCCTGCTTGTCGGCGCGTCTGCCGAGGAGATAGAGTTTTTGCAGAACGAATTAAAATGCCCGGCGGTTTTTATCGACTCATACTTCGACGGTGAGGGCGTTGCCTGCGTTGGGATCGACGACTATCGCGGAGGGTATCTTTCCGCTCAGCACCTTCTCAACAACGGGCACCGCAGGATCGCGTTTGCCGCTCCGGGCTTCGGCGGCGAGGGTGTTATTTGGGAGCGCTTCTGCGGCTTCCGCGACGCCTGCAGGGAGAAGGGCGTTTCAATTGAGAGCGACGATATCTTTGAGGTGGACACGATCGAGAGCAACAGCATAATCGCGGGAAACGATATCGCTCTGTCGCCGAAGAATTTCACGGCGGTAGGCGTTATGTCCGACATCTCCGCCTGCGGTATAATTCAGGGCTTGAACCAGTGCGGTCTCAGCGTGCCTAAGGATATATCCGTTATCGGGTTTGACAATCTTTCGATTTGCGGTCTGACAACGCCCAAGCTGACGACGATCTCACAGAATATCGAGATGAAGGCGCGCAGGGCGGGCGATATACTGTTTGAGATGATACGCGAAAAGAAAACCGTGACCGCCTGCGAAAAAATAGCCGTAAATTTAGCGGAGCGCAAATCTGTAGGAAAAGCGACCGAGGAAGAGCAATAAACAGTAAAACAATGGGACTGCCAAAGAGCAGTCCTTTTTGCGTATATTGAATAGTATATGTCAGGGAGTTGCAAAACAGGCGCGAATAACTGCTCTCATTGCAGGTTTGATCATCGAGCCTGAAAAAATTCAAAAAACCCTGTTTTTTGTCAGGGTTTTGTCATTGTAGGTGTTGTATACTATAGCCACAGTCAAGGGAAAACAAAAACAAACAAAACAAACAAAACAAACAATACAGCCTTGACCGGATTTGATATTAAAGGAGATTAACCATCATGAAAAAAACAGGAAAAATCATTACCGCATCCGTATTATCCGCTATCACCTGCCTGTCCTGCGGAGCCATGTCAACAACCGCTTTCGCTGCCGAGGCTGACAACACCGCTGCAGTGTCGCAGCAGCAGGAAATGCCGATTTTGAAGCAGGGCGTTTGGCAGGCTGTCGGAATCAACGGTAAATCCGATTATATAGAAATCAACAACAATGTTCAGACAATGAAGCTTTCCTCCTCCGAGAATAATATCGGTGTAACCGCTGTGTTTGAATACACTCCGTCAACAGGAACCTACACTGTTCACCCCGGAGCTTACAGCAATGTCGAAACATGGCAGCTGACAAGCAATTCAGGCGAAATGGCAACTCTCACCAAGAGCAACGGACAGAGCTTCTCGCTCTTCTACATGGGTTACGGTCACGTTAAGGATTTCTACAGCCTTAACCAGCTCACCGAAATGTCCAAGAACTATTTTGCTTGGTACTATGGCTCGGCTAATGACGCTTGCTTTGTTGCAAATCTCAAAAATGACGGCTCAGGCGAGGCTGTGGTCACCGTTTACGGGCGCGACACAATGCATCAGGTCATTGTTGACGTATACACGATCAATGTGAGAACAGGCGTTGGTATCGACAGCAACCTGCACGTTATTGACTTCGCAAACTTTGCTTAAAAGAAAATATATAATAATAAGGCTCTCCCAAAACCGGGTGAGCCTTCACTTTTTTGGCACCTGATCAAGCGGTACGCTCGCATTCAAGCCACGCTTTTCTCTTTTTGGTTTAAATAATGAACAACGGACAATCCCTTTAGGATTGTCCGTTGTTCATGGTGGAGATAACGGGGCTCGAACCCGTGACCTCTTGACTGCCAGTCAAGCACTCTCCCAGCTGAGCTATACCCCCGACTTCCTATATATAATAATGCAAAATCGCCTGATTGTCAAGCTTTATTTTTAAATAATTTCGCTTTTTCAAAAAAATTTTTATCTTTTCATGTATAAAATAAATATAAAATCTATTGAAATTCGTTAAATTTTCCGATATAATAATAAACAACCATTGAAAAATTATTTTAAATTACCGATTGAGCTGCTTGTACCGGCTTTTAAAAAGGTAATTTACAATCAGGAGGTTTAATAATTATATGAGAATCAGGAAAAGGTATATTGCCATGCTTGTGCTTCCAACGCTTACAATGGCCATGTCAATTTTACTTGTCTACGACAATCCCGCAAACCCGGCTTCAAGAAGATTGCAGCTAAGCATATTCTTTATTTTTCTCGCTTTTATTCAGTTTGTTGTTTACTCCCCGTTTATGGGGTATTTTGCGCGTGAAGCGGATACGGTCGCGCGAACGGCAAGCATATATTATCTGTTGTTTGTGTTTGGCACCTTCATCAGAATGCTAAGCCAATATCAATTTCTGTTTATGGAAGAATTCAACTACACCGATATCGAAAAATTATTGTGGATAGCTATTCCGCCCGCCGCAGTGGTCGTGTCGGTGATCCTGTTTTTTGTCGGATCTTATATGTTTTCAAGAAGGATCGAGGATGAAGAGGAAGAATAAGATCGCGGAGGTGCGCGTATGAGAACCGTTAAATTCGGCAGATCCGAGCTCGAGGTTCCCGTTATCGGGTTGGGCTGTATGCGTCTCACCGAGCTTGAGGACTGGGATATACCTAAATATATCTGGCACTGTATCTCGCTCGGCGTTAACTTTTTTGACCACGCGGACATTTACGGAGGCGGCGAATGCGAACGGCTCTTCGGTGAAGGGTTGAAGGAAATCGGGATCCCGCGCGACCAGGTCATTTTGCAGTCAAAGTGCGGCATTGTTCCGCGCCGGATGTACGACCTTTCATATGAGAACATAATCCGCTGCGTAGACGGAAGCTTAAAGCGTCTCGGAACCGAGTATCTCGATATTTTGCTTTTACACCGCCCCGACGCTCTTGTTGAGCCCGAGGAGGTAGCTAAGGCATTCGACGAGCTTGAAGCAAAGGGAAAAGTGCGGTATTTCGGCGTTTCAAATCACAAGCCGTCTCAGATAGATTTGCTGAAAACCTGTGTGAAGCAGGATATACAGACAAACCAGATCCAGTTCAGTATTCCGTTTTCCAATATTATTTCAAGCGGTCTTGAAGCTAATATGAATACCGACGGAGCGATCGACCGCAACGGCGATGTGCTGAATTACTGCCGTCTGAACAAAATGACGATTCAGGCTTGGTCTCCCTTCCAGAGCGGCAAGGGCGCTTTTGTGGACAACAACGACGGTTATCCCGACCTCAACTGGGCGCTCGGTGAAATAAGCGCGAAGTACAACGTCACAAAGTCCACCATCGCCGCCGCATGGATCTTGAGACATCCCGCAAAAATACAGACTATTGTCGGCACAATGAATTATTACCGTATGCTCGAAATCGCGAGAGCGGCTGATATCGAGCTGACGCGCGACGAATGGTACAGGCTGTATCTTTCATCGGGTCATATTCTTCCGTAAGGGAGGCTTTAGAGAACCCCTAAAAATTCCCGTCCGCGTATAAGCACGACTTTGAATTATCTGAGGTCCCCTTTAAAAAACCATAAATATTGCAGATCATCAACCTGCCCTCGGCAAGCCTGCCGGGGGCTTTTTGTATGCGCTGATTATTCTTTTTTCTGCGTCTTCCAGGAATGTGTAGCAATGCTCAAAAATAATCAAAAATTTTAATAAAAATTAATGAAAAATGAAACTTTTTGCTTGACTTTGATTGAATATGTGCTATAATGTTTCTATGAGGTGATTGAATTTGCTTACTCAGGAGAGATATCAGTCAATTTTGAGCATGGTGAACGAAAAAGGCGCGGTTACGGTTTCCGAGCTTGCCGCGTTTTTGGGAATCTCCGAATCCACGGTCAGGCGCGACCTGACCGCCCTGGATGAGTTGGGAAAGTTGAAAAAAGTGTTCGGCGGCGCTACCTCCATCACCAAGCCCGAGGGCGTTTACGAGGACAATGTGAATATGCGCGAAAACCTGATGAGCGCGGAAAAAACCGAAATCGCCCGTTACAGCGCGCAGTTGATAAACAACACCGACTTTGTGTTCATAGATTCGGGAACAACCACTTCCAGATTGATTGATTTTATCGACAACAATCAGGCAACCTACGTGACAAACGGCATTGTTCACGCCCGCAAGCTGGTGCAAAAGGGTTTAAACGCCTATTTGATAGGCGGAAAGGTCAAGGGGGCGACCGAGGCTGTCGTGGGCGCGGAGGGAATTGCCAACCTAAAAAACTTTAATTTTTCAAAGGCGTTTATGGGTACCAACGGTATAGACGTTACGGCAGGCTTTACCACTCCCGACATTGAAGAGGCGATGATGAAGGAGGCGGCGGTCAATACAAGCTATATGGCGTTTGTTCTTGCGGACCACACAAAATTCAGGCGTGTTTTCTCGGTTACATTTTCACAGCTTAAAAAATGCTGCATAATAACCGACGCTGCGCCCGACAACCGATATGCCAGGGAAACGGTAATCAAGGAGGTCATGAAGTGATTTACACAATAACATTAAACCCGTCAATAGACTACATCGTCAGGCTTGACGAATTAAAACTCGGCATCACAAACCGCACCACAAGCGAGGAATATTACTACGGCGGCAAGGGAATAAATGTTTCGCTGGTGCTTGCCGAGCTTGACATGGACAGCACCGCCTACGGCTTCGTGGCGGGATTTACCGGCAAGGCGATCGAAAACGGGATCCGCAACGACCGCATTATAACCGATTTTATCAAGCTAAAGGAAGGCATTTCCCGAATCAATGTAAAAATCAAGGCGGGGGTGGAGACGGAAATCAACTGTCAGGGTCCCCACATCGACGAAACAGAGCTTGAGCGTCTGCTCCAGAAAATCGACAGGATCGCGACCGGCGACACGCTTATTCTTGCGGGAAGCATTCCGAACACCATGCCCGACGACGTGTATGAGCGCATGATGGAGAGAATCCGCTTTAAGAAGGTTAGAATCGTTGTTGACGCGACCAAAAAGCTGCTTGTCAACTCTCTGAAATACAAGCCGTTTATGATAAAGCCGAACCGTCAGGAGCTCAGCGAAATTTTCGATGTCGATGTTCAAACCGAGGAAGATATCGTTCATTACGCGAAAGAACTGCAAAAGATGGGCGCTCAGAACGTGCTGATCTCGCTGGGCGGTGAAGGCGCTATGCTGATCGATGAAAACGGTCACAAGCATAAGGCGGGCGTTCTCAAGGAGAAGGTAATCAACACCGTTGGCTCAGGCGACTCAATGGTTGCAGGATTTGTTGCGGGCTACGAAAAGACGCGCGATTATTCGTATGCTTTGAAGTTGGGCAGCATTTGCGGCAACGCGACGGCATTCCTCAGCGGACTTGCCACCAAAGAAAAAATTAATGAATTGCTGGATAAATTTGAAAAAGAATTTGGCTGAGCAATTCATAATTGAATATTTTATAATTCTTTATAAGGAGGTAAATTTATGCGCATCACTGACCTGCTGAAAAAACAGGGAATCGCTCTCAACGTCGCGCCAAAGACGAAGAGAGAAGCAATCGACAGGCTTGTAGCTCTGCACGAAAAGTGCGGTAACCTGTCAAACACTGCGGAGTACAAGAAAGGAATACTTGCCCGTGAGGAGATGGGTACGACCGCGATCGGAATGGAGGTTGCCATTCCGCACGCCAAGAGCGAGGCTGTAAAGGCACCCGCTCTCACAGCTATCACGGTTCCGAACGGCGTTGACTATGAATCACCCGACGGAGCGCCCTGCAAGCTCATCTTTATGATCGCGGCGACCACCGATGGAGACGTTCACCTTGAGGTCCTGGCGCGTCTTATGCAGATGCTCATGCATGAGGACTTCACCGCCAAGCTTAAGGCTGCAAAATCTCCGACAGAGTTCCTGAATATCATCGACGATCAGGAAACAAAACAGTTCCCGGATGAGGCTGCGGCTCCCGCTGCTGCCAACAAGGGCGGCTACCGTGTATTGGCGGTAACGGCTTGCCCGACAGGTATCGCTCACACCTATATGGCTGCCGAGGCTCTTGCCAAGGCGGGCGACAAGCTGGGCATTACCATCAAGGTTGAAACAAACGGCTCCGGCGGCGCAAAGAACGTTCTCACCGCCGAGGAGATCGCAAACTGCGACGGCATTATCATCGCGGCTGACAAGAACGTTGAGACAGCCCGCTTTGACGGCAAGCCGGTGCTTTCCACAAAGGTTGCCGACGGTATCCATAAGCCCGAAGAACTTATTAACAAAATCGTCAACGGCGAAGTCGGAGTTTTCCATTCGGACAGAAAAGCAAGCGCGGAGGATTCATCCGCAGGCGACGAGAGCTTCGGACGCAGGCTCTATAAGCACCTGATGAACGGCGTATCGCATATGCTTCCGTTCGTTGTAGCGGGCGGTATCTTTATCGCTATAGCGTTCCTCATCGACTCCTTTGCCGGTGTTCCGCAGGACGGCAACTTCGGTTCGGGCACACCCGTATCACTGTGGTTCATGAAGATAGGTAACGTGGCATTCGGCTTCATGCTCCCGATTCTTGCAGGATTTATAGCGATGTCTATTGCAGACCGCCCCGGCTTGCTCGTCGGTATTGTCGGCGGTGCGCTTGCCGCAGCCGGCAACACCTTCGCCGATCCCGGTGCTGCAAACACTATTCCTTCCGGCTTCCTCGGCGCTCTGTTAGCGGGCTTTGTAGCAGGTTGGCTCCTCAAAATGCTTGAAAAGGCTTGCGAGCATCTGCCGCACGCACTCGAAGGCATTAAACCGATTCTTATTTATCCTCTCGCCGGTCTCGGCATTGTCGGCGTTATGATGTGCGCCGTTAACCCGTTCATGGGCATTATAAACGACGGCCTCAAGGCAGGCATCAACTGGATGGCGGGACAGCCCGGACTGCTTATCCCCGTTTGCGCTCTGTTGGCAGGCATGATGGCTATTGACATGGGCGGCCCGTTCAACAAAGCTGCTTATGTTACCGCTACCGCGCTGCTCACCGAAGCTTTGAAAACCGGTAACCCCGACGATCCCGCGTTCAAGATCATGGCTGCCGTTATGATCGGCGGTATGGTACCTCCTATAGCTATTGCGCTTTCAACCACTATTTTCAGAAACCGCTGGACTCCCGACGAAAGAAAGAGCGGCCCCGTAAACTATATCATGGGTCTGTCGTTCGTAACAGAGGGCGCTATTCCTTACGCTGCGGGTCATCCTCTCCAGGTTATCCCAAGCTGCTTGGTCGGTTCAGCCTGCGCGGGCGCTCTGTCAGCGCTGTTCGGCTGCACGCTTAAAGCTCCTCACGGCGGTATCTTCGTTCTTCCCACCATCGGCAATCCGCTGATGTACTTCCTCGCTCTGGTGATTGGTTCTGTTGTGGGAATGCTCTTGCTTGCTATCCTTAAAAAGCCCATAAAAGAATAATTTAACAACAGTATAAAGGGGAAGTCCCCGGGCTTCCCCTCGAACCTGAAAAAGCTTATAATATTAATAATTGAGAATAAAGGAGAAATGTCTTATGGTATCAAAAAAAGTAACACTCGTTAATGCTCAGGGCTTCCATATGCGTCCGGCTTCCGTTTTCGCTACGGCTATGGGAAAATATTCATCAAGTGTAACGATCAAGTTCAACGGCAACAACTACAACGCCAAGAGCCTGCTCAACATTATCGCGGCTTGCATCAAGTGCGGCAGCGAGATCGAGATCGTATGCGAAGGCAGCGACGAGAACGAAGCTTTGGCTGACGCTGTTGAGAGAATCGAAAGTGGTCTCGGCGAATAAAGAAAAATGTCACTTTTAAGGTGACTCAAAATGAATTTAAGGGAGGCGGCTTCCGCTTCCCTTTATTCAAAATATGAATTACGAGGTGAATATATTATGCTTAAAGGTATAGGCGCGTCCGAGGGCATCGGCGTAGGCAGAGTTATGATAATTGCCGAGCAGACGCTTGAATATACTCCGAAAGAGATAACCGATGTTGAGGCGGAGCTTGCGCGTTACCGCGATGCGGTAGATAAGTTCTGCGACAACACCATGGAGCAGGCGGACGCTATCCGTAAGTCAACGGGCGACAAAGAGGCTGAGATCCTTGAGGGTCACATCGCTATAATCCGCGACCCGTTTATGGGCGGAGAGATCGAAAACCTTATCAAGGCTAACCAGTGCGCCGAGGCGGCTGTTGACCAGATTTGCAAAATGTTTATAGATATGTTCTCCGCAACGGGCGACGATCTCACCATGCAGAGAGCGGCGGACGTTCGCGATATCCGTGACGGCGTTATCGGCATTTTGCTCGGCGTTAAGGAAGTTAAAATCAGCGACGCTCCCGCGGGCACGATTCTTGTAATGAAGGAGCTTACTCCTTCGATGACAGCGGGCATCAAAAAGGAAAATATCGTCGGTATCGTTACCGAAACCGGCAGCCAGACCTCGCACTCCGCGATTTTGGCGCGTGCGCTTGAAATTCCCGCCGTACTCAGCGTAAACAGCGCGGTGAGCTTTTTGTCGAGCGACCAGCTTATAATAGTAGACGGAAGCAAGGGCGACGTCATCACCGCTCCCACCGAAGAACAGATCGACGAATACAGCAACAAGCGCGAGGCGTTCCTGCGCGAGAAGCGCGAGCTTGAAAACCTGCGCGGCAAGGTCACGGCGAGCGCAGACGGGATCGAGTACGAGCTGTTCTGCAATATCGGCACTCCAAAGGACGCGACGAAGGCTGTTGAGGCTGACGGCGAGGGTGTGGGACTCTTCCGCACTGAGTTCCTGTTTATGGACAGGAACCAGCTCCCCACAGAGGACGAGCAGTTCGACGCGTACAAGCAGGCTTCGCTTATTCTCAAGGGCAAGCCGTTGATCATCCGCACGCTCGATATAGGCGGCGACAAGGAGATCCCGTATTTAGGACTCGCTAAGGAAGAAAACCCGTTCATGGGCTTCCGCGCTATCCGTTACTGCCTTAAGAACCGCGATATGTTCAAGGCGCAGATAAAGGCTATTCTCCGCGCGAGCGCGTTTGGCGACATCCGCATTATGTTCCCGCTTATCACAGCAGTTGAAGAGCTTCGCGAAGGCAAGGAGCTTGTTGAGGAAGCAAAGGCTGACCTCAAGGCGTCGGGAATCGCTTATGACGAGAATATCAAGGTCGGCGTTATGACAGAGACGGCGGCGTCGGGTGTTATAGCCGACTTGCTCGCGAAGGAAGCCGATTTCTTCAGCATCGGCACAAACGACCTCACGGGCTACACGATGGCTGCCGACCGCGGCAACAGCGATGTTTCCTATCTGTATTCTCCCATGCAGCCCAGCGTTTTGCGCATGATCAAGCGCATTATCGAGTGCGGCGCGGCTGAGGGTATCCCCGTCGGAATGTGCGGCGAGGCTGCTGCTAATCCCAAGATGATCCCGCTGCTGATGTCCTTCGGCCTTACCGAGTTCAGCGTTTCGGCTCCCTCGGTGCTCAAGGTCAGAAAGAATATTGCAAAGTGGACAAAGGCGGAAGCCGACGCGATCGCCGAAAAGGTTATGGCGATGGCAACCGAAGCGGAGGTTACCGCGTATTTGGATACAATTGTTTAATATAAAATAGTATTTTTAAAGCCTTCCTTCAATTCCCGCGTTTAATCGTGCTGTTGAAGGAAGGTTGTCCTTTAAAAGGCGTAGTCAGCTTTGGACAGCGCCATATAGAGATACCATTCCGTTAACGCCGCGTTTTAACGGGTGCTGCCGGTAAAAAAGCCGTAATCCTTGTGCGTGTAAGGACAGGGCTTGCCCCTGTCAAAAGTGATTCCAGGTAATGAATATAAAGCGCGTGAACCAACCCCATAAACAAATTGACGTTCAGAAGCGCGAACTGATTGTCGGCTCAATCAACTGCGGATCGGGTCGAGCGTCACGCTCAGCAGCCGACCAAAAAGGGGGTTGCACTTTTTGAAAATATGTAGTATAATTACAGAATAGATACTTAGGAGGTGTTTCAGTATGTTAGATAAGACAATGATATTTTCGCTTGGCGAGGAAAAAGACGATCAAATCAAGGCCGGGCTGACCATTGTTTATGACGCGTTGAGACAAAAGGGCTATAATCCCATCAATCAGATTGTAGGATATATTCTTTCGGAGGATCCCACCTACATCACCACCTTTAATAACGCACGTAATATTATAAGCAAAATTGACCGTGACGACCTGCTGGAAGCACTTGTTAAGTCATACCTTAATGTATAGAGCTTAGAAAGGATTGATGCCTTGTGGCAGACGGCAAAAAGTCAGGTGAGTTTTTCACCTACAAGGGCAGACCTCTGGTGCGCTGCGGCGATGAGATCTATTACGGCAACATGGAAGAGCCGTATGTGATCAGATTGCAGATAAAAAGCAAAAAAAATGTGGGCGGTGAGGAGATCGCGGATAAGGTCACGGTTCAACTTATGGCTACCGACCCATATCTTTCTCCGCGCAAGCAGTTGATCAAGTCAAGCGAAAAAAGCGGCTTATATCTTGCCATGGATATCGCCGATATCTGGCTTGAACGTGCATTGTCTAACAAGAAAAAGAAATAACCAAAAGGCTGACCGGCAGGAGGTCAGCCTTTTAACATGGATTTTAAAGAGCGGTTTCCGCTTATTTAGCTGTTATCGGAAAACGGTATCTTGCCATAAATTTTTTGCACTTCTGCACGACTTTGAATTATAAAGCCGCTGTGCGCCTGAAATCTTAAGTGTCAAATTTTTTTCGTGCCGCAGGCATATCATGCGCGGTTTGAGCATACAATAACACAAAAACGCACGTCGAGGAGTGGTGTTATTGATTAGTTTGAACCGTGAAAAAATAAAAATCTACGCTGTTTCGGTGTTTATACCGCTTGCGCTGGGGGCGGTTGTCGGTCTGCTGATATCGGGCTTTATGGATTACGACTCGCTCAGGCAACCTCCGCTCGCCCCGCCCGCCGTGCTGTTCCCGATCGTCTGGACCTTGCTGTATGCGCTGATGGGTGTGTCTTACGGGATCCTGCGCGATAAGGGCTTGGATGATCAGGGAGCGCGAAGGGTGTATTGCGCTCAGCTTGCGGTGAATTTGCTGTGGCCTGTGTTCTTCTTCGTGTTGAAGTGGCGGCTGTTCTCGTTTTTCTGGATCGCTGCTTTAGCGGTTTTGGTTATTGTGATGACGGTTAGGTTTTACCGCCGCGACGAAACTGCCGGCCTTTTGCAGATCCCTTACACGGTTTGGGTGCTGTTCGCCTCGTATCTTAACCTGGCGGCGTATATTTTAAACGGATGATCAAAACCGGCTCAGGGCTTTCGCGGGCGTTGAGCCGGTTTTGCACAGAAAGCAACTTCATAATTTGCCCATTTTGTCCATTCTGCATTTTTATTTCAGAGAAGCCTCGGAGCAGGTCGCGTCATTTGGCTGAGGTGCGGAATCCTCGCGGTGAATGATTTCAACAGGCATTTTAATGGCGGGCATAGCCCCGGGTTTGTCGGAGCTTTGACAGCCGCAAAAGCAAAATAATATTATAATCAAACAGACCGCCAAGGCTGCGGCAAGGATTTTTTTCATGTGATGCATTGCCCCGTTCATCTTCTTTTTGGGCTATTATAGCCGTCTGCATATGGTTTGTCAAGACATTCGGGACTCAGTGACACAAAATACCCGCTTAACTAAAATATTGTTCCGAAAATTCAATTTGTGCAAAAAAATTGTAGAAAATTGCTGAGAAATATGTTATAATATTTCAAAGTCTTGTTATGTGCAGGCTTGTGTGAGAAGAGAGAACAATTATATAGTTTCGCGAATGGGATGGAAATTATGACTACTCAAGCTATTATTCTGAAGATTATTCTGGCGCTGGGCGGACTCGGCCTGTTTTTGATAGGCATGAAAAACATGGGTGAGGGACTTGAACTCGCCGCAGGTAACAAACTGAGGGTGCTGCTACAAAAAATCACAAGTAACAAGTTCATCGCTATGCTTGTAGGTGTGCTTGTCACGGGCGTCATCCAAAGTTCATCAGCTACCGACGCTATGGTGGTCGGTTTTGCGAACGCGGGCTTGATGGAGTTAGGACAGGCGATAGGAATTTTGTTCGGTGCCAAGATAGGTACGACCGTCACCTCGCTGCTGATGGCGATAGACATCAAGGCGTATGTGCCGATATTTATTTTCATCGGCGCCGTAATTATCACATTCTCGCGCAAGAACAACATTAAATACTACGGTCAGATTTCAGCTGGCTTCGGTATGCTCTTCCTCGGCTTGTCGCTTATGAGTGAGAACTTGAAGTGGATGGGCGAGAGCGCGGCTTTCACAAGCATTGTAGATAAGCTTTCATTCCCGCTTATCGGAATTCTTGTGGGCGTTGTCTTCACAGGTATCATTCAAAGCTCCTCGGCATCTGTCGGTATTATGATGGCTCTCGCGATGGCGGGCGTTGTCACAAGTCTTGATCAGGTTGTGTTCGTTATTTTCGGCTTTAACGTGGGCGCCTGCTCTGCGGCACTGTTATCATCTATGGGAGCGAACCGCACCGCAAAACAGATCGCTCTGGCGAACTTCCTTATAAGTGCTATCGGAGCGCTGATAATGACGCTGATCACAATATTCCTGCCGTTCACGTCATGGATCGAGATGATTCTGCCTGCGTCCAAATTCGGGCTCGCTTCACAGATCTCAGCTACTCACATAATCTTTAATATAACGATCACCGTTGTTCTCCTGCCGTTCTCGGGCTGGATCGAAAAGCTGACAAGGTTTATCCTCCCCGATACAGACGAGGAAAAGGAGAAAATGGAAACCGTTTACCTCGATACACGTATTCTCACCACGCCTCCCATGGCGGTTCTCTCGGTTGAAAACGAGTGCAAGCGTTTGGGCGAGTTAGTGTGCAAAAATTACCACTATGCCATGACTGCTTTCTTTGACGGTGATGCCACCCTTGTCGAGAAGGTTCAGAAGAATGAGAAGTTAATTGACTTCCTGACACATGAAATAACAAGATATATCGTAAAAATCAACGGTCTTGATATTCTGGACAGCGACCGCAAAACGATGGGCGTTATGTATTCGGCTATTCAGGATATGGAGCGAATCGGCGACCATGCCGAGAATATCGTTGAGCACGCCAAGGAGATGATGTCGAACAAGGTTAAGTTTACCGACGCCGCCATTGGTGAGCTGCATCACCTTGACGAAATGGTTTCAAAGCTGCTTGAGGACGGTTTTTCGCTGTTTAACGCCCAAAGTGTAGACTTTGAAATCGCAAAAGCTGTTATCGAGACGGAAAGCTCGCTTGACAGCCACGTTAAAATTTATAAATTCAATCACATCAGCCGAATGAACAGCGGTGTTTGCAGCGCTGAAAACGGCACTGTATATTTGGATATGCTGACTATTCTTGAAAGAGTAGGCGATCACGCCAACAACATAGCTTTCTCTATTCCGAGGAATAAGCTCGGCGCAATTGTGAAAAGAGGATAATTTACATGAGACATAAAATATTACCTTTTTTGCTTGCGGCAATACTCGGCGCGGCGGCAATGACCGCGTGCTCCTCGTCACCCGATAAAATCGCGGCGGGCGAGGCAGTCAACCGGGTTTATCCCGCGGGCGAAGGAAGGTATTACGACCCGTCCTCCGAGGCGAAAGTTTCGGCGGATACTTCCGCGGCGTCAAGTACCGCTTCTACCAATCCATCGACAAAGGCAACTCAGGCTACAACCGCTCCCAAATCGAAGATTACTGCCACGGTTCCCGCGTTAAGCTCCGCAACGCAGCCGACAACGCTTAATGTGCACGTGCCGGATGACGGTATTACCGCCGATAACATTAATCCGCGGATAGGCTCTATTCAAAGCGAAATGCAGGAGCAGATCCTTGCTCTTGCGGTTACTTCGATCTCGCTCAGCGAGGTCTCGATCGATTTGAATACGGGCGAAACAAAGACGCTTGATATCAGCTTTACTCCGGCTGACGCAGCTAACAAGACCTGCACGGTAACAGCAAGCAACGGCAATGTGCGCGCTTCGGTTTCGGGCAAGACCGTTTCAATCACGGGAGTAACGGCGGGCACAAGCACAATTACCGTTACATCTCATAACGGTCATAAGGCGACCTGCGACATCATCGTTAAGCGTGTCGAACAGGACATCACGGACGACACGGTGCTCACGCACAAGGAGCTTGTGACTGCGGCTAACGCCGAGCGCTGGACAGCGGCGGTAATAAGTCACCTTGAGTCACTTGGAATGACAAGGAACACCTCTCTCCAAGGGGACAGCTACAGCATGGGAACCGAAGGAGTAAACAACAAGTCCTATAATGAGGCGGAGTCCGATTTTATCAGCCTTGCGGAAAACGAGGCGACCTCAATAACCGGTCAGGATTGGTCGGATTATGAGTTCAACTGCGTATGCAGCGCACGCGACGGCGAGTATGACATTATTGTGGCAATAAATATAAAATCTACCGGATACTGATTCAATACTTAATTTGTAAAATATCGGGGATCACCGAAAATAAATCAAGGCGGACTGTGCAGACAGCCCGCCCGATTTATTATATAGCTTTTTATAATGTTAGTTTACGCCTCTGTTTTCCTTGCGAATATTGCGCCTAATGAAACGAACACTGCGATATATCCGAGAGCGATAAACAGACAAGATAGGATTCTGCCCGGCTGAATTGAAATATTTGCCAAATCGGTGAAAATGGTTGTCAGCCATAAATCGGTGATGTGCATATCCTTCAGGTTCAGCATATAGTCTAAGAGGGTCATGATCAAATCGAGCACCGAGGGTATTATGATAACGGCGGCGATCGAAAGACCGGTTTTCTTCAAAAGGAAGCTGAGCATAAACACCAGCGATGCGGCGGCAAGCGCGGCGATGTACTGAACTCCGATCAGCGAGGCGATTTTTCCGAATTGAACATTGTTCAGCCCGAAAAACGCGGCTCCCAGACCAAAGGAACAGGCTGTGATGAGCACAAACGCGGCGGTCGCAGAGGTTAAGGTCGCGACTAACTTTGAAAAGTAGTATTTCACACGTGAGTAGCCTCTGCCGAAAATAGTTTTGACGGTGTGCTGCTCAAAATCGTCGCATACAGCCAGCGCTGTGATAATGCCGAAAATCATTATGAAGCTGCTGTTTGTCAAGCCCGACAGCGCAAAGCCCGTGCCGGTCATCATAGCGTTTAAAAGCTGTGTGGTCGAGCTTGCGTTTTGGTTTAAACCCGTGTCGCTGAGCATAGCTTCAAGCGCCTTGTACATAGACGCCGTAATAAGAATCATAACAAGCATTATTCCGACGCATATGTAAAAGCTTTTTTGACGGCGCAGCTTGCGAAAGTTAAAAATAAGCAGATTTCTCATTTTATCCCAGCCTTTCAATAAAGAAGTCCTCAAGCCCGATGCTCTCGTTTCTCATTTCATATACGCGCACCCCGGCGTTTACCAGCGTAATTATTATCTCGGAGGTGTCCTCTACCTCAGAGGTGATATGCACCGAGCTGCCGTCCGTTTCCACCCTAAGTCCGGGCTGCCAGTCAAGAAGAGCCTGCGCCGCTTTTTCGGAATCGTCGGTTTTAACACTGAGAAAAGTGCGGCACCTTTCGTTTAATTCCTCAGCGGTTATTTCTTCCGTGAGCTTTCCGTCCGACATAATTCCGTATACCGTTGCGATTTTGCCGAGCTCGTCCAGCAAATGGCTTGAAATCAAAAAGGTGATGCCCCTTGAGTTCAGCTCAAGAATAATATCGCGGATTTCTTTTATTCCCGCAGGATCGAGTCCGTTGATAGGCTCGTCGAGAACCAAGAGCTGGGGCTTGCCAAGCAGCGCTATCGCTATGCCGAGCCTTTGGCGCATTCCCAAAGAGAATTTGCCCGCCTTTTTGTTTCCCGCATCCTGCAAGCCGACAAGCTCAAGCAGCTTGTGAAGATCCTCCTCGGAAGTCGGAACCAAAATTGCAAAGCGGCGCAGGTTTTCAAGCGCGGTTTCGCTTTTGTATAGTGCGGGCTCCTCTATCAGCGAGCCGATGTTTCTCCGCTTTTCGTCGAGGTCAGAGTTGCTGCCGAAGAGCGATATTTCACCCGAGTTGGAGCGTGAAAGCCCCAAAATCAGCTTCATCAGCGTAGTTTTGCCCGCGCCGTTTTTGCCGATCAAGCCGTAAATCGCGCCCTTTTTGACATGGATCGAAACATTGTCAACGGCGTTATTGTGCCCGTAACGCTTTACAAGATTTTTGGTTTCTATAATACAATCCATATTTCCAAAAAACTCCTTTCTTTGATATAGCTTTATAATAATACATAAATAACAAAGTGTCAATAACAGCAACAGCGTTTGAATGAAAAGTATTTGTTGAAAACAAACACAAAATGTTTGCACCAAAAAACTTGACATGTGTATTTGCACAGTGTAAAATAAAAGAAGAAATGACTAAAAACAATAGGGGTTAAAAAATGGAACTGCAAAGAACAATGTATTACCATCCGGCTCCGGTGCTCCCCGCGACACTGCTTATTGTGGATTACAGATGTCAGCCAAGGGTGGTTCCGCTCAGGGGAGATATGACCTTCGGTCGGATTTACCAGGGTCCCATGTGTGATATCACCGTACAATCCGCAATCGTGGGCAGGCGTCACGGCGAGTTTGTGTACGACGACAGCGAGGGTGTGTATTATTATATAGACAACAACAGCCTGAACGGTACCTATATAAACGGCAAAAAGTTACAGCGGTACAACGAGCGCGGCTCACGCGCCTGCCGCCTTACCGACGGAGATATTATCCGTGTTGACCGCAAAACACTTAATCAGCCTCATCCCGAAGCGGTTCTTATGATTTTTTGTACCAGTTTGCGCTACGATGAGTCTTGGAGGCTGTTTAACACGAGCAGACTTGTCAACATAACGATCGGAAGAGGCGAAAACAATGTGATCCGCCTGACCGACCTCGCAGCCTCACGCGAGCACGCTATTCTCAGCCGAAGCAACAACGGGTGGACTTTGTTTGACAACAACAGCCAGAACGGTGTAAGCGTTAACGGCAAGGGGGTTGAGGGCAGCAGCCATGTATGCGACCATGACGTTATCAAGCTTGCAAACACAACTATTATTATAATCGGCAATACGCTGATTTTTAACAATCCGAGAGAGAGCACGGGCAATCTTGTTGTGCGCATAGAAAAAAAGACGGTCGATTTCGGCAGAAAAACCCTGCTTCGCGACATTCGTTTCCAGGTAGACAGCGGAGATTTCGTGCTGATCCTCGGCGGCTCGGGCGCGGGCAAAACAACGCTTGTAAAAGCCATTCTGGGCGACGGCAAAGCGGACGGACGCATAATCCTGAACGGTCAGAACCTTTACGAGAACTTCAAGAGCATGAAGTCGCAGATCGGTCTTGTCCCGCAGTTTTTGACTCTCAGGGTCAACGACACGGTCAAAAACACATTAATGGACATCGCAGACATCAAGCTTGACCGCAAGAACTACTCAAAGGAAGAGAAGCTGAGACGAATCGACGATATTATGCAAAAGGTCGGAATCAAGAACCTTGAAAACCACCTTATAAGACAGCTCAGCGGCGGACAGAAAAAGAAGGTCGCGGTTGCCTACCAGCTTGTGGGCTTCCAGAAGGTATTTATCTGCGACGAGCCCGATTCGGGACTTGACGCCGCCTCGCGTACTCAGCAAATGGAGATCCTTAAAGAAATAGCAACAAACGACAAAATAGTAATGGTTATTTCGCACGAGCCCGATGACGCCATAGATGTTGATACGGGTCGTTCGCTGTTCAATAAGGTTGTCGTTCTCGCCAAAAGCTCAAAGGACAACGCGGGACACCTGGCATTCTTCGGCGGTGTTGACGAGGCAAAGGAGCATTTCGGCGTTAATAAGCTTCAGGATATTATGATAGAAATCAATCCGCCTTATGAGGGCGGCAAGGGCAGAGCCGACTATTATATTGAGAAGTACTACTCAGCACAAAGGAGACCTGTATATGAATGATACCTCTTTCGCCGTTCAGACGCATGTATATTTTAAAAAATTGTTCAGGATCGCGCTTCGTGAAAACTCATGGAAGTATCTGGTGTTTGCCGCGATAATTTCATCAATCGTCGCGCTGATCACGGGACCCGATATGTTCGCAAACTTTGATTGTACAAATTCAGGCTTTTTCACACTCGCTTCGGCTTGTATCTGGATAGGCATATTCAACTCGATCCAGAGTATATGCAAGGAGCATGAGATAATCCGCGCGGAGTACCGCCAGGGGATGAAGATGTCATCTTATGTTGCCGCCCATGTGCTGTGGCAGGCGCTGCTCTGTTTGGCTCAGACGATAGTAATATTTATTATCTGCTGTATCTTTATGAAGTTTGACAAGTCACCCGCACATCTTTTGATCTCGGTGTATGTCGAAAACTTTATCACGATTTATCTGCTCACCTTCGGTGCGGCGGTGCTGGGTCTTATGATCTCTTCGATTTCGAGCACACCGACTACCGCCATGACTATTATGCCGTTTGTGCTCATCGTTCAGCTTGTAATGAGCGGCGTGCTGTTCAGTCTTTCGGGCGCTTCCGAAGCATTTTCGTATATTACTCTCAGCAAGTGGGGAATGTCGGCGTTCGGCTGTGAGTGTGACCTGAACTCGATCCCAACGGGCGTTCAGCAGGCGCTTGCGAAATCACCCGAAACACAGATGATAACTATTTCAAACGCGATGGCAAGCGATTTCTACAAGCCGGAGGTTATCAGGCTGTTAGCGGCGTGGGGCGCGTGTATATTGATCACCGCTTTCAACATAGCGGCAAGTATAGTTGCATTAAAACTGAGAAACAAAGATTCTTGATCGGTAAATGATATGGAGCAAAATGAGAAAAAAGCTGCTGCGTCGGCTGAGCGGTACAAGGTTTTTCTGACTACCCACAAGGGGTTGGTTCGCAGCAATAATGAAGACAATTTCACAATCAACAGTGTGTCTAAGAAGCTTGAATACAAGAATGTCAGCTTTGAGTCCGAGCATCAGGCGCCCTTGCTTGCCGCCGTTTTTGACGGAATGGGGGGCGAGTCAAAGGGTGAGTACGCCTCGTTCATTTCGTCTCAGATAGCAAAGGGGCTGTACAGTATGCTCAAGGATTCTCCCGACAAGCCGATGGACGAGCTGGTCAGCGTGTTTATTCAGAGCGCCAACGACGAGATCCGCAATTTTCTGGAGGAGAACAAGTGCCGCACAGGCGGCAGCACCGTAGCTGCTGCTGTAATAAGAAACGGAGTTATTTACCCGTTCTCGCTCGGCGACAGCAGGATATATCTGCTGCGCGACGGTTCCCTGTCACAGATATCCAAAGACCAGACGCTTGCAATGAAGAAGTACGAGGCGAACATCTACACGCTTGAGGAGGCGGAGCAAAGCAACGACAGCCACAAGCTGACTGCTTTTCTCGGCGTGGATTACTACCGTCAGGGTGTGTCCCCGCTGTTTTATGAGCCTGTGTTGCTCAAGAAGCACGACAAGCTTCTGCTGTGCAGTGACGGTCTTTATGACGAGCTTACAAAGGATGAGATTCAGGAAATAATAGTAAACAATCCCGATAGCCCCACAATGGAGCTTGTCAGAGCCGCGCTTAACCACGGTGGCAACGACAACGTGACCTGCGTGTTGGTTGAACGGGCTAAATAATACAAGGAGGAACAGAAATGGATTTTTCGTTTTTGAGCAAAATGGGCTTTAGTATGGATGATATCGGTAAAATCGCTGAAATCGTTATGAGCGGCGGCGACGAGAATAAGATCGCCGACGAGCTCAACGCAAAGTTCGGCATGGACAAGTCTCAGGCAAAGGATATCATCAAGCAGTCAAAGGGCTTCTTGGGCAATATCCCCAACCCGTTTGCGAAGAAATAAAATACACAGAAAATTCAAAAGGGCTGCCGTATTATCTCAGGCAGCTTTTTTGCTTGATTTGAGGGGTTTGATGATTTGTAACAATTGCAAGCGCGACAAGGGCGACGTTGTGATCTGCCCGTATTGTCATGTCGGAAATATTCAGGAAGCAAAGCCGCACCACCTGCCGAAGGGCACGGTTTTGGGGGGCAGATACACAATTATAGGAGTATTGGGCGAGGGAGGCTTCGGCATAACCTATCTGGGAAGCAATAAGCTCGGCGTAAATGTTGCCATAAAGGAGTATTACCCTCACGGCTTCACCTACCGCGTTTCCGCCGCGGGCAACAAGGTGTCCGTGACCGAAAGCGACCGTGATGAATACGAGCACGGTAAGGCACGTTTTTTGACCGAGGCAAAAACGCTCGTGAAGTTTAACGACGAGCCGGGCATTGTTAACGTGACCGACTATATCGACGAAAACAACACGGCTTATATCATAATGGAATATCTCAACGGCACCGACCTGAGAGATTATCTGATCAAAAACGGCAAAATGAGCGTTAACAAGGCGATAGATATGCTAATGCCTGTGATGAATGCGCTTGTAAAGGTTCACAAGGCGGGCATGATCCACCGCGACATCAGCCCTGACAACATAATGCGGCTGAAGTCGGGCGGGATAAAGCTGATGGACTTCGGCTCGGCAAAGGTCTTTAACGGCGACGTGCGCTCAATGTCGGTAATGCTAAAGCCGGGCTTCGCTCCGGAAGAACAGTACAGGCGCAACGGCAAGCAGGGACCGTGGACGGATGTTTACGGGCTTTGCGCGACGATTTACTGCTGCATTACGGGAAAGGTTCCCGATGAATCGCTTGACAGACTGTCTGACGACAGGCTAAAGCCACCGTCAAAGCTTGGAGTCAATATTTCCCCCGCTATGGAAAAAGCGCTCATGTACGGTCTTGCAGTGCGCTCAGCCGACCGCTGTCAAAGCGTGACCGAGCTGCTGAACCTTATTGACTCTGCGCGGAATAATCCATATACGGGCGGACAGGGGGCTTCAACGAAGGATCCTTACAAAACACTTGATGCTGACAAGCAGTCGGTCTCAAAAATATGGGACGGCACACCAACGGAGGACGCGGAAAAACGGTCGCCCGCCGACCGCAAGCAGGGTTCTGCACCAAAGGATTATAAAAAGCCCGATTGGAGCACGCCGCCCGAACAGATCAAGCAGGAAAAAACAAAGCCGAAAAAGAAGGAGTATTATCCCGGAACGTTGATGCGCGTTATCGCGGGAGTTGTTCTTGCGCTGCATATTGCATTGATCGTTTATAATACCGCAATCAAGCCTGTTGCTGAGAATGACTTGGCAGCTACGCTGATAATTATGTTCGCCGTACTTATTTTTCTGCTCTACGCCAATTACCGTATCAATATCAATTATTTAAAGCCGCTTGCGCTCTGGGTCAGGATAGGAGTATATATTTTAGCCGGCATTTATGCGATAGAGGCTGTGCCGGTAGGTGTAAATATAGCAAAAAATATCTACTCAAAAAGTACCGAAGCCTCCTCAAATTCATCGACCGCGCCGACAGGGACATTATCTCCCGACGCCGCGCACGACAACGCAGTCTTCATAGCTATGGTTGATTATCTGGAACAGAAATTAGATTTGTCGGATTACACTTCCAATGAAATGGAAAATCAAGGTTATATTAGCTATGATAAAGACGGCAATTACGAAGAATGCAGTGCCTCATGGAACATTAAGAGCAAGGATGATTTTTCTGCTCCGTCGAATTCCATTCAACTTGAAGGCGGAGCAACTGTGATCCCCGATGAAACGACCGTCGCCCAAATGATATTAAATGGTTATACGCTCGCGAATGAATCGCCGATAAGCTTGGACGCGGGCAAAAGTGAATCAATACATTTGTTTTATAATTATAAGTCAGCAGGAGCTTGGGTTGAAAACAAAAAAAGTTCAAAGCATTCTCTTAACAGCTGTGTAATTACCTCTGTTTATATCGATCCGTCTGACGGAGTAGGCTTTTCCTATCAAGGCTTGAACAACAGCTCAAATATGGACGATATCCTCTCTGTTCTCAGAAAACCGAATCGGATATTTATGTACTCCCACGAGGATTATAACGAAATGATTTTCGACTATTCCTATTCGGACGGAACCGCGCTGAGCTTCTATTTCGATTATGTGTACAGCACAAAGAGCACAAAATTAAGACAAATCAGTTTTAGCTGAAAAAACAACGAGCTGCCGCTTGCTTTGCGACAGCTCGTTATTATATGTCGGATCGCCAAAACCTCCCCTGCCTGTCCTTTGCGGGATGAGCGGGGGGATCGAGTTAAAAAATTTAGTTTGTCTGTGCCGCCAACTTGCGAACCTCTTCCACGGGCATATCAAAATTATCGGCAATTTCCTCATAGGAAAGCTTACCCTTTTTGATAAACTTTATCACCGATTCCAATATACCTTCCATTTTGCCTTCCATCCTACCTTCCATTCTGCCTTTGTTCAGTTGCTTTAATCCGTACTCTTCTACTGCCTTGCACATATAATAAACTCCTTTATCGGTGTTTTTGAATTTATAGGTCACTTCCGCCATCGGCTCGCAAAGCATTTCTCCGGCGCTTTTGCACTTGAAGTCATGTATCAGCTTTCCGATCGCGGTTTCTATATTTTGATAAGCGCCGTTCACATAAATAATATGCGATCCGTCGCTGAACAGCTCGGATATCTCTATAATGCTTCTCTCAACATGATATAACGGTTTGCCGCCTTTCAGCACATCATTTTCCGTGATGAAAATCACATATGAATCGGGAAGCTTTACAAACGGTGTTCCGCCGGGAAGAGAATTGACATCGAGAGCAGCTGAATGATACCTTGCCCTCTGAGCAATAGCTCCCGAATCGGCGCGCTGAACCTCGATATTATAGCTTTTTATATTATAACATGAATTCGTAAAAAATTCAAGGATAAGTGAAAAATTGCCCGACTGCACATAAAAAATCCCCTGCCTTTCCTTTGCGGGATAGTCAGGGGAGCGGAAGTTATATCATGTAAAAAACGTACTTAAATTTCAACCTTCTTGATCGATTCAAACTCTTTGATCATTTCCTTGGAGGGCTTTTTGCTGATGAGCGAAACTACAAAGTTGACAAAGAGCGCGAGCGGGAAGCCTATTGCCAGCGAGTAAATTCCGGTGGAATCACCCAGCACTGCACCGTTGATTGGAATGTATGACCAAACCAAGGTGAATACGGTACCGGTGATCATACCCGAAATAGCGCCTGCAAGGGTAGAACGCTTCCAGAACAGCGCAAGCAGAACAACGGGACCGAACGCAGAGCCAAAGCCGCCCCAGGCGTCGGAAACAAGATCCATAACGCTCGAGTTGGGGTCAAGCGCGATGAAGAAAGCGATGACCGCTACAATGATAACCGCGATCCTGCCGACCATAAGAGCTTTTTTCTCGGAGGCGTCCTTCTTGATAACGCCCTTGTACATATCCTCGGAAATCGCGGAGGATGTGACGAGAAGCTGGCTGTCGGCGGTGGACATGATAGCCGCTAAAATGCCGCAGAGGAAAATGCCGCCGATAAAGATCAGAATGCCGTTGCCGGAGAATATCTGACGGATCAATTCAATAAACACGGTTTGACTCTTATTGTCTGCCACAAGCTGACCGTCTGCTCCGGGAGCTACGCTGAAGAGCACCTTGTCAAGCGCGCCTCTGGCAACAAGACCAACGAAGCAGGCAGCGGTAAGGGAAAGGATAACCCAGACGATTGCGATTTTTCTGGATTTTTTAACTTCTGCCTCGCTCTTGATAGCCATAAAGCGGATAATGATATGCGGCATACCAAAGTAGCCCAGACCCCAAGCAAGACCGGAGATGATGTCGGTAGCGCCGACAGGGTTGCCTTCGCCGTCGCGGAACAGGCTGATATAGCTTAAGGGATCTGAGATGTTGTTTACTGCGCCGTCAAAGTTGGGAATTTTATGTCCGAGCAACGCTTCCGCAAAGCCCTGGTTCCATGTCAGCATCATATACGCAACGATCGGCACCGCTAAAATAGCCACGAGCATGAGCATGCCCTGGATGAAGTCGGTGGTGCAAACAGCCTTAAAGCCGCCGAGCAGGGTGTAAACAAGAATTACCACTGCCGCGATGATAAGACCGACGGTGTAGGCGTTGTCAATGCTGTCGCCGAAAAGCACAGCGAAGAGGTTTGCGCCCGCGCTGAATGCCGAAGCAGTGTAAACCGCGAAGAATATCGCGATGATGATTGCCGCGACGATTTTGATAACTCCCGTTTTGTCGCGGTAACGGTTTTGGAAAAAGCTGGGAATGGTGAGCGAGTTGTCCGCTACGATAGTGTATTTTCTGAGTCGCGATGAAACGAGGTACCAGTTGAGGATAGTACCGATAAGCAAACCGATGGCGATCCACATCTTGCCCGAGCCCGCTAAGTAAATCGAGCCCGGCAAGCCCATAAGGAGCCATCCGCTCATGTCGGAAGCCTGTGCCGAAAGAGCCGCTGTCCAGCCGCCTAAATTTCTGCCGCCCAGAAAATAGTCTTCATTATTTTTGGTCTTCCTTGAGTAGAACACGCCGATGAGGATCATCAGAACCATGTAAAACGCAAACGCGACCAAAGTAATAATTTTGTCTGTACTCATAATGTTCCTCCTGTATTAATTATTTAATGCGTTAAAGCACACCCATATATAATAGCAAAAGAAGACAAGAAAATCAAGTGATTTAAACAATTAAACAGGACAAATCCGAAAAAATTTTTCCAATCTTTTACAAATTGTTGATTTGCTGAAGAAATAAGAGTATAATATAATAATCTATGAGTACCTTACCAAAGGAGCGGCGTATGGATTTTGTAAGAAGAACATGGGCGGAGATATCGCTTGACGCGATAACGCACAACTTTAATGAGATAAAAAACAAGATTGGAGACAGGGCGAAGATTTGCTGTGTCATAAAAGCCGACGGCTACGGACACGGTGCAGTTGAGCTGGCGCACATATACGAGCGGCTCGGAGCCGACTTTTTCGCTGTTTCAAATATAGACGAGGGCATCGAGATACGCGCGTCGGGAGCGGTGAAGCTGCCGATCCTGATTTTGGGTTATACGCCTGTGCGCGACGCTCAGCGGCTTGCGCAGTACAATATTTCTCAGGCGGTCTTTTCGCTCGACTACGCCAAGGCGCTTTCGGCTCAGTGTGCCGAATACGGCTGCGTGTGCAAGATACACATCAAGTGTGACACGGGAATGAGCCGCATCGGTTTTATGTGTCAGGAGTTTCCGCGCGACGATGATTCGATCGGGGAGATCCTTGAAGCCTGCGCGCTCACGAATTTGCAGCCTGAGGGTCTGTTCACGCATTTCTGCGTCTCCGACGAAAGCGATGAGGGCAGAGAATTTACAGAAAAGCAGTACAAAAACTTTTCTTATGTGCGCAGCGCGCTTGAATCGGCGGGACTGAATATTCCGATAGCCCACTGTTCAAACAGCGGCGCTATTGAGGACTACGAAAAAACCTATTGCGACATGGTGCGCGCGGGAATAATCCTTTACGGCTTGGCTCCGTCACCTAAGCTTGCGGGCAAGCTTGATTTGCAGCCTGCCATGACGCTAAAAACCACCGTAGCCTATGTTAAAAATCTAAAGAAGGGCGCAGATATCTCCTACGGCAGAACCTTCACCGCCGAACACGACATGAAAATCGCGACCGTGCCGATAGGCTACGCCGACGGCTTTGTGCGAATGAACGCTCAGGACGGCTATATGCTGGTGAACGGCAAGCGGGCTAAAATCGTCGGAAGGATCTGCATGGATCAGACGATGCTTGACGTTACCGATATAGACGATGTGAAAATCGGCGACGAGGTTCTTGTGTTCGGTCCCGGGGACAAGAGTGAGCCGACAGCGGATATTCTCGCGAAAAACACGGGCACGATAAATTACGAGGTCGTGTGCCTTGTAGGAAAGCGCGTGCCGCGTATCTATTATAAAAACGGCGTTATCAAAGAGGTGATGTATAAGCTATGAGACTTTTGGTTGTTGACGGCAACAGCATTGTCAACCGCGCGTTTTACGGTATTCGCCCGCTGACGAACAAAGAGGGGCAGTATACCCAGGCGATTTACGGCTTTCTGACCATGCTTAAAAAAATAGAAAAGGAAGAAAATCCAGACGCGGCAGCTATTGCCTTTGATTTAAGAGCGCCAACCTTCAGACACAAGGCTTACAGCGGCTACAAGGCGACGCGCAAGGGTATGCCGCCCGAGCTTGCCTCTCAAATGCCTCCGCTGAAAGAGCTTTTAGGACTGCTCGGCTATAAGATCGTGACCTGCGAGGGCTATGAGGCGGACGATATTTTAGGCACGTTTGCCGCCGCCTGCGAAAAAAGCGGCGACGAATGTGTTATTGCCACGGGAGACCGCGACAGCTTACAGCTTGTGAGCGACAAAACCCATGTTCACCTCTGCACCAACAGGGACGATATTCTGTACACCCCTGAAAAAATAATGGAGGATTACGGCGTAACGCCCGCCGAGCTTATTGAAGTCAAAGCTATCCAGGGCGACAGCTCCGATAATATCCCCGGTGTGGCGGGCATAGGTCCCAAGGGCGCGGGCGATTTGATAAAGCGCTATCACACTGTTGATTATATTTACGAGCATTTGGATGAGCTTGATATAAAGGAAGGCGTAAGAAAGAAGTTAGCGGCTTCAAAGGACAACGCGATCCTCAGCCGTATGCTCGGCGAAATCGTAAAGGACGCCCCGATAAACACCGACGTTGAGTATTATAAGGTTGAAATCAAAGACAGAGTCGCCTGCTCGCGTTATATGGCAAGGCTTGAGCTGTTCTCGCTTATTGATAAATTCGGCTTAGACGGGGAGCCTCCCGTTGAAGAAAGCAAAACGGATACAGAGGTCCTTTCGGTCGTTGAGAATGATATCCCGCTTGAAAAAATAAAGGAACAGAAAAAGGCGTATCTGAAATTTGACATTTCCGAAAATGAATTGAAATCCTTTGCGGTCATGTGCGACGGAGTGATTTACACCTCGAAAGACCCGGAAATATTTGAAAAAATAATAACCGACAGCGGCATGACCGTATATACGCGCAGCCTTAAAGCTCTCTTTGCATATGCCGACAGCAGCGGAATAGAGCCGTGCTGCGGTAAATTTGATGTTGAGCTTGCCGCTTATCTGTTGGAGCCGTCCTCAAAGGATTACACCGACGACAATCTTTGCGCCGCAAATCAGATAGAGCTTCCCGCCTGTGCCGAGGAGCACAAAGCCTACCGCGCACTCGCTAAATATGATAAGCTCTGCGAAAAGCTTATCGGCGAGATAAAAGCAAACGGTCAGGAAAGCCTGCTCAACGATATCGAGATACCGCTTGCGGGCGTTTTAGCAAAAATGGAGAACATCGGCTTCGGCGTTGACCGTCAGGGCATAGCCGATTACGGCGTAATGCTCTCACAGCAGATCTCACAGCTTGAGGATGAGATATATCAAAGCGCCGGAGGAAAATTCAATATCAATTCCCCGAAGCAGTTAGGCAAGGTGCTGTTTGAGGATTTGGGGCTTCCCGTCAAAAAGAAAACAAAAAGCGGCTACAGCACAAACGCCGAGGTGCTTGAAAGCCTGCGCTATGAGCATCCGATCGTTGAAATGGTTTTGCAGTACCGCACGCTTGCAAAGCTGAACTCGACCTACTGCGAGGGTCTGTTAAAGGTCATAGCCGACGACGGCAGGATCCATTCGAGCTTTAACCAGACCGAAACGAGGACGGGCAGAATAAGCTCCACCGAGCCGAATTTGCAGAATATCCCCGTCCGCACCGAGCTCGGGCGTGAAATGAGAAAATTTTTCTGTGCTAAAGAGGGCTGGGTGTTGGTTGACGCCGACTACTCGCAGATCGAGCTTAGAGTTTTGGCGCATATTTCGGGCGACGAAAATATGATCCAAGCGTTTAAAAACGGCGACGATATACACACTATCACTGCCTCGCAGGTGTTCAACCTGCCGCCCGAAATGATAACTCCGCTCATGCGCGTAAGGGCGAAGGCGGTAAACTTCGGAATAGTTTACGGCATCGGCGCGTTTTCGCTGGGCAAGGATATCGGAGTTACCACCAAAGAGGCGTCTCTTTATATAAAGAATTATCTGACTCACTACAGCGGAGTCGATAAATATATGCAGGAGATCGTCGAAAGGGCAAAGACAGAAGGCTATGTTGAAACGATGTTCGGCAGACGGCGTTATCTTCCCGAGCTAAGCTCAGGCAAGCATATGATGAGGGCGTTCGGGGAGCGCGTGGCGCGGAATATGCCGATCCAGGGAACCGCTGCCGATATAATCAAAATAGCGATGGTTCGCGTTGACGAGCGGCTGAAGCGCGAGGGAATGCGTTCAAGATTGATTTTGCAGGTTCACGATGAACTTATAGTCGAGGCGCCTGTTGAAGAAAGCGAACGTGCGGCAAAGCTGCTTCAAGAGGAAATGGAAAACGCCGTAAGGCTTGACGTGCCGCTGACGGCTGACGCGGCAATCGGAAGGACGTGGTATGATGCAAAAGGATAAAGTTATCGCCTTTGTCTGCACGGGCAACACCTGTCGCAGCCCCATGGCGGAAGGGGTTTTTAACAAATCGGCGCAGGAGCGCGGATTAAACGTCCGCGCGGTGAGCTGCGGAATGGCGGCGGTCAAGGGTATGGCACCCTCTCCCAACGCTGTGGAGGTCTGCCGCGAGATCGGTGTGGATATCAGTGAACACCGCTCGGCTTTTATATATGATTATCAAATCGGTGAATTTGATAAGATTTATTGTATGTCGCAGGAGCACGCGATGATACTCACTCAGAGCATCGGTTATCCGCCGGAAAAAATCGAGGTGTTGGACGTCGCCGACCCCTACGGCGGAAGCGTTGAAATTTACCGTATGTGCCGCGATATTATTGTCGTATGCGTTGAAGAGATAATCAGAGCCTATGAAAATTGAGAAAATGACAGGCGCACACCTTGACGCAGTTGCTGAGCTTGAGCGCGAGTGCTTCGCGCACCCGTGGTCAAGAGAGAGCCTTAAAGAAACTCTGCGCAGCGGAGACTCGCTGTTTTATGTCGCGGAGGTTGACGGAATGGTGATAGGCTACATCGGCATGAGCTTTGTGCTCGACGAGGGCTATATATATAATGTCGCGGTCGAAAAGAGTAGCCGCAAAAAAGGAGCAGGCAGCGCGCTGATACAAACCTTGGTAAACTACGGCAAGAAGAACGGCTTCGCTTTTATTACGCTTGAGGTCAGGGAGAGCAATACTGCGGCGCGGTCGCTGTATTCAAGCTTCGGCTTTATAAAGGTGGGGGAGAGGAAGAATTATTATTCCGACCCGGTTGAGAATGCCGTTCTTATGACGCTATATTTCTAAAAAAGGAATAAAACAAAATGAAAATACTCGCAATTGAATCATCATGTGACGAAACCGCAGCGGCAGTCGTAGAGGACGGCAGAACCGTTCACTCGTCGATCATAGCCTCTCAGGTGGAAGAGCATAGATTATACGGCGGAGTAGTGCCGGAAATAGCCTCACGCCGTCACGCTGAGGCGATCGTGCCCGTGGTGACGCAGGCGCTCGAACAGGCTTCGCTCACGCTCGACGGCATTGACGCGATAGCGGTCACATACGCTCCGGGGCTTATCGGCGCACTGCTTGTCGGCGTAAACTTCGCAAAGGGACTTGCTTTGTCAACAGGGCTGCCTTTGGTGCCGGTGCATCATCTGCGCTCGCACATAGCGTCCAATTATATTTCTAATCAGGAATTAAAACCGCCGTTTCTCTGCTTGGTGGTGTCCGGTGGTCACAGCCATATTGTGATGGTCGAGGACTACACAAAAATGAAAATCATCGGAAGAACGCGCGACGACGCGGCGGGCGAGGCGTTTGACAAGGCGGCTCGAACAATGGGAATGCCATATCCGGGCGGGATCGAGCTTGACAGGGTCGCCGAGGGCGGAGACCCGCTCGCTTTTAAGCTTCCGCGCCCGACGGTGCATGACGCGCCGTATGATTTCAGCTTTTCCGGGCTGAAAACCGCCGTTATAAATTTGCTTCACAATTCGGCTCAAAAGGGGATCGAAGTGAACAAAGCCGACGTCTGCGCTTCCTTCCGCTACGCGGTCGTAGACTGCCTCTGCACGAATTTTATAAAGGCAGCGCAGGATTTAGGCGTTGACAAGCTTGTGATCGCGGGCGGCGTGTCGGCTAATTCTCTGTTGAGAAGGACGCTCTCCGACGAGTGCGGCAAACGCGGATGGAAGCTGTATATGCCCGGAAAGTCCCTTTGCGGCGACAATGCCGCCATGGTGGGTGCGCAGGCGTATTATGAATATCTCAGCGGCAACACAGCCGGCACGGATTTGAACGCCTACGCGACAATGAGCATTGAAAAAGGATAAAATATTTCTATATATAAGGAGCGAAGCGACAACCGAAATTGTCCATTGCCAATTGTCAACTGTCAATTGCTCCGAATTAAAAGGAGGTTCATTATGAACGAAGAATTTAACCCGTATAACGGTCAAGCCTACTCAGAACCGCTTGAACCCAATCCGGAGGAAGCGGCAAGACATAATATGCCGCCGCGTTATCCGGTACCGCAGCAGGATTATCCGTACCCGCCGCAGTACTCAAACGCCGACAGGCTCCGTCAAATGCCGCGCACAGGTAACTCCGCAAAGGTGTTCGGCGTTGTGTCGCTTGTCATCGGCTGCTTTTCACTTATGATCGCGTCGATGATATTTTTCAATTTCCGCAGTTCCGTAACCACAAAATACATACAGGCTGTTACCGCAAGCTTGTTTGTCTCGCTTCCCGGGATTATTTTCGGAATCGTGTCGATTATGAAAAAGGCAGATAAAAAGATCTTCGCCTTTTTGGGAATTGTGTTTTCGTCGATTCTGATGCTGTGCGCTTTTATCACCTATTTCTTTATGGTGAACTCAGCGCCGGTTGTCGGTTAAAGGGAGAATTGTATGAACGAAGAATTTAACCCATATGAAAAGCGGCAGACAGAGGAACAGCCTTACGACAGCTATTATCAGCCGCAGTCCGAGTGGGAGAATCATCAGTCGCAGATCCGGTATACGGCGCAGCAGGATTACAGGCAACAGGATTATTACCGTCAGCCGGATTATTTCGATCAGCAGGATCAATACGGCTATTATCCTTACCAAAATCAGACATACAATCAGCCAAACGAAGGCAAGGCGGCAAGGATTTTTTCGATAATAAGCTTTGCCGCAGGTTGTTTTTCGATGTTAAGAGCTTCTTTGCTTGTGTTCTTCGAGCTGGCAATGAGCGGATTCATGCTCAGAAGGATCGATTTGTCGATATCGGACGTGTTCAGCATAATGAGCGTCGCCGTTCCGGGTTTGGTTTTCGGAATTATCGCCTTGATCAATAGGACAAAGATGATCCCAATGGCTATGCTCGGCGCTATTTTCAACGGAACGGTGATCGTGACTGTTTTAACGCTGTATTTCTTTTACTATTTGTTCGGATAGGATAACGGGTGACAGCGATGGATAATAACCCAAAACCCGATTATGACAAAATGTTCCGCAGGTCGCAGATTACCCCTTATTCAAACGGGCGATCCGAAAGCGGGCAGACTTTTGACTCGCTTTACTGTCAGCAGTATGCAAAAAAGGAGAAAAAACGTGAAAGCGTAACGCCCGAGGTGCTCGACAGCGACGGACGGCCGATAAACCGAAAAACCGCTGTTTCGGGAAATGTACTCGGATTGATTTCCGCAGTTATCGGCGTCGTTTCGTTTATACTTATCTTTATAGGTATGTTTTTTCACTTTTTTATGGCGCTGAATATACTGCTTTGCCTCGCGGGAATCGGCTTCGGCGCGGCGGCGCTTATGAAAAAGGACAACGCAGGCAGGCTGCTTGCCGTCGCGGGAATCGCCGTGTGCATATTTGACCTGGTCGTACAGCTTATCTGCACGGTTGTTGTGGCGGTAAGCTCGGGCATTTCCGCGATTTTCGGGCTGTTTATGTGAGAAATATAACAAATAATAATAAAAAAGGAATGATACCAATGAAAAATCCGGTTGTTACAATCGAAATGGAAAACGGAAGGGTGATCAAGGCGGAGCTTTACCCTGAGATCGCTCCGAACACGGTCGCAAACTTTATCAGCTTGGCAAAGAGCGGCTTTTATGACGGATTGACCTTTCACCGTGTTATTTACGGCTTTATGATCCAGGGCGGCTGTCCTCAGGGCACGGGAATGGGCGGTCCCGGTTATCAGATCAAGGGCGAGTTCGCGATGAACGGCTTTAAGAATGACTTAAAGCACACCGAGGGCGTTTTGTCCATGGCGCGCTCGATGATGCCGGACTCCGCAGGCTCACAGTTCTTTATCATGCACAGGACTTCACCTCACCTTGACGGACAGTATGCCGCTTTCGGCAAGGTTATCGAGGGCATGGATGCGGTAAATGAAATTGCCGAGTGCGATACCGACTTCTCGGACAGACCGCTTGACCCGCAGGTCATAGCGAAAATGACCGTTGAAACCTTCGGAGTGGATTATCCCACTCCCGAAAAGGCTTGATAAATAATTATTCGGTGCGGATAACACCGACTACAGTTATAATTAAGTATACATATAATATTATACAGTTTTAGCGCACTGTTCTGCACAGTGACGGAAAGGAGTTCCATAAATGAATGTATTACTTGCGGGCGGCGCCGGTTACATAGGCAGCCACACCTGCGTTGAGCTTATCGAAGCGGGTCACAGTGTGATTATAGCCGACAACTTCGCAAATTCCTGCCCCGAGGCGGTAAGAAGGGTTGAGGAGATCACAGGCAAAAAAATACCTCTATATGAAGCCGATGTGTGTGACAGCGCGGCGGTTGATAAGATATTCTCCGAAAACAAAATCGACGCCGTTATTCACTTTGCGGGTCTTAAGGCGGTGGGCGAGAGCGTCGAAAAGCCGCTTATGTATTATCGCAACAACATAGATTCCACGCTTACTCTGCTTGAAGTCATGAAAAAATACAGAGTGAACAACTTTATTTTCAGCTCGTCGGCGACGGTTTACGGCGTGCCGAAGACGGTTCCGCTCGTTGAGACTATGCCCACGGGCAGCCCGACGAACCCCTACGGCTGGACGAAGCTGATGATGGAGCAGATACTCACCGACACGGCTCACGCGAATCCCGAAATGTCCATTGTTATCCTCCGCTATTTCAACCCGATAGGAGCCCACAAAAGCGGAAGGATCGGCGAGGATCCCAACGGAATACCCAACAACCTCATGCCCTATATCACACAAGTGGCGGCGGGCAGACTGCCTTGCTTAGGAGTGTTCGGCGACGATTATCCCACACGCGACGGCACAGGAGTGCGCGACTATATCCACGTTGTAGACCTTGCCAAGGGTCACGTTAAGGCTATAGATTACTCGGGAGCGCACAAGGGAGTCGAGATCGTAAATTTAGGCACGGGCACGGGCTACAGTGTGCTCGAAATCGTGAAGGCGTTTGAGAAAGTTAATAATTTAACAATTTCTTACGAAATCAAGCCCAGACGGGCGGGAGACGTAGCAGAATGTTACGCCGACGCGGGAAAAGCAGAGCGCGTCTTGGGTTGGAAAGCCGAAAAGAATTTGGAAGATATGTGCTATGATGCGTGGAAGTGGCAGTCGAAAAATGTGAATGGTTACAAATGATTAAAAAAGTTATTGTGAATTGTGACAAATTGCGAACCAAATCATTGTTAAAATAAACAAAATCATAAATTTCTGTAAAAAAGTGTTTTCCATTTGAGAATTTTTATTGACTTTTGGACGCTACTTGTATTATAATAAATATGCTTATAGAAGCATTATCATTAAAGGAGGAAAAGAAGAAATGTTCAAAAAAGCACTAAGCCTTCTGCTTGCGTTAATGCTTATCATTACATCGCTCTCCGTTGCAATGCTCAGCGTTGCTGCGTTGGATGATGAGGCTTCTTCGCTGAACGTTACGGCGAATTCCAATCTGTTCCCGACTACAAGTCAGTCTTTCACACAGGCTAAGCTTGCAGCCAACGACAATTTGGTAACCGTTACCTATAGCATTCAGTCTGAAGAGCGCCTGCTTAACGCGGATTGGCTGCTGACCTATGACGGCACCGTTCTGCAGTTTGATGAAGCAGCTAACACCACAGGCGAAGGCAAAAGCGCGAAGCTCAATGTTATGCCTTGCGCTCCCAATGCGGTTATCAATACCAACCCCTCTTCCGTAGAGTATGGTATCAAAGGTAACTGCACAGATCTCGGCGCTTACTATCTTAGCGGTGAAGACGGCGGCAAAATTGCTTTTGTACAGGTAACCTTCAAGGTTATCGGCACAGGCGACACAACCGTTAACCTCAACGTTTCAGAGATGAGAGTTACTCATCTTGAAGATGGTCAGACTATGTCCGAAGTTGAGAACGAAACTCAGATGGTTGAAGACGGCGTTGTAAAGGATACAGACGTTCAGTACTCTGTAGACACAAGCGTTGCAACAGGCGAAAATGAGCCTGAGCCCGCTTCCGAGCCTGCTTCAGAACCCGCTTCAGAGCCCGCTTCAGAACCCGCTTCTGAGCCTGCTTCAGAGCCTGTTGTTACAGACGACACCTTTGTCGTAGCAGGAGCACCCGCTGAAGTTTTCGGCACAGCTTGGGATGCAGCCAACGAAGACAACATGATGACTGAGAACGCCGACGGCAAGTTTGAAAAGACTTATACCGTTGACGGTCCTTACACTGATGTTCAGCTCAAGGTTGTTAAGAACGGCGCTGAGTGGATCGGCGATTCAACAGGCAACAACGTGACCTTCAATCTGACAGGTGCCGGTGAGTTTACCGTTACTATCGATCCCGAAACTAACGAGATCACCGTAACAGGCGACATTGTTGAGTTTGTAACCGATTTCGATTACAATACTGTTTTCGCCGTAGGTAACGGCGAAGGCGCATGGCTCAACGGCGCAGCTTGGGATCCCGCATATGCGGCTAATGAGATGACTCAGGTTGCTGAAGACGTTTGGGAAATCCAGTTTAATAATGTTCCCGACGGATTTGAGCGTCAGATTAAATTCGCTATCGACGGCGCATGGACACACAACTTTGGCGGCGTGTTCGAGGATAGCGGCGTTGAGAGCGATGCTGTTTACAACGGCGACAACATTACCTTCGACACCGAAGATGATTCACAGACAGTCAAGGCTCAGCTCGACCTGAGAAACTTTGACTTCTCCACCAAGGAAGGCGCAAAGTTCACAATCACCATCACATCCGGCGGTGAGCCCGAACCTTCCACAGACCCCGAGCCTGTTGCTGACGTATTTACCGTTAAAGCAACCTCGAACTTCTTCCCGGAGACAACAGCAAGCTATGTTGACCTCTCCAAGTATGAAGATGAAAACGGCGACGTATTTGTTACCGTAGACTACAAGATGGCTGCGGACAGCAAGTACCTCATCAACCTCGACGTTGACGAGCTCACTTGGGATCCCACTGTTCTTGAGTTTAAAGAAGCTTACAACACGATCGGAACCGGTCGCGCTGCTAAGTTCACTATTTTCCCGTTTGCTATGGAGCAGGGCCTCGGCGCCGGCATGGTTAACACCTTCGGCGACAACAACGGCGGCAGAATCGTAGGTAACTACACTTCCGTACAGCCCGCTGCATATGCAACAGAAGAAGACGGATCGCCCATCACAGTTGTAAGAGCAGTATTCAAGGTTCTCAACAGAGACCCCGGCGTTACCGTTGTTAAGTGCGACCTCGACACACTCTCACTGTGTGACGATGATGTTGCAGAGCCCTATTCACAGTATGTGCCCATCGACAGAGGCATTATTGATGAAGAGGCTTATGCTCTCGGTACATATGATACCGTACTTACTCCCGAGGGTGAGGATATTCCAATCCCCACACAGCCTGCCACAGAGCCCGAGCCCGAAAAGACACTGACTGTTTATGCTACATCTAACTATTGCACAGAGTTCAGCATAATTCCTGCGAACAACAGCGCTGCGGTTGGCGAAACCTATCAGGGAATCGTTAATGTAGGCGATACCTTCATGGTTGCCTTCAAGGCTCCCGAAACAAGAGACGTTGTAGACCTCCAGTGGGGTATGAACTACGATAAGGAGAAGCTGGAGTTAACAGAAGTATCTGCTTTCACATCAGATATGCTCGTTAACACTGAGGCTACTTCTTACAACGTACTCGGCAGCGTTTCCAACATCAACGATCCTTACGCTGTAACCGAAGGCGACGATTTCGTATGCTTCACATTCACAGCTAAGGCTGACGGTGAGACAGTAGTTGACTTCATCGTTATCGACATGACCGTAAGAGAAGAAGACGGCGAAGATGCAATCATCTATGTTGACACTGTTGACAAGCGCGGCGACGAGCCCACACCGTCATCAGAGCCCGCTTCTGAGCCCGCTTCTGAGCCCGCTTCTGAACCTGCATCAGAGCCCGCTTCAGAGCCTGCATCAGAGCCTACATCAGAGCCCGCTTCGGAGCCTGCAAGCTCTGAGGTTACTCAGCCTGATACATCTGCGGGAACAGAAACTTCTACAGTTGCTCCCGACACATCAGATGCAACTTCTGCGACTAAGTCTCCTTCCACAGCTGATAGCTCCAAGGATTCCGGCGGCGGAAGCAGCTCCGGTGGTTCAAGCTCAGGTGCCGTACAGACAGGTAATGCCTCCATGGCTATCATCATCCTGCTCGTACTCATCTCTGCAACAGCCGGCATCTACTTTGCTCGCAAAAGAGTTAAATAATTTCGGCTGACGCTGTTATAAAAAAATAATTTTCATCCTCCGGTTTTAACTCCGGAGGATGTTTTTTTGAATTAAGCAGCATTTTATTATTATAAAGATTACAATTTGGTTAACATATCGCTTTGATGATAACAACGGTTAAAAAATTATTGATTTCTTTGAAATTTTATTATATAATATCGTTATAATTAGTTTGAAGGATTGAAATTATGAAACAGACAGGAATTAAACTTTCGTCATTTTGTTTTGCACTAGCTATTTTGCTTTGTTCTTTTGTAACCGCTTATGCGGAGGATAGCTCAGGCGTTGACACCACAGGCGCCGACACCAAAGCGGAGGACAGCACAAGCGACGACAACTCAGACGTAGACAGCTCAAAGACGCTTGAAATAAACGATGACGCAGAGATAGCTGTCGGTCAAACCGTGACGTATAATCTTTATCTAAGTGATGCTGATGATGAGATTATGGGCTTTGAGCTTCGCTTGTTTTATGACAGCGATTATTTGGAGTATCAGCAAAAGAGTCTCAATTTTGAAAAATTTGATTTTGTAATATATAACGAGAATATCGAGGGTAAGATCCCCATGAACTTTTCCTCGCTTTCAAGCCTCCCGAGCTTTAAAGAAAAAGCGCAGTTTGTATCCGCCAGCTTTAAGGTCAAAAAGGAAGGCAGCGCAGGCATAACATATTTTTTTACAGAGCTTTACGGCGAAGATCTTGAGTATCTTAAAAAATATAAATTCACATACGACATGATTGTGGACGGCGAAAAGATTGTTGATAATGCTACGCCGCCCGTAAACGAAGATGAAAACACAATTGAGAATAATCAGGGCGATTTCATCAATTACGAGGACGGTATGGGGGACGAAAACACGCCTAACAAGGGCGACCATAAAATGGTCGGTTCCATTGTCAATAAAAGTGTTGTAGAGGTTACCCGTAATATTTTAAGCACAGAGGACGAGAAGGGCGGATTTTCCTCAAAATGGCTGTTTTTATTGATCGGCGCGCCGCTGATAATCGGCGCTGTTGTCGCAGCTATCATAATTGTCAATATTCGCGGTAAAAATGAGAGCTGATTTACATTTTTATACAAAAACAGGCAATTATTTTCATTAGTTTTTCCAAAAACAATATTTGTTAAGTGTCTTGATTTTTGACAATCTTTGTTATATAATAATATTAACCGATTTTCGGAAATTAATTGGAGGAATTTAATATGAAAAAGAAAATCTTAAGCATCGCTCTTGCGGGCGCCATGGCTGCTTCCATGGTTGCTGTAGGCAATGTTGCTGTAAGCGCGGAGGAGAAGGCTGTTGGTGGTTATGGTACCTTGGGTGAGTATACCCCTTCCAGCCCTAACACTAATACATGGCACATCATGTTTGCTATGCCCGGCGCTTGGCAAAACGAAACAACAAAGGATCCCAAATGCGGCGGCGCAGCAGGAATTTACTGGTGGACAGGCGCTGATACTCCCGATGATAAAGCCGGCGGACACGGCTGGCCGGGCTACAAGTCTGTTAAGGTCACCGATCAGGAGGGCATTGACAACCTGTTCGCCATTGATGTTCCTATTTATGGCAATGGTGACAATGGTAATGCTTTTACGATTATTTGGGACAACTATATCGACGGCGGTACCGAGACAGATACTACCAAAAATCCTTTCTATACAGCAGCAAAACAAACCAGAGATTTCCAGGCTGCGCCTGTTTCAAGATTTGACAAAAGCAAGACTTATGACGAAGTTTTCAGATATGCATACAAGACAATTTTTGAAAGTGCGGAAATTGAGGGCGCAAAGGATCTCGATCTCAACTCTGAAACATTTTGGGAAGACATAAATAAAATTTCAGCCGCACATCTCCACCATGATTGGGATAAGCTCTCTGCCGATGATAAGGATTTGCAGGCTAACGATGTTATTACCGAGATCGAAGAAGAAGACGGACTTGATTTGACTTTCTTCGGTGCTTATGCAGCTAACTTCTTTAACGAAGACACTGTTGATGAGACTTATCCTGCCGAGGATCCTCAGTACTACAGCTTATCTTTTACCTATGACAACATGGTATTCGTTCTCAACTTTGATCCCGACAAGATGGTTCCCAGCCCCACCAGCGGCATGATCGGATACGACGGAAACTTCTTCTTCCAGTATGGCAACGGCTTATTCGGCAACTGGCCGACCAAGGAGCTCCTTGCTGAGCAGACCGGCATTACCTTTGATGAAAAAGGCAATCCCGTAATTCCTGACGGCGGCGAGTATGAAATGGATAAGTATGGCATGGTGTTCAGAAAAGTTGGTGACACTAAGATTATGGTTGCAGGTAACTTCGCAGGCAAGGGTTACACGGAAGGTGAAGTAGAGGAGCCTACCGTTCCTACCACTGAAGCAGCTTCAACAGTTCCCGCAGCTTCCACTGACGCTCAGTCTTCTACAAGTGCTCCCGCCAGCGGCAGCAACACTGCGAACAACTCAAACGGCGCAATTGCTACCGGTCAGGTATCATTTGTTGTTATTGTTCTGACTGTTCTTATCGCAGGCGTAGGTATTGTATACTTCACCCGCAAAAAATCCAGAAAATAAATAAATAGTTTTCCGCAAAGGAGTCGGCTTTTCAGTCGGCTCCTTTTTGCCGTCTTTAATATGGCTTGCATTTTTCAGCGTTTTGTATTATACTATACTTGATAGAATATACAATGCGGAGGAAAGAGTTATGTCAAAAAGGGCGCTCGGTTTTTTACTTGCTTTTTTTGTTACAGCGTCATTATTATACAGCTCAATATTCACCGCCTTTTGCGAATCGGAATTTTCCGGGGATGCGACTTCTCTCGGCGATACCTACACGTCTGAGGAAGCTCTCACCGGGGTTGACGGGGAAGAATACCCATCCGGCAGCGAAAGCTCGTTGGAAGCTGTCACTGCTGCGCCGTCAACCGTATCGCTTGCGCAGTATCCCGTGCTGACCGTTTCGGCAATATCAAATTACTTCGGAAGAATCGACGCAGAGTACAACGAGTTCACGCGCGAGATCACTGTCACCTACTTGCTTAAATCATCAAGGCGCCTGCTCTCGGTATATTGGACGCTCAGCTATGATTCGGAGCTTTTAACGGTTGACCCCAAGAAGAATACCGCAGCAACGATTTGCCCGATGATGAAGGACGACGCTATTATGAGCATCGACAGCAAAAAGGGCGTGATTTGTTTTTCGGCAAACGATTTAAGAATGTTTGACTACACGACCTCAGAGGCGGTTTTTGTAAAGATCGTATTTGACACAGCGCAGCTTACCCATAAGGATTCCGAGATTACAAAGGTTGACTTGTCGGTGAGTGATTTGATAGTATCCGAGCCTAATCCTCAAACGGGCGAATCCTTTGACGGAAAAGAGGTCGCGCTTGTAGCGAACAGCAAGGCGAAAAAAACCGATGTTCAGGTTTCCAAATACACAACAATAACGCCGTCAACATTTGTTGAGCCAAGCGCAAATCCCGCTACGCCGGAGCAAAAACTAACAACGAGCCCTCCCACGACGGTTAAGCCGTCCCCGGCGACTCAGCCGACCAAGCCGCAGCAGGAAAAAGAAAAAAAGACCGATAGCGATACCCTGCTGTACACGGGAACATGGTACGTAGCGCTGCTGATTCTCGTAATTCTTCTGATCTGCTCAACCATTCTCTTTATTATGAGAAAAAGGGATATTTATAATAATTGATGTGAATTGTAAAAAAGCGGTGCACGTAAAAAGGTGCGCCGCTTTTGGAGTAATATCGGTTTTGTGTGTTATTTTTTCATCCTCGAAAGCAGCACCAAATCACGGTTATCCGCAATTCCGTCCTTGTTGCAGTCCGCCGCTGTGATTTCACAATCATTCAGGCTTGCGCTGCCTGTAAAGAAACGCATCAGCAGTTTTGTGTCGGCGCTGTTGACAGTGCCGCTTCCGTTTATGTCTCCCAAAACCGCTATCTGACAGCTTCCGCTTTCGAGCATCGCCGTATAGCCTGTTCTGAGCGCGCCTGAGCTTATTACTTCACCGTTCGCTGCGTACACTCCGGTCACGTTGGAATAGGTGCTCTTGAGCTTGCTGACGGTTATTCCTTCTTCAAGCACGGCGATTCCGCCGCTTTTCAATTTGCTTTTATCCGACGCCCCTTCTTCCTGCGATCGTCCGTCCGAACCGGTATATTCAAGGGAATAATCATTTTTGAGTGCAGCCGCTCTGTCCAAAGCGCAGGCAAGCAGACGAACGCTGTTTCGCTGTACGGTTTTTCCGTTGAGCTTGACCGCAGCATCGGCGTGAATGTATTCCCGTTCACCGTTTACCGACACCAATGCTCCGCCTGACGTAAACATCCAGCCGCAGCCCGCGTTTGAAAAGCCGGAAAGCACGGATAAATTCGCGATGTACGTTTTTGAACGGCTTCCTATTCGGTAAAGCGAGCCGTCATTGATCAGGGCGTAGGCGTTATTATCGTTGACGAACAGCTCCTTGACGCCGGAAGGAAATGAATATGTATAGCTTGAATTGCCGTTTTGAGCCGATGTTAGGATGTCGGTTCCTTTAGATGTGATCACCATTACCTCACCGTTGCACGCAGCAATTGAACTGTGCTGCACAGTTTTTTCCTGCGCGATTTGGAACCAACTGCAGTCGCCGCTGCTCATACTCATTTGCATAATATAATAAGCGTTCTGCCCGTTTTTATACAGCGCATAAGCGTTACTGTCGTCGTGGCACACACTGAGAATAGTGCCGTTAACATTAACAGTTCGCGTCAGAACATCGGGAATCACCCTGACCGAACAAAGTGTTTGACTGTTGAAGCCGTAAAAATACGCCGAATCTTTTCCGCTGTAGGCGAAAACCTTTACGCAATCGGAAAGCTCCCTTAATTTGACGGCATTGTCAGCCGCTGCCGTAGTAAAAGAGACAATTAATAAAACAACGGAGATGGCGCAGGATATCAAACGTTTTGACACAGCGCTCACCTCTCTTGTTAAAGCATATTTCCATAATACTATATTACCATAAAACAATAAGAAAAGCTATTGTTTTGTCAAAAAAAATAATTTTTTGTCGGAATTTTGTTAAATCCTGAAAAATAGGGGACGATAGAATGAAAATTACAGCCTTAACGGAAAATACCTCGCGGAACGGACTGCCTGTTGAGCACGGGCTGAGTCTTTTTATCGAAGTTGCCGGCAGAGCCATTCTTTTCGATACGGGAAAAAGCAATCTGTTCGCCGAAAACGCGGCAAGGATAGGAATAGATTTGAGCCGCGTCGATTTTGCCGTGCTGTCACACGGACATTACGACCACGGCGGCGGTTTGAAGAAGTTATTTGAAATCAACAAAAAAGCGCCCGTATACATAAGCCGCTATGCTTTTGAGCCTCATTTCAACGGCGAAAAGTATATCGGGCTTGACGTGTCACTAAAGGAGAATCCGCGGTTCATTTTGACCGACGGCGAGACACTCATAGCGGAGGGGCTGACGCTTTTCTCCTGCAACGAAAAGGAACGCGGCGACGCTCCGGGCGCGGCGGGGCTAACCGTTGAGCGGAGCGGAGAAAGGCTTCAGGATGATTTCAGGCATGAGCAGTATCTTTTGATAGAAGAAAACGGAAAGCGCGTGCTGATAAGCGGCTGCTCGCACAAGGGGATCATGAACATTGCCGAGTGGTTCAAGCCGGATATATTGGTAGGCGGTTTCCACTTTTTCAGGCTGCCGGTTGACAGTGCGCTGAAGGATTACGCCCGCAGGCTGGACGGGTACGACACTGTTTACTATACCTGCCACTGCACGGGAACGGAGCAATATGAGGGAATGAAGCCGCATATGCGACGCCTGAACTACATCTCGGCGGGTGATACGGTAATAATATAGGCAACACCGTAATGCGGTATTGCCAGTAAAAACGAGCGTCAAACAGAAATTTGACGCTCGTAAAATTTTAATAGAATTGTTTTTGCTTTATGATAAGCAGTTCAACCCTTGCTGAACTCTTTGAAAGAGCTTTATCCGTTGCTTAAATTCAAAAAGTTTATCAGGAGAAGCCAACTCAGACCGTAGTATGTAACAACTGCGACAAGGTCGTTTACCGTTGTGATAAGCGGACCTGACGCGACCGCCGGGTCAACCTTTATCTTTTTAAAGAAGAGCGGGATAAGCGTGCCGATCGTGCTCGAAACCACCATCGCTATGACAAGCGAAGCTCCGATACAGCCGGAAACCGCAAAGGCAAACCATACTTCTCTGCCCTTAAATATCGTGATATACAGACCGACGAAAATAACCGAAATCACGCCTAAAAGCAAGCCGTTGAACAATCCGACGCGGCTTTCTTTGACAACTAAATGCATTTTTTGCCCGAAGGTGAGGTTTTCGTCCATAAGCACTCGGATCGTCACAGCAAGAGACTGCGTGCCGACATTACCCGCCATGTCAAGGATAAGCGACTGGAACGCCATGATCATCGTCAGCTGAGAAACTACGCTCTCAAAAACTCCGACGACCGACGAAACAAGTATGCCGAGTCCTAACAGCGCCAAAAGCCAAGGCAAACGCTTTTTCATGCTTTGAAGCAGCGGCTCCTTTAAGTCCTCCTCTGCGGTCAAGCCCGCTAACTTTGCGTAATCCTCGCCCATTTCTTCATCGACGACTTCAATAACGCTTTGGGCGGTGATGATACCCAAAAAGCGGTTGCTGTTGTCGAGCACGGGGATAAACGCTTCGGAGTAGTCCTTCAACTCCTCAAGACAGTCGTCAATGCTCTCATGCGCGTACACATACGGGAATGAGGTCAGGATCAAATCATCGAGCGATGTGGTCTTTTTTGCGGTGATCAAATCGCGCAGCTCCATGGCTCCATAGAACTCATCATCCTCGTCCACTACAAAAATGGTTGCAATGTTGTCGTTTTCCTCAGCCTGATGAACAAGCTCCGCCATAGCCTCGGGAACAGTCAGCGTTTCTCTGATAACAATGCAGTCTGTCGTCATTTTGCTGCCTATTTCGTCCTCGTCAAATGAGGCGAGCAAACGGACGTCTCTGCGAACATCGGGCGGCAGAGCCTCTATGATCAGCGCTCTGCGCTCCTTTTCAACATATCTCAGAATATCGGCAGCGGTATCCGAGTCAAGCTCGCTCACAACTTCTGACGCTTTTTTTACATCAAGCTCTTTAAAGTAAGAAGCTGCGTCCTCCTCCTCGGCGTATTCAAGCACCTCGCCAAGCATTGCCGCAGGGCAAATGCGGTATAGCTTTTTCCGCTCGTTTACTGTCAGGTTTTCCATCGCCTGAGCGATGTCGTTTCCGTGGTAGTTCTCCAATCGCCGTTGGGCTGCCTTTGGGGAATCGTTGCCGCGGATTATCTGAATGATCTCACTTTCATAATCGGGTCTGACCGCCGCAGACTCTTTTTCGATTTTTTTTGTAATTTCCTCAGTCATTTGCTGTCCCTCCTGTTACGGCGCCGACTGCGCCGAAATTTGGAAACGTTTTTCATTTCTCTTTGACGCCAGAATGAAAAAGCTTCCCGAAATAAAAATAACCCTGTACGAACGGGTCATACAAGGGCATACAGGAATAATAAAAGACTCAGAACTATAAAACGCAACGCACGGCAAATGTTTGCCCGCTTACGCACGCTCCGATATTCCGTTTGCGCCCTACGGTCCCCCCGTAACTGTCGCCGTTTGTCACATTTTTCACCTCACAGATTTTTTCCGAATATAGTATATCATAATTGCATTTGTCTGTCAATTATTTATAAATACAGGTTTTCGCTTGATTTTGAGGTGACGCCGTGTTACAATGAAACCGAAACTGTTCGGAGGAAACTTAAATGAAAAACACGGATTATGATGTAATTATTATAGGAGCGGGACCCGGAGGAATTTTCACCGCATATGAGCTTAGCAAAAGGCAGCCCGGGCTGAAAATCGCCGTGTTCGAGGAGGGACATGAGCTGAGCAAGCGTCACTGTCCTATTGACGGCGTAAAGGTGAAATCGTGCGTCGGCTGCAAAATTTGCTCGATAATGAGCGGATTCGGCGGCGCGGGAGCGTTTTCCGACGGAAAATACAACATCACCAACGACTTCGGCGGAACGCTTTATGAGTATATCGGGCGCGAAAAAGCTCTAAAGCTTATGTACTACGTGGACGATATAAACATGAAGTTCGGCGGGCAGGATTCGCATTTGTATACCACGGCAGGTACGCGGATCAAAAAGCTCTGCCTGCAAAACGATTTGCATTTGCTCGACGCCTCGGTACGGCATTTGGGCACCGATATAAACTACATCGTTCTTGAAAACATATTTGATCACCTGAAGCATAAAGCCGATTTTTATTTTGACTCTCCCGTGGACAAGGTTACGGCTTCCGAAGAAAAATACACGGTTAAGTCAAAGGGGAAAACCTACTCCTGCGGCAGGTGCGTTATTTCAGTGGGCAGAAGCGGAAGCAAGTGGATGGAGTATGTGTGCCGTGAGATCGGGGTCAAAACCAAGTCAAACCGCGTAGATATCGGCGTGCGCGTTGAGCTTCCCGCCGAAATATTTTCTCACCTTACCGATGAGCTTTACGAGAGCAAAATAGTCTACCGCACCAAGGAATACGGCGACCGCGTCCGCACCTTCTGCATGAACCCGAAAGGCGCTGTCGTCACCGAAAACACAAAGGGAATCGTCACCGTGAACGGTCACAGCTATGAGGATCCCGAAAAGCAGACGGGCAACACCAATTTCGCGCTGCTTGTCGCAAAGCACTTTTCGGAGCCGTTCAAGGATTCCAACGGCTACGGCGAGAGCATAGCGCGGCTGAGCAATATGCTCGGAGGCGGTGTTATCGTTCAGCGCTTCGGAGACTTGATCCGCGGCAGACGCAGCACGCCCGACAGAATTTCCGAGAGCTTCACCGTTCCCACGCTTTCAGCGACGCCCGGCGACCTCAGCCTGGTGCTACCGAAGAGGATCCTCGACGGCATAATCGAAATGATTTACGCGCTTGACAAAATCGCCCCCGGCACTGCGAACGACGACACTCTCCTGTACGGCGTTGAGGTCAAGTTCTATAATATGGAGGCGGAGGTTGACAGTAATCTCGAAACAAAGCTAAAGGGTCTGTATATCATCGGCGACGGAAGCGGTATCACTCACTCGCTGTCGCACGCGTCTGCAAGCGGTGTATATGTTGCGGAAAGAATCGACGCGCAGCTCAGAGGATGATTTTTTGGTCCGTAATAATACCAAATTTATTCAGCAATTAGGAAAACTAAAAAGCTTTTACCGGTAAATAAGCGCAGCAATATAGGCTTTGAGTCTGTACTGCTGCGCTCTGCTATTTTACGCGAAACCTATCTGTTCCACAGCGGACGTACAGATTGAAGGAAGAACGCTTTTAAAGACGGACGACAGCGGTGCTTGCTTCTAAATATTGTCCATGAAACGGTTTGAATCTATCTAAAACGCAGAACAACTTGTGCATAACAATTAGATATAAATTGACAATAAGATGAAAATTAGTTATAAATATAAGTACGTACAAAAAGCGGAAAATGTTAATCAATAAAAATGATCATTAAAAAATCTTTAGGAAGCACTGATTAATTCGGGTGCGCAAATCGCAATGTCAGATTTTTCATCAGGTTATACAAATAAATAGAGGAAAGGCTGATACCTTACTAAGCTCGCCAAGACCGCAGCGGGAGAGCCTGCGGATAGCATAACAGGAAAAGATGACGATAGCGGCAAAAAAAGTGAAGCGCCGATGAAATCCGAAAAAGTCAGCAAAATTGAAAAGGACGGCTCAGAAACCTCTGACAGCGGTAAGGCAGAGGACGGAAAAAGCAAGACGGGCAAGGGAATAAAAAATCTTTTGATAATTCTTGCGATCCCGTTATTAACGGCGGCGCTGTCAAATTCATTGACAGCCGATTCCGATATCGCTCCTCCCGACGAGAAACAGGATAGGATAAGCCCACAGCAGGACGTCGAGTTCAAACTGACTCCGTATAACGGAGCGAAAAAGGGCGATCTCGATTATGTCGATATTTCAAACAAAAACATAACCGTAACTCAGGACGCGTACTACTCGTCAGGTATGGATTTTAGGGATATCTCCGGCAAAACACCCGATCAAAAAACAAACGGAACTCTTACAATAGCCGGAACTGTCAGGAATAACACTCCGCTCAGGATATACAACACAAGCAATTCTTTAAAGACTATCACGCTTTTCCTTGATAACGCCGACATTGAAGCGTCAACGTGGTGTACCTGCGCTATCGTACAGGGCAACGCACAGATAAACCTCAATGTGATCTATAAGGGCGCCTGCAAAATGACCGGGTACAATTTTGCTCCCTTCAAAATAAACGGCAATACAAACGTTTCATTTGCTTTTATAAAGTATGACTGCAACTCTTCGCTTTCTCTCAGAAGCGAGTACAGCGGCGAGGAAACGGTTTATCAGGACGGAGGAGCTATCGCGGTCGCTGAATACAATTATGACGACGTGACAAAGGATATGCTTCACTGGAATGAAGGCGTGGCAGGTTATATGGACGTTTCCAAACAGTCCGAAACGGTTGTCGCCACTCCCAAAGGCGTTCAGTTGGTCAAGAATGATAAGACGCTCTATTTTGCCATGCCCTCGGGCGGCGAAGTCGGCTGGAGCGGAGCCGAGCTGTACTACAATTCGACCGCATCGCTCAAAAACGCTGTCTTTATCCCGATGGAATACACGGGCGAAAACGCGATCGCAAAACCGATTAAAATTGAATCCTTCAAGCCCACCACTCTAAAAATATATTCGGTGACACTCAATGACGAGCAGATCAAAGCGATTGATTCAGCCGCACTGGTCGGTTTCAGAAATACGGACGGCAATGGCAGAACGGGAACCGACGTTAAAATCTCCATCAACAAGGCTCCGGACAAGCCTATGGGCAAGTATCTGACCGAGGCTGTGCCAATAAAGAACTTGTTTGGAAAAACATTTTTTATTGACACCACAAATAACAAAACCGCTCCCGAAAAAGCTTATAGGGGTCACTGGGAAGTCGGAAACGTTTATATAAATAAGCTGTCTGAAATGACCGAGTATACCGGCTCGTACCGTCTGACCGGCTCGGCTGATCGCGGCAAGCCCGTTATGGTTTTTTCAAACTTCACGGGCAAGCCTTATACCTTCAACGTCGAAGCCGATAATGTCAATCTTACCACAGCCGAAGGGATATCTCCCTTTATAGTCAAGGGCAACGGACCCGTAACGATAAATATTATCGGCTCAGGCACCTCTGATTTTGAGGCGAACGGAACGGGGTTTTTTTACGCGGCGAGCAATATAAAAATCACCGTGAGCGTTTTTAAGGTCGACTCAAAATCGAACGTGATTATGAAAAACAGCGCGACGCATTTGCAGGCGGTAAGCTGCGGTCCCTATTCGTCAAAGGTGACAAGCTCGGTAAAGACCGAGCCGGCGGATTTTTACTCATACACCGGCGGAAGCATAACAAAGAAGGAGGACGGCACCTTCAACCTCAGCGGAGGCAGCGTGTTTATGAATACCGAGGGCGTGACTCAAACACACCGCAATCTCTACTGGTACTATGAAGGCGCTTCCGTTCAAGGAAGCTTTGACCCCGCTTATATGGCAAAAACAGAGCCGGCTGTAAAGTACAGCTCCCTGCTTACGCTCAAGGGCAGCTTAACAAAGGACTCTCTGCTGCTGATAGATACAGGCGACAAAAAGTCCGCAGAATCGGAGTTCAGCGTATTGCTCAGCGCAGTGAGCTTTACCTCGACTACAAAATCCTCGCCCGTTATCGTCACGGGTAAAAACAATGTCGTTATCAATTTGTTCTACAGCGGCAAAAACACCTTGACCTATTCAAAAGATGTGCCTATGGTCGATATCCGAACGGATGATATAATAAACGTCAGGGTCAATCTCATAAAAACCGATGACAAAGCCCAAATCAAAAACAGCGGTCAGGCTGCCGCGGGATTTAATTCCGCGCTTCCGCATGACGGACTCGACGCAAAAAAATCAATGACAGATCCGCAAAGATCACCTGCGTTGAAACCGTTGCCGGCAAGGTCAGATATAACGAGGATAAGGCAGCGGAGAACGGAAGCCTGATCGTCGAGGACGGCGATATCTTTACTCCGGAGGGCTTTACCACGGGAACAACGAGCAAGGCATATATAGACAAAAATAACGACGCGGCTATCCATGCGGCAAAGGAGCCGTACAATATTTCGGCAGTGAACGGCGGTGAAATGAAAAATCCTCTTGTGTTCTATAATAACAATACCGAGCCGGTCGAGTTCACACTGAATATAACCGAGCCCGACGCGCTGTTTAAAGCGAACAAGGGAACGCCGACGATCGTTGCCTGCGGAAAAAGCGCGGTAATAGTGAATATTGTCTGCGCGAACAAATGCGCTCTCAATAATGACAATATAACGGTTCTGGTCAAAGACGGCGTTGATCTTACCATCAACGAAAAGAGAAGCAGCTCAAACGGAAAACTGACGGTCAGCGGCTCCGGCGTGACCGACGGCGGCATTGATTCCCTGAATTTAGCGGATGAAGGCGCGTCCAACCGGCTGACGATAAAGCTTACCTGTACCGACGACGCGGGCGGCTGGAACAGCGGAACTATTTCCTCGGAGCTGCGCGACAGCTTGGGAAAAACCTATAGGGAATGGTCGATAAGCAGATATAATGTTGACGACGAAAATGAATCGGTATCCTATACCTATAACCTCGGACAAAATATTCCCACAATGTTTATTCTGAAGCCTGACTTCGGCGGCGGATCTACCTTTAGGGATTACACTGTAAAGTTAGAAGCTTCGATGAACGGGAAAAGCATTCTAAATCAGGAGAAGAAGTCAAACTCTTATCCTTTCAGCAGCTCAGACAATATGTATTACTATTTCAGCGAGACGGGCTATGCGCGCGTGGCGGTTGCCGACAACGACGGAAACTACGAATGGAAAAACTACGACAGCGTAAGAAGCGCGTGGAACGCGGCTCAGAGCTCGAACAAAATCGGTCTTATACAGCTTACAAGTCCGTGGCTGCTTGACAGCAGGCTTATTTTACAGGATAACAAAAAGGTCAAAATCGACCTCGGCGGTTATATTATCCGAAGAAATATAGATGGCTTTCAGGACGACGGCGAGGTGATCAAGATCAACGGCGGAGCCGTACTCGATATTGTTGACACCTGCCCCGACAGAAGTTCCTGCGTCGCATTTAAGGGCGGAGGTATCGTCGGAGGGCGCAGCAGCAACGGCGGCGGAAACATTCATATAGGCGGCGGAACATACGGATGCGCGGGCGTTATCCCTTCATCAAAGTTAGCGGTCTGGACGACAAGATTTGAGAGCCTGGGTTCACCTATCCAATCCATACGCGTTCTTAATTCGCGCGACGCTCCCAAGGGCTGGGAACCCGCAAACACCTTTGCGGGAGGAAGCGCGTGCAACTTGTCCACCGAATATTTTGTAAGCATCAACAAGGAAGCGCCGAGGGAGAACAAGTCGATCACAATGCCCAAGGACGGCAAGTTCCTTTATTTCCTGCCATCTGTGACCTAAACCGGGGGAACGAAATACGTAGCAGGTGTGTCATATTTTGCGACGTGCAGAAACGCGGGCTCAAATGAAAGAAAGGTCGAGGAAAAAGGCTTTAATATCGTTCATTTAAAGCCGACTACGAATATGTTAACAAAAAAATAGTGCCTGAGGCTCATGCCAAATTTGAAGAGGGTTATGATTTGGCTTTATCCAACGCGGACAAAGCAAGGATGTGGGAATACATCGGCGCGGGTGTTTCAATAGCTTTCGGACTTATGGCAGTTGCAGACGGTATTATGAAGATAATCGAGCTGGCGACCTACTATGACCCCGAATTTGAGCAGATCCCGCGTTATATCGTAGACGAAAAGGATATTACAAGACAGGACGAAAGCGGATTCACCATTGTTCTGCACAACGATTACGCTTACTATAAAATAGTGACCTGCAACCGCAAGGCTAAGGGTACAAGCGGAGACGCGAATCACAACTGGTGGACAAGCGGCGCGCAAAAGAATGTCGATAAGTATACCGAATGGGGCTGCGGAGATTACAGTGACCTCAATGGCGACGTAGGCAAGGGTTGGTTGGCGCTATACACCGAGACCAATCCCAACCACGACCCCATCGAGGCGGGCACCTTCGTTGTGAAATTCAACGACGAGGTTCCATCGGGCTACGACAATGCCATCCATCTTTTCGGGGATAACTCAGCCGTAAACCTCAACAGCTCACGCTGGGACTTCAACGCGGACAAGACCTACGTTTATTACAAAACATATAATCTCCACACGATAACCCACGGCGACGTCAACAAGGACGGAATCATAAATGTCAAGGACGTAACCGAGATCCGGCGCTACGCTGCCCAGTACATCGAGCTTGACGAAACAGCTATTGCCTCTGCCGACGTTACCGGAGACGGCAGCGCCACTATCAGCGACGCTACGAGGATACAGTCGTATCTTGTCGATTTTATTTCGCTTGATGAGTTGGTTGTCAGGAACGGGTGACTTTCTGAAGATTATCGTCGTGAAGCAGCGTGATGCTGCACCCGGTTCCGCCTTTGTAAAAATTATTCTTTTGGAAAGCTTCATCAACGGCGGGAAAAGAAGTTTTCTATAAAGTAAAGAAATAATAAAAGTCTTCCTTTAATGCCGCGTTCAGTTTGACGCGCGCGTTGAAGGAAGGCTTTTTGTATGTGTTATTTACTATTCATCGGGAAGAAGCTGTTCACGCCTGTTCTTTTTCGTTTTTATCATTTTTCGTCTTAAATTGATCAAAGACGGCAGATAGATAACCACCGGGAAAATCACGCCGATGATCATAAAATTAGACTGTATCAGCGAGTTGTAATAGGCGTGGGTGATTATAGCAGCGGAAATCATATCATCTTCATATAATAAGAGGAGCTTTCTTTTATCAGGAAGAAAATCGCTCCGGAAATCAACACTATCCACGAACAAAACGTGATAGCGGATTCAAGTATCATTACCATATAAACCGGTTCTTTCGTCGCGTATAACATAACCGTGCGGTGAAACAATGCGCGTTTGTTTTTCAATTTTATCATACCATAAATAAAAACTCAATGCAATAAAGATTTAGCAAAGCTCAGACAAAATAGATAAAAACATCCGGATGTTTTATGAATAAGTTGCAGAAATCTCTGCAAATGCATGATTGGAATCAGACAATTTACAAGCGGAGCATTAGCTGATTTGCTGACTTTTTTATTTATTTCTTGGTGTTTTAAGAATTTGGGATCGATACATTGACAAAGCGTAATAAATGCAGTACAATGTACTACGAAAGGGGTTGACGATGATGAGCTTTTCAATCAGGTTGACTGAAGAAGAAAAAAATTTGGCAAGCAGCTACGCAAAGCTTCATTCAATGTCGCTTTCGGAAGCCTTCAGGCGCGCCCTGTTTGAAAAAATCGAGGACGAATACGATGTCTCGGTTGCCGGAGCTGCGCTTGCCGAATATAAAAACAGCGGTGAAAAAAGCACTCCTATCGCCGTGCTGTGGAAGGAACCTGATATATGAGTTATTCCGTTGAAACAACTCCGAGGTTCGATAAGGAGTTTAAAGAGCTTGAAAAGTATACGCAAAAAATGATAAAAGCTTGGGTCGTCAGGAATCTTGTCGGCTGCGACGATCCCCGGGCGCACGGCAAAGCGCTGACCTCAAACGCGGCAAACCGGTGGCGTTACAGGATCGGCGATTATCGTTTGATTTGCCTGATAAAGGACAGCAAGCTTATTTTTCTTGCTCTGACAATCGGGATCAAGCGGGAGGCTTATGAAAAAACAATAATACAAAGCAGAAAGCCCGCTGCCAAGCCATAGGTATCGGCACCGCAATACACTGCACTTTTTTGCAATTTTTTATTATAAAGAACGGAGGAAAAAATATGCCAACAGACAAAAAAGAACTTGAAACAAATTCTGCACAGGCAGAAGTCGAAGAACAGGCGGAAGTCGAAAAAGAAACGGAGCCTAAAAAGAAAACCCTGCTCACCGCAAAGCGCATTGAGATAATCACGGCGGTTTTTTTGGGCGTAACAGCATTGCTTACCGCATGGGCGACATGGATAGGGTCACTGCACGGCGGCAATCAGGCGACAAATTACACAAAGAGCAACAATATAGCGGCGGAGGGAAACTCCGAGTACAATTCCGCAATGCAATTGTATCTTTCCGATTTGATGGCGTGGAATACCGCCATAGATTACCAGCTTGACGCGGAAGTCGCCAAGATGAACGGCAATAAAGAGGAAGCAAGGATCTACGAAAACAAGATGGAAGCATTCATGACTCAGAATTGCAGCCAAATCTTGGCGGAAGCCATACAGCAAATGGAACAAGGCATGGTTTCACCCTTCGAGGTAGAGGGAACGACCGATAAGTATTTTGAGAAAGCAAACAGCCTTAAAGCTGAGTCGCAGAGACTTCTTGAGGAAGGACAGCGCGATAACAGGAACGGTGACTCATATAACCTTGTCAACGTGATCTATTCCGTTGTACTCTTCCTGTTGGGTATTGTCGGTGTGTTCAGAAATCTACCGAACCGCAAGGTGGTGCTTTGCATCGCTATTGCCGGAGTGGTTCTTGCGACTATCTATATGGTCACGATACCGCTTCCCACAGGCTTCAGTATTTTCAGCTTCTTCGGAATGGGTTGATTTACACTCTGAGATATTAAAAAAAGAATATAGGGAACCACTAACGATTCTCTGCCGCGCATAAGCACGGAATCTTCACGGCATAATCTTCCGCAATTCTGCATGACATTGAATTATGAGAGATTACCTATAAAACAAAACTCTGTCCGATGTCATATCCAACGATCTTCAAATATATCGGGATTGTTGAGGGGAGAGAGTAAGGAAGTATGGACAATTTGTCCACCAAAAAGCACAGGCGGCTCAACTGCGAGCCGCCTGATATGCTTGTATGGGTTTAATGTTGATGTACTCGTTTTTGGATTCTTCAACAAACAAATCCTTGTAGCCGTTATTCAATCTTTTGCACTTCATGCAGTATACTTCACGACCGAGATTAACACAATCCGCACACGTCTTTTGATTATCCATGATTCAAAACTCCTATCCGAAAATACTTTTTTCAAAACGAACAGGAATCATTATAGCACGACAGATAAAACCGTTGAGTGCTTTATAGAATTAACTCAAAAAACGACATAATTTTCTGAGTGGAGCGGAGTCGGATAATCTCGAAATCCCATTGCAATGGGCGGTTTTTAATGATAGAATAAAACTATAAAAACTTCACGGGAGGAACAATAAATGACCGATATACAAACTCAATTAGCACCATTATCAGCAGACGATTTCAGACAAGATCAGACGCGCGTATGCACCATCATGGCGTTTCTTATAGGCGTTGATTGGCAAAAATGCAGCTTTTACTATGAACAGGAAGAACAGCTATACGAAGAATTACAGAAAAATCAAGAATGTGTTATCATACGCTGTCTATGCAGAATCAGAACAAATCTGATGTTGAATTACTCAGAAACGCAAAATCAAATGGTTTATAACCTCACAAACCTTGACCGACAAGAGCGATACCGGGAAGATGTCAAAACACTGCATAAATGCGGAATCGACATTATCAAGGTCAATTACTTTGTTAATCTATACCTTGCCGACATAAATAAACTGATAACTCAGCGAATCAACAACGTAAAAGATATATTTCCCGATTGGATACGCTGGGATTATATCAGACCCTTATTCATCATGCCGCGTGGTCAAAAGGAAAAGGAGATCATCGCCGAATCAAAAAGCTACCTCGCCAATAAAAACTGTTATCCATATCAAATGTATATCAATTGGCGACCTGTTGATGAAGGCAATATCCTTATCAATGACAGAAAATTTGCGAAAGTATTATACAGTCAGTATGGCGATATATTTGAAGACTTATCAAAAGTCAAAGACGCAAGCAAAACAGTAAAAAGAAACATATATGAGTTTATAGACAACAGCGAATCGGTAGAGCTTGTAGTAGATTGCGAAAACAGCGATCCGTTCAAGCTTGCTTCGGTTCTCAAACAGTTAGATAAAACCGAAACAGATAAAATCCAAAAGATAGTCCTATACGATGATGTTCATACCACAAATGCATGGCGTTATCTGAAAGCGGTAACAGGCATTCCGGTCGAGCATAACATAGTTGAGAGAATCAAATATGATAAGTCTCTTGTCGATATAAAAATGGGCATGGGAATTTCAAAGGCATTTTATAAAGATAACGTGACAGCCTTTATACTGCTGTCAAGCGATTCGGATTTTTGGGGCGTTATTTCCTCATTGCCGGACGCAGACTTCTTAGTTATGGTAGAGGAAGAAAAATGCGGTCCCGACATTCAAAACGCTTTGGAGCAGGACGGCACCTATTACTGCTTCATGGACGATTTCTGCACAGGCAATATCAAATCTTTCAAGAACTCCATGTTCGTTTCGGCGCTCAAGGACGAAATGGGGAAGGCACTTGCTGTTGATACTCACGCTTTGATTGACGAAATAATAAGAAATCTACGAATGGACGTGTCCGCTTCCGAAAAGAGCAATTTCTATAACAAATACATTCGCAAAATGCGGCTTGAGATTGACGATAACGGCATACTCAAAATTAAAGTTCAAGAAGAATAAAATGACACCTCCTGATTCACTCAGACTGGAATCAGGAGGTGATTTCTTATGTTAATGTAAAAGAAAGAGCAAGGCGTGAAAACCTTGCTCTTTTTTCTGCCGCCGGAGGTATTAATCGACATTACTTCCAAGCTTGATGATCTCTTCAATATTCTCTGTTGAAAAATAAGATATCTTCCGGATGATTCGGTTATTCGGGCGATGGAACATATTATCAAGCATATAATAAAACGCGCCCGGTGTGCGAAGTCCGCCCACGGAAACAGCGTCAATTCCCGTATCTGAGAGAAGCCAGTCCGCAAATTGCACGCAGTTTACGTTTACGCCGAAATAACTCTTAAAGGAGCCGTCGGTAACCGTGAATATTTTTGCATTGAGAAACCGCACCAGATTTTCTCCGGAATCGCCGTAACGCTTGCCCGGTTCGGGGGTAGTGATTTCGGGATTCTCGATTTTAAGCTCCAGCGGCTCGCAATATTCCTTGAACATAGTTATCCTGTCCTTTACCGAATTGAGCTGCTTTTCGGAAAAACAAGCGCCGTAGCTGATGATATAGTCGCCGCAGTTGTCGATGCAGTACTTATAGTACGGAAGCTTTGGTATTTCAGCGTAGGTGCCCTGTGAAATAAAGCCCGCCATCTTGTTTTTGCTCTTGTCATAGGTGCCGTAAGAATACACGGTATTGCCTATGGCGATATCCATATGACCGAACTGGTTGCCCTTGGGATCGGTCAAATGGAGATTGATTTCAAGGTTAACGGTGTCAAGGTCACAGTTTGGTTTGTCCTCAACAACACTTTTTCCGTCAAATTTTTTTTCGTCGATCTTTTGGTAGATTTCCTTGACCATGTTTTTTACCTTGAACGCAGTGATCAAATTGGGCATAGCGATGTGAGTGCGGCGGCGGATACGATCCTCTTCCAGCTCGGAACGGGTGACCTCGGCATAAAAATCTCCAAAGAGCGTTATCGCATAGATAAACAGATAGAGTGAAATAAAATAACGGAGTGCCGAAAAGTTATCAAGAGGCGCTATTGCGAGAAACAAGCCTGTCAGAATTAAAATAAGTGCAAACAGACCGTTCATAATACCGCCTCTGTAGCCGTTAAGGAAACAGTTCACGCATATTGCGGCTCTTACAATACCGACGATCACCGCGACTATGCCGATCAAAAGACACGGCGTAATTGTGATGAGTTTAATATAGTACTGTAATAAAAGCAAAACCAATGCTACAGCCAAATACAATGCAAGTCCCAAAATTCCCGTCAAAAACTTTTTTATGCGAAACTTCTCAATCATAAACGAAATGCCGCCCAGCAGCAAGCTGACCGAAACGATCAATACCATTAAACTTTCTACGGTTTCATCCTCCAAAAACAGAAGGACGATACCCAGTATTGCCACACCCAGCGCCGATAAGAATGTGACGATCGGTTTTCTGTGTTTTCTTTTTTCCTTTGCCATTTCCTGCCTCCGTAAATCCACTTGTTTTTTTGTGTCTGCATATTTCGCGGAAATTCCGTATTTTGATTAAATTATACAAATTTCCATTATTATATTACAATATTTTTTTTAAAATATCAAGAGGTGTTCCAGAATGGAACACCTAAATTAATAAAAAAATATTGACTTAGCTATTTATTTTATTTATTATTTAATATAAGGTTGTGGTATTAGTCGGTAGCTTTACCGATAATATAAGCAAAAAATTTTTTAAAAGAGGGGATGTCATGTTCAAATTACTCTTCAAAAACATGAAGGCTAAAAACTGGGTATCGGTTATTGCGATCTTTCTTCTGACACTCGGTGAAGTGTTCTTCATGATGCAAATCGTAAGCTACATAAGTCTGCTTACCGGCGCTGTTCAAAAAAGCAGAGAAAACGGTGTAGCTGAAATCTGGTGGTATGGTCTGTATATGGTCATATGCGCTATACTTATGGCGGCGATCGAGGTCATTATCCGATTCGTAGCCAGTGCGACCGCTTCAAGCTGTATCACAGGTATCAGGCAGAGAATGTATGAGAGGGTCAACGAGTTCGCTATCTCGGACTTCGCTTCGTTCTCTACCGAGTCTTTGATCACCCGAACAACCAACGATATGCAGAATACCCATCTTGCGTGGCTCACATTTTTAAAAACCGCGTTTTTAGCTCCTGTTGTTATGGTGTGGTCTGTCATTCTTTTGCTGCAATACGCCAGTACTTCTTTGACGATCGTCACCGCCATATGGCTGGTTCTCCTTGTCGTTGCGGTTGCTGTTCTGCTGATGATGTTAACGCCGAAGTTCAAAATCGTCCAGAAGCTGACCGATATGCTCAACGTCGCTTCCAGAGAAAACCTTACCGGCGTCAGAGTCGTCAGAGCGTTCAACGCCGAGTCTTATCAGGAAAACAAGTTTGAAAAGGTCAACACCAATTTTACCACGGTGCAGATTTTTGCCGGCAGAGTTTTGTCCTTCTTTACACCGTTTGTAATGATGGTCATGTCGGGTCTGTCATTGTCCATTCTGTGGGCAAGCGCATATGCCCTTAACGGCATGGATATGGAAGCTGCTTCTCAGTCCTTCAGCGCGACAAACGCGTTTGTTATGCTTGCCAGCCAGATCATTATGTCCTTCGTCCTGATGGTCACACTGATCGTTATCTGGCCGAGAGCTTCTGTCAGCGCAAGGCGTATCAACGAGGTCATTGTCCATGAGGTTTCCGTATTGGATACCGACAAGCCCGTTTCGTTCAAAGAAAAAGGCACGATCGAATTCAAAAACGTCGGCTTTGCCTATCCGGGAACGGATAAAGAGGCCGTATCCGATATTTCGTTTAAGGTTAAGAAGGGCGAGACCATCGCGTTTATCGGCGCTACCGGCAGCGGTAAAACGACTATCATCAATATGATCCCGCGTATGGCTGACTGCACACGCGGTGAGGTACTCGTCGACGGCGTCAACGTCAAAAACGTTCTCCAGAAGGATCTGAGAGACCGCATCGGTTACGCTCCGCAGAGAGGCTTCCTCTTCAAGGGCAATATCAAGGATAATATCGCGTTCAAGGATTCGGAAATGACGCTTGAGGACGTCAGATGGGCGGCACAGATCGCCGACGCCGACGGCTTCGTTATGAAGAAGAGAAACGAGTATGAATCCCAAGTAGCTCAGGGCGGCTCGAACTTCTCAGGCGGTCAGAAGCAGAGACTCTGTATCGCGAGAGCGGTTGCGACCAAGCCCGAGATCCTGATTTTCGACGACTCGTTCTCGGCTCTCGACTATAAGACCGATAAGACGGTCAGAGGTCGTATCACCGAGCAGTTGCCGGATACCACAAGAGTCATTATCGCACAGCGCGTCGGTACAATTATGGACGCGGACCAGATCGTTGTACTGGATAACGGTAAGATGGTCGGTAAAGGTAAGCACTATGACCTTGTCAGGAATTGTCCTGTTTATCAGGAGATCGCTTTATCTCAGCTTAGTAAGGAGGAGTTAGGACTATGAGTACAAACACCAAAGCCCCTGCTAAGGAAAAGAACAAGCTGGGCAGTCTTGTAAAAGCTTTCAAGCATTATTACGCGCCCTTTATTATATCGGTTGTCCTGCTGATCATCTCCGTCATTTTCACGATCCTGACACCGGGTATGATCCGCAACCTGACCAACGAGATCTCGCCTGTCGGTAAAGAGGCTGTGGGCGGCAATTTCGTTATTAATATGGACAATGTGCTCAATTACGCTTTGATCCTTGTCGCATACATAGGCATAGCCTTCATTTCCGGTTTTATTTCCGGCTTTATCCTCAACACGATCATTCAGAAGTTCTCAAAAGATTTAAGAAGGCAGATCTCCTGCAAGATCAACAAAATGCCCCTTAACTATTTTGATACCACACAAACCGGTGATATCCTCTCGGTTATCACCAACGACGTCGATATTCTCAGCACCTCGCTGCAAAACTCCGTGAGTATGCTGGTGCAGTCCGGCGTTATGCTGATCGGCGTATTTATCGCGATGTTCATTGCCTGCTGGCAGATGGCTCTCGTAGTCGTATGCTCGCTCCCCATCATGCTTATCATCATCGGTCTTACCTTCAAGTACGCTCTTCCGTTGTTTGACAAGAACCAGAAGCTGCTTGGTGAGGTCAACGCTACCGTTGAAGAAAACTATTCCGGTCAGCTCGTAATCAAGGCTTTCAACGCCGAAGATAAAAAAGTTGAGGAATTCAGACAGAAAAATGATTTGTTTGGAACTATCCTGTTCAAATCACAGGCTATCGGTACTTTGATCGAGCCTGCCATGCAGTTTGTATCTTACCTGACCTATGCTGCAGTTCTTATCGTCGCGGGTCTGCTTTTTGCAAACGGCGCTATTTCCGATATCGGTGTTATCACAGGCTTTATCATTTATGTATCGCTGTTCCAGGAGCCTCTGGCGCAGATCGGTCAGGCGAGCTCCACCATTCAGCTCGGTACCGCTGCGTGCAACAGAGTATTCAACTTCCTCGAACAGGAAGAGCTTCCCGACGAGGGCGAAAAGAAACAGCTTCTTGACCACAACCATATCCGCGGCGAGGTCGAATTCAAGGATGTATGCTTCGGTTACGATCCCAAGAAGCTGACTATCAAAAACTTCTCCGGTAAAATCAAGCCCGGCATGAAGGTCGCTATCATCGGACCTACCGGCGCCGGCAAGACCACGCTTGTAAATCTGCTGATGCGCTTCTATGAGATCACCAGCGGTGATATCCTGGTTGACGGCGTGTCCATCAAGGATATGTCACGTGAGGAGCTGAGAGATATCTTCGGCATGATCCTTCAGGAGACATGGGTCATCAACGGCACGCTCAGAGAGAACATCGTGTACAATCTCAAGAACGTTGACGAAAACAGACTTCGTGAGATCCTTGAAGAGACCAACCTGAGCCACTATGTTGAAACCCTGCCTCAGGGACTTGATACCGAGATCCAGAAGGAGAGCGCTCTCTCCGCAGGACAGAAGCAGCTCGTTACGATTGCAAGAGCCATGACCGAGAACGCGCCTATGCTTATTCTCGACGAGGCCACCAGTAACGTAGATACCAGAACCGAGATCCTGATCCAGAAGGCGATGGATTCTCTGACAAGCGGCAGAACAAGCTTTGTTATCGCGCACAGACTTTCCACCATCAAGAACGCCGACCTGATCTTTGTAATGAAGGACGGCAACATCGTAGAGACCGGCAACCACGACTCCCTTATGGAGCTTGGCGGACTCTACAGCGAAATCTACAATTCTCAGTTCAACTGATATATTTGCAAACATCACACCGCCTGATTCGATCCGGATCAGGCGGCACCGTTTCTCTGCGTCAATAAGAAAACAGACAAGGACACCGCATTACTGATCTTCTCAGTTTTGCGGTGTCCTGTTTATTTTGTTGAGCTTCAATGTGTTTCGGGTATCGTCACCTTCACCGACGTTCCCCCACCCTCGCGCTCCTCAATTTCCAAAGTGCCCCCGCACATCATTTCAAGCCTCTGACGGATATTGTTCAACGCGATATGCGGCTCGTTGTCATCGACCGGGTCAAAGCCGGAGCCGTTGTCCTCAACGATGATCTCGCTCCCTTTTTCCGACTTTCGGGTAATGACAGAAATATGTATTGGGTCTTTGGTCGATTTCATACCGTGCTTTACGGCGTTCTCCACAATGGGCTGCAGCGTCAGCGGCGGAACACGAAACATTATGTGCGGCGTGTCGAAGCTGACAAACAGACTGTCCTCAAACTGCGCCTGCTCTACGGCAAGGTAAGCGCGGGTATGCTCCAGTTCATCGCGGAAGGGTACGGTGTCCTCGCTCGCAATGGCGGCGAAGTTCTTGCGCAGGTAGGTGGTGAAGTCCAGCGTGACCTGCTGAGCCTTATCCGGATCAAGCTTGCAGAGGTAGTAAATGCTCATCATCGTGTTGTAGATGAAGTGAGGCCGCATTTGCAGCACCATGATGCCGGCGCGCTGATGGGCGATCTCCTGCTGCTGGCGCGTGTATTGCTCCATGTTATCCGAGAGGATCAGACCGAACATGATCAGCGCAAGAAGCGCCATACCAAAAACAACATATAATTCAACAGGTAAGAACATATGGACGATTATCACGGCTGTCATCGGCAGCAGATAGATAAGCAGAGCGATATAATACTTTTTCGAGAGCTTATTACGCCTTTTGATCACTCCCTCGATGTTAAGCCCCATTATCACGACCATCGGAGCCAACCACAGCGCCCACAACGGACCGCGGATAAATTGATTGTCCGGTGTAACGTAGTAAAAGACCTCAGTAAACTGAACGACAAGCATTATTACGATGAATATGAAGAGCATTGCTGCCACGATCCTGAACAGCAGGCTGCTTTTGAGACTTTCACCGCAGCTATGCAGCAGAAAAATCGTCGGCATAAATATCGGCGTCAAGAGGAACAGACTTTCAAATATATATATGATCCTTGCCGCCACAGCCATAGTTGGATCTTCCCAAAAGATCAGAGCTAAAAAGCACGTGACGATACAGAGAAAAAACAGGGAAAACAATGTGATGAAATACCGCTTGCTCCAACGATCGAGCGCAGGCATAAAAGCGGAGAACGCGATCCCGAACGCCATCATCACTAACAGCGCGGCCGATATCGAGAAACCCGCGATATAGCTCCAGTTTGTCATGAGCCTTCTCCTCCCGTCCGGAAAGGATATCTCAGGTTTTGGAGCTGTTCGCGGACGCCTTCGGGTGTGATCGGTTTTAGCATGAAGCCGCTCGCTCCCGTGCTCCAAGCGTCAAAAGCATAACCGATATATGCCGTCAGATACACAACATTGGTGCGCGGATTGATTTTTAGCAGCTCGCGGCAAACCTCCAGTCCGCTAATATCCCTCAGCTCAATATCTAAAAAGGCGAGTGCGACACGGTTCACCTTTGCGTATTCAACGGCCTCTGCCGCGTCGGTAAAGCCCGTTACAGTCGCGTTGGGAAAGACCTCCTCCAATATCGGCAAACCGCCGGTGAGAATAAGCTTTCTGTCGTCCACCATTATAACGTTAGGGTACTCATCGCTCTGCGCGGCTGCGGAGAGCAGTAAATTAATGTCTGTACCTAACACCTCAGAGAGCCGTGCGATCATCACGGCGTCCGGCAAACGGATGCCGGTCTCCCACCGGGTCACAGTGGAACGTGTAACGTACATCTTATCAGCCAATTCCTGCCGGGAAAGCCCTTTTTCATCCCGTATTTTTCTTAAGGTCTCCGAAAAAAACTGATTCATTGTATCATGCTCCGTAGTTTATAGTAGTTGTTATGCTATTTGCGTACATATTTCCCATAATACTACTATAATAAACAAAAACAATGGACAAATCAATATTTTTTCGCAAATTACCTGTTCCATTTTGGAACACCCCCTTGGATAATGCGATAAAAAATAGTATAATAAAATAGGATATATATGCATTTTCCTAAGTGCATCTTGTGCAGACTGTTGTCCGGCGTACTGCGCCGGCAGAGTTTACATAAATAAATCAGTAATATCCACATTACGGAGGGAAAATATGATCAAGAAATTAAAAGATATCAAAACATACGGATTGATTTTCACCATTGCGTCAACAATTTATATCGGTGTACTCAGCTATTATTTTTTCATTGAGGGAAGGCTGCAGCCGTATCTGTTTGATTCCGGAGTGGACTCTATGGGTTCGCTGATCTGCGCGGCACTGTTTTTCGGCTCAATGAAGCAGGAGGGAAACGGAATGAAAACCTTCCGTTTCCTGATCGTTCTGGTCAGCGCCAGCTTTGCCGTAAACGAGACGTTGTTTTTCACCACACATATACCGGAGCAGAGAAACGTCTTCTTCATCTTCTGCCTGATCAGCAAGCTGCTCGATTTGCCACTGATTTATCTTCTCTACAGGTATGTCAGGGAGCTGCTCAATTTTGAGGGCAAGCTTGCCCGGGTGACCAACCGTATAATCATTATCCTGATTGCGGTCGAGTTCTTTGTCTTGTTATCCAATATTTTCTATCCGGTCACGTTTTCGGTCAGCGCCGACGGTACGTATCAGATGACCAAAATCGTGGGGGTAGAGGATATATATCTTTTGTTCGTGATGGTAATGACGATCGTGCTGATCACCCGCAACCACAGTCCGCGCCGCCAGAAAGCAGCCGCTATGACCTTTGTATTGTTCCCGATCGTGGAATATGTTCTCAACGGAAACTTTGGAAACTCGGGACAGTACGGCATGATGCTGATGTCGCTGATCGTAATGTACTGCATCATTTTCAACGAAAAGAGCTTAGAGCTTGCGTCCACGCAGACAGAGCTGAATATGGCTACCGATATTCAGGCGAGTATGCTGCCTTCAATCTTCCCGCCCTTTCCCGAACGCTCGGAATTTGAGATCTTTGCTTCCATGGATCCTGCAAAGGAGGTCGGCGGAGATTTTTATGACTTCTTCATGATAGACGACGATCACCTTGCAGTCGTTATTGCGGACGTATCCGGAAAGGGAGTTCCCGCAGCGCTGTTTATGATGTCCTCGAAGATCCTTATCAACGACCACGCATTAATGGGAGGCACCCCGGCAGAGATACTCGGAAGGGTCAACAAGCAGGTCTGCGTCAGTAACGACGCTCATATGTTCGTAACTGTATGGCTTGGTATACTTGAGATCAGCACGGGAAAGCTCACCACCGCGAGCGCCGGCCATGAGTATCCGATGATAAACGTCAACGGCAAATACGAGCTCCTGAAAGACAAGCACGGGCTTGCGATCGGCGCGATGGATATAGCCAGGTATAAAAATACCGAAATACAGCTCAAAAAGGGCGACAGCATATTTGTCTACACCGACGGCGTAGCTGAGGCAACAGACGCTAACAATAAGCTATTCGGCACAGCCCGCACGATTGACGCCCTCAACGCCGTTCCCAAGGGCGCTTCGCAGAAGGAGGTGCTGTCGGGCGTCCGCGCTGCTGTTGACGCCTTTGTAAAAGAAGCTCCTCAGTTTGACGATCTGACCATGGTCGGCTTTAAATACAACGGACCTTACGATAACGCCGGAACAGAGAAGCAATAATGAAGGAAGAAAAAATGTTATAACGGCAGTGATCGTCGGGAACAAGAAGGCACGATCACCCCTACAACCCAAATCGGGAAAATATCAAAACTATCAACAAATTAGACTGACGTGAGGCACATAACCGAAAGTACAGACGGTTATGTGCCTTTTGTGTTATAATGAATTTGTGAATAACAACTATACCGAGAACAATCATACACCAAAGCAAGAAAGATTTCCGGTATTTATTTCAGAATCGTTGGACATTTCTGATCCGGTAATAGCGTTTGACCACGCAATGGAGACGATAGGAGCAGAAAAGTATCTCAAAGGCACTGCGAAAACCACAGGTCGTTTGGGATATAATCAGGTCAACATACTAAAGGGAATCTCTAAAAACAGTCTTGTTTGCTATCAGGGACAAAGGCGCTGTAAAGAGACAAAGCATTGAGCTTCCCATCTTCACAGCGCCTTTCCTTAAACATTGCCATTTGAATTTGTGTATGTGCTAATCTCATAAGTCTCACGCAAGACAAGATATAAACGCGTTCGGAAGCTCGTCTATGATATCGCTCGGGAGCATCGATATCTTGCCGAGGCGTTTTGCCGCAAAGTCTCCCGCAAGCCCGTGCAGATACACCGCAGCGCAGGCACAGTCAAAGGGGTCCCTGCCCTGTGCCGTGAGAGCAGCGCAGATACCTGCCAACACGTCGCCGCTTCCTCCGGTCGCCATGCCGCTGTTTCCCGTCGGGTTGATCAAAGTCCTTCCGTTGGGGGCGGCTATTACCGTTCCCGCTCCTTTCAGCACGACGGTCACGTTATAGCGCGCGGCAAATTCGCGTGCTGTTCTTTCGCGGTCGGCATTTACCTCGGCGGCTGTGACTCCGGTTAGCCTTGCCATTTCCATAGGGTGAGGGGTTATTATAACGGGAGCGTGAGCATTGCGCAGAACCGCAGGATCATCCGATATACAGTTGAGCGCGTCGGCATCGAGGATCATTGGCTTGCAGCAGCGCACAATAAAGCCCCTGACAAGCTCGCGTGTGTCTCCGCACACGCTTAGTCCGCAGCCGAGCAGCACCGCGTCGGCTTTTTGTTCAAGCAGCACGGGCAGATTGGAGGCGGCGGTCCTTCCGTCGGCATTCTCCTCAAGAGGAAGATATACGCTTTCAAGCATTCGGCAGGCGGCTATGGGATAGATGCTCTTGGGCAGGGCGCATTTGAGCAAACCAATGCCGCTGCGCAGCGCCGCCGTTCCGCTCAGAAGGCAAGCACCCGCCATTCCGTAGCTTCCGCACACGCTCAGCAGCGTGCCCATTGTGCCTTTGTGGGCGTCGTCGGGTCTGTACCCCACCGCTCTTTTAACGATCGCGCAGTCAATATACTCCATGACTCACTTTTTATTCTTGTAGAAAAGCTCGACGACAAGCTCCCTTTGCATATATGGCTTCATCGCGTTGAGAATATCGTCGTTGGGATTAAACACCAACAGACATTTTCCGTAAGTAGGCTCGACAAAAACAGCGTAACGGTTGTTTTCGGTGTCGTTCATATTCTTCGCCGCAACATAAACCTTGCGGAAATTGCGGTCACGGACCTCGCTGTCGCCTAACTTCATGCTTTCGATATCCTTAATGGGAATGCTGCAAATTTTCTTTCTTTTTCGCAGCGATACTATTCTGTGAACATCAAGGGAATCGCCGTTTATCGAATACTCATACTCGACCCTCTGAGAGGTGAATATCCACCATACAACATAGATTCCTCCGATAAACAGAAAGAATCCCACCATAACAAGGTAAGGCACGAACCTACCGAGAAAAACGAAAATAAGCGGTATAACGATAAGCAGCGTCACCGCCAAAATTTTGATCGCCATATTTTTTGCGGTCTTGTCGCGCTTGACCACCTGTTCAACAAAGCCAAAGCCTTCCATTTTCACAGCTCCTTCATTTTCGGGAAGTGAAATCTCCCGATATTTGCCGATTACCATTGTATCATAAAGATTCCTAATTTTCAACACAAATTAAGAAACCGCCGAAAAAACGGCGGCTCCAATATTCATCTCAATGCGTAGCTCGCAATTATTTTGCCGATTTCAAGGATATCGCTCCGTCCCGTAAACTCCAGACGGACGTGACCCAAACCGCTGAACCACAAATCAAGCTCGCTGTCAAGATCCATTACTCCCGCAGTCTCAACCGAGAAAACCGAAATTTTGGAGTAAGGCAACGTGGTAAAATCCTTCTTCTTGCCCGTCAGCTTCTGAACGTTGACCGTTATAAGGCGCTTGTTTGTGAACACCACAAAGTCACGCGCCTCGTGGTATGCGGAAACGACATTTTCGCCCTCGATGAGCAAGGGACCGACAAGCTTTTCTCCGTCGGTAATATTAGCTTGCTTAAGGTTAAGAACGCTTCCGCTGTCAAAATCTATCATGCGTCTTCCTCCGTTCAGCTTTTCTTCGTGCCGCAAACCGGACAAAAGTTGCCTGTCGGACTGAGCGTGGCTCCGCAGTTTTTGCAAACGGGATCCTGCAAAAGTCTGAATCCGCAGCCTACGCAGAACCTCGCTCCTTTTTCATTGAGTGCGCTGCATCTGGGGCAGGATATACCCGAAGCCTCGGGCGGCACATACGGCGTTTGCTGTGACTGCACAAGGATCGGACCAACAGACGGGGTTTCCGCCTCATACTTCAAAAATAACTTGATATCAAGCTCGATCAGCTTGCCTGCCGCCTGTAGAAGATTGTTGACATAGCCCGTTAGGTCTGCCGCGTGAGCCTTGTAGCGTGCGCCGAAAGCCTGAACTATCGTATATCTCAAATTGACCGCCACACCATCCGCGTACGGCATGAAATGCGCTGTAACCATGCCTCCGTTCATGTTGTATTTAAATGAGTAGTTCAGGGCAAAGCTGATCGTCTTGCCCTGGTCGATTTTACAGTTCTTGCCGAACTGCTGGTTAGCCGCCTGAACAAAAGCGCTGAAAACCGCGTTTAGAGGACGGTCGTAATAATACACAAGATCTCTTTTCATAATTGCTCCCTTCTGCAAGCCCGGAACCGGCTTGACAATTGTTATATTTTTTTATCCCGATAAAAATATTATAAACCTTGAAAAGCGTAAGGTCAAGCCTGACTGTTGCTCTTTTAACCGCAAATCAATACCGGGAAGTTATACATAAACTTAATAATGTTTATATTTTATTCTTCTTTTATTTATAAAACTATTTATATCATATAAATTGTTTTATGTCAATGAAAAATTGAACAGTTTTATCAACCTTTTTTATTTATTCTCTTCCGAGCGGATAGAGCAATTCCCCCATAAAGCAAAAAAATATGCAACAGAAAAAACGGACGCCTGAATCGACATCCGTTTTATACTGATTATCATTAAAACATAAAGTGTAATGAATTTAAGATTGAAGCCGCACACCTCAAATTTTCTGCCGTTATCAAACATTAAAGCGGAACAGCACAACGTCGCCGTCCTTCATAACGTATTCCTTGCCCTCGCTTCGCACAAGACCCTTTTCCTTTGCCGCCGCCATGCTTCCGCATTCGATAAGATCGTCATAGGCGATGACCTCGGCGCGAATGAAGCCGCGCTCAAAGTCGGAGTGAATTTTGCCCGCAGCCTGAGGCGCTTTTGTTCCCTTCTTGATAGTCCACGCGCGAACCTCCTGCTTGCCAGCTGTCAGGAACGAGATAAGCCCTAAAAGTGAATAGCACTCCTTGATAAGACGGTCGAGTCCGCTTTCCTCAAGCCCCATGTCCGAGAGGAACATTTCCTTTTCCTCAGCGTCCATTTCGACGATCTCTTCCTCGATCTGAGCGCAGATGGGCAGCACGCCCGAACACTCGGATTTGGCTATCTCGCAAACTTTTTTGTAGCCCTCGTTGTTTTCAAGCCCATCCGAGAAATCAGAATCACTCATGTTAGCGGCGTAAATAACCGGCTTGTTCGTCAACAGTGCGACTTCACTTAAAAGCGCCTGCTCCTCCTCGTCGCACTCAACGCTTCTTGCAGGCTTGCCCTGTTCGAGCGTTCGGAGCACACGGGTATAAAAGTCGATGTCACGCTTGTATTTTTTGTCGCCCTTAAGCATTTTTTTGGTTTTATCAATGCGGCGTTCAAGCATTTCGATATCCGAGAGGATAAGCTCAAGATTTATTGTTTCGATGTCGCGGGCAGGGTCTATGCTGCCCTCAACGTGAATGATGTCATCGTTCTCAAAGCAGCGCACCACGTGAACAACGGCGTCGCATTCGCGGATATTTGAAAGGAATTTGTTTCCCAGACCCTCGCCCTTTGAAGCGCCCTTTACAAGCCCCGCTATGTCCACAAATTCGATCGAGGCAGGCGTGTATTTGTCGGGGTCGTACATCTCCGCCAAAACGTCAAGACGCTTGTCGGGAACCGCGACCACACCGACATTCGGCTCGATGGTGCAGAAGGGATAGTTGGCGCTCTGCGCACCGGCGTTGGTTATAGCATTGAACAGGGTGCTTTTTCCGACATTCGGAAGTCCCACAATACCCAATTTCATAATTATTTACTCCTTTATAACAATATAAAATGCTTGCGAAATTCACTATAATATAGTATCATAAAAATGATGGAATTACAAGAAAAAGGTGATTTTATGACAGAAAAAACCGTCTTTTTGAGGGTTGAGGAAGAAAATCTCGCAAGTTCGATGGGAAGCGGCAGCCTTGATGTGCTGGCGACGCCCGCCGTTGCCGCGCTTATGGAAAATGCCGCGATGTCGCTTGCCTCTGACATTTTAGACAGTTCGGAGCTTACAACTGTCGGAACAGCAATTTCCATTGAGCACACAAGCCCCACGCCGCAGGGCGCGGAGATAACAGCCACGGCGCGTCTGACCCGCCGCGACGGAAGAATGTTTTACTTTGATGTGAGCGCCTCCGACCGCTGCGGAGAGATCGCGCACGGCACGCACACGCGCGTGTGCGTAAACGCGGAAAAGTTCTTTGAGAAGGCTAACAAAAAGTTTAACCGATATACGTATGTGCTGTTCGATCTGGACGGGACCATCAGCAAAAGCGCCGAAGGAATCCGCGCCTCGCTTGAGTACGCCATAAAACGGCTCGGCGCTCCTATGCCCGATTTGGACGATTATACACGCTACATCGGACCACCGCTCATTGATACGTTTAAAAATCTTGTAGGACTCGACGACGATCGGGCAGAGATCGGCGCGCATCTTTACCGCAGCTACTACAACAAGCGCGGCAAAGAGCTGAACTACGCTTATGACGGCATTGCAGAGCTGTTGGGGGCTCTGCGCGAAAAGGGAATAAAGATAGCAGTCTGCACCTCAAAATATGAGCCCTTCGCTAAGGAAATAACGGAAATTCTCGGACTGTATGACTATTTTGACGCGGTCTGCGGTTCTACTATCGACGGCACCCGCAAGGACAAGCGCGACCTGATCCCGTATGCAGTGGAAACTCTCGGCGGAAAATTTGACAGGGACAAGGCGAGTGTTGCCATGATAGGCGACACATACTATGACGCCCGCGGAGCCGCCGAATGCGGAGTGGATTTTATCGGCGTTGAATACGGCTACGGCGATGTGGAAGCCATGCGCAAAGAGGGCGCAACGGTGTTTGCAAAAACGCCTGCCGACGTGGAATCGCTTTTGACATAAACGGGCGGTAAACGGAATATAAATGAACCGGTGATGTGTTTATGTTCTCGGTTCATTTTTCGCTTAAAAAGCCCAAAATTTCAAAAAGGCCGATAATTGCCGCCGCAATTATTTTAGTGGTTATCGTTACGGCGTTAGCGGCTGTCCGCAGCCGCTCCAAGCCGTCTCAAATGCTGATAAGCGCAGACGGTACAGAGTATTCACCGGTGATAAACGACGGCGGCTGCAGCGGTTTTTTCGCGCAGATAGGGCTTGACGCCGAGCCTGAACCTGTTCGGAAAGCCGAGGTCACGGTGCCATATGAATTCGATGAGTTTTACTGCAGATACAACGAGCTTCAAAAGCACGCCGGCATGGATCTTGACCCGTACAAGGGAAAGCGTGCGAGCCAGCTAACGTTTACGCTAAAGCCCGACGGAGATGGCTACGCCGTAATTCTTGTAGCTGACGGGCGCGTTATCGGCGGACACAGAACAAACGGAGAATACGGCGGTGAGATGCTGCCGCTGATTTGATGATTAGAAATAAGTATGGAACGACTTGACAAATATATCGCCTCGCGCGGAACCGAAAGCCGCAAAGAGGCGCAAAAGCTTATTAAGAGCGGCGCTGTCACTGTAGATGGCGCCGTTTGCAAAAAGCCCGACGCAAAGGTCGATCCCGAGCAATCAACTGTGCTTGTGAACGGACAGGCTGTCGGTGAAAAATATGTTTACATAATGATGAACAAGCCTCAAGGCGTTGTGTCGGCAACGGAGGACAGGCGTGACAAGACCGTCATTGACATTCTTCCGCCGGATCTGCGGCGCGAGGGGCTGTTCCCCGCAGGCAGGCTGGACAAGGATACCGAGGGCTTGCTGATAATCACAAACGACGGCGACCTTGCCCACAAAATGCTCTCACCCAAAAAGCACGTTGAAAAACGATATGAGGCGGAGCTTGACGGAGAGATCACAGAGGACATGATCCGAAGTTTTAAAGAGGGCATTGTCTTTGCCGACGGGGTAAAATGTATGCCCGCTAAGCTTGAAACGGTGCCCGAAACGGGCAAAACGGTCGGTATTGTGACCATATGCGAGGGAAAATTCCACCAGGTGAAGAAGATGTTTGCCGTTTGCGGACGAAAAGTTGTGCACCTTAAACGAATTTCAATAGGAAATTTGTATTTGGATGGCAAAATGCCCATAGGAAGTTGTAAATATTTGACAAATTTGGAAATTCAGCAAGTTTTTATGGGCAATATACACTAAAATGAGCCTCGAAATTTTACCTTATAATAATTTTTAATAAAATACAGGGTAAATATTTAGTGAAAATCGGTATAGTAATAGTCGGCAAAAAGTGCTATATTATTAATATGTAATAAAGCTATTACAAAAAACGGAGGTATTTAAATGGCAAGCTTATCATTAAGAAACATTTACAAAATTTATGACGGCAATGTAACCGCCGTTAAGGATTTCAACCTTGAAATCGCGGACAAAGAGTTCATCATCTTTGTAGGTCCTTCCGGCTGCGGTAAGTCCACCACACTGAGAATGATCGCAGGTCTTGAAGACATTTCCAAGGGCGAGCTTTACATCGGCGGCACACTCGTTAACGACGTTGCGCCCAAGGACAGAGATATCGCGATGGTATTCCAGAACTATGCTCTTTATCCCCACATGACTGTTTACGATAACATGGCTTTCGGTCTTAAGCTGAGAAAGACTCCCAAGGAAGAGATCAAGAGAAGAGTTGAAGAGGCAGCAAGGATCCTCGGCATTGAACAGTTCCTCGAAAGAAAGCCGAAGGCTCTTTCCGGTGGTCAGAGACAGCGTGTTGCCATGGGTCGTGCTATCGTTCGTGATCCTAAGGTATTCCTTTTGGACGAGCCGCTCTCCAACCTGGACGCCAAGCTCCGCGCCCAGATGCGTACCGAGATTTCCAAGCTCTATCAGAGACTCGGCACAACCTTCATTTACGTTACCCATGACCAGACAGAGGCTATGACTTTGGGTACCAGAATCGTCGTTATGAAGGACGGCGTTGTTCAGCAGGTCGATACTCCTCAGAACCTGTATGACTGCCCCTGCAATATGTTCGTTGCGGGCTTCATCGGATCTCCTCAGATGAACTTCATCGACGCTATTATCGCCAAGAAGGGCGGCAACTACACCCTCAACTTTGACAAGTATGAGGTTCCGATTCCCGCTGATAAGTGCGCCGGCGGCAAGCTCGATCAGTATGTAGGCAAGGAAGTTATCTTCGGTATCCGTCCCGAGCACGTTCACGATGAGAAGGAAGAGCTTGATAAGGCTATTATGCAGTTCGACGCCAACGTTGACGTTACCGAGCTTATGGGTGCTGAGATTTACCTGTATGTCAACATCGCAGGTCAGCCCATCACCGCAAGAGTTGAGCCTACCTCCAAGTCCAAGGTCGGCGACAAGATCAAGGTTTGCTTCAGTCTTGAAAAGCTCCACATCTTTGATAAAGACACCGAGCAGGTTATCACAAACTGATATAGTTATACTTACATTAAAGGGCAGTCCGCGCGGCTGCCCTTGTTTTTGCATTTTGAGCTTTTTGAGCGCTGATAAGAAAAATATTGGAAAAAGACTTGATTTTTTTAAAAAAGTATGGTAATATATATCTTGCGGTTAGATTTCAGCCGCATATGCTACGAATCAGAAGGTCGGGAGTTCGAGTCTCTTCCGGCGCGCCAAAGGAAAGGTTAAAGCAGTTCATTGGCTCAATAACTGCTTTAGCCTATCCAATTTTTATTGGATTATGGGTTGGTCGTATCTTTACCCCATTCAACAACGTCATGTAAACGGTGTTACACGCACTATCCTCTTGATGTTTCCCAACATGAGAGTGAGTTGCCGATGTAGTTACTAAACAAGAACGGAAATTCACACAGATTTCCCATCTTGCAGAGTGGATCAGGCTCTTACTCCGTACAACAACTGTGTGTTGGTCGCTTTCCTGCTGGTAACAGGACTGGCTTAAAAGTCAGAGGTCATCGCGTAACTCTTATTTGACGGTTGAGTACCAGATACAGTGATCCTATTCAGTTTTATGGCACAGTTTAATAACGTGAAATGACAGCTTTGTTTGGTAGACGACGGCTGTCTTTTCTTTTATAAACCATACCAAATTAGATTATATAGCAGTTGCCGATAATTGTCAATCGAATTTTGTCGAATCAGATTACAATCCGATTACAAAAACCAACAGAAGAAAGAATTACGCAGGGATGGTGGACAAATTGTCCACTGTCCCTTTTTGCGACTATTCTCTGCCCCAAAATCTGTTGAAATAGTCTGTGTAATATTCCGTAGCGGTTTCATCACCAAATGCGTGACTTCCTTTATCATGTGCGTCAACGAGTTTTGCGTGGTACATTATACCCGCTTCCCACTCCTCTGCCAGTGGCTTGATTTTGTTGATGTACTCTGTCCGAAACAAATACTCTGCTTCATCATTCCATTCAGGAAATCTTTCGTCCTCAGTGTATTGCTCAAGCGCATTCATTTCCGCAGATTCCATAAGTTGGTCGTAAGTTGTTGGGTTAATATTTTCATTGAAACATCTTTGTTTCGTATCATAGTACACCAAGCTCTCCAACTCAGCGTGTACTCCCTCAAACTCAATCTTAATGACCTCTGCCCATGTGGACGGTTCATCATCATCTTGCGAAACGATACTCTTGCCGGTCGAATCAAATCCATAAAGCTCTGAGAACTTATGCACATCATGGAATCCTTTATCTTCCGAGCAATTCCATTCGATTGAGCCATCGTCATTCTGCTTGCAGCCATGAGCCAAAAGCACATAGCCGCTTGACACACTGATGAACAGACCGTCGTTGCTGAAACCCTCGCTTTCCAAGCACAAATACTTTATGCCGTTATGATTTTGATAGATCTGTCCGGCAATCGGGTGAAAATGATTATTGTCCATTATATATGCTCCTTTCATCTTCTCTGTCGCGGGAGCAAGTGGACAAATTGTCCACTTAACTCCCCGACAGAAGATTCAAACTTCTTATACGGGCTTGTATGTAGCCCCGATATTTTCCATTCTCTCCGCAAATTCGCAGATATGATAGAGATTGTTGCCGATTTCGACGTGATACGGGTCAATATATCGGCAAACACGCTGCTCCGGCTTATCATTCAGATAGCTAATCTGAATGGTGCCACCGTCAGGAAGAATGAACAGGTCATTATAACCGGAATCTATGAAGCGGATACCCTTCTTTGCGCGCTCCAGATGGCTGTCTAACCAATCTTTTTTGTAGCAATAGCAATATAGGTTATACTCGCCTTTATACGGATTCAGGCGCATCAAGAAGGCGTAATGCTCGGTATCCATCCTCACGCCGTACTCCCTGCCGTTGGAATACTCGAAAGTATTGCCCACCTCATAACAGAAGTTCTCCATATCGCTCCGCCTGTGGAGAAATCTGTTCTTCTCGCGGAAATAGTCGATCACTGCATAGAACTCCGCTTTGAACTCGTCTGTGTTGTAGTCGGCACGAAATTCGTTCCAAG
>CACYTI010000010.1 GCA_902777275.1 uncultured Ruminococcus sp. | reverse complement strand
GGGATTCCAATATGAAGGAACATTAAGAAGTAACGCCGTGAAATGTGGCAATATTGTTGATATGAAAATGTATGCACTCATCAGAGAATGATACAAATTTTGATTTATCGCATTTACTTTTATAGCAATCGCAGTCAGCCTTATGTAAGGTTGCCTGCGATTATATGCTTTGAAACCAATATCGTTTTCGCAAATACACAAACAGGCGAAATAATAATAACATAAGTTACAGATTTATATAGGGAAAATCCTATATATGTATTATCTCATATTCCGAGATGATTGGCAATTGAGCGGTCGCCAAAAACAACAAAAAGAGAGCTTTTTCATCTTGAATGACACAGGATCGTATGATATAATTCTTATAAGAGGGACACCGGGATGTGACGTGTAAGAGTATCCCGTTACCTAATCAATAATAATATTACAGAAAGAAGTGTTCGTATGAAAAAGTTGTCCGTAATGTTAGCCGGCATAATGATCGTTTTACAGTTCATTGCAGTAATTCCTTCCTCAGCGCTGACCAAAAACGCGGAGGATCGCGACGATATCGTTGTACTTTATACCAACGATGTACACTGCGGCATCAGTGACGTCATCGGTTATGACGGTCTGGCGCTGTACAAGAAAGAAATGGAAAAAACGCATGATCAAGTGTTTTTGGTGGATGCGGGAGATGCGATTCAGGGCGACGTGATCGGCGCCATGACAGGCGGCGAGGATATCGTTACCCTGATGAACGACGTCGGATATGACGTCGCGACGCTGGGCAACCATGAGTTTGACTACAGTGTGGATCATCTCTTGGAGCTTTCTCCAAAGCTCAGCTGCGGCTATGTTTGTTGTAATTTCAAAAATCAAAACAATGAGCCGGTTTTTGAACCATACCGTATGCTTAATGCCGGAGAAAAGAAGATCGCGTTTGTCGGAGCTGTTACTCCGGATACCTTAACCTCTTCCACGCCTGCTTTTTTCAAGGATACGGAAGGTAACTATATCTACAGCTTCTGTCAGGACGATGGAGAGCTGTATCAGGAGATCCAGCAGAACGCTGATAAAGCGAGACAGGAAGGCGCTGACATTGTTATCCTGCTCGGACACCTCGGTGAGGAGGACGAGACCCATAACGGCTGGACAGCACAGGAGGTTGTACAGAATACCGATAATATCGACGCAGTTATCGACGCTCATTCCCATTCCGTAACGGAGCATCTGACGGTCAAGAATAAGAACGGTGAGGACGTCACCATAACGCAGACCGGCACCAAGCTGAATAACATCGGCAAGATGACGATCTCTGAGGATAATACCATTAAGACAGAGCTGATCGACAATGTGCCTGCTCCGAGCGCTGACATGGTAATTCCCTCTGACGAGTGGCGCAGTGTTCCGGAGAGAGATAACAGAAACGTTGACGCAGCAATCAACGATACCATCAACGCCATGCTGAACAAAGTGGCAGAAAGATTCAATACCGTTATCGGACATTCGGATTTTGATTTGATCTTTAGAGATCCTGCAACAGGAAAGAGGGCGGGACGCCTCGGCGAAACCAATCTCGGCGATCTGTGTGTGGACTTTATCAAAAGCGCCTGCAAAACCGACATCAGTGTTCTCAACGGCGGCAATATGCGTGATATGATCCCGGCGGGTGATATCACAGTCGAAACTCTGTTTAAGGTGATGCCCTATATGAATCATCTTGCCTCAACAAAAGTGACGGGGCAGCAGATAATTGACTATCTGGAGCTGGGAGCGTCGGCTTATCCTGAAGAATCGGGTTCATTTGTACAGGTGTCAGGAATAAGCTATGTTATAGACAGCAGTATTGAAAGCACCGTACTGATAGACGATTCTACAAATCAATTTATCGGCGTGACGGGTGAGTACCGCGTGAAAAACGTTTGTCTTTCAGACGGAAGCCCGATAGATCCGGAAGCAGTCTATTCGCTCGGAAGTTCGGACTATTTGTTTCTCAACGGCGGCGACTTTGGAATTTTCAGCCAAACCTACGCCGACGTTGTTGTTCAAAATAAGATTGATTATATTCAGTTCGTCGAATTTGTCTGCGATGAGTTGAACGGTGAGATCCCCGATATATACAGCGATCCAAACGGACAGGGCAGAATCAAGATAATAAACTCACAATCGGAGTATCTGCGCGGCGACGCAAACAATGACGGTTATGTAACCATAGTTGACGTTACGGAGATCCAAAGAATGCTTGCTCAGTTTCCGACTGCAAATTTCAATGAACAGGCGGCGGACATTGATGGCAACGGACTTGACATCACCGACGCTACGGCGATCCAGCGATACCTGTCTGAGTTTGACGATCCGTACCATACAGGCGAATTAGTCAGCGCTGACGCGAATCAACTTAGGATCAAATTAAATTAATGTTTTACAAAAACAAGCTTGATCAACCTTTACCTCGCCTATTGCGCAGATCACCAAAGGAAATTGACTCTTACTTGGACGTAATACTCATTCGTTTTGTTGAATACAATAGTATCAGCAGGCAGCCTTTTATGAGGTTGCCTGTTTTCTGTTTAGGGAATTTTTAGAGGTTCCCTTTAGATTCTCTTATAGACAAATCAAAGCCGATGTGATATACTCTTTATAGCATATATCGTAATTTTCAGAGGTATAAGAGAAATGAAATTAAGATTAAGACAATACAAGCCTTGCGATGCAGATAGTATTGTAAGCTGGATAAAGGACGAGGAGGCTCTGCGTAAATGGAGTTCAGACAGATTCGGTAATTTCCCAATTACAAGCAAGGATATGAACAACAAGTATTTTGAAAACAACGGTGATTGTATTGAAGATGATAATTTTTATCCTGTAACTGCCTTTGACGAAAACGGGATAGTCGGTCATTTGATTATGAGATATACCGATGAGGAAAAGAAAGTGATCCGCTTCGGTTTCGTAATTGTTGACGACTCAAAGAGAGGAATGGGTTACGGCAAGTTAATGCTAACCCTTGCAATTAAATACGCTTTTGATATTTTCGGTGCGGAGAAGATCACGCTTGGAGTATTTGACAACAACAAGCCGGCGTACTACTGTTACAAAGCCGCAGGATTTATCGAAACCGGTGAAGAGATGTTTTGTGATTTTTTGGGTAAACAGTGGCGACAAGTTGAAATGGAAATCAAAAGATAAGCTTTGCATGAAAAAAAGACGGTAGAGAAAACCTACACCTTACAATGTAAGCCGCTTATAGAACCGTAAGTGCAATTTTACCGCGAACGGCTTTTCTTTGATTATCGGTTTCGCAAGAGTAAGAGTATAGTATTTTAAAACTTCTATCAATAATTCATGTTTTAGATTTAACCAAGATGTAGAAATTCAGAAACTAAAACAAATAAGCCTTCCTTAAACACAGCGTCAAATAGCGTGGCAAAAGGAAGGGCTTTTTTTAAAGGGAATTTCTAAATTTTTATCATTACCGGGCAGTGCTTTTCAAAAATCGCGTAGCTTTTGAAGCCCGCTTTTTTTGCAACCTCTATCCCCTGCTCTATACCCTTTCCGACCATTTCGGCCGAGTGGGCGTCGGTGCCTATTGTTATAAGCTCTCCGCCGAGCTCGCGGTAACGCCTAACGAGAGATTCGTCGGGGAGAGTTGTTTTAAGCTCACGGAAAAGCCCCGAAACATTGATTTCAAGAGCTTTATTATTCTTTATAAGAATTTTGAATATATTGTCTATCCTGCTTTGATGAATACTCAAATCGGGCATTTTTCCCGTGCCCGCAACGATATACCGCAAGGGATATGTAAGGTGCGACAGGCTGTCAAAATGCGGAAAAGCAGCGGTTTCCTCAAGCTCAGCAAAATACCTGTCGAGCAGGTCGTCAATGTCAACTCCGCTGTAGTTCATAAAATAAAAATCCTGCATATTTTTTATATTGTGGACCGAGGCGAGTACAAAATCAAAGTCGCCGTATGAAAGCGCGCGTGAGGTCTGTTCCGGATCGTGGGTCGGCTCGCCAAGCTCCATGCCGCGGATGACCTTTAAGCGTCCGGTGTATTTTTCTCTTGCCGCCGTCGCGTCGGCAAAGGATTTGGGAATAAGCCTGTCAAAGCTGCCGAACTCGCAGTCGTCGCCGAAACGAATAAAAGGAGCCTCACAGTGGTCGGTTATCGCGATGGCGTAAAGTCCGCGCGATATAGCCGCTCTACACATTTCGTCAACAGAGCTTTTTGCGTCAAAAGAATTATCGGAATGAGTGTGCATATCACATAAAACCATTTTTATTCCTCCCAAAAAAATAATATCATATCCGAGAGGTTTATGCAATATTAGACTTTACTTTATCGGGGAAAAACGCTATAATTATACAGTAAATTTAAAAAACAAAATTAACAACTAAAGAAAAATAACAGTTGAAAAAAATTACAGTTGAATTTGAACGCGTTTTGAAAACTGTTTGTTTTACGGAGGATAATATGAGAGCAATAATCACAGTAATAGGCAAGGACGCCGTCGGCATTTTAGCGCGGGTTTCGGACGCCTGCGCCAAAACAAACGTCAATATCGTTGAGGTGACGCAAAGCGTGCTTCAGGATATGTTCGCGATGATAATGTTAGTGGAGATAGACAAGGCTTCCGTAGGCTTTGAGGAGCTGAGAGAACGGCTGAACGAGGTGGGCGACGCCACGAACACGAAGATCCACATAATGCATGAGGACATCTTCAACAGTATGCACAGAATTTAACCGAAAGGATATTAGCTTATGCTTGAAACCAAAGATATTCTTGAAACCATAAATATGATAGACAACGAAAACCTTGACGTGAGAACTATCACAATGGGTATTTCGCTTTTGGACTGTCTTGATTCCGACATAGACAAGGCTTGCGTTAAGGTTTACGACAAAATCATGCGCAGCGCCAAGGACCTTGTAAAAACAGGCGAGGATATCGAGCGCGAGTACGGCATTCCGATCATCAACAAGCGCATTTCGGTAACGCCGATAGGCATGGTGGCAGCTCCGTGTCAGAGCAAAAACGTCGTCCGCTTTGCGCGCGCTATGGACAAGGCGGCGAAGGAGCTTGGAATAAACTTCATCGGCGGATACTCCGCGCTTGTGCAAAAGGGCTTTGCGAGCGGCGACTACGCTCTTATCGAGAGTATTCCTCAGGCGCTCAGCGAAACGGATTTTGTCTGCTCGTCGGTAAACATCGGCTCTACAAAAGCGGGAATCAACATGGACGCGGTCAAAATGATGGGCAAAATCGTCAAGCAGACTGCCGAGATAACCGCCGACCGCAACTGCATAGGAGCGGCAAAGTTAGTTGTGTTCTGCAACGCCCCCGAGGACAATCCCTTTATGGCGGGCGCGTTCCATGGAGTCGGCGAGGCTGACACCGTCATAAACGTCGGCGTATCGGGTCCGGGCGTCGTCAGGGCAGCTCTTGCAAAGGACGGAGCGGGAAAGGATATCACCGAAATAGCCGACATGGTAAAGAAAACCGCATTTAAAATCACCCGTATGGGTCAGCTTGTCGCTAAGGAAGCGAGCAAAAGGCTCTGCGTTCCCTTCGGGATCGTTGATCTCTCCCTCGCCCCCACTCCCGCCGTCGGCGACAGCGTGGCGTATATTCTTGAGGAAATGGGACTTGAAAAATGCGGCTGTCACGGCACAACTGCGGCTCTCGCGCTGCTCAATGACGCGGTCAAAAAGGGCGGCGTAATGGCTTCGAGTCACGTCGGCGGACTGAGCGGAGCGTTTATACCCGTATCCGAGGACGCGGGCATGATTGCCGCCGCGAAAAGCGGTCATCTTGATATAACCAAGCTTGAGTCAATGACCGCCGTTTGCTCGGTGGGACTCGATATGATAGTCGTTCCCGGAGACATCACTGCCGAAACCATCTCGGCAATAATAGCGGACGAGGCGGCTATCGGCATGGTTAACCTAAAGACGACCGCCGTAAGGCTTATCCCTGCGATCGGAAGAAAGGCGGGAGATATTCTCGAATTCGGCGGACTTCTCGGCTCGGGTCCCGTTATGCCTGTCAGGGAAGGCTCCCCCGAGGTGTTCATAAACAGAGGCGGAAGAATCCCCGCTCCGCTTCAGGCATTAAAAAATTAGCAACGTGACGTTGCATCCACGGCGCCTGATTAATAAAATCATATAATATAAGCCTTCCTTCAACGGCGCGGTCTGACGCGGGTATTGGAGGAAGGCTGCCTTTATGTTCCTTGGAAAAAAGCCGTTATCTCTGCAAAGCGTTTTTGTACAGCTTTTTAATCTGCATTTTTTAAGGAACCGCTGATTAATTCACACCTGACGGTTGGACACGCAACTCGCTTGCATCTTTTCCGTCATGCTGCCCAAATAATCTTGGCAAGGCGTCAGCCTTACCGCAATTTGTTTGTGCACCCTGACGAAAAATCTGACGGCTCGATTTACGCACCCGAATTAATCAGTGCTTCCTTAACAAAAGTTTTTGTTGTCACAATTGACTATTTATGGATAGTGTATTATAATACTCATAAAACAACATAAAAAACAATTACAAGGAGTTGAACAAACGATGAAAAAATCATTATCTGTCATAATTGCGGTTATCATGCTGTGCCTTACCGCAGCAGTTCCGGTTACGGCGTCGGAAAGCAGCGAAGAGGTATCATCGGCTTTTATGACCGAACCTGTAAAGCTCAACATAGACGTTTTACCCGGAGTCTCTTATACGCTTTTCCGCACAGAGTGGGTTACCGATATTATACCTTGCGAACAGCGCAACAGTGTATTCTTTGAGGGAAGAAAAGGCGTATATGAAAGTAACGGCTTATATGAGTTGAACTTAACAAGCGGCGAATGCAATAATATCCAGGAGTTCGGCAAAATCGGTTACCGATACAAAAAGTATTCCGCAAATAACAAAATATACGTTGCCGAAAATGTCGACAAAGGCATTTCTATCAAGATATTCAACCTTCTCACACTTTCATATGAAACGCCCGTATCCTTTTCGTGCAAAGACTTATACGCGATCGGCGTTGATTCAAAGGAACGTTTCTATGTTGCTGCCTCAGATGAAACCGACAACAGATACATATATCTTCTTAACAAAAACGGCGGGATACTGTCAAAGACTCCGTTTGAAACAGAAGTGTATGAGTTTGTCGGATTCAATGAGAGCAACGGCGACTTCTTTACAACAGCTTACTATAACTGGTTATACTGGGGTTATGAACACGACATTGAAGCAGTTTACAAAGGAAACGTTTCAGGCAGCAAAATAAAATACGACAACAAAAGTCTTTTAATGCTCTCTGCGCTTTATTACAATGACAGATATCATCAGGCTGAAATACTCGGCGGAAAATATCTTGCGGCGGACGCCACTTTGTACTCTTCATATTGCTTGTATGACGTAAATGACTTGGAGTCCGACCCCAAAATCACGGCGGAGCGCTTATCGTCGGTTTTCGGCGAAGATCCTTCCGACTCACTCGGCACACGTTCGGCATATTTAGAAAAATATGACAGTGTTGTTATGTGCACAAAGCCAAATGTAATTACGGAAACGGACACTAAAACGGGCGCGGAGATCGGCTCGATCGAGCTTGAGCATAACGTGTTCGCTATGAAAACTATCGGTGATCGCATACTGTTGATTGAAAAGGACGGAAACGACTTTTATTATCAGATCATAAATTGGAAAAGACCGTCAAAGGTCATAATCAGCACCCCGTCAAAAACCGTGGAGGTCGGCCATACTCTTCAGCTTTCAGCGAAAACCGATTTGCCAATTGAGCAAACCTACACGTGGAAGAGTAAAGACAGCAAAATTGCGAGCGTAAACAACAACGGCACCGTTTACGGATGGAGCAGCGGTTCCACGGGAATTGTCGTCACAACAGGCTCAGGGCTCACATCAACAATTTATATAAGCGTAACAGGAAAGCGTGACGATTCCACGGAAGCCTTGACCGTGACAGAATTCGGCAGGGGGCTTGCATATAATCTGAACGCGAACGATTATTATGTAATAAGCAAACCTGTTGAATCTTATCTGCATGAGCTTAAAAACGGCGAATACGAAGCCGTGTCTTATAATGACGGCAAGGTGTCGGTGATCAGCTATAATTCGGATCTAAGCAAATATCTGGGCAAAAAAACCATAAACGCCGAGCTTCCCCTGTTTGGAGGATATTTCAGCGGAGAAGAATACAACTATCTTGTTTTCGGCCGGACAAACTACGATGAGTCTGACGACGCTGAAATAATGCGCGTTGTAAAATACAACAAAAGCTGGAAACGACTGGGAGATACAAAAATCTTCGGAAGCAACACCCTGCGACCTTTTGAAGCAGGCTCGCTCAGAATGACCGAAACGGACGGAAAGCTGTATATCCACACCTGTCATACCATGTACACATCCTCGGACGGGTTGAATCATCAGGCAAATATGACGTTTGTAATAGACGAAGCAACGGGAACGACAGTCGATTCATACTACGATGTAATGAATATTGACTACGGTTATGTGAGCCATTCGTTCAACCAGTTTATTGCAAATGACGGAAAATACGTTTACCGTGTTGACCACGGAGACGCATATCCTCGCGGCTTTTCTATTACTAAATTCAGCACCGACAGCAAAGTTACCGATGTTGATTACACCATTCCCATGGAGTTCAGCGGAATGATCGGCGCAAACTACACGGGAGCCTCGGTCGGTGGAATGGAGCTGACCTATAACGAAGTATTGATCGCCGGCAACAGCACAGGAAAAACCGAAGAAACCGATAATGACGACGTTAGAAATATTTTTGTCATAACAACAGACAAATCCCTTAACAACAGCAAAACCGTGTGGCTGACAAACTACACAAACGACAGCGGGATCACGGTTAGCACTCCTCAGCTTGTTAAAATAGGACCCGAACAATTTTTGCTGATGTGGACCGAAACAGATGAAAGCTATGAGTCGGTCACAAAGATGGTAACGCTTGATTCAAACGGCAACAAAACCTCTTATATTGTCAAAAAGCCCGTTCAGCTTTCAGACTGTCAGCCTGTTTTCACCACTGACGGCAGGGTAAAATGGTATGTTTCAAACGGAGAGAAAGCGTGGTTCTATTCAATTGACCCGTTCCGCCTCACCGAAACCAAAGTCATTAAAGGCGACGCCGACGGCGACGGAGTTGTAACAGTGGCTGATGTAACACTTATTCAAAGGTATATTGCGGAGTTTAATATTACCGGAAAATTCGATAGAAAAGCCGCCGATATAAACGGCGACGGAACAGTATCGATTGACGACGTTACAATTATTCAAAGATTCCTCGCAGAGTATATTAAAAAGATGTAGATATCAAAACAAAAGGAACTGCTTTGATTTGCGGTTCCTTTTTAATCTTATTTCCTTTTCAGAATTTTATCAGCTGCTAACATTACGCCTAACTTGCCGCCGTGGAAGTTGAGTCCTCCCTGCATCCATACGGCGTAAGGCTCTCTCAAAGGAGCGTCGGCGGAAAGCTCTATTGAGCTGCCCAGCGTGAACGCTCCAGCCGCCATTATGACCTGACTTTCATAGCCCGGCATATCAGACGGCACGGGAGTTACAAAGCTGTCAACAGCCGAGCCGGATTGTATACCCTCGCAAAAACGGCAGAGCTTTTCTTCGTCTCCGAGCATAATAAGCTGAATGATATCCCCTCTCGGGTCGCTGTATTTCGGAGCGGTTTCAAAGCCTAACAGCTCAAACAGCGCGGCGGCAAACACCGCGGTTTTAAGCGCCTCGCCCGTAACGTGAGGCGCGTGATAGGCTCCCATGAACAGCTCTCGGTTGTTGCCTAAGGTCGCGCCTATCTCCTTGCCCGTTCCGGGGGTCGTGAGGCGGTAGGCGCACATTTCAACAAGCTCGTGCCTGCCCGCGATATATCCGCCCGTGGGCGCTATCCCCCCGCCCGCGTTTTTTATGAGCGAGCCCGCCATGAGGTCAACGCCTAAGGTCAGCGGCTCAACCTTCTCAACAAACTCTCCGTAGCAGTTATCGAGCATGATAACGGAGCGCGGAGAGGCTTTTTTTGCAATGTCGCATATTTTTTTTATTTCCCGCCATGTCAAAGTCGGGCGCGTGCTGTAACCGCGCGAGCGCTGGATATACACCATTTCAGGCTGCTTCTGTTCGATATCAGATTTGATTTGTGCGTAATCGAGCATTCCGTCCGGCAAAAGCTCTGTCATCTCAAAGCTTATACCGAAGTCCTTTAAAGAGCCGGGATAGTTGCCCTCAATGCCTATCGCGGAGCGGATAGTGTCGTATGGCATTCCCGTAACGCTCAGCATGGTATCTCCCGGGCGCAGCACACCGAAAAGCGCGACGGTCAGGGCGTGAGTGCCGCTTACAAAATTGTGGCGCACAAGCGCGTCCTCGGCGTCAAAGGCAAAGGCGTAAACACGGTCGAGAGCGTCGCGTCCGAAATCATCATAGCCGTAGCCCGTGGAGCCGCTGAAGCAGCTCTCCCTCACGCCCGCCTGCTGAAACGCCTTTATCATCTTGATTTGGTTGTATTCCTGAATATCCTCGATTTCCCTGAGCTTGTCCGCGCAGAGCTTCATAGCCTGCTCCGCAGCGGAAAGCACAGCTTCGTCTATATCAAAAAAATTCAAATTATCAGTCCTTTAAAGTCTGTATTCCTTCCAGTACCCGTAATCGGTAAAGCCCATTTTCACATAGAACGACGCGCTTGTGTTTCTCGCTCTGTGAATATAAACGGTCTTGCCCTCGGAAATAAGCTTTTTGGCGAGGCTGCGTACAGCCTGAGTGCCGTAACCCTTGCGGCGGTAATCGGGGTGACATACCACTGCGCCTAAAACCGCGCAACGGTCACACTCGGCTACAGTCATAGCAAAAGCGACAAGCTGTCCGTTATCGGCGGCACCGCAAATTCGAGCTGTTTGGTGGCGTAGCTTGTGGTTTACGTCAACATAAAAATCGTCAAACGTCGGCGGGGTGAAGTTTTCGTCGGCGGAAAGCCTCATCAGCTCATAGGCGGAGCGCAAATCCGGCTTGATTATTTCCGCTTCCGTTTCTGTTTCAGACAGCGGAATGAGGCGGGAAAGTCTCATCACCGTGCCTGTGGACCCTTCTCCGAAGAGTTCAAGCTTATAATTACCGTCGCACAGAATCCCCCTTGCGCCCGAAAGACGCAAAAATGAGGAAATCTCCCGCAAATCACTCTGTGAGGTCAGGAACAGAATAAAAGCGGAGCCGTTGCGTGCGATAGCTCCCGTGCATACTCCGTGCGCATCGGCGGTTATCCAGTAATCGACGAATGCCAAATCGGGGCTGTAGCTGCGGTAAAGAGATATGATCCGGCAGGCAAACGGATTGCCGCGCGACAGTCTTTGAACGGTTTGAACATAACCCGGGATTTTTTCTGATGAAATTATCATTTTGTCAGTTCTCCTCCCGCGATTTTTTCACACAAATCCTTAGTGAGCGCGAGCACGCTTTCACAGTCGCTCAGCGAGGCGGTCGTAGACGGCGCGTGAAGATAACGGCAGGCAAGCGATACCGCGAGAGTCCTTACTCCCGAACGGCTCTGATGAATGGCTCCCGCGTCGTTGCCGCCGGCGACTGCCCTCTTGTACTGTGCCTTTACGCCCAAAGCCTCGGCGCGTTCAAAGGCAAGCTTTATCATTTCACGGTCATATAATGTGCGCCTGTCCATAACCGAAATAACGGCTCCCTCGCCGAGATTGCAGACCTGCTTTTCACGGTCGATCCCCGCTATTTCGGCGGAGGTCGTGGTTTCGATTACGAGCGCAAACTCGGGGTCGAGCGTGTAAGCCGCGACCTTCGCGCCGCGCAAGCCAACCTCCTCCTGAACGACAAAGGCAAAGTCAGCGTCGTATTCAAGCTCGCTTTTTATCAGTGAAATCAGCACAAGGCAGCCGAAACGGTCATCTATCGCCTTAGCGCTTACGGTGATGCCGTTTATGAACCAATCATTTATAAAGCTCACGCTGTCGCCTATGGAAACGACCTCAAAAGCCTGCTCGGCGCTGTCCGCGCCAATGTCTATATACATATCGGAGTATTCGGGGATAGTTTTGCTCTCGTCGCCCTTGCAAAGATGTATGGGCTTTATCCCGATAACGCCGTGTACTTCGTTTTCGCCGACAGTGACAGCCTTGCCGATAAGCACGCGTCTGTCTATTCCTCCGACCTCGTTATATTTCAGATATCCTCCCGGGGTGATATCCGTTACCATCAGCCCGACCTCGTCCATGTGCGCGGAAAGCATGAGGCGCGACTTCGCGGGCTTTTTTCCTTTTTTATGCACTAAAAGATTGCCGAGATTATCAACTCTCCACTCGGCGCAGTCTTTGATTTCATTTATAATAATATCGCGCACGCGGCTCTCGTCGCCCGATATCCCGTTTGCTGCGCAGAGCTTTTTAAGCAAATCAATATCAAGCATTGAACGCACCTCCACAGTTGATGTAGTCGGCTATCAATCGGGCGGTGTTCTCAACGTCAGCTAAAGAAATCACCTCTACGGGTGTGTGCATATATCGCTGCGGAACGGAAACAACAGCGGTTTTTACTCCGCTTTTGCTCACCGCGATATTGTCGCCGTTTGTGCCTGTTGCGCCCGAAATCGGCTCAAGCTGATACGGGATATCATTTTCCTTTGCGACAGCAATCAGCTTTTGCGACATTGCGCGATCCATAACGGACGACACGCAGATCATCGGACCCTTGCCGAGCTCGATCTTGCCGTAACCCCCCGAAACATCGGGCTGAGAGGCAAAGCTCACGTCAACCGCGATCGCTTCATCGGCATTTATCCCGAACGAACCTGTCTTGGCTCCCGTGCCGAAGGTCTCCTCCTGAATGCTCAGCATAATAACGACCTTGTATGCTTCGGTATGGATCAGTTCGGCAGCGCGGATAACAGCCGCTACACCGCAGCGGTCATCGAGCGCGGGGGCAGTTATCTTATCTCCGAGGAGCCTGCGGGGACGAGTGGAAAACGTGAGAGTGTCACCGATTTTAAGATAACTTTTCACTTCATCGGCGCTCAGTCCGAAATCGACCCATGTTTTTTCAATAGGAGTCGCCTTGTCCTCGCTTCCGTCGCTCAGATGAGGCGGCAGACAGCAGACAGTCCCCTTCAAGCCGTTCTCGGAAATCAAAACGCTGTCCTGAAGCGTGCGCACATCTACGCCGCCGACACGGTCTATCTTTACAAAGCCGTTGTCGTCAAAGCCCGTGATGATAAATCCGATTCGGTCAAGGTGTGCGTCGAGCAGAATGGTCTTTTCAGCCTGACTGTTTCCCGATACCGCAAAAAGATTTCCGCTTCTGTCGGTGAAAACATCTTCGGCTAACGGCACAAGATAATTCCTCGCCTTTTCAAGCGCCGCTGTCTCGCAGCCAGAAACACCCTGAACGGAGCACAAATCAAATATTATTTCTTCCAAATTCATAAAGCCTTACTCCAAACCGTTAACAATCGCCTTGAAGTGATTGCCTCTTTCCTCAAAGTTTTTGTAAAGTCCGAAGCTTGCGCTCGCGGGTGAAAGCGAGACGATATCGCCCTCGGTCGTATGTGACACGGCTTCGGCGACCGCCTGTTCCATGTTTTCAACATTTATAATTGTGATTTCATCGGAGTTGTAGTTGTCGGCGCTTTTGACAGCCGCTTCAATTTTCGGCGCGGTGTCGCCTAACAGGATAAGGGTCTTTACTTTGTTATTGATAACGGGTCCGAGCGGCTCATACGGGATGTGCTTGTCGTAGCCGCCCGCGATGATGACGATTTTTTCATCGTAAAGTGAAAGAGTTCCGAGCGCTGTCCTCGTGGGGCTCGAGGCGATGGAGTCGTTGTAATACTTAACTCCCCTGTACTCCCTTACAAACTCGGCGCGGTGAGCCACGCCGCCGAAGCTTTTGGCGACGTTCACGATAGTTTCAACATCGGCTATCCCCCACACGGCGGATATAGCCGCGAGGTAGTTTTCAACGTTGTGCATTCCGGGGATTTTTATATCGCGGTGATCCATAATCTCGGTTACCGTGCCGTAATCGCTGTAAATGATTTTTGTGCCGTCGAGATAAGCGCCGTTAAAAAGCTTTTCCTTTACCGAGAACTTTGTGAGTCTGCCGCGCACGTCTCCCGAAAAGCCGTTTGATATGTCGTTGTCAAGGTTGAGAACAGCCTTTGAGAATGCGTTCTGATGAAGCACTATGTTCTTTTTGGAATCGACATATTCCTGCATATCCTTATGAATGTCAAGATGATTCGGTGCGAGGTTTGTCACGACAGCTATGTCGGGGCTTCTGCGCATTGAGATAAGCTGGAAGCTTGAAAGCTCGACCACAGCCCAGTCGTCGGGGCGCACGCTCTCTATCTCGGGCAGGAGCGGCTTGCCGATGTTGCCACCGAGGTGAACTGTCTTGCCCGCCGATTTTAATATTTCGGAAATAATGGTGGTAGTGGTCGTCTTGCCGTCGGAGCCTGTCACGGCTATCACGTTGCACGGGCAAAGCTCGAAAAACATCTCCATTTCTGAGGTCACAATTGTTCCGTTTTCGCGGAGCTTGACAAGCTCTTCGCGGAAAAACGGCGTGCCGGGGCTGCGAAAAACAATGTCAGCCCGAATACTGCTCAGGTAATCCTCGCCCAAAACAAGCTGAGCGCCGTACTCCTTTGCTTTAACGCCGTTTTCTCCGAGCGACTCAAAATCCTTTCTGTCGCAGGCGACAACATTCGCGCCTTTGTCGGCAAACTGTTTTATAAGCGGCAAATTGCTTGTGCCTATGCCGATGAAGGCGACTGTTTTGCCTTTTACGGACTCAAAAAAAGCGTTTGCGGTAATATTCATTATCCTATCCCTCGCTATTAAAAATTTCACATACACTATTATACTAATTTGAAACGCAAATTTCAACACTATTGCAATAATAATTGAGAAATGTTAAAATAGGATAAGTCTTGGAGGTGCGCCATGCTTTACGATTTTATTACCACCGATAAAAAACTGAAAAAGCCGCTGTATCAGCAGATTTATCTTTCCATACGCGAGGCGATCGAAAACGGCAGTCTGAAAAAGGGCAGCAAGCTCCCGTCTATCCGAAGGCTCAGCGCAGACAGGGGTATCTCCAAAACCACTGTGACAGGCGCTTACGACCAGCTATGCGTCGAGGGATATATCGTAAGCCGGCCGCAGAGCGGCTACTATGTGGCGGCTCAGTTTTCGAGCGTTCCCAAAACAGCCGACCGCGAGAACAGCGGACAAAGGCAGAGCAGCTACGCGGAATACGATTTCAGCGGCAAGAGCATAGATGAAAATATCATCGACCTCGGCGAGTGGAAGAAGAATATAAAGGACATAATCAACCGCAACTATCTGCTGACCTCATACGGCGACGCTCAGGGCGAGGAGGCGCTCAGACGCGCTCTGCAAAAATACGCGCTCGGCACAAGAAGCGTTAACGCGCGTGCCGATAACATTGTCGTGGGGGCGGGAACTCAGGCTGTGCTTTATCTGTTGTGCTCGCTTGCGGGCTTCGGAAAGACCGTCGCGCTCGAACGGGCGGGCTTTGTTCAGGCTGAAATAGTGTTCAAAAGCTTTAATTACAATATAAAATACTTTAACAGCGATTCTGACGGCGTTACAGTTGATTCTTTAAAAGAAATATCTCCCGATATAATTCTAATTAATCCCAACTGCTCGGGCACTCGCGGCGAGAGTATGCCCGTGACCCGTCGGCTTGAAATAATCGAGTGGGCGCACAAAAACAACGCGCTTATTTTTGAGGACGACTACAACGGAGAGCTTCGCTACCGCACGCGCCCCGTCCCCTGCGTGCAGAACTACGACTTGGAAAACACTGTGTACATCGGCTCGTTTTCAAAGGTGCTGCTGCCCTCGGTGAGAATAAGCTACACCGTGCTGCCCTCGACTCTGCTTGAGCGGTACAATTTGACTAAAAAGCTTATGAATCAAACCGCGTCAAAGACCGAACAGTTAGCGCTCGCAAAATACATCGAGAACGGAAAAATAGACGCCCACCTGCGCAGGGCAAGGCGCGTCTATCTTGAAAAAAGTAAAATCCTTACGTCGGCGGTCGAAAAATTCTTTCCCGGTGCGCAGTGCGACTTCAACGAAACAGCGCTCTATATGATTTTAAGACCTGCCTTTGCCGTGGACAAAAAAAGAGCAGAGCAGTCCATGAAGGAGCACTCCGTTAGATTGATGTCCTACACCCGCGACGAAAACGCCTTCGCGCTGAGCTTTTCGGGTATCTCAATCGAAAAGCTTGAAGACGGGGTGAGAATATTGAGTGAGATTTTATCTGAGTCGGCAGCAACATGACGCCGCATTATCACAATGCGGTTGTCAATCATATGAACAAAGACAAACCGCAGCGAATGAAAAACTCTGCTTCATTCCCTGCGGTTAAATAAGTCCGTAAATATAAATTATTCTACTGCGGCTGTGGTTTCTTCAACTTCCGCGTCTTCTGCAGTCTCGTCACCTTCGGTAGCGGCAACGCTTTCAGTGGGCTGTACACCTTCGGTAGCGGCAACGCTTTCAGTGGGCTGTACGCCTTCGGCAACTGCTCCGGCTCTTACCATAACTGTTACAACACCTGTATTGGCATCGGTCGCGGAAAGAGTATCCTTTGTTGCGTCATAATCAAACTTAACAACGGAATTTCCCTGCTCGTTTACAAAAGTTGCCTCAATGGTCTTGCCGTCAAATGTGTATGTTCCTTCAACAGCCATATCGACCAAAGGCCATGAACAGGTTGCTTTTCCCTGAGCGTCAAATTCATAGTTAACAGTGATATCATCTGCTGTCAAACCAAAAGCCTGAGCATATTCATCAAGAGTGTACTCGGTTCCCTCAACAGAAAAAGCGCCGTTTACCCATTTTCCTGCGATAAGGTCATTTGCGGTAGTAGGTGCTACAGTTGTCTCGGGTACGGTTGTCTGAGCTGCGGTCGTTTCTGCAGCAGAAGACTTGTCATTAGATGAGCTTGAATTTCCGCCGCATCCAGCAAGCATAGAAGCAGCGAGTACGCCAGTGATTAAAAGCGCGAAAACTTTCTTCATTTTGATTACTCCTGTCAGAATTATTAGAAATATCGGCAATCCGCTATTCGGTCACCGAAATCCATTATATAACAGCTTGCAAAAAAAGTCAATTACTATTCCGGCATAATAATTTACATTCATTTTACCGCTTTTGTTCATTTTTTTGTGAGTTTTATTGTATTAGATTTACATTTTCGGAAATCAGTGATATAATACAATAAAATACAAATGAAAAATAAAGATAACGGAGAGATTATTCATGGTAAAGTATTTCAATATCAATGAAGCCGGATGCAGCATAAGGTGCAAAATTTATTTTAACAACCTCAAAACAGCAAAGCGGATCGTCGTTTGCGGTCATGGGTTCAGCGGACACAAGGACAACAAGGCGGTTGAAAAATTCGCGGATTATGTGCTGAAAAAATATAAGGGTATCGCCGTGATAACATATGATGAGCCTTGTCACGGCGACGACGTAAAGAAGAAGCTCTTTCTCGATGACTGTATAACCTATATACGGATCGTAACGGATTACGCCAAGGCGAAATTCGGCGTTGACAGGATTTACGGATACGCAACCAGCTTCGGCGGATACCAGTTTCTGAAATACATCGCCGAAAACGGAACCCCGTTTTACAAAACCGTCCTGCGATGTCCGGCGGTCAATATGTACGAAGTCATGTTAAAATTTATCAGCCCCGATGAGGTAACTACGCTCGACAGCGGCAAACCGATACTTGCGGGCTTTGACCACAAGATCAGAATTGACAGCCGCTTTTTGGACGAGCTGAAAAATTCCGACATCACGGCTTACGACTTCCAAAATTATTCCGAAGATATGCTTATCATGCACGGAACAAAGGATGAAATCGTTCCCTTTGACCGCGTTGAAGACTTCGCAGTGAAAAACAATATAAAATTCGTTCCGGTCGAAGGAGCCGATCACCGCTTTATAGATCCTCAAAAAATGGACGCCGCAATAAAGCTGATCACAGAGTTTTTCGGCTTTTAAGCGCCTATACCTATTATAATAAGCAACAGCGTGTTGCTTGTTTTTCAGCCGTGCGTGTGATAGAATATTCTCAGGAGGTGTTCAAATGGATACAAAGGACGTAATATTTGAATTAAGAACAAAAAACGGGCTGTCACAGGATGAATTGGCTGAAAAGCTTTTTGTAACCCGTCAGGCGGTATCACGTTGGGAAAACGGCGAGACGGTGCCCAACACCGAAACCTTGAAGCTGCTCTCGGAGCTTTTTGATGTTTCCATAAACACGCTGCTCGGAGCGCCGCGTCAACAGATCTGTCAATGCTGCGGAATGCCGCTTGAGGACGAGATCATCAGCAGGGAAAAAGACGGAACACCCAACAACGACTACTGCAAGTGGTGCTATGCCGACGGAAACTACACATACAGTGATATGGACGAGCTTATCGAGATTTGCGTCGGTCATATGGCAAACAAAGATTTCACCGAGGAACAGGCGCGCGCTTACCTTAAGCAAGCTCTGCCCAAGCTTGATTACTGGAAACGTTATGAGGAACTCAGCGATAACGGACAGTTTGAGGAATTCAAAAAGAAGCTGATCGATGAAATCAACGAGCTTAATATCGAGGGAATGCCCAAGCTTGAAAGGCTCAACGCCCTTGTCGGAAGCTATGTGAATTTAGCTTATCCCCTTCCTAACGGAACAAAGGTGAAATTTCTTGACGACCAAACGACCTATTTGGGAAATCAGCTTGAATCCGAATTCGGCGGAGAGCGCTGCTTCGGGGTACTCGCCAACATGGATTTTATATTGGTCAGCACTTATGAAGCCGGCGGAGCAAATCCGGAGCTTGTTCTTTACAAAAAAAGATAGGCAGCGTGACGCTGCACCCGGTGCGGCTTAAAATAGTATCGTTTAAAGCTACCCTTCCTTTAACGCCGCATTATAACGCAGGAGTGGCGGAAAAGCTTTTATCAAACGTTATTAACAATATTATTAAATATATCAACAAAAAGATATATAAAGTCGATAAAAAGTACATTGACCGAAAGATAGTTTGTAGTGTATAATATATTGCGTAAGGTATTTATTATTTTACAAAATTCAGGAGGTAAATTATATGGAAATGAAATTTTACATCTGCGAAATCTGCGGCAATATCATCGCGATGGTAAAAAAGAGCGGCGCTCCCGTTTCATGCTGCGGTCAGAAAATGAAAGAGCTTGAACCCGGAACTACAGACGCGGCTGTTGAGAAGCACGTGCCTGTCTTTGAGGTTAAAGACAACAAGGTGCTTGTGACAGTCGGTTCCGTTGAGCACCCCATGCTCGAAGAGCACTACATCGAATGGATCGCCGTTCAGACAACTGCGGGCAACCAGCGCAAGGCTTTAAAGCCCGGCGATAAGCCTCAGGCTTGCTTCGCTCTTTGCGACGGCGAAGAGATCGAGGCTGTTTACGCATACTGCAATCTCCACAGCCTTTGGAAAGCATAATAACACCGCTGAAAGCGCATACTAACCTACGGAGGTATTCATTTTATGGCTAACAAATACGCGGGAACACAAACCGAAAAGAATTTGGAGGCAGCTTTTGCCGGCGAATCAATGGCGCGCAACAAATACACCTACTTCGCTTCAAAGGCGAAAAAGGAAGGCTTTGAGCAAATTGCCGCGCTGTTTCTCAAAACCGCCGATAACGAAAAGGAACACGCCAAAATGTGGTTCAAGGAGCTGAACGGTATCGGCAGCACCGCCGAGAACCTCGGAGCCGCCGCCGACGGCGAGAACTACGAGTGGACGGATATGTATGAGGGCTTTGCCAAAACAGCTCAGGAGGAAGGCTTCCCCGAGCTTGCCGCGAAGTTCCGCCTTGTAGCGGCAATTGAGAAGCACCATGAGGAACGCTACCGCGCTCTGCTCAAGAACGTCGAAACCGCTCAGGTATTCGAGAAAAGCGAGGTAAAAGTATGGGAGTGCCGCAACTGCGGTCATATCATCGTAGGCACAAAAGCGCCCGAGATCTGCCCCACCTGCAACCATCCGCAGAGCTATTTTGAGCTTCACGTCGAAAACTATTGATTATTCAAAGGCGGGATCAAGAAGCGACAAATAAATAAAAAACCGACCTCCGCTTGGAACAAAATCCAAGCGGAGGCTTTTTTTGAAGATAACAGCCAGAATTTCAAAAAAATAATCCACAGTCACTTTACAGTCACCTTGCAATTGTAAAATTTTCGTGTAAAATATAAGAAGGAGGTCATGGACATCATGGAAATTTTACGAACTGAAAACTTATGCAAGATATACGGCACGGGCGAAAACGCCGTTCACGCTGTGGACAACGTCAATCTGAGCGTGGAAAAGGGCGAGTTTGTCGCGATCGTCGGCGCAAGCGGCAGCGGCAAAAGCACGCTTATGCACCTTATCGGCGGAGTTGACCGCCCCACAAGCGGAAAAATCTTTGTTGACGGTCAGGATATCGGCGCGATGAACGCCGACAAGCTTGCGATATTCCGTCGCCGTCAGATTGGCATTGTATATCAGTTTTACAACCTTATCCCGATTTTGACCGCTGAGGAAAACATCATGCTCCCTTGTAACTTGGACGGCAGGGAGGCTGACGAGAACCGCCTCAACGATATTTTAAACTCATTGAATATTGCGGACAGGCGGCATAATCTTCCCAACGAGCTTTCGGGAGGTCAGCAGCAGCGCGTAAGCATTGCGAGGGCGCTTATAAACAATCCCGCTCTCCTGCTCTGCGACGAACCGACGGGCAATCTTGACAGCAAGGCGACGGATGATATTATGCATATCCTCAAGCTTGCGAATCAGAGCTATAACCAGACGATAATTATGATAACCCACGATCTTGAGATCGCCAAGGACGCAGACCGCATTATCCGTATTCAGGACGGTAAAATCGAGGAGGTGTAAGCCATGAACACCATGAAAAAGCTTACCCTTCTCAATTTGAAGCGAAACCGCGTGCGCACAATCGTCACGGTCATCGGGATCATTCTTTCAACCGCGCTTATGACGGTTGTTACGGGCGTCGTATCAAGCGGCAGACAAAGCCTGCTGAACACCGAGATCAGCAACAGCGGCGACTGGACGATCGCTCTTGAAGGCAAATTCAACGAACACACCGCAAATGATTTGAGTCAGCACCGTGACGTTGAATATGTGTATGAGAATGCTCCTGTCGGCGTGGCAGGATTCGATTCAAAATCGTCGTACAAGCCGTTTGTAAGCTTGACCGGCATGAGCAAAAACAGCTTTGAAAACTGTAACCGCTGCGAGCTTGCGGAGGGACATTATCCGCAAAGCGCCGATGAAATTCTGCTTACGCCGCAGTTTATAAAATACTCTCAAAAAACGTATCATACCGGCGATAAGATCACGCTCGATGTGGGCAGCCGCTGGGTAAAGAACACGGTCGACAAGAACAATATTCCCGAATTCGGAAGCGAAAAACAGGTTGAGAACAACCTCGGTGATTACAGCGATTATGATCCCGAAAATGAGGATTTTATCACGGAGTTCACCAAAACCTACACCGTTTCGGGAATTTTGAAAACCGCGAACGGAGATTTGGAATCCGATTCCTCATCAAGCTCCGTTAAGCTTTTCACGGGGCTTAGCTACGACAAAAGCGACCGCTCCGCGGTTTACGCGAATACCGCGACGATGAAGCTCCGACTTTTTGACGGCAAAGAGGCCGACTATATCCGCGTTCTCAGCGAGCTGACCGGCTTGACCGAGGAACAGACTCAGGCATGGCTCAACGCGTCTTACAACGACGGAGAAGCCATCGAGCTATTTCAAAACAGCTTCGGCATTACGGATTTCACGTATAATTATTCGGTTCTCCGCTTCCGCATTTTTGCCGTAAGCGAGCAGACGATGCAGATCCTTTACGGAATCGCGATAACGGTTTTAATCATCATAATCCTGTCGAGCGTTTTCATCATCCGCAACAGCTTTGCAATTTCCATAACCGAGAAAACAAGGCTTTACGGTATGCTCAGCTCCGTCGGAGCTACGCCGCGTCAGATACGCCGCAACGTGCTCTTTGAGGGCTTTGTGCTCGGAGCTGCCGGTATTCCGCTCGGAATAGGCTTGGGAGTCGGCGTTACCGCTCTGCTTACTGTGATTTGCAATTACCTTTTGAAGGACGGACTTAACGGCAACGATATCGTGTTCTGCGTGTCGTGGGTCGGAATAGCCGTGGCTGTTTTGCTCTCTGTTCTGACTATCTTTTTCTCTACAATTTTCACCGCCGTCCGCGCTTCAAAAATTGCCCCTGTTGACGCTATACGCGGCAACAAGGACGTAAAAATCAGCAATACAAAATCTTACAAAACACCAAAATTCATCGAGAAGCTTTTCGGGATAGGAGGCAGCATAGCCTACAAAAACCTGAAGCGCAGCCGCAAAAAATACCGCGCTACGGTCGTTTCGATTGTTGCGAGCGTGGCTCTGTTCATCTCGGTTTTCTCGCTTGTTACCTACACTTTTTCCTATGTGGGCAGTTACACGGAGCCGCTCAATTACAACATGAATGTGAGCGTAAATGATTCAGAAGATATTTATCAAAGCGCCGAGGAGTGCTGTAAAGCTGTAAGACGTCTGGAAAATATCGACCGGCTTACGGAACATATACGCAGCTACGGAGCGGTAATGAAAATCAGCAAATCGGATATTCCCGACGAGTTTTTACAGCCTGACGTGACCACAACTCTTTTCGGAAGCTCAAGCGAATGGCTCGACTATAAGAGAGTCACCTGCATGATACCGCAGGTCATGGCTCTTGACGATGATAGCTACAGAGAGATCTGCAAAGAGTGCGGCATTGATTATGAATACGCGAAGGACAAGGGCATCATCTGCAACGAAAACAGCAGCGCAGGAGAAGAAGGCGAGTCAGCTGTAACGGGCAAGCTTTTGAAAAATCCAAAGGATACCGAGGTCGAACTGCTTTTCAATATTCCGATTGACGAATTTAACAACAAGGAATACAGCTTTAAGCTAAAGCTCGCGGGAGAGCTGAAGCGCAGCGAAGCCTTGGAAAAATTCAGCGAAACGGGACTTTTATACGCTGGCAATATTTTGGTCAGCTTTGATTGGATGAAGGAAAACTTACCCGACGATACCTTTCCCATCAACGCCGACACCTACATTCAATCCTCCGATCCCGATAAAACCGAACAGGAAATCAGCGATATGCTCGGCGGCAGCGTTTGGGTGCAGAATTACGATTTTCAGGCGAGAATGATAAACGGCGTAACGCTTGTTATCGAGATTTTTGTGTACGGCTTTATTATCGCGATTTCGCTTATCGGCGTTACAAATATCTTCAACACCATTTCCACCAATATGCGCCTGAGAGCAAGAGAGTTCGCCTCGCTGCGCTCGATCGGAATGACCCGCCGCGAATTCAACCGCATGATTAGCCTTGAGAGCGTGTTCTATTCGGTAAAATCACTGCTCTTCGGCATACCCATTGGCTTGCTTGGCGGCTGGATAATAAAACTGATTTACAGTCAGCGTCAACCACTTGAATATCAGTTCCCGTGGCTCGCGATACTTATATCAATTGCCGCCGTGGGGCTTGCGGTGTGGATGATAATGAGATATTCGATCGCGAAGGTACGCAAACAAAACATTATCGAAACAATTAGAAACGAGAATATTTAACAATGAAAATACTGCTTATTGAGGACAACAAAGCTATTGCGAAGGGGCTTGCTTTTTCGCTTAAAACTGCGGGATATGAAACCGATATCAGCGCGAACTGCGAACAGGCTTACTCTATGATCGGCGGCGATTACGCCGTGATGATAATTGATATAACCCTGCCCGACGGAAACGGATTTGACTTATACAAGGATATACGCCGTGTGAACAGCGCCCCTGTGATTTTTCTGACCGCGCTTGACGACGAGGACAACATTGTAAAGGGCTTCGACCTCGGCGCAGAGGACTACATCACAAAGCCGTTTTCCACGCGTGAGCTGATAGCGCGGGTAAAGCGCCTGACGCGCAGATGCGAAAATATAATAACCGTCGGTGAGATAACCCTTGACCTCGATAAGCAGGCTGTTTTCAAAAACGGCGAAAAAATCGAACTGACTGCGCTTGAATACCGCGTCTGTTCCCTGCTGATACAAAACCACGGCGCGGTGGTGACGCGCGAAATGATACTCGAAAAAATCTGGGATATCGCGGGCAACTATGTCAACGACAACACGCTTTCGGTTTATATAAGGCGCGTCAGACAAAAATTAGGCGCCGACACGATCAAAACGGTAAAGGGCGCGGGCTACAGAATGGAGGACGTATGAGGACGGAAAAACGGCTTGTTCTGTTGTTCGCGGCGGCGGTCGCAGTCTGCTGCGCGCTGAGCGTTCTGTGCTCCTTTCTGTCGCTCAACGTCCTTCGCGAGAACAACAACAGGTCTGTAATTCAGTTTATTTCAAATATCAGGGCGCATGAGCCGGAGATCACCGACTCGGAGATCATGCAAATTATAAACGGTGAATCAAACACCCTCGATACGGAAAAAACGCTGAAAGCCTTCGGTATCACCGGGGACGACTGGACGGTGAAAATAAGCCAAGCGGACAGCGTTAAGACAGCGGCGGTCTCATGCGCGGTCTGTCTGCTGTGCGGAGCGGTCTGTTTCGCTGTGTTCGCGCATTGCCTGAACAGGCAGCAAAGAAGGCTGAACGAGCTGACCGGTTATCTCGCGCGAATCAACAGTGGCGACTATGATTTAGCCCTTGACAGCAACAGCGAAAGCGCGGATTCACGTCTGCAAAACGAGATATACAAAACAACCGTCACCCTGCGCGAGTCGGCACAGCGCTCGGCGGAGGGTCGGGAAAACCTCAAAACCGCGCTGTCTGATATTTCTCATCAGATCAAAACTCCGCTGACCTCAACGATAATTATGACGGAAAACCTGCTTGACAATCCCGAAATGCCCGCAGAGCTGCGGCAGGAGTTCCTGCGCGATATCCACCGCTCGTCAAAGCATATAAGCTTTTTGGTGCAGTCGCTTCTGACGCTCTCAAAGCTTGACGCCGACGCGATCGTGCTTAAAAACAGTAATGTGCCGCTCGGCGAGATTTTTTCGGAGGCGTGCAAAAGCGTTGAGGTCTTAGCCGAGCTAAAGGGCGTTTCGGTTCTTTCAAACGACAACGGCGTCAGTCTGAGCTGCGATAAAAAATGGTTGTGCGAGGCGCTGACAAATATCGTGAAAAACTGCGTTGAGCACACACCCGATGGCGGAAAGGTCCGGCTTTGCGCCGAAGCCAACAGGCTCTACACAAAAATCACCGTTTCCGACAACGGTCAGGGAATCGGCAAAGCCGATCTCCCCCATATATTTGAGCGCTTCTACAAGGGCAAAAACTCCTCCGACGAAAGCGTGGGAATCGGTCTTGCCCTCTCAAAGGCAATCATAGAAAAAGCGGGAGGAACGATAAGAGCCGATTCGGAACCGGGCAAAGGAAGCGCGTTTACGATCAAGTTTTATCTAAAAAATCAGGCTCTATAATAAAAAACCGAGTGCGGGACTGCCGGGCGTCTCAAACTCGGTTTCAGCTTGTTACAGATATGGGTTTTACGCATTTCAAGGAGCTTTGGCAAGATCATGCCGGCTTCTGCGCGGTAGAGAATCTTCAGAGGTTCCCTTTATAGTAAATTGCTTTGTAGCGCTGTATTCTTAACATACATTTTGCTGGTTTATCGATAATTGCCGTAACGGAAACTCATATAAAGCAAAAACAATTTGTATTGCCCGCTAAGCTGCGCACGTTTTTTTATCCCTCGATATATGAACGGCTGCCGATTACCGCTCTCAGCTGAGTTTCGCTGATTTTGCCATTTACATAACCGCGCGCCGCTTCAATGTATCTCACCGCGTCATCAAGCGCTTTTCCGTACAGAGGAAAGAATCCGCTCAGATCCATACCGTCAAGCGATTTGCTCTTATAAGAAACCAGCGCAAGCTTTGTGTGTGTTTTCCGCGCGAACCAATCCAGTCTGCCGTCTTTATCCGCGACGATCCTGTAAAAACGCTTCATGTCTCTTTGACCCTGCTTCAGCTTCTCCCAGGCATCGTCCCAGCCGTAAATCTTTGTTACTGCTCCGCCGACCTTGCCCTTCATCGAGTCGGGCAAAAACGGAGGGATACAGATTTCTCCGCCGATCAAATTATCAAGCTTATGCTCTATTGCCATATGCATTATCGGGTTGTACTCAGCCTTGCGATTGATATACGGGTGAGTGTTCGAGTCAAGCGCGTAGTGACACAGGAAGCCCGCAAGATACGAAAACACCCTGCGGTCTCCTTTTGAGCGCAACGCCATCTCCGCAAGAAAATCTCCCGTTCGCTCACGGTGCATGACGGAGGAGTAACGGTTCACTCTTTTGCGGAACGGAGGCAAATAAAAGCGGCAGAACAAGAATGGGTCGGGACCCGACAAACCGAAATTGAAAATCCTGCGGTCCACCTTCAAATCCATTCGCTTTAAAATCTCCGCCCCGAATGCGGTATGAGTAACAATATCGGGCATTTTGTAACCTCGTCTTTCTTCTTTGTTCAGGGAATCTCCAATAATTCAATGTCATGCAGAAGTGCGGCAGGGTTTTTTTTGAGGTTCCCTTCAGTATATTCCGATTTTAATAATATCATAAGGTCAAAAGAATTGCAATGAAATTCAATTTCGATTTAGTGCCTTTGCGGATATGAAATGCTTTGAAACCGTCGCCCGATATTTCAAAATTTCTGTTTTCAGCAGTTGAAAAAGCACGAAAAAACAATTATAATTATAAATGCGCTGTCGGGAACCTTTGGAAACGTTTATTTTTCAAAGCGTTCATCGAACGGCGGGAAAAAGCTTCTTCAAAAAAACAAATACAACATCAAGGAGTATAGCATGGAACGGGAAAGCTTTAAATCGCGGCTCGGATTTATTTTAGTCAGCGCGGGCTGCGCTATCGGCATAGGCAATGTCTGGAAATTTCCATACGTCGCGGGAGAAAACGGCGGCGGTTTTTTTGTGCTGATTTATCTTATATCTCTTGCGCTTATGGGCGTGCCTGTTCTCACAATGGAACTTGCAATCGGACGCGCAAGCCGCAAGAGTATAGTCGGCGCATACAAAAAGCTCGAAAAAAAGGGACAAAAGTGGCATATACACGGCTGGTTCTGCATGGCTGGCTGTTATCTCCTGATGATGTATTACACCACGGTTTCGGGCTGGATAATAGATTACTTTTGGAAATTCGGCACAGGAACATTTGACGGCATAAGCACCGATGAGGTTGACGGCGTATTCAACAATATGATGAACAGCCCGGTCGAGATGATTATTTTTATGTCGATAACCGTTGTGCTGGGCTTCCTTGTGTGCAGCGGCGGTCTGAAAAACGGTCTGGAGCGCGTTACAAAGGTGATGATGATTTGCCTGCTCTCCCTTATCGTTGTGCTCGCTGTCAACAGCTTTACCCTTCCGGGCGCAGCGGAGGGACTTAGTTTTTTCCTTTTACCCGATTTCAGTTCGGTAGAAAAAAACGGTCTGTACAACATCGTCAGCGCCGCAATGAGTCAGGCGTTCTTCACGCTGAGCGTCGGCATCGCCTCAATGGAGGTTTTCGGCAGCTTTATGTCGAAGGACAACACTCTTGCGGGCGAATCGATCCGAATCACCGCGCTCGACACCTTTGTTGCGATCACGGCGGGTCTTATCATCTTCCCCGCCTGTTTCAGCTACAACGTAGCTCCCGAGGAAGGTCCCTCTCTTATTTTTGTCGCTCTGCCGAAAATATTCATCAATATGCCCTTAGGAAGGATTTGGGGAACACTGTTCTTCCTGTTTATGAGCTTCGCGAGCTTCTCATCTATCACCGCGGTGTTTGAAAACCTGAACACAAGCTGCATGGACAATTTCGGTTGGTCAAGAAAAAAATCCACGATCATAAACGGCGTCTTTATACTCGTAATGAGCCTTCCCTGCCTGCTCGGATACAACCTGCTTTCGGGCGTAAGCCTGTTCGGAATGAACATTCTCGGCTTAGAGGATTTCGCTGTAAGCAATATACTGCTGCCTGTGGGCGCACTGATTTTTCTGATATTCTGCACCTTCCGCTTCGGCTGGGGCTTTGACAGCTTCATTGAAGAAGCGAACACGGGCAAAGGGATAAAAGTGCATCGCGGATTGGTTTATTACTTCAAATTTGTCCTGCCCATTCTTTTGGCATTTGTCGCGGTAAACGGTTTTATACCGAATCAGGGGTAAGAGCATTTTTCGTTCACGAGCAATTATAATTCCGCTAAAGCATAATTTCAGACAGCCGCAGAGTAACATATCAGTGGGAGCTGCGCTGCCGATAACTTTGCAACGTCAATTTTTCGTCTGATATTATTGACATTTTTTTACGATATGTGATAAAATATTATTGCCTGAACGACTGATCATTCTTTTATAATTGTGATAACACGTCGTTTATTCAACAAAATCAAAATCAAGGAGATGTTAAAAATGAAAAGAAAAATTATCGGCGCTGTCGCCCTGATTCTCTGCGCAATGATCACGGTGTTCTGCTTAACAGCCTGCGGCGGAAACAGCGGCTCCGGCTCTAAAGCCGACGATACAACAGCAGCGACCGAAGCAACGACCGAAGAACCCAAATCCCCTCTTATCGGCACCTGGGAAAATTCCAAGGAGGATTCTGTTTTCACCTTTAACCCGGATGGAACAGGCACATATTCAATGGGAGAGAATTCCTTGAAATTCACCTTTGAGGACAAGGGCTCCACAATGGTAGTGAAAATTGACTCCATCGGCACTCAGAACGTCAAGTACTCTATCGAGGGCAATAAGCTCAGCATGACAGACGAAGCCGGTGTCTCGGTGGAATTTACAAAAAAATAATCTTTCACCAAGCTTAAAAAGCCTTCCCGTTTTTTTATGGGGAAGGCTTTTGTCATAGGAAATTATTTATCCTGCGATTTTCTGCTGTTAAGCGGTAAAAAAGAAAAAACAGAGAACTTATTGATAAAAAGTATTGTTCTTATTTATAAAATATGTTAGTATAAAACTAAGAATATATTTAAGCCGATAGAACAAAAACATTATCTTTAACCATATCGCGAGGAGGAGTATCTATGAAAACACTAAAAAAATCAATGGCATGGATCCTGACAGTAACAATTTGCTTATCATTGTTTTCGGTGTGCGGAACCGGAGTTGTAACTGCGGGCGCTGCGTCGGAGGTTCCTGTGCAAAACAGCGTCACGGGCGGCGATAATAACGCCTCGCTTGAAAACAGCGGAATAACCGTAAAGGGAACCGATTCTTTCGGTAAAATGGTCGGAGAAGCGGTTGACGAGATGTCGCAGGAGCAGACTGAAAGCGACGGCAACAATATATTCTCGGTTGAAATGGAAGGCAGTAAAGCGTTGGCTGAATTTGAAACCACCGGGAACGCTGTGCTCACGGTCGCGGTTTTTGACGAAGCCGGAGAAGCCATGCTCGCGTCGGGCAAGGCGGCTGTCACTCCCGACGACACACGCGCGGAAATCACAGTCAACATCAACACAATGCCCGAATACTTTTTGCTCAGGGCATTTCTGACGGACGCCGAAAACAATCTGCCGCTCTGCGCATCATACGAATCTTCCGTTTATACGCAGGAAATGCAGGAGTTTCTGTCAAAGGAGGTCAGCGATTTCAACGAGGACCTTGTGCTGAATCTTGACGACGACGACACCAACAACTTTGCCGTTTTTGACGAGAAAACAATTTTTATAGATCAAAACGATGAAAACGTCAATGTTGTCACAAGCGTCGACGACGACAACAGGATATATGTTATAGAAAACGCCGACGATATTTTTTCTTCCCTGAATCCGGGAGACGTTCTGTCTTACCAATATGATAACGATAATCAGCTTATTGTAAAGATAGAAAGCATTTCGGTGGACGGAACGACCGTCACCATACACGGCAGCGACATCGAGCTTGAGGATGTGTTCGACTACGTTAAAATCGATGACGTTTCAGGCTCGGATAAAATTCAGGTCGACAATGAGGGGCGCGACGATTTTGTGACATACAACGGAATAATTGACGACTCCCAAAGCAATTCCCAAATGCCGACAAACAAAACCTCGTCGTCCGTAGGCGCGGCAGCAGACAGCAAATCAACCGGCTTAGATATTGAAGGCGGCTTAAATATGAAGTGTTCGTTCACTCTGCGGCCGAATGATGGAGGGTCAAAGAAATTCAACGGCGGAATAGACATAGGTTTTGCCGCAAAAATGAAACTATACATCACTTTGCGAAAGCAGTATTTTGAGCTGAAACTGGACTATTCAGGTAATTTTAATGTCGGAATAACGGTCAGCGATGAAGCAGGCGGCACATCCGGAAGCATCGATGATGAAAACAATGATTTTAAAATAAGTCTGGGAAAGCTTTATTTTTATTTCGCGGGAGACGTACTGGTGGAAACCTCACCGTCGTTTGTCGGAAAAATCAGCGGTTCAATAACCTTAAACGCAACTTTTAAGGGAAGCCTCGGGTCGAGAATGTCCGTTCAGGAGGGTTTTAAAAGCCTGAACTCAGCGCCGAAGTGGAAGTTTTCAATCGACGTTAAGGGCACTGTGTTTATTGGTCTGCAGATGAAAGCCGAGGCGAATATTTTAAAAGGCTTGGTAAAGGCGACTCTGACTACAACGCTTGGCGGAGAAGCGGTTGCCAAATTGGAAAAATTCAACGGACAAGAGCTTGAATCGGGCGACTCAGGTTCGGTAGAGCATGACTGCAACTCCTGCGTTAAGGGCGAGATTTACGCAAAATACGCGATGGAAGCAAAAGTAAAATTTCTAAATTCCAAACGCCTCACTATAAAGGGAACGCTTGCCGAAATCAAGATAAAAATATTCGATTTTTATGTTTCCGATATAGACAGAGGCTTCACGATTTGCCCCCACAAACGCTACAAGTATACCTTTAACGTTATAGACGAATTCAATATTCCGGTCAAGCAAGCGGGAATAAGCTGCGAATACACCGAAGATGACGGTGCAAATGTAAGTTTATCAACTGCGACCGACGACAACGGGCAGGCTTCTTTGATTTTCCCGTCCGGCAAGTACACCGTTCACGTAACCTCACCTGATTTTGATGATAAGGATTACTCTTTTAGAGTTGTTGACGAGCCCGAAATACGTACGATCAAGCTTTCATATAATAACGCTTACACGCCCGCGTCGGGCTCGGTCGTCGCAACAGGCAAAAAAATAATAATACGCGGTTACTGCGGAAGCCAAGTTCTATATACCCTGTATGACGACGGAGAGCTTGTTATAAGCGGAAACGGTGAAATGCGGGATTTCGGTACCGGATGGAATGAAAACAGACCTTGGTACAACTATCTTGAAAAAATCAAAACGGCAACCATAGAAAACGGCGTAACACATATTGGTATATACTCTTTTGATAATTGTATCAACCTTGAAAAGTTAATAATACCGCCCAGTGTGCATAGTATGTATAGTTCTTTTGCAAACTGCAACAACTTAAAGGGCATTTATATCAGTGATCTTGCAGCGTGGTGTCAAATGCAAATAGATTCGCCGCTTTGGGGCGGCAATCTAGAATATTATCAAAGCGTTACATACAGTCCGCTATATTATGCCAAAAATCTTTACCTTAACGGTAATTTGGTAACTGATATAATAGTTCCGGATGAGGTAACAAAAATAGGCAATGTGAATTTTGCCGGGTGCACAAATCTGAGGAGCGTCACTATCGGAAAAAATGTATCTGAAATTGGCTATTATGCGTTTTCTTCGTGCAGTAATCTCACGAGAATTATAGTTGACGATGACAATCCGTATTTTGACAGCAGAAACAACTGTAACGCTATTATTCATTCAAATTCTAACGCATTGATAAGTGGCTGCAATTCAACTGTGATACCTAACAGTGTGGAAAAAATTGGCTTAGGCGCATTTGCGGGAAGCGGAATTCTTGATTTAGTGATCCCCGATTCTGTAAAAACAATTGATGCATATGCATTTTGCTCTTGCAGCAAGCTAAAAAATCTGATAATTCCGTACGGAGTTCAATCGATAGAGAAATGCACTTTTTGTGAAAGCAAAAGCTTAGAAAACATCTCTTTACCCGAAAGCATAAAATATATTGATACCCATGCATTTTCATCTTGCGAAAAGCTTGAACAAATTTATATTCCGGATTCTGCTGAAATAAAAGGCGAACAAATATTCCGTGGTTGTAGTAATTTAAAAACAGCTCATCTTCCCCAATGCCTAAAAAGTATCTCAGATTCTTTCTTTTTAGGTTGTTCAAAATTGGAACAAATTATAATACCCGATTCTGTCGAAAAAATAGGAAGCTATGCGTTTTCAGAATGTACAAGCTTAAAAAGTATAATAATTCCCGACAATGTTACAACAATTGATGTAGGTGCTTTTCAAATCTGCACAAGCCTTGAAAGCGTAAAACTAAGCGAAAACTTAACCCAAACCAGTAACGGCCTTTTTGCAGCTTGCACATCCCTTGAAAGCATCGAGCTTCCGAAAAAGTTAGAAACTATTACTTACTACACTTTTGACGGCTGTACTAATCTGAAAAGCATTTTTGTTCCCAAAAGCGTTAAAAACGTTTATCACGACGCTTTCAGAGATTGCAACAGTATCAGCGATATTTATTACGAAGGCAGCGAGAGCGAATGGAACAATGTTAGCATTCAATATGAAGGAAATTACCGTTTCAGAAACGCCACAGTCCACTTCAACTGCACGGGGCTTCCCGCAAACTCGGCAGAGCTTACGGCGGCAAAGCCTGAGAATAAAGCACAAGCAGCGCCTGCCCCGGCTGTTCAAAAAGCCGAGCCGGTCAATAAAATAATTGCCGAACCCGAAAGCGTCGGCGACAGCCCCGAACAAAACAATACCTTTACCCGCGAATATTTAGCGCCCGGAACCGAAGCGCTGCTGATGATTCTTCAAGGGACGCCCGAGGATTACTCAACGGAAAACTCCGCGCTGATTTACATAGCTCAAACCACCGTTGCGGACGACGGCAAGGCGACTTTTACGGTTCCGCAAAGCCTTGACCAATATTATTACGTCGCGGTGATTTTCGGAGCGTGCCAACACGTTACCGGAGATTGGATAGTACTGAGCGAGCCGACCGGCGACGAGGACGGCGTCAGAATAAAGGTGTGCGAGCGCTGCGGCGAGGTTGTTGAAACCGAGGCTATCCCCCACAATGCTTATGCAAAGGGCGACGCCAACCGCGACGGAGTGATTGACGTGCGCGATGTGACGGCGATCCAGCGCCATCTTTCGGATTTTGAACCGATCCCCGAAGCGTATCTAACGCCCGCCGACTTTGACGGCGACGGAGCTGTAACTATTGCCGACGCGACCGCGATTCAAATGTTCCTCGCTGAATTTGACATACCATATAGTACAGGTTCATAATTTAATATTTTCATACAGCCGTTTTCGGTTGTATAAAGCTTAAAAAGCCTTCCCGTTTTCATTGGGAAGGCTTTTTCATAATTTAATTAAATTTTGTTTTCGGCAGCTATGTTTGTCATTCTGTAACAGAGCGTCATAAGAGAATCGCTCAGGTGTACGTTTTCAACCACCGTGTCGGGATATTTTACCGATATATCGTAATGGCTGAAATTCCAGAAGCACCTTATACCCAAACGGTAAAGTCTTTCAAGCGTTCCGTCGACGGACTGCTTGGGAATGCACAGAAACGCCGCGTCCACACGGTTAACCTCACAAAAGCTTTCAAGCTCGGTTTCGGAGCTTATGACAATATCGCCCAGCGTACCGCCGATTTTATCCGGGTCGATCTCAAAGCCGCCGATAAGCCTGAAGCCCATTTTTTGAAAATCAAGGTGCTTCACTACGGCGGTGCCTAAGTTGCCCGCGCCGATCAAAACAGCCTGATAGCTGTGGTTCAGCCCGAGAATGTTCTGAATTTCCTTTTTGAGCTGACCGACGCTGTAGCCGTAGCCCTGCTGTCCGAAGCCTCCGAAGCAGTTCAGATCCTGCCTGACCTGCGAGGCGGTGACGTTCATAATGTCGGCAAGCCCGGTTGAAGAGATCCGCTTCACATTTTGCTCGTCAAGCTCTGACAAAAAGCGGTAATATCTTGGCAAACGCCTGATAACCGACATCGAAATGCTGTCACTTTTAGACATTACGCATTTGCCCCTAACGACGCCGCCAGTCTTTCGTTAACAGCCAACAGGAAAGCCTCGGTGCTCACCCTGCGCTTTTGGGGCAGCGATGAAATAAGATAGAGGTCGCCTGTCATTATGCCGTCCTCGATCGTTTTGATTGTTGCGGCTTCAAGCTTTGCCGCAAACTCCGAAAGCTCGGGAAGCTTGTCGAGCTCGCCGCGCTTATTCAGGGCACCCGTCCACGCGAAAATAGTCGCGACGGAGTTGGTAGAGGTTTCTTCGCCTTTGAGATATTTGTAATAGTGGCGCTGGACCGTGCCGTGAGCCGCCTCGAACTCGTAAATGCCGTCGGGAGAAACGAGAACGCTTGTCATCATGGCGAGCGAACCGAAGGCGGTGGCTATCATGTCGCTCATAACGTCGCCGTCGTAGTTCTTGCAAGCCCACATATAGCCGCCCTCGCTGCGGATAACGCGCGCAACAGCGTCGTCGATAAGGGTGTAGAAGAACTCGATTCCCGCTTCCTCAAACTTATCCTTGTACTCGTTCTCAAAGATCTCCGCGAAAATATCCTTGAAGCGGTGGTCGTAGATTTTGCTGATGGTGTCCTTTGTGGCAAACCATACGTCAAGCTTCTGGTCAAGAGCGTAGTTGAAGCAGCTTCTTGCGAAGGACGAAATGCTCTTGTCAAGGTTGTGCATACCCTGGATAATGCCGTCCGAGGTGAAGTCAAAAATCGTGCTGCGCTCCTCGGTGCCGTCGGGCTTGGTAACGCAAAGCTCGGCTCTGCTGCCCGCCTCAACGCGCATTTCGGTGTTCTTGTAAACGTCGCCGTAAGCGTGACGCGCTATGCAGATAGGCTTTTTCCATGTGGGAATGTAAGGTGTGATACCCTTTACAAGAATCGGGCTGCGGAACACGGTGCCGTCGAGAATGGCACGGATAGTGCCGTTGGGCGACTTCCACATACTTTTGAGGTTGTATTCGCTCATTCTTGCGGCGTTGGGGGTGATAGTGGCGCACTTTACAGCCACGCCGTACTTCTTTGTCGCGTTGGCGCTGTCGATCGTGATTTGGTCGTTCGTTTCGTTTCTCATTTTGAGCCCGAGATCGTAATACTCGGTATTTAAATACACGTAGGGCTTAATGAGAATATCCTTTATCTGCTGCCAGATTATCCTTGTCATTTCGTCGCCGTCCATCTCAACGAGCGGCGTTGTCATTTTGATTTTTTCCATCAGCTGTTCTCCTTTGTATAGTCAAGCAGTCCGCCCGCTATGATTATCGCTCTTGTTCTGTCGGAAAGCTCGCATTCAGCCTTGAAGCTCTCCCCTGTCGTGCTGTTTACAACGGTGACATCTGCGGCGTCCGCGATCTCCTGCTTTACGCTCGGAAGCTCTATCATATCGCCGAGCTTGATTTTGTCGTAGTCGGCGGCGTCCTTGAAGGTGAGCGGCAGAATACCCGCGTTGATAAGGTTGCTCTTGTGGATTCGCGCAAAGCTCTTTACAAGCACAGCCTTAACGCCCAAATAGAGCGGAGCGAGTGCTGCGTGCTCACGCGAGGAGCCCTGACCGTAGTTTTCTCCGCCGACGATCACGCTCTTGCCCAAAGCCTTTGCACGGGCGGGGAATTCGGGGTCGCACACGGTGAAGCAGTGCTCGGAGATTTTCGGGATATTTGAGCGCAGGGGCAGTATCTTAGCGCCTGCGGGCATGATGTGGTCGGTGGTGATGTTGTCGCCGACCTTGAGCGAGCAGCTCGCCTCTATGCTGTCGGTGAGAGGACTTGTTTTGGGGTACTCTTTGATGTTGGGACCGCGGAGTATCTGCACGCTGTCCATCTCCTCAACGGGAGCGGGGTCGATCACCATGTTGTCGTTTATGAGGAACTTCTCGGGCATTTCGATTTGAGCCGCTTCGCCGAGGCAGCGCGGGTCGGTAAACACGCCCGTGAGCGCCGATACAGCGGCGGTTTCGGGAGATACAAGATAGATCTGACCGTCGGCTGTGCCGCTTCTTCCCTCGAAGTTTCTGTTAAATGTGCGCAGCGAAACGCCCTTGCTGTTGGGCGACTGACCCATGCCGATGCAGGGACCGCAGGCGCTCTCCAAAATGCGCGCGCCCGCCGCGATCATATCGCCCAGCGCGCCGTTGAGAGCGAGCATATTGAACACCTGCTTGCTGCCCGGTGCGATAGCGAGGGAAACGTTGTCGGCGACCTTTTTGCCCTTTAAAATGTGCGCAACGCGCATCATATCGAGATAGCTTGAGTTTGTGCAGGAACCTATGCACACCTGATCCACGGTTTTGCCCTCAAGCTCTTTGATCGTTTTGATGTTGTCGGGAGAATGGGGACAAGCGGCAAGCGGCTCTAACTCAGAGAGGTTGATTTCGATAACCTCGTCGTAAACCGCGTCGTCGTCAGCGCTAAGCTCAATATAGTCCTCTTCCCTGTCCTGAGCCTTCAAAAAAGCTTTTGTGGTTTCGTCGGACGGGAAAACAGAGGTCGTCGCGCCGAGCTCTGCGCCCATGTTGGTGATAGTAGCTCTCTCGGGAACGGTGAGAGTTTTTACGCCCTCGCCGCCGTACTCGACGATTTTGCCTACGCCGCCCTTTACGCTCATAACGCGCAGAACTGCGAGGATAATATCCTTAGCCGATACCCACGGGGAAAGCTTGCCCGTCAGGTTGACGCGAACCATTTTGGGCATGGTGATGTAGTAGGCTCCGCCGCCCATTGCAACGGCGACGTCAAGGCCGCCCGCACCGATAGCAAGCATTCCGATACCGCCGCCCGTTGGGGTGTGGCTGTCGGAGCCGATAAGGGTTTTGCCCGGCTTGCCGAAGCGTTCAAGATGAACCTGGTGGCAAATTCCGTTGCCGGGGCGTGAGAAATATATGCCGTGCTTTTTGCACACCGACTGAATAAAGCGGTGGTCGTCCGCATTCTCAAAACCCGTTTGCAGGGTGTTGTGGTCGATATAAGCCACGCTCTTTTCGGTTTTGACGCGCGGTATACCCATCGCCTCATATTCAATATAAGCCATTGTGCCTGTAGCGTCCTGAGTGAGAGTCTGGTCGATTTTCAGACCGACGTCGGAGCCGACAACCATTTCGCCCGACACAAGGTGTTCTTTAATAATCTTTTGCGCAATCGTTAAGCCCATTATAAAAAACCTCCGTTAAAATAATACATTATTCACAGCGTAAATCCAGCCATTATGTTAATTATATAACAATCCCTCCCGATTGTCAAATAAATTTAAGGGAGGGATTTCAATATGCGGCTATACCGCTCATAATTTGAAATTTTTAAGCCGAGCTTTGAAAGTGAACTGAATGCTTCAAGCATTTCCCGGCTTATCAACTCGCCCGGCACTACGAAGGGTATCCCCGGCGGATACGCGTAGATGTAATCAAGCGAAACAACGCCGTCAGACCGGATGAGCGCAGGGTCGCCGTGCTTTAGCAGGACAGCGTCGCAGGGATCAAAAACCTTCTGCGGCAAAGTCGTCGGAATTATAAATTTTAATTCTTTATCGGAATATTCGATTCTGCCGTCGATTTCAAGCAGGGCGCTCAGCAGCCTGTCAAAGCCGTCCTTTGTGTCGCAGACAGAGGTCATCGCTATCACGTAGTCAGCGCCCGACATCTCGGTTTCAAGCTTGAATTCCTCTCTCAGCATATCGGCAAGCTCTCTGCCCGTGAGAGCGGTTTTGTCCGTCAGGATAACAAGCTTGCCCTTATCCACCGGGCTTGCGCCGTAACAATTGAAGAGCAAACTCAGCTTTTTGAGCCTTAACGACTCTCTGTAAAAGCCGTCTAACATTTTATTATATTCTTTAAAAGAATTATTTTCGGCAAAATCAAGACATTTTTCGATCCCGCACATCAAAAGATACGACGGGCTGGAGGTTTGGAACACCGAGAGTTGATTTTGCAGCGGCTTCTCCAGAGAAATATCGTTCGTGAGCAGTAAAGCGGTCTGGGTGGGCGCGGGCAGTGTTTTGTGGAGGCTGACGACCGAAACATCTGCGCCGCACTCCAAAGCGGTCTGCGGAAAATCCGCGCAGAACGGGAAATGCGCGCCGTGAGCCTCGTCAACCAATAATTTCGCGCCGTGATCTCGGCATATTTCCGATATTTTTTTTACATCAGAGCAAATGCCCTCGTAGGTCGGAGAGGTGATTATTACAAGCCTTGCGTTCGGGTTTCCAAGCAAAAGCTCCTTGACGCGCCCGGGGCTGACCGCGCCGAAAAAATTGTGATCATCGATCGTATCGGGCAGAATATAAACGGGATTTAGGCCGCAAAGCTCGATCGCGTTGTAAACGGATTTATGGCAGTTGCGCGCAGTTATCACGGTGTCGCCGCGGTGCGTTATCGCTCTTACCGAGGCGAGTATTCCCGCCGTAGCGCCGTTCACAAGCAGAAAAGCGCGTTTAGAATTGTAAAGCCGTTCGGCTCTGTGCTCGATCTCGCGCAGACAGCCGTCCGGCTCATGCAGGTTGTCAAAGCCGTCTATCTCGGTTACGTCAAGCTCATACGGCAAACAGCCCGAAAAATTACGCTTGTGCCCCGGCATATGAAACGGATAAATTCCGCTTTGAGCGTACCTTTTCAGCTTGTCCTCAAGCATCAGTTCGTACCGAACTCGCGCAGCTCAAGCCCCTTGTTGTGGTCGAGCGCCCAGTCGATGCTCCAAAGGCTCGTGAACAGAAGCAGCTTGTTGCCCTTCAAATCTTGGATCCTCTTTGTGTCGGACGCCAAATCGAGCGCTTTTACGTCGATATCATCGTTGACGATCCAGCGGATATATTCATAGGGCAGGTTTTCCATTATGATATCGACGTTGTATTCGTTTTCAAGGCGGTATTTAAGAACGTCGAATTGAAGCACGCCGACAACTCCGACTATGACCTCTTCCATGCCCGCGTCAAGCTCCTGAAAAATCTGGATCGCGCCCTCCTGAGCTATCTGAGAGGTCCCCTTTATAAACTGCTTGCGCTTCATGGTGTCCTTCTGGCGAACACGCGCAAAATGCTCGGGCGCGAAGGTGGGTATCCCCTTGAAGCGCACCTTGTGGTTAGCCGAGCAGATCGTGTCGCCTATCGAGAAAATGCCCGGGTCGAACACGCCGATTATATCGCCTGCGTAGGCTTCATCGACTATCTCTCGCTCCTGAGCCATGATTTGCTGAGGCTGCGAAAGGCGCATTTTTTTGTTGCCCTGAACGTGGAACACCTCCATGTTCTTTTCAAACCTTCCGCTGCAAATGCGCATGAATGCTACGCGGTCGCGGTGAGCCTTGTTCATGTTCGCCTGAATCTTGAACACAAACGCCGAGAAGTCCTCGGACATCGGGTCAACCTCCTCGCTCACTGTTTCGCGCGCAAGCGGAGAGGTGGTTATCTTCAAAAACTGCTCCAAAAACGGTTCAACACCGAAATTCGTCAGTGCGGATCCGAAGAACACCGGGGTGAGCCTTCCGGCTCTTACCTCGTCAAGGTCAAATTCATCTCCCGCGCCGTCAAGCAGCTCTATTTCGTCCATAAAATCGGCTTTGAGATACTGCCCCAAAACATCGTCGAGCGCGGGGTCATCGAGCGCGTACTCGCGCTTCTCAACCTCCTTCTGACCGTTGTTGGCGGTAAAGGCGAGGATTTTCTCGGTGTTGCGGTCAAAAACGCCCTTAAACTCCTTGCCCGAACCGATCGGCCAGTTGACGGGGCAGGTGTGTATCCCGAGAATGTTTTCTATATTTTCAAGCAGGTCAAACGGGTTCAGCGCGTCGCGGTCCATTTTATTTATAAAAGTGATGATGGGAATGTGACGCATTACACAGACCTTAAACAGCTTGATAGTCTGCTTTTCAACGCCCTTTGAGCCGTCGATGACCATGACCGCGGAGTCCGCCGCCATGAGCGTGCGGTAGGTGTCCTCGGAAAAGTCCTCATGTCCGGGCGTGTCGAGAATATTGATGCAGCAGCCTCCGTACTTGAATTGAAGCACCGAGGAGGTAACGGAAATACCTCTCTGCTTTTCAATTTCCATCCAGTCCGAAACCGCGTGACGGGCGGTGCGCTTGCCCTTAACGGAGCCCGCAAGATTTATGGCTCCGCCGTAAAGAAGCAGCTTTTCGGTCAGCGTGGTCTTTCCCGCGTCGGGGTGAGAGATGATTGCGAAGGTTCTGCGCTTTGAAATTTCTTCCTGTAATGAACTCATTTGATCCATTCCTTTTTAATTATTTAGGAAACTTCTTTTACCCGCCGTTGATGAACGCGTTGTCAGATGAACGCTTCCATAGGCGGGACCGGGTGCAGCGTCACGCTGCTCCCGATTTATAATAATACTATTTTTATGCTTAAAATGTCAACAAGTAAAATATAAAATTTGTAAATTTAAAAAATTTTAATAAGTTAAATACAAAAGCTTGACAAAAAAGTTAAAATATTGTAATATAGATGTATCAACGGAATTGATTATTCCTATCTTTTCATATACCTTCCAACTTGGGGCAGAAACGTCATGTTTCTGCCTCAAATCTTTAATAAGTATTTGATCGGGAGAATTCTATGGACAAAACAATCGGATTGTATATTCACATTCCTTTCTGCAAAAAAAAATGCGCCTACTGCGACTTTTTCAGCGGCGCGTCCGATATATCCGAGCGGGAACAATATGTCCGGGAGCTTCAAAGCAAAATAAAGCTTTGGGGAGAAACAGCCAATGAAAAAATAAGCAGCGTATATTTCGGCGGAGGCACGCCGAGCGTACTCGGAACCGAGCCGCTTTGCGAGCTTCTGAACAGCATTAAGCGAGAGTTTTGTCTTTCGGAAAACGCGGAAATAACCCTTGAAGTGAACCCCGAAAGCGGACGGTCGCTCGATTTTGATAAGCTGAAACAAACGGGCTTCAACAGGCTTTCGATCGGCTTGCAGTCCTCAAACCCGACGGAGCTTAAAGCGCTGGGCAGGATACACACAGCCGGCGACGCGGCGCTGACCGTCGAAAGAGCGCGGCACGCGGGCTTTGATAACCTTTCGCTCGACCTTATGCTCGCAATTCCATATCAAACAAAGGCAAGCCTGAAAGAATCTGTTGAGTTCTGCGCAAAGCTCGGAGTCACCCACATTTCGTCTTATCTTTTAAAAATCGAGGAAGGGACAAGGTTTTATTCTTTAAAAGAATCATTCCCTTTTCCCGACGATGACGAGCAGGCGGAGCTTTATCTTTACGCGGTCGGGCTGCTTGAACAGCTCGGGTACCGGCAATATGAGGTCTCAAACTTTGCCAAGCCGTCATTTGAGAGCCGACACAACACACTTTACTGGAAATGCGGCGAATACATCGGGATAGGACCCTCGGCGCATTCGTTTTATCACGGGCGGCGGTTTTTTTATCCGCGCGATACAAAGCAGTTTTATCTGGGAAAAACCGTTGACGACGGCGCGGGCGGCGGTGAGGACGAGTTTATCATGCTTGCCCTGCGGCTCAAACCGGGTCTTATATTTTCGGAGTACCGGCAAAAATTCGGCAAGCCTCTCTCCCCTGCCGCAATGCAAAAAATAAAACTCTTTGCAAAAGCGGGCTTAGCCGTGCTGACAGATGAAAGCGCGTCCCTGACGCCGAAGGGCTTTTTGGTGTCAAACGCCATAATAGCAGAAATCGTCTCCGCACGAGTGGGGCAATAAGCGCGTAACAAAACATTTTCTTATCGACAATCGGACGGGAAATAACGTCGGTGCCGGGGGCGAACACACGGGTTCGCCCCTACAATCACAATGAAATGAACAGATTAATCAATATAAATACGGGCGCAAACCTAATAATAACCGAAACTGTCCATTGTCAATTCTCAATTGAAAAACCCCTTCCTCTTAAACCGTAAACAGAGGAAAGGGTTTTTTATATAAGAATCAAACAGAATCAAAACAGCGTTTTTCTGAATTGTCTGCCGAAAATCGTCACGTGCTCTATCGGGTGGTCGGGGATATTCTTCGTGAGGTAGCAGGATGTATATCCCAAAATCAGCCAGAACAACAGCACCGCAAACGTTATGTTGAACAAGAGCGTCACTTCAACAAAAGAATACACCGCGTAAGCGCACAGGAACGAATACATACACGGGAATTCGCTGTTATGAAGCCGTTCGTCGCGAAGGACGTGCCTTGTGGTGCTTGAAAAAATCCGTACCGCGAAAACCATAAACAACGCAAACCCGACTATTCCCGAACAGACAAGTATGGACAGATAGCCGTTGTGGAAGTCGATTCGCCATGCGGCAAGGTCGCCGTACTGGTCGGCAAACTTTATGCCGTTTTCAAACATTCTGTCGCCGTATTCCGCGATATTTCCCTTGCCGATTCCAAAAACAAAATTATTGAGGAACAACCGGGTGCCCTGCTGCCAAAGCACGAACCTGCCCGAATCCACGTTGGCGTTTTCGTGCTCAAACGTGATCTCCTCCGGTAAATCTTCATCATCTGTTTTATCGGATTGCGACGAGATCGACTGCTTTGTTTTGATAAGCTCCGCAAAACCTAACTGGCAAACGGTTCTCAGCAAAAACATCGACGACACAATGACCAATCCCGCCAACAGGCAGGCAATTGATTTTACAATTATTTGCTTTACGCTGAACTTGCTTTCCTTGCCGAACATCATGTAAACCACAAAGAAAACCGCGTATCCTATCAAAAGCACCAGCGCGCCGTTTGAGTCGCAGAGCAAAAGCGAAATGCTGTTCACCGCCGCGCAGCAGCCTATCCATATACGGCTCATTCTGCGGCAGCCCGACTGCTCCACGAAGTCGCGCTTCAACATCATATGGCAGCAGAAAAGCGACACGACCGCCGCGAGACCGAGCTGATTCGGATTTGTAAATAAGCCCGTGAAGCGGTTTTCGTAGATGATGAACTTAACCGTCAGGAACTCAAAGTTTACGCCCATGACCATACACGCCAAGCCGACTATACCCATGACCGTGGTGACATAAATCAGCACGCGGCTTATATTGAACAGCTCGCGCTTCGGATTGAGCTGCTTTTCCGTGTGTACCGAGTAAAACACAAAGAAGCAGATGGCTAAGTGCAAAATGAACACAAAATTGATGAAAAGGTTATCCAGCAAATGGATAAGCATTGTCACCACGGACGACACAAGGAACGCGATTAGCCAAAAGCCAAAGCGGGTCTTTAGCGAGGTCCTTCTTGTGATCTCATGGTATACAGCCAAAAAAGCTCCCCAAATCACCATAAACGCAAGCACGACATACGCCGCAAAATGCAGATATGAGATGTTGCAGGCAAAAAGACAGATGATATAGCACTGCCTGTAAAGGGACTTGCTGAGCAGCGTTTTTTTCAGTTTTGTCATACCTATCCCCATTCAAAAAAAGATAATTTGATTTTCTTTTTCCTGATTATACTATATTATACAACAATCTGCTTTTGTGTTCAATACCCTAACACTATAAGAAACGGGGTAATAAGGTTTCAATTTTGTTATTTGTTATTTATTATTCCTTATCCGAATTATTAATTATCGCGCGGATCTCCTCCTCAGCCTGCCTTACCTCCTCCAAAAACGCCGAAGAAGGCACGCGCAATGCGCCGTTGCCGAGAATTATAAGCTGTTCAAGCCCGTCGGAGGTGACGACCCTCACCTTGTGGTTTTTTGCGAGCTTGTGCGAGGTCTTTTCTATGTACATATCGGCGGTCTCGGCTTCCTTTGTGTAGACGACGCTTATGCCGTTTACGCGCTCTATCTCACCCTTGCCGCCCTTGACCTTGTACGCGTCAAAAACCAAAATCACTTCGCATTTTTTATAGCCCTGAAAGTTGCAGAGTATATTGACAAGCTTCTCTCTCGCCCCGTCAAAGCTCAGCTCTCTGAGGTGCTCCCACGCGAAAATAACGTTGTAGCCGTCCACAAGCAGGTACTCCGTTCCGTCGTAATTCGGGATTTTTGAGGCTTTCCTGCCTGCGGACTTTTCGGGAGCCTTGAAAACGCGCTTTTCGGGCGGCTTCGCCCTCTTTTTTACGGGGCCGTAGGTCTGCTCGAATATTCTCATCAGCTCCTTGTCGGCGGCGAAAATATCCGTCTGACCGCGCCTTGCGGCAAAGTAGCCCGTCCCGGAGCTTGATGAAGGCTCGTCCTGCCTGCGCAGAGCGGAAGCAAGGTGCATATGTTTTGTAACCTCGTCCCATTTTACGGTGTGACCCGCGCCGTGAGAGCAGAATATAGAGTCGCAGGGATTCAGCAGATCGGCGTCGGGGTCATAGCCTATCCGCTCGATGACCTCCTCGGAGTTGTGGCACGGCTGATAGCCGCCGAGTGTCAGCGAGATTTTTCCCGCGCCGCGCGTATATCTTATCAGCTCGGCGGAATAGTCCTGCATTTCGGACACCGGAGCCGTTCCGCTGAGAAAACAAACCTCTCCGTTCTGAATCGGCTGAGAAAAGCTTCCGCTCATGCGCTGAACGTCGTTCATAGCCTTGCCGAGGTTTTCAGCGGGAAGCTCGATAGTAAAGTCGTAAACGGGTTCAAGCAAAACGCTCTTTGCGCAGCGCAAGCCGTGTCTGACGGCTCGGTAGGTGGCCTGCCTGAAATCTCCGCCCTCGGTGTGCTTTGGGTGCGCCTTGCCCGAAACGAGGGTGATCTCCATATCGGTTATCGGGGAGCCCGTCAGCACCCCAATATGAGTTTTTTCGTACAGGTGAGTCAGAATAAGCCGCTGCCAGTTCTTTTCGGGCAAATTCTCCTTGCAGGCGGTGTTGAATACGAGTCCGCTGTCGCGCTTTGCGGGCTTCAGCAGCAGATGGACTTCGGCGTAGTGGCGCAGCGGCTCAAAATGTCCAACGCCCTCGACGGTGTTTTCGATCGTTTCCTTGTAGATTATGTCGCCCCTGCCGAAGCCGACCTCAAAGCCGAACCGCTCCGAAATAACGCCGCGCAGCACCTCAAGCTGTATCTCGCCCATCAGCCTGAGCTGAATGCCGCCGTGGCGCTCGTCCCAAGATGCGTTCAGCATGGGGTCCTCAGCTTCAAGAATACGCATTTTTTCAAGCGCAGTCCGCGCGCTTACTCCGTCGGGCAGTTCTAATCTGTAGGTGAGAACAGGCTCTAACACGGGAGAGAGCGAGCCCGATTCCGCGCCGAGACCGTCTCCGCAGCGCGTAAAGGTGACGCCCGTGACGGCGCAGACAGTGCCTGCGGAGGCTTCGGTTACAGAGGTGAATTTTTCTCCCGAATATATCCTGATTTGATTGACCTTTTCGCCGCCCGTGTTTTTCGGGCTCGGAAGAACATCTCTTACTCTCAGAACGCCTCCCGTGATTTTTATAAATGAAAGCCTGCTGCCCTGAGCGTCCTCCGAGATTTTATAGACCCTTCCGCCGAATTCGCTTTTATAGTCCGGCATGACAGTCAGGCGGTCGAGCGCGCTCAAAAATTCTTTTACTCCGTTCAGCTTCAAAGCCGAGCCGAAAAAGCACGGGAACAGCTTTCTGTCGGCGATAGCTTTTGAGATATCCGGATCGGTGATTGCGCCGTTCTCATAAGCGGACAGCAGCTCGTCGCTGCAAAGGGCGACGTTCTCAAAAAACGCGTCGCCGCCCTCGTCGGAGAAGTCAACGCAGCAGTCGCTCAGAGTTCCTCTCAGCTCGTTCATAACGCGCGCCGGCTCAACGCCCGGCAAATCGGTTTTGTTTATAAATATAAAGACGGGAACGCCGTACTTTTGCAAAAGCCTCCAAAGCGTTTTGGTGTGGCTCTGAACGCCGTCGGTTCCGCTTATAACAAGAACAGCGTAGTCGAGCACCTGCAATGTCCGCTCCGTTTCGGCTGAAAAATCGGCGTGTCCGGGCGTGTCCAACAGATAATATTCCGACTCGCTGAGCCTGAGCAGAGCCTGCTTTGAAAAGATAGTAATGCCCCTCTCCCTTTCAAGCGAGAAGGTATCTAAAAAGGAGTCGCGGTGATCCACCCTTCCGAGCTTGCCGATGTTGCCCGAGCAGTACATCAGAGCCTCGGAGAGCGTCGTTTTGCCCGAATCGACATGAGCCAAAATGCCGACGGCTGTTTTCTTCATTCGCCCACCTCCTGAGTTATTTTTAATAAAAACAAGTAAATATCCAAAACGAAAAACCGCTTATAATGAATAATCCCGAAGCGTTTTGAGAATTAATAATGAAAGACTTACATTCCCAAAGGAGCGCAATACAATGAACCCAACTCACGCGCCGCGCCGGGGACGGGCAAAAACCGGCACCGCGGTTTCGGCTTTGATACTGTTCTTTTCCGCAAGCTCGATTTTGTACGCGGTGCTGTCAAATCCGAACGAAAACTACTTTTTTGAATTCCGTTACATGACCGTCAGCGGCACGGCTTTTACCGCTATAGTTACTCTGATTTCGCTTGTGACCGCTTTGATGCGCGCCAAGTCGCAAAAGGCTCCGTTTTCGCGGCAGATTTATTATTTTAAGCTCTGCTCGGCTGTGACCGAGTGTATAATAGCCGTTGTGATTTTGCTGTCGCTCTTTCCGTTCGTGCCCGATTCTCCGAGTCTTCTCAGCTACGATTCATTTTGTATGCACGTGATGATCCCGACCTTGGCGGTGGTTTCGTTTTTGCTTACTCCTCCCCCGTCCGCGCTTGTCAGCCCGCTTATGAGGCTGACCTGCACGTGGATGATAACCCTTTACGCGGTTGTGGTGATAACTCTTATCGTGACAGGTTTGATTCCTCAGGAGAAAATTCCCTACTCGTTTCTTGACTTCAACACCCGCCCGATCAACTACAGCATTTACTTCGGCTGCTTTATCTACAGCTTCACCTATATAATTTCCGTTATGCTGACAGACATAAACGGAAGGATAGCGAACAGACGCTCAGTGTAATCAGGGAAATCAATTTTGAAAAATGCACGTATTTTCCTTCATATTGTAGGGGCGACCGTAGCCGGTCGGCAACCCTTTTGTCGCTTTGCGACATTTCCCCTGTCAGGGGAATTTCCCGCGTGTGCGCCCTCGCACCGACGTTGATTTCCCGTCCGATTGCTGATAGAAAACAAAACATTTAATTCAGCGCCCTCGGGCGCACACATCGGTGCGCCCCTACGCAGCTAAGGAAAAATGCGGTTTGCTTCAGGAATGAGTGAAATTAATTTCCGCTCCCTCTGATCAAGGCAGCTTGACAATTATGACCTCAAACGGGCGCAGACCGTAGCCTAATCTGAACGGTCTGCCGTCGCACCAGACGTTTTCCGCCGTCAGCTTCGGGTTGCCGCCCAGCTCGTCGGGACCTCCCTCGCCGGGGAGATTATCATAGGTGCTGAAAAGTCTTTCGTACTCTCCGCCCATCGGCACTCCGCAGTAATAGCCGTTGTGGTACCATGGTGAAAAGTTGCACACCACCAACACGGCTCCGTCGTAGTTCCACGGATTTTTCCTGATGTAGCTGATGATATTGGCGTCGGCGAAATCCTTTTTGACCCATTCGAATGTGCTGCTGTCCTTTGAATCGGAATACAGCGCAGGGATAGAGCGGTACAGCGAAAGCAGATTTTTGACCGTCAGCATGACGTCGTGATGTCCGAAGTCGTCCGTGAGGCTCCAGTCCAAGCCCTTGCTGAAATCCCATTCGCTGTCCTGAGCGAAATCCAGTCCCATAAACAGCAGCTTTTTGCCCGGGAAGGTGAATTGAAACGCATAGAGCGCCTTGACTCCTCCCAGACGATCCTCATAGCTGCCGGGCATTCTTTCTATTATCGAGCCCTTGCCCACATTGACCTCGTCGTGCGAAAGAACCAAAATAAAATTCTCGGTGAAAGCGTAATCGGGAATGTGGGTCAGCTCCCCGTGATGATACCGTCTCTCGTGAAAATCGTATGACAAATATTTCAGCGTATCAAACATCCAGCCCATGTTCCATTTGAGCGTAAAGCCCAAGCCGCCGATGTGGACGTCGCTTGTTATGCCCTGCTCGACCGACGAATCCTCAGCCATGAGATAGCCCGTCGTTCTGTCGGTCACCTCGCAGTTGAGCTGCTTTAAAAAGTCTGTGCTTTCAAGATTGATATGGCCGCCGTGGATATTCGGGCGCCATTCGGTGCGGCTGAAATCCGCGTACTGCATAGCCGCCACCGCGTCAACGCGCAGCGCGTCGATGTGAAATTCTTCTATCCAGTAAAACGCGCTTGATATAAGGAAAGACCTGACCTCGGGCTTGCCGTGGTCAAAGGCGTAGGTTCCCCAAATCGGGAACTCGGCTCTGAGCGGGTCGGCGGATTCATACAGCGGCGTGCCGTCAAAGCGTCCCAGCGCGAATTCGTCCTTCGGGAAATGAGCGGGCACCCAGTCGAGGATGACTCCTATTCCGCTTTGGTGCAGACGGTCAACAAGATAACGGAAATCGTCGGGCGTTCCGTAGCGCGAGGTCGGCGCGAAATATCCCGTCACCTGATAACCCCATGACGGGTCGAAGGGATATTCGGTAATGCCCATCAGCTCAACGTGAGTATAGCCCATGAAGGTCACATATTCGGCGAGACGGTCGCCCAAATCGCGGTAGTTGAGAAAGCCGTCTTCGTCGTCCTCGTCGCGGTATTCCTTTTTCCATGAGCCGGGATGAACCTCATAGATCGCCATGGGGTTGTCGATGACGGCGGTGTTGTCCCGCTGGCTCTGATAGTCGCCGTCGTTCCAGCTGTAACCCGTCAGCGGACAGACGACCGAGGCGTTGTCGGGACGGAGCTCATACCGGAAAGAGTAGGGGTCGCTCTTGCGGCGCACCTCGCCGTCGGCTCCCGTTATAATATAGCGGTAAGTGTCTCCGCTTTTGACGCCGGGAACAAAGCATTCCCATATGCCGTCCTCGCTCCGCTCCATTTGATGCTCGCATTCATCGTCCGCCGAACCGCAGGCAACGCAGACGTTCAGAGCGTTCGGCGCCCAGACAGCAAAATTGACGCCTTCTTCTCCGTCCTCGGTCACAATGTGCGCTCCCATCTTTTTGTAAATCTTATATTCGGTACCCTGATGAAAAAGATACCTGTCTGTTTCAGAAAAAATACTCATTTTACCTCCGATGTACGGAGCCGTCACGACACGGTGAGCGACCGCCCCGATTTCAAATAATAATGATTCCCGTACATTATAACATATATCAGTCTGTTTTTCAAATATTTTTTGTGAAATTTTTGAGTTTTTTTGATTCGGATTATTAGAATTATATCACTTTTCACAAAAATATTCGGCAAAACGGGTTTCGACCCGATTCCCTTTTTCGTAAGAAATTCATTCTTTATTCACGCGGTTTTCAAATACAGATGATATAATGCTGTAAAAAATAAGGCAAAACAAAAAAAGAAGAGGTGGATTGCAATGAATACGGCTCACGTTAAATCAAAAACATCATCTATTGTACTCGCGTTTGTTAAACCCATGCTTTGCGCGCTTATTGCTATAATTCTTATGACTGTTTCGGGTTTTCATGTGGTGACAGTCTACGGTGCGTCAATGGACACCACGCTCGAATCGGGCGAAAAAATCATTGTGACAAATTTTTTATATACTCCTAAATGCGGCGACATTGTCGTAATTGACAAGAAAGACACCTTAAACCAAGACATCATCAAGCGTGTCATCGCAGTTGAAGGACAAAGCATTAGACTTGATTATGATAACGACAAAATATATATTGACGGCAAAGAGCTTCACGAGCCTTATTTGAAGTGCTCTACGTTTGCGGGCAGGCGAGGCAATTATGATATCCCGTCTGTCGTTCCCGAGGGAAAGGTGTTCGTAATGGGCGATAACCGCGGAATTTCGCTGGACAGCCGAAGCTCTGACGTCGGCATGGTCGATGTCAAGGACATCATCGGAAAAGCGCAGTTCGCGGTATTTCCCTTTGACCGCTTCGGCGGATTTGATGCCTGATACTGAAAGTTGATATAAACAAGAAACTCTGAAAGGATTTTTCCGATCAGAGTTTTTTTCTTTTTGTATTCTCCGCATTTCAAATAATTGTAAGAGGTCTCCTTATATTATATCACACTTAATTTTTTTGTATGTAAAGAATTCGTTTGTTGAATTTTCAGTAAAGCTAAAAGCCGCAAAAGCTCCTTAAAGCTGAAATCCTTATTTACCTCTCTGTGACGGGTTGTGACGGGTTTGAGGCATTTTCTATAAACCCTCTATATTTTTATATATTCTTAAATAGAATTATAATTTTTCTACGCACAACAATAAGAAAAACCCGTCACACCCGTCACACTTAGAGAAACATGATGTTCCCGACCGTCAGGCAAGCTCCTTAGCTTTCGGAATCAAAACAAAAAACGCACCCTAAGCGTGACGCCAAAGGTGCGGAAATGATTTATTATTCTGAATCGGAATTATTTTGCTTGAAAAAGCCAACGATGTAATCGCCGTAATCAAAATCAATTTCGGAGATGTTTCCGTCATTTCGGATAACCGTGAACGAAGCTTCGCCGCCGCTGTCAAATTTCGCGGTTCCCTTGTCACCGTCCAGCTTGTAGGATCCCGTGTGGGTTCCGTCGCCCTTGTCCCCGGGCTGCAGCCACAGCTCAAAGCCGTTTTCGCCGTCAAATATCAGTCTGCCCTGATATGTTGTGTATCTTACATTGTAAACCTCGCGGACATCAACCTCGTCGCCGCTCGCCGTTTTAGCGGTTTCAGATACCCAGTAGGTATTTCGCAGCTCGTCAGTCTTGCTGTCCTTTTTGGTCGTGATAACGATAAACGTTACAACCGAGGCAACAAGCACAACGGCGGCAATTATAATTATAAAATTCCGGAGAGGAAATATCTTTTTGTTCTGCCCCGTTTTTTTAGCGGCAGGCTTTTTCTTATTTTTGTTCTTTGCCATTACTGCTTCTCCCGGAAGAATACGCGGTAGCCGCGCTCGCCCACTGTTTTATACACAACGCAGAAGGCGACGGGCGCTCCCGTGCTTTCGTTCCACTCCGTGACCGTTATATCCATGGTTTCGTCGGGAAGATATACCGCTTTGATTTCGCCGTCCTCCACGGTGTACTTGCCGGATTTTGCGCCCGCTCCGAAGAGCGAATCGGTGAATCCGCCGTTTTCGTCAAAAATCATCTCGGCTTTGGTGTATCCGGCTCCGAAAAGCTCGCGCATCGGCACAGCCTTGCCGCTTTCCATGTCCTCAGCCTTGCTGTCGGGAACGTAGGTTCCGCTGAAATACGATATCTCGCCGCCCGATGTCGGCAAAGCTATTTCAATGGTTGCAGGCTCGGTTTCATCGTCGTGGTCGTGGTCATGCTCCGTGCCTGTCTGAACCGTAGTCTGCTGTGCAGTCGTCTGCTGTGCGGCTGTCGTCGGCTGCCCTGTTTCGATGGGATGAGAAGAGTTGTCCGACGTTGTCTGAACGGCTGTCGTTTCCTGCTGCTTTGCGCCGGAGCCGCCGCTGTTTGCATTTACGGCAATCAAGATAACGGCAGCGATAACGGCTGCCGCAGCTATCGAGATAATTATAATTAAAGGCACTTTTTTATTCTTAGTCATTTGAAAGTCCTCCGTTTTCTTCCGCCTCAGCCTTTAGCTTTTTTATGACGCTCTGCTTTACCATTCTTCCGTTGAAGTAAACATACTCGTCATCATTTACCGAAGCGTCCGGCTCAAAGCTCTTAACGCTCTCAATAAATTCCGCTCGGGCTTGGGCAGGATCCTGTTTTTTAGTCTTATCCGACTTGGTTTCAGCCCTCTTGTTGAGCGCGTCCTTATCGGTGATCATTGTGTACATCTGCTTGTAGACCGCCGAGTGGATTATGAATGCCGCTATCGAGGGAATGAACAGAGCGACGAGTATCACGGTCACGACGACCACTGCCACGGGACTTCCGTAGCAGGCGATAAGAAACGTTGTGCAGACCACGGTAAGGAAGAACAGACCGAACAAAGCGATGAAATTCTTTTTGATTTCGCCGTAGCTCATTAAAAAACTGTTTTTATATATGTACCTCATGGGAATGTCAAAGGTGACAGTCATCGCCGGGATATAAAAAAACATGAAGCTGAAAAACAGAATGATAATAATCGTTATTATAAACGGTCCCATGAATATCGCGTTTTGGGAAATGAGTTTAAGATAAAGCGTGAACGACACGTAGCTGAACACTATAACGATAAAGCAAATAAGACCGTGAACCAAAAATCGGAGGAAATTGTCGCGCACACCCGAAAAATAATTTTTGAAAACGGGTGTTTTCTCCTCCCCCGACGCGATTTTTATTGTCACCTTTACGACGCCCGCGTAAAACGGGAAAACGGGAATTATTGTGCACAGCAACAAAAGAGTATACTCCGTCTGCGCCAATGAGAATAACGAGCCGATAAACCAAAACAGCGAAAAAAACGCCGCTAAGGGAACAGCGAACAACAGATTTGTAAGCATTAATCTCGGCAGATTGCGAAACAGATTTGTGAACACCACGGCAATAGGCAGGGTATCTTTTTGAGATTGTGAAGCCATTTGTACCTCCTGTGCCGATCCACGGCTTAAAAATTAAACGATCCCGCAAAAAGCGTCCAGAGCAGCGTATCTAAAAGAGAAGCGGCAAAGGTGACGCCCAGTGCGGAGAGAAAGCGCGACGAATAGCGCAGCAGAGCCTCTCTGAGAGAGTATAACGCGGGCTGACGGCTAAGCATTCGCTTTAAAGTCTGCCTTGAAAACGAGAAGGCTGTTACAGAAAAAAACATAAGGACGGCGCAGAACAAAAATGTCCCCGGCAAAAGCACAAGCAGATAGAAGCCCGCTCCGCTAACGCCGTGACTTAGGCAGAGATATCCCGCCGTTATTCCCGTGCCAAAGCCCTTAAAGCAAACAAGCGCGGGCAAAAAGGGTATTCCCCACGGCGCCGCGCCCAAAAAATAAGCGCTTAACAGAAAAACAAAATCCGAAGCAAAGCAGGCGCACATCGTGCCGAAAGCCCCTTTGCCGAGCCTCGATTCAAGGTTAGTGGTAAATAGGAAGTCGAGCGAACGGAGCGTTTGCCTGTCCGCGCTGTATGCGTAAGCCGCCCCAAAAGCAAGTCCCGCAAGCAGCAAAACAGCAAACACCATCAAAACGCCGTGACGCTTAATAATTCCTTTGAGGTCGGGCAGGCGAAAGCGGCGCTTACGCGGCAGCCCGAGCGATAATACAATACCTTTCATTACAACATTCCTTTCCGCATTGAACCGTATTTGCTTTAAAGTTTCCCTTTATTCTATGCGGTGCGAAAAGGAATCATGTGTAATATAGTTAATTAGTTGGCAAGCTCCTCGGCGCGCCTGGTGCACGCCTCCATAGCGGCAAGCAATGCGTCGGTGAAGCCCAACTCTCTGAGCTTGTCGAGAGCGGCTATGGTGGTGCCGCCCTTTGAGCTGACCTTTTGGATAAGCGTGTCGGCGGAATCTCCGCTCTCACGCAGCATTGCGGCGGAGCCCTCGAGCGTTGCGCAAATCAGGTTCATAGCCTGACCGTAGTCTATTCCGCAGCCTTCCGCGTATTCAGCCATTGTTTTGGCAAAAAGATAAATATAAGCGGGGCTGGAGCCGTTTACGGAGATTATCTCGTTCATATGCTCCTCCGGGATATATTCGCATACGCCGCTTCCCGCAAACATTTTGTAAACGAGCTCTTTGTCCTCCTCAGAGATGTTGTCCGAGGGACAAAGCGCGGAGGCTCCCTTTTTGAGCAGCAAGGGAGTGTTGGGCATTACCCTAACAACGGGGCAGTCGCAGCCGAGCGCGTTACGGACATAAGCGATCGAAATGCCCGCCGCGATAGAAACAAAGGTTTTGCTTTTATCCGCTTGTTCTTTGACTGCCGCCAATACCTCGGCGTAATTCTGCGGCTTGACCGCCAGCACGGTTATATCGCACTGACGGACAAGCTCGGCGGAGGAGGGATACACCTGTACCCCCGCCTGCCGCATTATTTCGCATTTTTCGCTGTCGGTATCAAAAACGCCTAAATTTTCGGCGGTTCCGTTTTGGGCTGTCAGCCCTTTGATTATTGCGGTCGCCATGTTTCCGGCGCCGATAAAACCGATTTTTTTCATATTGAGCCTTCTATTATAGTAATTATTTTGCTGTGATTATTTGCAGAGTGTCAGCCTATTCCGAAAGAGGGATCGTTAGCGCAGCGGAAATACATTCCGTACTTGTTGTTCTCGCCGTCTCCCTCATAATCTCCGTAGAAGAACATTTCAACCTCGTCAACGCGTCTCCAAAGCAGACCGTAATAGCAGTCGCCGGAAGCGTGGTGAAATTGAAGAAGTCTTTGAGTGAACGAGGATTTGTCGGTTTTGCTGAGGTCCTTCACGCTGCCGGAGGCTGAGGCGTAATCCGCATAAACATAGCCCTCTGTGCCGTTGGTCAGCCTGATTTTGTACCAGCTGCTGCTGTAGAGCTTCGCGTCAACAAATGTGAACGCCGTGTTGTAGGTCATTGTCGCAATAATTCTGTAGCTCGTTCCGGGACCCGAACGCAGGTTGACCTCGGAGGAATTGATATATCCCGCGCCTCCCGCAGTGACGGTTCCGCCCGACGAGCTGCCGAGCAGCGCGCTCTTCAATATGGAGTCGCCCGTCAAAGCGTACGCGCCTACGTTGTAAGCAAAGCAGACCAACGCGTCGAACTGCTGCTGATTGAATTTAGCGTTGTTAGTTGTAAGGAAATCGTTTGTAACGGTGGTGTACGGACCCTCATTTACAGTCTGGTGAAGATATGCGAACGCCTCGTTTCTGGTGAGGTTGTTGTAGAACTGCTCGTTCTCCCAGATGACCTTACCGTGTCCGATCGTCGGGTCGCCCGTGATGTAGTCGCCCGTAAGCGTTGGCAGGAAGCCCTCAAAAAACGCGATAAGCTCGATGACCTGATTGCTCGCTCTTCTCTCGCCGGTTACGGTCGCGGTGGAGCTGGTCGAGTTTGTTACAAACACCTCTCCCTCGCCGTTTCCTGAGGTAGCGGCAAAGTCGGTTGACGCGGTCTTAGCGTAAGCCTTGACCGACCATTTTCCCGCAGTGCCCAGCGCCCTGCTGCCCGACCAGACGTATGTATTGCCGTCGGACACCTTGCTTGTTGCTTTTACGGTGTAAGACGTTGAGCCGTTGCTCACCACGAATTTAACCGCCGTTCTGCTCTTGTCGGTGATAGCCTTGAATGTTACGGTTGAGTTTTTGGGAGCGCAGTTGGGGGTGGAATAAACAAAGCGAATGCTGTCGGGCTCCGTTACATGAAGCAGACAGGTTGAAGCGCCGTAGCTGTTGTACGCGCTTATCGTCACGTAGCCCGCCGCCTTTGCAGTGACAACGCCGTTATCAACGGTTGCTATGCTTGTGTTTGACGAGAACCAGTCAACATAGCTGTCCGCGCCGAGAAGAATAGACTTGCCGGCAGCTATTTTGGAGCTTGAGAGCGAAATGCCCGTGGACGAGCCGCTCGAAACCTTTAACGAAAGGCTTGCGGTCGAAACGGAGTTTACAGCCTTTATGGTCGCGCTGCCCGCCGCCTTTGCGGTGACAACGCCGTTGCTGTCAACGGTGGCTACGCTTGTGTTGGAGCTTGTCCAGGTCGCGCCTTTTCCGTTTGTGTGCGGAACGGCGTATTTGCAGTTGACATACATTGAGGCTGTGCTGACGAGGAACTTTAGCGTGCCCGTTCCCTCGGTGACCTTTACAAGACAGGTCGAAGCGCCGTTTGAGGTGTAGGCGCTTATCGTGGCGTAGCCCGTGCTCTTCGCGGTAACTGTTCCGCCGCTGACCGTGGCTACGTTTTTATTTGACGAGAACCAGCTAACTCCGCTTGTTTTCGCGGTAAGCTTTGAGGTCTTGCCCGCCGCAAGTGTGAGCGTAGTGGGCGAAATTCCAGTTGCACTTCCTTTTTTGACGGTGAGCTTGCAGGTGCCTGTTCCGCCGTCTTCGGAAGCGCTGATAACGGCGGTTCCCGCTTTTTTGGCGGTGACAATTCCGTTTTGATCAACAGTTGCAACAGAGGTATCGGAGCTTTTCCACTCGGGATACTCCGCTCCCGTCTGCCAGAAAGCGTACTGACATCCGACATATGTCGAAGCGGTTTTGGCGCAGAGAGTGATTGTCGGAGGGATTATTTTTTCAACATAGGTTTTGCTGACATATCCTGTTACGCCGCTGTCGAGCTTGATGTGGTACCAGTTGGTGTTGTACAGCGTTTCGCTGAGGAAGGTGAATTCGGTTTTCTCGGGCAAAACGGCGATGATCGAGAAGCTCGTGCCCGCGCCGCTGCGCAAATTGACATAGTCGCCCGTTATATATCCGCGCAAAGCGGTTGTCGGTTCCGGCTCGGGCTCAGGCTCGGGCTGGCTTGCCGCTGTTACCTGAACAAGACAGGTCGAAGCGCCGCTTGAGGTGTAGGCGCTTATCGTTGAATAGCCTACCGATTTTGCTGTGACCGTTCCGCCGCTGACTGTCGCGACATTCGTATTTGAGGAGTACCAGCTCACTCCGCTCGTTTTAGCGGTCAGCTTGGCGGTTTTGCCGACTTCAATTGAGAGTCCCGCGCTTGAGATACCCGTCGGGGTGCCGTTTTTCACCGTGAATTTGCAGGTGGAAACCGAACCCTTTTCGGAGCAGCTGATGGTCGTCACGCCCGCCGCGTGAGCGGTGAGTACGCCTTTTGAATCGATATCGGCGACGTTCGGGTTGGAGCTTGACCATGTCGGCTTTGAGGCTCCTGTCTGCCAGAAAGCGTACTGACAGCCCACATAGCTTGAAGCCTGAGAAGCGCAGAGCTTTATCGACGAGGTCTGCGCGCCGCTTGTGACGTAAACAAGACAGGTCGATGCGCCTTTTGAGGTGTAGGCGCTTATAGTGGCGTAGCCCGTGCCCTTGGCTGTCACTATGCCGCCTATGACCGTGGCGACATTCTTGTTGGACGAATACCAGTTTACATTCGCAGATTTTGCGGTGAGCTTGCCTGTGGAGCCGTTTATCAAAAGCATTGATTCAGCCGAGATCCCCGTGCTTACGCCCGAGTATACAGTGAAATTGCAGAACGAGGTCTCTTTCCCCTCGGTGCAGTAAATTGTGGCTGTGCCCGCTTTTTTTGCGGTCATAACGCCGTTGCTGTCGATATCCGCAACAGATGTATCGGAGCTTGACCAGACAGGATTTGAAGCGCCCGTCTGCCAGAAAGCGTACTGACAGCCCGCATAAGAGGAAGCTGTTGTCGCGCAAAGCTTTATTTTAGAGGACTGTGACTGATTTGTGACATGAACAAGACAGGTCGAAGCGCCGCTTGAGGTGTAGGCGCTTATCGTGGCGTAGCCAACCGCCTTTGCGGTCACCTTTCCGCCGCTTACCGACGCAACGTTCGTATTTGAGGAAAACCAGCCTACTCCGCTCGTTTTCGCGGTGAGGACCGCTGTGCTGCCGAGCGGGATATTAAGAGAAGCCGATGAGATACCCGTAGAGCTTCCGTTGCGGACTGTCAGGGTGCAGGACGCGCTGTCTGAGCCCTCGGATACCGTGATTGTTGCGGTGCCGGCTTTTTTGGCTGTGGCAATGCCGTTTTGGTCGATTGTAGCAACCGCAGTGTTGGAGCTTTTCCAGCTCGGCTTTGAGGCACCCGTCTGCCAGAAAGCATACTGACAGCCGACATAAGTTGAAGCCTTTGAAACGCAGAGCTTTATTTTTGAGGACACGGAAGCGTCGGCGGCAACATAAGCCTGCTTGACATATCCCGTTTGGTCTGCGGTAAGCTCCCTGACCTTGTACCAGTCGTTATTGTACAGAGTGTCGTCAACAAAAGTCACCCTTGTGTTGACCCTCATAACCGTAACGATCGGGGTGTCCTCTCCCGCGCCCGAGCGCAGGTTAACATAGTCTTCAGTGATGGTGCCTCCGCCGTCCTTTACGGGGGCGAACGTCGCGGCGTCGCCGGTTATCATGGGGATAGCAACGAGAAGTACTGAGCCTATCAGCGTGACACACAGCACTATACAGAGTATTCGCGCAAACAGTTTCGATTTCATCATATCACCTTTCCTTCTGATTGTTCAAATATACCTGCCGAACATGGCGGGTCTCAGCTTTTGGACATAGAATTTGACAAATACGTTTACAGCAATATCGTAAATCAGGAAAAACACATTTCCCGCCAACAAAAACACAAGAGGAAGATAAACGCCGAAGAGAGAAAACTCGGACGCGGGGATAGAAAGCAGATAAATCGCCGCGTAAAAAGAACCGACAGCCGCCGCGTTGAATACCGCGAATTTAACTATCCAACGCACGACAACATTTTTTATATGCCGGTCGAGCACATTTTTAAGAATGGGATAATACCCGAAAAATGCCGTGAACATCAGCGCCGCCTCTTTGTTTCCCGACAAAAGGAACGTCAGCACGGCGGCAACGGCGTAAACGCCGAGCGCCCATTTGCATTTGTACTCGATAACTACGGCTATGGTGATCAAACCCGCAAAGCACGGAAGCGCGTATGTGCCCACGCCGGAAAACCCGGCGATAAACAGAAATACGACCTCAACAGCCGCGGTAACGGAACAAAAGGCAATGCGGAAAGCGGGCTTTTGGATTATACTTTTGGATTTTTTCATTTTTGCGAATCCGCCCTATCTGCAACAGCTGCAAAGGCAGTCTGCGCACATCAGCGCGGTACAAACATCGCAGCAGGAGCAGTCGCCTCCGCCGGTTCCCGTTGTGGTGCCCGTGCTGTAGCCGCCGTAGTTGTAGCTGCGCTGATTGGTAACGTTGTTCAGCGCGGCGCGGTATTCCTGATTGTTCGGATCCATGTTTACAGCGGTCGTAAAATATTGAGTAGCCTGATCGCTCCAGCCCTTGCGGAAAGCGCACATACCCTTAAGATAGTGCCATTCTGCGGTTCGGTTGCCCTCGGGGGTGCTGTCGAGCACCTTTTCGGCTTCCTGTATCATATTGCGCTGAATGTAAATGCGCACGCTGTAGAACTGTGTGTTCGTGCCGCCCGCACTGTAGGAGCCTGCCGAGCCCGTGCCTCCCGTGGAGCCTGTGCCCTTTCCCTTTTGGCGCATACGGTTGATTTCATCGTAAGCCTCGTTGACCTCTTTCATCTTTTGCTCTGCGAGGTCGGCAAGCGGGCTGTCTGCGTAGTTGTCGGGGTGGTACTTTTTTGCTAAATCGCGGTACGCTTTCTTGATTTCTTCATCCGACGCATCGGGTGAAACGCCGAGCACCTCATATGGATTTGTCATTTTCTTCCTCCTCAATACGGTACACTACCGTGTTTTGCTTTGTCGGAAAGCCGTAAAGCATCATATTGTCAAAAATCCCTTTAAAATCAATCAGCGTAATTAGGTTGTACGCGTCATAGGCGCGAGCGAGCGACTGATTGAGCACCGAGGTCTGATATTCGCGTATATCCCCGGCACTAACATTTCGGAAGGGATTGAAGCAGTCTTTTTTTATGTCCTTTTCCAGGTCGTCGGCGGCGTCGATAAGGTAAATCCACCTGCCTATGTGATAGCCGAACTCGTAATAGATACGCCGCTGAGCGTCGTCAACGCCCTCAAGAGCGAGCACGGTTCCGAGCATAACAGCCGTTGGGTGAGCCGAGGGGTCAATCCCCGCGCTTTTGTCCCGCTCGACCTCGCGCTGCATTTCCATCATTTTGGAAACGGGCGCTTCAAGCTCGGGATAATTCTTAGCAGCTTTTTTGTGCCATCTGCCGAAAAACGGCTTTATCAGCCGCACGGCGAATCTTTTGAAAAATCCGCTGTCGGTCAGGTCGTCCTCTAACTTGTAGTAAGCCGAAATGACCGAAAGCGCCGCCGCCTTGCCGTAAGCGTCGTCACCGCAGCGGGCAAAGCTGCACTTTTTAAAGGGATTGCATTTGCACCGTCCCTTGTAAAAACCGCCGCAGGAGCGGCTGAGCGACATGAGCAGCATGGCGTAAAAGGTGCAGTCGTAGCTTAAAATGAGGCGCGTTAAAAAGGAATAATCTTTTCCCAACTGACGGCAAAGTCCGCAGTAAACCGACTTGTAAGCCTCAAACTCGCGGACAAGCAGCTCGCTTTTTTGAACCCGCAAATAACCGAACATACGCAACCCCTTTTAGACATATTTATAGCATTATACTATATTTTATCGTAATAATCAATAGAAAGACGACAGATTTTTTCCAATCTCGAATTATTTCCATGTTTTTTTATGATAACATAATAATGTGAACATTTTGTGATAAAAAGGAAAGGTAATTTTATGAACGCCTACGATTTTGACAAAACAATATACGACGGCGATTCAACGGCTGATTTTTATTTATTTTGTCTAAAACGACATAAAAAGATAATTATTATGTGTGCCCCGTCGCTTTTGGGAGCTACTCTGCGGTTTTACGCGGCAAAGAAAGGAACCAAGACGCAATTCAAAGAGGTCATGTACCGTTTTTTGCGCTATTGCGACTGTAAGCGCGACGTACATGATTTTTGGGAAAAGAACCGCAAAAAAATCAAGCGGTTTTATTTGGAACAAAAACGCCCCGATGACGTAATAATCTCAGCCTCCCCCGTCTTTTTGCTGCGCCCAATTTGCAGCGAGCTCGGCGTCGGCACGCTGATAGCCTCAATCGTCGATCCCGAAACAGGGATATACAGCGGAGAGAACTGCCACGGCGAGGAAAAGGTGCGCCGTTTCAGGGAGATTTTCGGAGAAAACGCCGTCGTTGATGAATTTTACTCCGACAGCCGCAGCGACGAACCGATGGCCAAAACAGCCCGAAAAGCGTTTTTGGTGAAGGGTGAAAGCCTTACGGAGTGGAGGACAGCACCTAACAATTGAAAGTGCTGTTATAATTTGGAGTGCAGGGGCTGCTCAGGCTCGGCATTCCTGCGAAAACCGTCGCTCCGATATCTTAACATCGTGACGAAAAACATATCCATCACAAAGAAAGAAATAGCCAGCCGTGGCTATTTCTTTCTTTGATTTACCCGGAATGTGCAGTAACTTGGTGGCGAAAGTCCACTGCAAGCTTGGCAGTAGAAAGTGTTAGCAGAGGGCAAGGGTGTCCGTCGCGAGGCGGAATCTGAAGTAAACCCAAAGTAAACTCTCGGTCTTACGAACAGAAATCGCATATAAAGCAACTGCGGTGCGGTCGAGTCTGCCGGACAAGACAAAGTCCCATACTGCCCGAACCCCGTGGTGTAAACGCGGCAAATATATTGGAAGCAGTGGAAGATAATCAAGAAAAAGCACGACAACCTTGTGCGGCTTGGAATCAATTATTTCAAAGCGTGGGAGTGGCAAACAGCAGGAAAGCATATTGGCGCATCGCCGACAGCTATGTTCTGCACAGGTCATTAACAAACGAATACCTTGCATCCGTGGGGTATAATGACATACTCCAAAGATACAAGGTACTGCACTCAAACTATTGAACCGCCGTGTACGGAACGGTATGCACTGTGGTGTGAGAGGACGGCTGCGAAACATTTTGGCAGCCTCCCACTCAATTATTAAAAGCTTTTACCCGGTTTTATCAACCTCTGGGCGTTCCGCAGCCTACGCAGAATTTGCTCGTGTTCTCAGTTCCGCACGCGGGACAGACCCATGTCTGCGCCTGCTGCTGAACAGCGTCCTGCTGATACTGCCGCTCAGCCTGCTGCTCCATATAGTCATGCTGCGCGGGCCGATTAAACTGCGCCACTCTCATTTGTTTGTACGCTGCCGCGCTTTCTTCGGTCAGCGACAAGCTTGCGAACGCGATCGACTCCATTGTCACTCCGAACTGCGCCTGCCAACCGCTCTCTAAATTATCCTTTACATATTTTGCGATTTCATTTGACCGTGCAGGAAGCTGCGCGACGGGTATTCCGTTGCGGGCGCATAATGAGATAGCCTCGCCTGCGGAGTTTTCAACCTGAGCTCTAAGCGCGCCGCTGATATCTTCAACGCTTCCGCAGCTCATAAACTGCTGAGGATTGACGACCGAAATCACAAACTTGCCAATAAACCTTACGGCAAGACTGACCTGATTTCCGTTTATATTTTGCGGATACGGAACAGGGTTTTTGCTTCCGAACTTCACCTCTAAGTTATTCTTCAATTCGGGACCGTTCATCATCTGCTGACCCTCGAAGGGAGCGGCTGCAGCCATACCCATGAATCCGCTGTTTGAATTCATCATATTTCTTTTGCTGTCCTTCAGCGCCGAAACAAGCTCATTTGCCATGTCCTCAAAGCGGTGATAGTCGCTTGAATGCCTGCTGTCGGGGCGATAGTCGGTCAGCTCAAACTCTATCTCGTCAAAATAAGGCGAGTTGACGTTGATATAAACCTTGAATTCGTAGCTGTATTCATATCTCGGCGGATTGTACGACACCGACCTGCCCTCGGAATCCTTGCGGAAAATCTCTGAGCGGTGCTCCTTTACGTCATACCTTGCGCCCGTCACCTGACTAAGCTTAATGATATCGGCGTTGTCCTCGCGGAAATCTCTCGCCCTGCTGACAACAAAGCATTGTTGAGCGTCGTCGATGTAGACCTTTGTGCGGGTGCCGTAGGTTCTTGTCTGATTGAAGCTGTTGAGCTTTTGGCGGTTGTCCTCGCGGTAAGCGAGCTGATCCTTGATGTCGTTGACGGTTGACTTCTTTCTCTCCTTGAAAAACGGCGAGAGCTTTTTGGTGCATTTGCTGCAAACAACGCCGTCCTCGACCTTGCGCTTTCCGAGCAGGCTTATTTTTTCACCGCAGACAGCGCAGAATTCTTTTTTAAACAATCCCATAATTATTCTCCTTTAGAATTATTTTTTGATTTATTTCACTCTATCACAAGCTCCACGGGGCAATGGTCGGAGCCGAACACATCGGTCAGAATGTCGGCGCTGACGAGCCTTTCGTCGAGCGAATTTGAGGTTATAAAGTAATCAATACGCCAGCCCGCGTTCTTTTCTCTTGCGCGGAAGCGGTACGACCACCACGAGTAAACGCCCACCTTGTCGGGGTTGAAAAAGCGGTAGGTGTCTGTAAAGCCGCTGCCGAGAAGCGCGGTCATCTTTGCGCGTTCCTCGTCGGTAAAGCCCGCGTTCTTGCGGTTGGTCTTTGGGTTTTTGAGGTCGATTTCCGTATGAGCTACATTTAAATCGCCGCATAAAATAACGGGCTTGCGGCTTTCGAGGCTCTTTAAATAAGCCAAAAAAGCGTCCTCCCATGTCATGCGGTAATCCAAACGCCGCAGCTCATTCTGAGAGTTCGGAGTGTAGCAGGTGACGACGAAATAATCCTCAAACTCGGCGGTGATGACCCTTCCCTCGCTGTCATGCTCCTCAATGCCTATCCCGTATTGAACATTAATCGGCTCGTCCTTTGTAAACATAGCCGTGCCCGAATAGCCCTTCTTTTCGGCGTAGTTCCAGTACTGATGATAGCCCGTAAGGTCAAGCTCGATCTGCCCTTGTTGGAGCTTGGTCTCCTGAATACAGAAAACATCGGCGTCGATCTCTTTAAAGAAATCCAAAAATCCTTTTGTCACACAGGCACGAAGACCGTTGACGTTCCATGAAATAAGCTTTTTCATCACTTTTCCCCCTTGTTACTTACATAAATATTATAGTTAAAATCCGCATTTTTGGCAATAGGTTTGAATAAGTTTTAGCGGGTGATAAAATGTTTGATTTGATTTCGCTTTTGGGACAGTACGTTTGCTTTTTTGTTCTGCACGTTTGCGGCGGAGGCTCGTTCCCAAAGCCGCTCAGTGAGAAAAAGGAGCGCGAGTACATTCTGCGCATGAAGGAGGGCGACCGAGAGGCGCGTAATCTTTTGGTGGAGCATAATTTACGGCTCGTGGCGCACATAATAAAGAAATATTACGGCAAGCAGGGCGAGCAGGACGATTTGGTTTCTATCGGTACAATAGGGCTGATAAAGGCGATCGACTCGTTTGATCCGGACAAAAACATACGGTTAAGCTCATATGCCAGCCGTTGTATCGAAAACGAGATACTGATGTATTTCAGAGCGGCGAAAAAGACCGCGCAGGACGTTTCGATAAACGAAACCATCGACACCGACAAAGACGGCAATCCGCTGACGCTTATGGACATAATGGCGGAGGACGACCGAATCTTGGACGACCTCGACCGCAAGCTAAACACAAAAAAGCTCGGCAGGTTCATCAACGAAGAGCTTGCCGAACGGGAAAAGAGCGTTATTATTATGAGGTACGGTCTGAACGGAAAAGACCCGATGACCCAAAAGGAGGCAGCCGCCGTTCTCGGGATAAGCCGTTCATATGTCAGCCGAATCGAAACAAAGGCGCTGAAAAAGCTGAGAAAAAGGTTTGAAACAAGCAGCAATCTTTGAGTCGCGACGTGGTGTAGGGTAGTGTAGGGTTTAGGGCATTTTCTATAAACCCTCTATATTTTTATACTTCTTATAGAGAATTATTATTTTTTTGTAAGTACAATTGTAAAAACCCTTCAACTATACACAACCCTACACCATTATTCTATTTTAGAAATTTAAAGTGTAGGGTAGTGTAGGGTTTAGGGCATTTTCTATAAACCCTCTATATTTTATACTTCTTATAGAGAATTATTATTTTTTTGTAAGTACAATTGTAAAAACCCTTCAACTATACACAACCCTACACCATTATTCTAAAAAGAAAAAATACAAAATGTTGTGAAAGGGAAACTCAAAGACGTCACAGGCTAATTTCTTCAACCAACTCCGCCAACTCCTCGGGTGAATACAGGCAGTTCAGCGCCGCCAGCATTGCGTTTGCCGAGAGGTATGTCGGCATATTCAGCTTTTTCAGGAGCTTCTGTCTGAGCCTTGCTGAGTTTTCTCCGCCCGACAGTCCCATTATGCAGAGGTCGGCTTTGGTGATTTCGCGCTTGGGCTCCGCGCTCTCTCCCAAAACAGTCGCTCCGCTGCGGCGTATCGCTTCCTTTATCACCTCGTCGGTGACGCCCTCAACGCCGAGCAGCCCTTCCTTGCTGCGCTGCGGCTTGCGGCGCTCCTTGCCCTTTATCTGCGGGATATAGCAGTGCTTTATTTGCTCCTTAGGCACCACTCCGCGAAGAAAATTTCTGATTACAAAGCCCGCTCCGTCGCTGTCGGTCAGCACCAGGATACCGCGCTTTTCGGCTATTTGGCGGATAAGCGACTGCTTTTCCCTGTCGGAAAACACCCTGAAACCGCCTGTTTCGATTATCGGCGCGTCAACGATTCCCGAGAGCTTTATTTTGTCGTATCTGCCCTCGACGATAATTGCTTCCTTAATGCTGAGCATTACTTCCTGCCCTCCCTCGCGATAAGCAGCAAACGCGCGATAAGCTGTTCGATGAACAGTCTCGGATTGACCGCCACCGATTTCATTTTTACGTCCGCTTCACTCAGCGCGTCAAGGCAGCTTCTCAAAGCTTCGGTGCTGACCTGACGGGTCGAGCGGCGGGCGCGGTCGAGCGCAAAGGTTCGCTTGCCGTAGGAAAAATCCTCGGCGAGCGTTTTTATATCGACTCCGCTTTCGTCGGCAACGCGGACGCGGTAAGCGTCGGTAAACGCGGTTGACAGCACGTATAACATCATAACAGGCTCTTCCTTTTGATAAAACAGACGGTCAAGCGTCTGAAAAGCGTCGTCTCCCCTGCCCGACAGAACCATGTCGGACAGGCTGAAAATCTTCGCCTCAAGCGTTTGAGCAACGAGCTTGTCGATCGTATCTCCCTGAATCTCCTCGCCCGAGGTGTAGGCACAGATTTTATCGACCTCGTTTTTCAGGCGGTTCAAATCGGTCCCGCAAAGCTTTATAAGACGGGAGGCGTTGATTCTTGAAATGAATTTTCCCTGCCTGTTCACCCACTTGCCGATCTGCTTTTCGAGCGTCGCTTCGTTAAGGCTGTCAAATTTTATAACCGAGCCGTCCTTTTGGGCGCTTTTGCAAATCGACTCAAACGCCTTTGCGTTCCGCTTGGGCACATAGGACGTCATTGAAATGATGAGTATTGTGCCCTCCGCGCGCATTTTGCAGATCGCTTTGAGCTTGTCGAGCCCGTCCGAATCATACGAATCGAGGAAAATATCCGTAACTAAAACGCAGTTATACTCGCTCATAAACGGAACGACCCCGACAGCCGACGCAAGCGTGTCGAGGTTCACTTCTCCGCCGAAGCTGTGAAAGTTGAAATCCGACGGAGTTTTTCCCGCCACTGCCTCAACAAGCATTTCGGTGTATCTGCGCACATAAAGCTGTTCGCTGCCGTAAAGCACGTAAACAGGCGAAAAGCTGCGGCTTTTTATTTGTTTTTTCAGTTCTGTTTCGGTTATTTTCGGCATGGGGATTCTCCTTTAATGAGCGTAGCGCGCTCAATTCACGCCGCAGGCAATTCACGGCAAAGCCAATTCATGTCCGAAGGACAATTCATTCCTGTCGCCGACGGTTGATAATGTCTAAGACGTTTTCAACAACGGAAAGCTGTGATACAGGAATGAATTGTTGCTGCGCAACATGAATTTACTGCGTAATGAATTGCGCAAAGGCGCATGAATTGTGCCGTTGGCACATTAACACCCAACCACAGCATTACAAATCAAGAGCGGAGCGACAACCTAAATTGTCAATTGTCAACTGTCCATTTCAACTCCACTCTCCACACTCCAAACTTAAACTATTTTACAAACAGCGGAAGCTCCTCAAGGAAGATTATATCGTCCCTGTTTTTGGCGTCGCCCTCTGCCAAAATGCACGCCTTGCCCACAACGTTGGCGTTGATTTTATCCAACAGCGCCTCAAGAGCGGCAAGACTTTCGCCCGTTGAGATAACGTCGTCAACGATAAGCACACGCTTGTCCTTCAGGAACTCAACGTCGGATTCGCCGAGGTACAGATTTTGCTCTTTGGCTGTTGTAATTGAATTGACCGAAACGCCCACACAGTTGCGCATATATACCTTAATGCTTTTGCGCGCGATAACATACTCGCGGCAGCCCTGACGCGCCATTTCGTAGCAGAGCGGGATCCCCTTTGCCTCGGCTGACACGACAACGTCGTGCTCGGGGCAGATTTTAAGCAGAGCCGCAGCCGATTTTTCGGTGACCTCAACGTCTCCGAAAAGAATAAACGCCGCGATGTCAAGCTTGTCGTTAACGGGATATTTTTCAAGATCGCGTTCAACGCCCGCTATGTTTATATGATATGTTTCCATTATGTATTCCTCCGTTTAAACCATACGTCCGCCGAGCTGTTTGCCGCCTACAATATGAAAATGCAGATGCATAACGCTCTGACAGCCGTGCTTACCGCAGTTTGTAACGATTCGGTAGCCTTCGGTCAGCCCGAGCGATTTGGTAATTTCGGGGATTTTGGCAAAAATATGCGCTATAACGCCGCTGTTGCTCTCGTTTACCTCGTCGGCACACGAGATGTGCTGTACGGGAATGACAAGAACGTGCACCGGTGCCTGCGGCTCCAAATCATAAAACGCGAGTATCTTGTCGTCCTCATAAACCTTTTTTGACGGAATCGTACCGTTTGCTATACCGCAAAAAACACAGTTGTCCATTTTATTAGCTCCTTGATCCTTAATATTATTAATAGTTTTCAACAAATATTTTACACCCTTTGGGTAAAAACGTCAATAGTCATTATTCGGGTTTATCGCTGTAATCGGCTTTGCCTGTTCTGATTATCTCGGATCGTTCGGACTTTTCAGGCTCTTCGGGCTTGACCCCGCTGATAATATCCTCCCCCGCCGAGCGGGACTTCTTTTTGATTTGCGCCAGCTCCTTTTTGCGGCGCTTTTCTTCCTTTTTCTTACGGTGTCTTCTGCGGATATACCTTATGCTGATAAAGCGCGTGAACCAGTCTATCTCTCGGTGGAAATACACGTTTATTTCGGCGCCTATCATCATGCAAGCCATGCAGAAATACATAAAGACCATAACGATAGCAAGCTGAGTAAGACCCTTGTAAACGGAAAAGCCGTTGAAATCGGTGACATAAACCGAAATAGCGAAAAGCAGCACGTGCCACGACGCCGCGCAGAACAACGCTCCGGGAAGCTGGCAGCGTATGCCGTATTCGCGCCGTTTATGCCTTGACAGGTTGGGAATGTTACGGTATATCACCGCAAAGAAAAACACCTGATATAAAAATATCAAAACATATCTCAGGCTGTAGATCATCACGACATAACCGGGCAAATGCCCGATGTACGGCTCTATAAAACCGCTGAGCGTACTGCCGAGGAAAATAATGATTACCGTAATGAGTATGATCAGTATAAAAAACAGCGTATGTATCATAGAGCGGAACCGCACCAAAAACCAGTTGCGGTTCTCGTAGGTGTTGTGAATACGGTTAAGCCCGTTTGTTATGGCGTGAATTCCCTTTGACGCGGACCACAGCGTTGCAATAGCCGAAATGATCGAAATGCCCACCGAATCGTCGTACATTTTCGTGAGCGATTCCGTGTACACGGTTATGTCCAGTTCTCTGCTCTCAGTGCGGAGCAAAATGTTCAGCACGTCGGGCGAGATATTCAGTCTTTGAAAAACAGACAGCAAAAACATAACCAGCGGCACAGAAGAGAGAATCATGAAAAATGCCGTTTGCGCCGCGATAGCGAATATGTTGTCGCGGGTCATGGTTTTGTGAAACGGCATATACCAATTGTAAACCCTTTTAATGAACTTTATCATTTACTGCTATCGTCTTTTGACGATTGAATGTTGTAGGAAAGACGGGTCAGCATTTTTTCGCTGAGGAAATGCTCAAGAATTTTTACCGCCTTCATTTTGCTGCTCGGAATAATGATCATTTTGCCCGCTTCGATTTTGTCCAAAGCGTATTCGGCGACGTCACGCGGGTAAAGCCCCTCTGTAGAAAACTTAACGTTTGCCGTGTTGTTAAAATTGGTGTTGACGGGACCCGGGCAGAGCACGGAGATCTTTACGGGGCTGTTCTTGCGGCGCAGCTCCTCGTGGATAGCCTCGGTAAGACGAACGACATAGTTTTTGGAGGCGTAGTAGCTTGACAGCTTGGGACCAGCGGAGAAGCCCGCCATTGAACCGACGTTCAGGATCATGCCGCTTCCGCGCTCGATCATATCCTTTATAAACTGCTTTGTCAGAATATGTACGGCGCAGATGTTTGTATGGATCAATCTCATCTCAACGTCGATCGGAACGGTCTCAAACTCGCCGTAAGCCCCGAAGCCGGCGTTGTTGATGAGAAAGTCGATGTTCTCGTCCTTTAAATGGTCATACAGATCAAAGGCGTCCTGCTCACGCGAAAGGTCTATCGTAATAACTCTTACATAAACTCCGGTGAGCTCCTCCTTTAGAGCCTGCAGCTTATCGGTGCTCCGAGCGGCTAAAATCAAATCCCAGCCGCGCCCTGCAAGTATCCTCGCAAACTCTCTTCCCAATCCCGAGCTTGCTCCTGTTATCAACGCTTTCATAAAAAATCACTCCTTCTCGGCAATCACGCAAAGGCGCTCATTGCCGTACTCATGGGTCTTAATGTTTATATAGCCTGCTTTTGCAAGCATTCCGCCTATTCCGGAGGCGCTGACGGCTTTTATATTCAATCGTTCCTCAACTGCCCTCCAGCGATCTGGATTTGTTTCATCAACGACCATTTCAAACGCCAGCAGCAAGGCGCCTCCGCTTTTCAGAACGCGGTATATTTCTTTTAAATCATTTTGTTTGTCAGGCCAAAAATAATATGTTTCAACGGCGGTGACAAGATCGAAAGTTCCGTCCTCAAAGGGCAGCTTTGAAACGCTCGCCTTAATGATCTCCGCCTTGTTGCACATAATAAACTTTCGGTTCTGCTTTTTGCTCTTTTCAACGCAGAGGTCGGAATAATCAATTCCGTAAACCTTTCCGCTGCCCGTCAGGGCGCACAGCCTGCTGACGGTCATTCCGCCTCCGCAGCCAACATCGAGAGCGCGGCAGCCGCTTTGTATCCTCGCCTTTGAAAGCGCCCACTCAGTCAGCTCGCTGTGACCCTTGTTCATTGAACGGATCATCAGCCTGCCCCAAAAGCCCGAGGGCTTTCCTGCGTTTTCAACCAATTTATAATATTTCATATTGTTTGCTCCGTTATTATTGCTCCGTTTGTTTTGATCAAATACGGGGTAAGGATATCCCGAACAGTCTTTGCGCGTTTTTGTACATTATATTGTCGTAATCCTCCGCGCTCACCATTGAGCGGAACTCGTTGAAATATTCCTGGCACAGCGAACGCTGACCCGCACGGTTGTACAGCATATGATCCTTGCCGTCGATCGGGTTGTCGGTGCCGAAAAGTATCTTTTCGCTTCCGCATTTTTTAACGGCGTAAAGAGTCCTTTTCAGCGACACCCACGTTGTATCGCCGTAAAGATTCGGCAAATCCGCGATAAGGGCTATCGCGTCCTCGCTCTCTCTGTCCAGATCCATATGGACCGCCACGAAGTTTACATCGGGGTGAGCCTTCGCGGCGTTGTAGAGGTGACGCACGGAAGCCTGCTCCGCGTCCCCCGTATGGGAAACGACCGGAAGCCCGAAATGAGCTGCAAGAGAATAAACGGGTTCAAGCTTAGGGTCGTCGGGCGCGGTCTCCGAACGGAACGGGTGCAGCTTAATGCCGTAAACAAATTCTCTGTTCTTCTCAATAAGCCTGTAAAGCCTTTTATCGGGAAGACGGCGGTCGATCTGCAGCCAAAGCAGAGCGCCGAGCTTGTCCGGGTGCTTTTTTGCAGCCCTTATTGTCTTTTTGCACACTATATACTGCGTTTTGCGCAGCGGCCACGGCAGACGGCTTCCCGGCTTAAAATACTCGGTGCTTTCTATGCTGCTGACAAGCGAAAAATCGACTCCGTAACGCTCCATAGAGTAAAGCACCTTGCGCACACTTAGGTTCAAAGTCAAAATCCTGCCGATATGCGCGTGAGAATCAATTATCATCCACAATAAACCTTTTTATTTCATCGAGTCTTTTCAGCGCCGCCTGTCTGCCTGTTTCATAAGCACTCTTTATTTTTTCGCCGTCGTGCTCTGTTTTTCCGATATCAAGCGGTTTTTCGGGACAGATTATGAACGCCTTGCCCGCCTTTTCTCGCAAAAAAACATATCTTCTCTGCTCGTTGTACATCTTATAGCGGTTCTTAACAGCCTTGAACAGATTCGGATACTTTTTAAGGCTTTGTCTGTAGAGCCACGGATGCGAGATCGGCTTTTTTCTGTAATCTCTCGGACGGGTAAGCACAACGACGTTTTTTTCATGCAAACCCTCCATAAAGCGGAGCGGGATAGAATCGGTGATACCGCCGTCAAGGTATTTTCCGCCCTCGACCTCGACTATGCGCGACACAAGCGGCATTGAAGCCGAGGCGCGTATCCACTCGTAGCAATTTTCGTCAACAGAGTCAATGCGCTGATAGTGCGGCTTTCCCGTTTCGGCGTCGGACGCCACCACATAAAAGCCCATTGGATTTTCATCAAAGGCGCGGACGTCGAACAGATCAAGCTCTTCGGGGATCTCGTGATAGCAGAACTTAGCGCCGTACAGATCGCCCGTTGTTATCAATGAGCGAAAGGAACAGAACTTCGGCTCGCGGCAATATTTTAGATTGTACCGCAGCACGCGCCCGGGCTGATTGCTTTTCAGATTGCAGCCGAACGCCGCGCCCGCCGAAACCCCGATACAGTCGGGAAAGCTTATTCCGTTTTCCATAAAGACGTCGAGCACACCCGCAGTGAACATTCCGCGCATTGCTCCGCCCTCTAAAACAAGTCCTGTTTTTGTGTTATTCATCGTTACTGTGTTGTTCATTGTTTTTCATTCCTTTTGTATCTATGCTCTCCTTTATCTGAGCAAAGGTCACGCCGTATTTTTTGGCTATGTCCTTGGCGTAGCTTACGCCCTGCGGAGGCATGACGGCTACCTTGAAGCTTCTCTCTCCGTGCTGAACGCCCGTCACAAGGCTTTCAACAAGGCTGTCTCCCTCGATTGAGGTGTTCAGCTCATCAAGGCTGCGCGCAAGCTCGTGCATATGAGTGTTGAAAATGCAGCGAACGCCTAAATAGCGCATAGCCTTTACAACGTCCTTGGCTATAAAAAGTCCCTCGGCAACGCTTGTTGTCGCAAGGCTTTCGTTCATAAGCATGAAGCTTCGGCTTGTAGCCGCCTCGAAAATTTCAGACAAACGCTTGCTCTCCTCCCCCAGTCTTCCCAAATCGACGGTGTCGTTCTCGTCGGCGGGAAAATGGGTGAACATATTGTCGCACGGGCTGATTTGAGCGCTCTCTGCGGGAACATACACGCCCCACTGAGCCATCATCATGGCGAGACCGACCGCTTGGGTGAAAATGGTCTTGCCGCCGCGGTTGGGTCCCGTCAGGATATAAATTCTGCGCTTATCGTCAAAATCAATATCGTTTTTAATTATATTTATATTGTCGCCGTTTACATTGTTTATGGCGAGCTTTAAATTGTATATTTCTTTAAAAGAACATTTTCTGTCGTCGGGCGGCAAAATCTCCGCCTTGCACACGGGCATTCCCTTTGCGATGATCTTATCGGTCAGCTCTGCCCAGCGCACGAAAAAGATGATTTCGGGCATAAGATTAATGAGCATATAGCCGCTGATGTTGACATAGCGCTTGAGAGTTGACTTGATATCGTCGCAGGTCTTTTTCATTATATTGCTCACAGGCTTTGCAATGGCGTTTGAGAGCGCGTCATTGCCCGTAGCGGCGGACTCAACAAAGGTCACGTCGTTTGAAACCGCGCTTTTTTGATAAGAAACAAACTTTAGCTCGGTCGTTGACGGGTTGGCGGCGTGAAAATGCTTCATTCCGCTTACGTCAACGCCGTCGTGGAGCCCGTCCTCCTTTTTTGTGAAGTTCATAAAGCGCTTCATAAGTCCCGCGTCTGTGAAATACTCGTTGTTGAGCGACAGCACGCCCGCGGTTTTCGGGCGGAGCATACCGTCAAGATTTACGCCTATGGTAATGCTCTTCAGGTTCTTCGCCTTCTCCATTGTTTCGTCGATATCGGCTTTGAGCATCGGAAAACCGCTTTCACGGCTGATGTCAGTGACAAGCTTTCGCAGAGCCTTCATGCCGTCGGAATGAACGTCAAGCTCCTCAAGGGTATTTTTTATCATTGTGATACAGCCAACGTATTCATCTATCTCGCGCAGGCGGTTTATAAGCGACCACAGCGACGGTCCCTCCTGATCCTTCTGGAAGCGAGCGACGTCCTTTAAATCCGCCAGCCGATTAACAAGCTCCTCCATGACCTCTCTCAGCTTTGGGAAGCGCAGAAAGTCCTCAAACACGTCGCGCCTGTATTTTATTACCTCGGGGTCGTCCGTTACCTGAGTCATAAGATTTCTCAGGTGCTCGCGCTCGTTTCTCACCTCGGTGAGGTTGTCGAGGAGAAAGTCGATCGAAAGGTCGTTGACAGCCTCGTCGGTGAGATATCTTATTGTATATTCTTTGTTTTGGGGATATAGCAAACTGAATTCCATTTTAAATCAAACCTCGCTGAAAAACTTAAATATCCTGTCTTTGTAGTCGGGCGCCTCGTCGAACACGCAGTGACCGTATTCGGGACCGTAAAGATAACAGCCGCAGCCGATGATCTCACCTATCTCCACGGAAGCCTGCGCTGTGAGCACGCGGTCGTTTTCTGCTCCGACGACCATAACGGGACAGCGAATTGAAGACAGCCTGTCACGGATATCAAAGCCGTCGCAGCTTCTTCCTAAAATGACAAAACGCTTGAAATCGTTCCCGGTAACGTCGCTGTGCGCGAGACGGATAAGCTCTCCGAATTTTTCGGCAAAGCTTTTTCCGTAGAGCAAATCTATAAAGCAGTCGCAAAAGCCGTCTATATCGCCGCGCTCAGCCAAGCTGACCCATTCGTTCATAACCTTTTCGGCTTCGGGGAAGATCCGCGCGCAGGTTGAGGCGAGAAAAAGCTTTGATACAAGCTCGGGGTGATTTATAGCGATTATCTGCGCTATCATTCCGCCCTGAGATGTACCGAAAACGCAGGCATCCTTAATGCCCAGAGCGGTCATGGCCTCTGCGGTATCCCCGGCAAGCTGTTCAAGAGTGTAATTCTCTGAGAGAAATTTAGTTCTGTCAAAGAAATAAACAGTGAAATCATCCGAGAAAATTCTGTAAGCCGAAGCGATCCCCTCGGCGGAATTCACCAGGCTTTTAACGCTCAGCCCGGGAAGCATTACAAATATCTTCTCCCCCGCTCCAAAGCGAAACCAGTCCATTTCATTATTGCCGTTTCTGCTTATCTTTACAGTGCCCCTTGTCACCTTGATATTCATGTTTTGTAATGCCCTCTCTTAATTTAATCTATACATAATCATATTTTACCACTTGAATCAAAAAAAGGCAACAAGCATTTTGCCTGTTGCCCGCCTAAATTATTATTTTTTCGCATTTACGCGGTAAAATCTGTCACAGCACCGACAGCTTGTAGGATATTTCTCCCGCGTTGTTGAGGAAAACCTTGCAGTTATACTTCTCGGCGTCCTCCTTGCTGCGGAAGCCCCAGCCGTAGAGAGCCGCGGCAAAATCAATTCCGACCTCGTTCGCCGCGATAGCGTCAACGTAGCTGTCGCCGACAAAGACCGCTTCCCCGGGCTCAATTTCAAGAGTCTCGCAAACCCTGCGGAGCATATCCGCTTTTGTCATTTCCTCATCAACTTTTGTAGCGCATACCGCGTCGAAAAGTAAGCCGATATTGTTGTAAACCGCAAGCATATTGTTGATGAATTTTTCATTTTTCTGAGTTACTATAGCCAGCTTCATCCCGTTTTGCTTGAGCTTAAGCAGAGATTCGTCGATACCGTCGTAAATGAGGATCATTTCCTCGCCCTTTATCGAGTAGAGCTTGCTGTATTGATTCATGGCGTACTCTATTTCGTCCTCTTTCATGCCGTACAGACTCATAAAGCCCTTTTCCAGCGAAACGCCTATAACACCGTAAAGCGCGTCGTGCGCCACGGGCGTGTAACCCATTGAAAGCGCGGTCGTATTCATGCAGTAAAGGATACCCGGAGCCGTGTCCGCGATCGTGCCATCAAAGCCGATAATTACCAATTTTTTCATTTGTACACCGTCCGAACAGTTTTTTTACTATGGTTATAATTATAGCACAAAAAAAAATAATTACAATAGCTTTTCGATTGACATTCTGCCGACAAAGGTATAAAATTATTTTGATATTTTGTTTGAAAGGCTGTTGTTATGAGTAAATCAAAAAATAAAAAACCCAAAAACACAAAGCCGATAAGTGAGCGCTACACGCTAAAGCACATTATTGCAAATATTTATTTGACTGTAATGTTCACGGTGTTTCCGCTGTTTGTGAATCTTTCGTTTAACACGACTTTTCCGTTTATCAGCTTTGAACGCGGGTACGTATCTATCCGCCACCAAAAGTACTTTTTCTTCCTGATTATCACCGCCGCCGCTGTCATAGCGGAGTTTTTGGTGCTTCTGACAAAAAGCACCACGGAGCAGAAGGAAAAAAATCCCGACCGGAAAAGCGAGATTTCAAAAATCACGTTTACCGATTGGGCGGTGATTGCGTTTGTCGTTTCGTGCGCGATTTCAACCGTATTCTCCTACTATATCGAGCTTGCTTTTTTGGGAGAAATATCAATAGACGACTATACGCACGGACGAAACAACGGCTTGATACTCATGCTGTTTTACGCCGCGTTATACTTCTTCCTGACCCGCTGCTGGAAATTTAAGGAATACGTATTTATTGCGCTCGCCTCGGTGAGCGGAGCGATCAGCCTGTTGGCGGTGCTGAACGGCTTCAACATTGACCCGCTCGGAATGTTTGAGCTGTTCAAAAATGACGAAAACGTATTCTTAAACTTTATGACAACTATCGGAAACAAGAATATGTTTGCATCTCACCTGTGCGTCACCCTGCCCGTTATAATCGTGATGATCGTTCAAACTAAAAAGCTGTGGTGCAGAGCGGTGTATCTTGCCGCAACTGTTTTGGGCGCGATGGCAATTGTTGTATGCGACAGCGACTCGGTCGTGCTCGGATTAGGCGTGTTTGCCGCCGTGTTCACCGTGGTTTACTGCCGCCACCCGAAAAAGATAGGTATGTATTTTATTGTTTTAGCAATAATGCTGCTGAGCATTAAGCTTCTCGGTATTTTTTCCGCGCTTGGCGGAGATAATTACAAGGAGCTCGGCGCGATCCCGTTCAAGCTGATGAAATCCAACCTCACCTACGCTGCCGCCGCAATACTCGGCGTGCTCGGCTTTGCCTCGTTTTTCCTCGGACAAAAGCGCGGAGACAAGCCTTTGCCGGTCGCAATTCCCATAGCCGTCGGCTCTCTGTTCGGACTTGCCGCGCTCGCATGCTTGGGAACCGTTGTTTACTTTACGGCATTCGACACGGAAACCGACCTCGGCGAGCTTGAGCGCACACTGCGTTTCAGCGACGCATGGGGCACCCACAGGGGCTTCATGTGGAACAAGTCGTTTGAAGCCTTCGGAAAGTACAATCTGTTTGAAAAGCTTTTCGGCAAAGGCCCCGAGTCATTCTACTACACCTTCTCACCTTACTTTGCTGAATTGTATGACCGCTTCGGAGACAGCTCGACCGACGCTGCTCACAACGAGTATATCAACTACCTGATGAATATTGGCATTGTAGGACTTTGCTCATATTTGGCGTTCACGGGCAGCGCGCTTGTAAGAGCGTTCAAAGCCGCCCGCCGCAACCCCCTAAGCCTCGTATTCGCCTCGGCTGTTGTCGCATATATGGCTCAGGCAACAGTTAACATTTCACTTCCCATAGCCACCCCGCTCTTCATGATCTTTGTATCCCTCTGCGAAGCCTCCGCAAGGCAGTCGGCTGAGCCGACGGGCAGTCCGCGCTTCTAACCGTTGATTTGTTTATGAGTTTTGCTCCCGCGTTTATAGTACGCTGTTGGGAAACGTTTTGACAGGGGCAAGCCCTGTCACTACGGCAGTAAAGTAAAACTGATAGTAAACACTACCTTGTGATTGTAGGGACAGCCCTTGCGGCTGTCCTCGCACCGAGGTTTATTCCACGTCCGATTGTCGATAGGAATACAGACGTTTTGTTCAACGCTCTCGGGCGCACACATCGGTGCGCCCCTACTAACACAAGGATTACGGCATATTTATCCATATGCGCCAGTTGCCACGGGATGGCAATCCGCATCCCTTAACATCAAAAAAACCTTCCTTCTTTGCACGCGATAAAACGCGCCGTTGAAGGAAGGTTATTTTTTTATGTTTTTATCAATAGGCGCCGAAAGCGCCCACCGGCGCACACTCCACACTAAAAACCGACCGGCTCGCTGTCAGGACAACGAAAGCCGGTCGGTTTTCATTTATTATATATAGTTACAAAACAGTTTATCAAACCTTTTCGCAAACGGCGTTAATATTATCGGGAATGTCCGCTTCATCCGCCGAAATCAGCAGGACGATGTTGGTGGAGCAGGCGTCGCTGAGCTCCTGAAGCTTCTTTGTGAAATTGTCAAGACCCGCAATGCCGTCCTTGCAAATCTTAAAGGTGGAATCAACCAAAATATCGGTAACGTCGTAGTTGCCGGCGCAAATGCCGCTGATAAAGCCGTAGAGCATATCATATCCGGAGATAGAATACTGATCGGTGTCGATGAGTCTCGCCTTATGAGTCACGTCATAAGTGAGCTTCGCGCCCTTTTCAATGACAACAACATTGCCTGATGAAAGCTTGACCGCCTCGTTAGCGCGGGTGATAAGCTTTTTGGTTTTTCCTGTTCCTTTTTTTCCGATAAGTAAAGTAACCATTGTGAAATTCCTCCTGAAATTTTATTGTTTCGTATTCGATGTAAATTTGATTATCAAAGAAATTTAGCCGAGTCTTGCCTCAAGAGCCGCCTTCTGATCCTCAAATCCGGGCTTGCCGAGCAGAGCGAACATATTCTTTTTGTAGCTTTCTACGCCGGGCTGGTTAAAGGGATTAACGCCTAACATATAGCCCGAAATAGCGCAGGACTTCTCAAAGAAGTAGATAAGATAGCCGAGCTCAGCTTCGTTCATTTCGGGAACGTTGATAACAACGTTGGGAACGCCGCCGTCGTTGTGCGCAAGCACGGTGCCCTCGAACGCCTTGCGGTTAACAAAGCCCATCGTCTTGCCCGCCAAGAAGTTCAAGCCGTCAACGTTTGTGGGATCGGTGCCGAGAGTGACCTCTTTTTTGCATTTGTCAAAGAGCACTACCGTCTCGAACATTGTACGCCTGCCGTCCTGAATGTACTGACCTAAGGAATGCAGGTCGGTTGAGAAGATAACGCTTGTGGGGAAAATGCCCTTGTTGTCCTTGCCCTCGCTCTCGCCGTAGAGCTGCTTGAACCACTCAGCCATAAGAGCGTAATCGGGTTCATAGGAAACCATTACCTCGGTGACCTTGCCCTTGCGGTAGAGGATATTGCGGATAGCCGCGTACTTGTAGCAATCGTTTGTCATAAGGTCGTCGTTGTCAAGCTCCTTCTGAGCCGCCTGAGCGCCCTGCATAAGAGCGTCGATATCCGCGCCGGATACCGCGATAGGAAGAAGACCAACCGCTGTAAGCACGGAGAATCTGCCGCCTACATCGTCGGGTACTACGAATGTTTCGTAGCCTTCCTCGTCGGCAAGTGCCTTCAGAGTTCCGCGAGCCTTGTCGGTCGTGCAGTAGATCCTCTCACGCGCGCCGTCCTTGCCGTATTTCTTTTCGAGCATTTCGCGGAATACGCGGAAAGCAATTGCGGGCTCGGTGGTGGTACCCGACTTGGAAATCATGTTTACGGAAACGTCCTTGCCCTCGCAGAGCGAGATGATCTCGGACAGAGCCGAGGAGCTGATGGAATTGCCCGTAAAGAAAATCTGAGGAGTGTCCTTGCAGGTAAGGTTGTAGTTCTGCGAGGTCAAAAACTCAATAGCGGCGCGCGCGCCGAGATAAGAGCCGCCGATGCCGATAACGATAAACACGTCGGTGTCCTTTTTGATTTTTTCGGCAGCCGCCTTAATGCGGGCGAACTCCTCTTTATCGTAATCGGTCGGAAGATTGAGCCAGCCGATAAAATCATTGCCGAGACCTGTGCCGCTGTGGAGCGCCTTGTGAGCCGATTTGACCTCTTCGGCGACGCCTGCGTACTCATGCTCGGAAATAAACCCCTGTAAATATTTGTCAGTTAATTTAGTAGCCATATATAAACCTCCATAATTATACTATTCGTTTCTATTATACTATACAACCGCATTTTTTGCAAGGCATTTTCGGTTTTTCTTACGGGCAACGGCATATATTTTTCAGAATACGGATTTTCCCTACATTTTAACAAGCGAATCGAACAGTCTCCCGAACACCCTGCCGAACGAGGTTTCCGCTATTTCCGTCCCCGATATCACATCAAAGGTTTTGGAATCGCCGCCTATCGTGTACGTTACCGCGCCTACCTTTTCACCCTCCAAAACAGGAGCATCAAGCTCTTCGGGAACGCTGACGGAGATATCCGGCTCATCAGCCGAGGCTTTGTTTACAACCAAATTGCCGTTGACATCGCATTTGAGAGCCGCCGACTGTTCCATTCCGCCGTTGACCTTCACGGAATCGGGCAAATCTTCGGGAGCTTTTAATTCTTTTATCGCATAATTTGCGAAACCGTAATCGAGCAGAGCCGCCGCGTCCGCAAACCGCTGCTTGCCGGTATCCGCGCCGAGCACCACTCCGATAAGCGACATCCCATCCCGCGTCGCCGTTGCGGAAATGCAGCAGCCCGCGTCATCGGTGGTGCCTGTTTTAAGACCGGTTATGCCCTTGTAGGATTTCAGCAGCTTGTTGGTATTTACGATTTGAGTTTCTCCCCCGCGCAGAGTATCGAGCCAGATAGAAGTGTAATCGAACACCTTTTTATGCTTAATCAGCTCCCTTGACATCAGCGCCACGTCATATGCGGAGGTGATGTGGCCGTCCTCGTCAAGACCGTTGCAGTTCTTGAAAACCGTGTCTCCCATTCCGAGCCGAGCCGCGCGTTCGTTCATCTGCCTTACAAACTCGTCCTCGCTGCCGCAGATCTGCTCCGCCAGCGCGACAGCCGCGTCGTTCGCGCTCGCCACGACCGTAGCCTTTATCATATCGTCGGCGGACATTGTTTCTCCCGGCTCAAGCCAGATATCGCTGCCGCCCATGGAAGCCGCGTGCTCGGACGCGGTTATCATGTCGTCGAGCGCAAGCTTTCCGCTGTCCATAGCCTCAAAAACGAGCAGTAGCGTCATAACCTTTGTTATGGAAGCGCAGGGACGTTTTTCATGGGGATTTTTCTCAAAAAGAATTTTACCCGTTGATGCCTCCATAAGCACGCCCGACGGAGCGGAAATGAGCGCTTCCGCTTGCGCGTTCTCAGACGAAGCATCAACCGCTTTTACTGCAACAACAGAACAGCCTAAAAGCGAAATAATCAAAAATACCGACATTATTTTTCGTAACATAAAAACACCTCGCTCAAATGTATGAGAGAGGTGTGATTAATATTATTCTTTTAATCCTTAACTATCAGCGCTACGGCGTGGGCTGAGATGCCCTCCATTCTGCCGGTGAAGCCGAGCTTTTCTTCGGTGGTTGCCTTAACGCTTATCATCGACACATCAATGCCGCAGTTTTTCGCGATCATCTCACGCATTGTGAAAATATAGTCTTTGAGCTTCGGACGCTGAGCGATAACAGTCGCGTCGATATTTCCAATGCCGTAGCCGTGCTGTCTGAGAATGCGGCAAACTCCGTGCAGGAGAACCATGCTGTCAGCTCCCCTGTAGGATTCGTCGGTGTCGGGAAAATGCGTGCCGATATCACCCAAAGCAGCCGCTCCCAAAAGAGCGTCCATTATCGCGTGGGCGAGCACATCGGCGTCGGAATGACCGAGAAGCCCCTGCTCAAAGGGTATCTCAACGCCGCCTAAAATGAGCTTTCTGCCCTCGGCAAAGCGGTGAACGTCGTAGCCGTGACCGATCCTTATCATACCGCGTTCCTCTTGCCTAAAATGCTTTCGGCGATAACAATGTCGATAGGCGTGGTGAGCTTGATGTTCTCGCAGCTTCCCTCGACGATCTGAACCTCTCCTCCCATGTTCTCAATTAGAGAGCAGTCGTCGGTCACGCTCTCAAAGGTCTCGGCTTCGCTGAGCGCAAGCGTGTACAGCTCCTTTTCAAAAACCTGAGGAGTCTGAACGGCTCTCAGCGTTGAGCGGTCGGGAGTGCCTGTGATGATATTGTTTTCATCGGCGAATTTTATTGTATCGGTGACGGGGGTTCCCGGAGCGGCGGCTCCTGTTTCAAAAGCGACCTCAATAACAGCCGAAATTTCTTCGGGAGTGACTAACGGGCGCGCGCCGTCGTGTATTGCCAAATACTGCGCCTTGGGATCGACGGCGGCAATGCCCTTTTGAACGCTCTCGGCGCGGCAGTCTCCGCCTTCGACAACGGAGGAAAGCTTGCCGCAGCCCGTTTCCTCAGCAAGCTGCGAAATGCGCTCAATGTCCTGAGCGCGGCTTACAACCACAATCTCGCTTACGGAATCGCAGTTCTGAAAGGCGCTCAGAGTATATGCAATTGCGGGCTTGCCCAACAGCGGAACAAACTGCTTGCTGTCGGATGTGCCCATTCGGGTAGAGCCGCCGGCGGCGACAATTATGGCGGAAACAAAAGCGGACATGACAAAACCTCCAATTTAACGTGGAATTTGGAATATAAGAATTTGATATAAAGAAATTTACAGTTGACAGTTCAATTGACAATCAATAATAGACAATAGACAAATTATGATTTGAAAAATAATCTTTTAAATCTGTTGTAGGGGCGCACCCGCGTGTGCGCCCAAGGGCAATGAATCACAACATTGTATCCATATCAAAAATCGAATGGGAAAACAACGTCGATACACAGGGCGAACACATGGGTTCGCCCCTACGTAATAACCATAGCGTTTGCTTAATTTACAGACATTATCTTAAATCTTATCGAGCGCCTGCTTTAAATCGGCGATCAGGTCGTCGGCGTTTTCGAGACCTACCGAAAGGCGGATAAGGTCGGGGGCAACGCCCGCCTCGATAAGCTGTTCCTCGCTGAGCTGGCGGTGAGTGTGGCTTGCGGGGTGAAGCAGGCAGGTTCTCGCGTCTGCAACGTGAGTGGCGATCGTCATAAGCCTGAGGCTGTCCATGAACCTGACAGCGGTATCTCTGCCGCCCTTGACCGCAAAGGCTAAAACGCCGCAGGAGCCGTTGGGCAGATACTTTTTGCAAAGCTCATGGTTCTCGTCGTCCTCAAGGTCGGGATAATGGATCCACGCGACCTTGTCCTGTGCTTTCAGGAACTCGGCGATTTTAAGCGCGTTTTCGCAGTGGCATTTCATTCTTACGTGCAGGGTCTCAAGACCGTTGTTGAGATAAAAAGCGTTCATCGGTGACTGGATCGAGCCGAGGTCGCGCATTAGCTGCGAGGTCGCCTTTGTGATATAACCGAACTTTCCGAACTTTTCGGCGTAAACAAGTCCGTGATAGCTTTCGTCGGGAGTCGTCATGCCGGGATATTTATCGGCATGAGCCATCCAGTCAAAGTTTCCGCTGTCAACGATCGCTCCGCCGACGCCTATCGCGTGACCGTCCATATATTTTGTGGTGGAGTGAGTTACGATATCCGCTCCGAACTCGATCGGTCGGCAGTTGACGGGAGTGGCAAAGGTGTTGTCAATGATGAGCGGAACGCCGTTATTGTGGGCAAGACGCGCGAATTTTTCAATATCAAAAACCGAAACGGTGGGATTTGTGATGGTCTCGCCAAACACGGCGCGGGTGTTGGGGCGGAATTCCTTTTGAAGCTCCTCCTCGGAGAGATTCTGGTCGATGAATGTGACGTCGATGCCCATTTTCTTCATCGTTACGCCTAAAAGATTGTAGGTGCCGCCGTAGATCGCCGAGGAAGCGATTATGTGACTGCCCGTTTCGCAGATGTTAAACAGCGCGAAGAAGTTCGCGGCTTGTCCGCTCGAAGTGAGCATACCCGCTACGCCGCCTTCAAGAGCCGCGATCTTTGCGGCGACAGCGTCATTTGTTGGGTTCTGGAGACGGGTGTAAAAATATCCGCTCGCCTCAAGGTCAAACAGCTTGCCCATATCGTCGGACGAAGCGTATTTCCATGTTGTGCTCTGATAGATCGGGAGCTGTCTGGGCTCTCCGTTCTCGGGTTCATAGCCTGCGTGCAGGCACTTTGTTTCAATATTCATTTTATTTTATCTCCTTACTGAAAAAAGCTTTTTATCCAGCCTGTTATAGCGTCGGTTCCGAATATCACCATGGCGGCAAGCAGAACAAACAATATTGCCGAAATGATCCTTACGGCGGTTCGTTTGCCATCGGGCATATCCTCAAATTCTTCTTCGGCGGGCGCGGGAGCGCTTCCGTCATCGGGGAGGATCTCCTGCTCCTCGCCCTCGGGTCTTATAGCGCCTATCCCGACACAAAGGTCGTAGGCTTTGTCGTAATCATCCTCGGAAACATATATATCCTGCTCGGAGTTGTCAACCCCCGTGACCGCCTTTGCGGAAAAGCTCTTCTTCTGAGCCTTGCTGTCGTTTGGTATTCCGTTATCCGAAAGCGCTGTTTTGATTCGCTCCAGCTCAAAGCCCGAGGCGGAGACCAAAAAGCGCAGAGATTTTTCTTTCATACTGTTCTCCTGTGTATGCAACATATTTTACTTCTTTATCGTCAAAAATATTTTAGCACAAAAATATTTCAAGTTCAATATGTAAAACAAATTTTCGTCATATTGAATAAGGAACTTTCTGTAGTAGCAAGGGCAGACAACGCGTAATTGTCTGCCCCTTGTTATAATAAAGATAGCTTTTCCGCCCTGCCGATAACGAACGGATCAATACCGGGCGTATTAACAGACCGGCGCTAAATAAAAACCGGCTGCACCTGTCTGCCTTCAAGAGCGGCAGCGGCGCATTCGGGGATCCTTTTGAAATCAGCCACGAGCGAGCGCGGCTTCAGCACAGGTTCGTCCTGTCTGAGCGGAACAAAGAAAATGTTTTGGGTATTGAGCAGCCTTCCGATGTTTTGCGCCGAGGCTCCGAGCGCGTCATTCGTAGCCGCGCACAGCAAAACAGGCTTCAGCACCCTTAAATGGGATTTTGCCGCCATTGTCACCGAAGTGTCGGTAACGCCCAAGGCTAATTTGGCGAGCGTGTTGCCCGTGCAGGGAGCGATAATCAGCAGGTCGCACATATTCTTCGGACCTATCGGCTCGGTATCGACCACCGTGCTCAGCACCCTTTTTCCCGTTATTTCCCCGGCCTTCTTCACCATGTCAGCCGCCGCTCCGAAGCGCGTATCAGTGGAACAGGCGTTCTGCGACATGATCGGGATAACGTCATAGCCGCTGTTCACCAAAGCGCTCATCTGTTCAAATGCCTTTGAAAAGGTGCAAAAGGAACCGCACATCGCAAATCCAATGGTTGCTTTTGTCACCGATTTACCTCCTCGATTATAGATAATACTGTTTTTTTAATAATTTCTCCCGCGGATTTCGGAGCGCACTTTCCGGGCAGAGCCAGCGCCCGCCTCGCGTCTATCCCCAGACGGCGCGCGCTTTCAAAATCCACACCTCCTGGAACGGAGGCAAGGTCTATCACCAAAGCGGTTCTGTCGGTGTTTTGAAGCAGAGTTTCGTCAAAAATAAGAGCGGGCACCGTGTTGAATACCAAATCATATCCGTGCACAAGCGAAAGCGACTGAGTGTTTTTCGCGCGGTAGCCGAGCGACTCTATAAAAGCGAAGTCGGAGGGCTTGCGGGCGCAGACGGTGACCTCGCTGCCGAGCGCGTGAAGCATACGCGACAAAATCTTTCCGATCCTGCCAAAACCGACGACCATTGAGCGGCTGCCGAAAACCGTTCCCTCAAACTCGCTCATCGCAAGCTCGACCGCGCCCTCGGCGGTCGGTACGGCGTTCAGAATCGCGAAATCCTCGCGGGAGGCATAGTCGAACACCTCTGCCCCGTCAAGCTTGGGATAAGCACGGATAAGGCGCTCCTTCATCCCGGCAAAAACGGGCTTTTTCCTCAGCACCTCAAGCTCGGCATCCGAAAAGAAAAGGCTGCGCTCGCTGAGAGGAGCGTTTAAGCTCTTGTCGGCGCGAACGCTCGGCAGCGGCAAAATCACCGCGTCGCTGTACAGCACAGCCGCCTCAACGCATGAAATATTATCAAAGCCCTGCCCGCGCAGCTTGTCAAAGCCCGCCAAAATCACTCCGAAGCCGTCGGACAGAAGCGACTGTGCAAGAAAAAGCTGCCTTTTATCTCCGCCGATGATCCCGAAGGTTTTGATATTTCCGGTTATACTCATAAAACACACCCGCTGTTTATACCGATTTCAGGCAGAAACCGGTATCAGATAGACTTGCGGGAACGACGGTCACCCGCCCTCCCGTTTACCATATCATATGCCGGTTTTTTACAAATGTGCAAAACAGGCCGCCTATTGGCAGCCTGTTTCGCGATTGTGTGTTTTATGAAAATGAATGCTCCAGAACGCATTTCATTTTTCCAAATTAATATTGAAGCAGCAACCACTACATATTGTGGTTTTCCTGTTTCTTTTTGTATATTATACAATTAATATTGTATTATTTCAAGTGCCAAAAAGCTTTTTTGTCCTATCTTTACAGGCAAAATGTCGATTTGCACAAAATATTAGAGTAATATTTGTGCATTATTTTTTGATACTTGATAGAAATAATCCGTTTACACATTATTCCGTTTAAATCAATTTGTTAAATGTTACAAATAAAAAAATTACAAATACCCACTGAAAAAGAGGTATTTTAACGAAAAAACGGCTTGATTCCTTGTTATTCTTTAAATTATTTTATTGTTTTTGAGCATTGTCCTGAAAATGACACAATGCTTATATTTTTTACCATTCAGCAAAAATTATCGAACATATATTTGCAATTGTGGAAAATATGCGTTATAATAGATATAGAGAGCCACGCAAGGGTCTCCAAAGGATATTTCTATGAGGCTTGCCCCACCTCGCACCAGCAAATTCAATTGAGCTTCAAGAAAGGAATAATAATGAATTATTATGAATGGTCACTCGAATACGAACAATCAGCCAAAGAGCTTGAGAAGGTAATAACCCGCCTGAAAAAAAGGCGCGCGCACATAAGCGAATCCGAAAAGAAGGAGATAAACGAGAGGATCGCTTTTTACAAAAGCTGCCGCAGCGAATGTATTCAAACCGCTGATCTTCTTATGCGCCGCCACAAGGGGGTCGCCTGATGCGCACACAGTTGATACACATTAACTCTGAAAACGAGAATTACTGCGGCTTGGTTTCGGAGCTGAGGCGCGGCAGCTCAAACAAGGAAGACCGCGCGCAAATGAAGGAGTTCTTAAAGAAAGCCATGATACAGGAGCTGACAGAAAAGCAGAAAATCTGTATAACGGAACACTATATCAACGGAAGGCGCGAAAAGGATATCGCCGAACAGCTCGGTCTGCACAAGTCGACCGTGTCACGCCACATCTCGGCAGGAATGAAAAAGCTGCAAAATACAGCGAACTACTATTTACCCGAACGGTAATACAATCAAAATTTATAAAGCGGCAGCCGAATTTTAGCTGCCGCTGTTTTTACTTTATAGGAAACTGCTTTGTAACGCTGTATTTTAACATACATTTTGCACGTTTACCGATAATTGCTGTAACGGAAACTCCTATAAAGCAAAAACAATTTGTATTGCCCGCTCAGTTGCGCACTGCGTGCGCACGAGCGATGGCTGAAAAAAGTGCACGCACAGAGTGCGCACGCTTTTTTTAATCCTCGTCGTAATCATCACTGTAATCGTCGCTGTAGTCATAGCTGTATTCGTCGTAGTCGTCTTTTTTGCTTTTTTTCTTCTTTTTCCTATCTTCAATTCCGAGTCTTCTTTTGAGCGCTCTGAACACTAACCTGAACGGGCGCGAGTGATACCAATATCTGACATAAACGCGGTAAGTAAAGCTTTTTACGGTATAGTGCTTTCCCTTTCGCGAAAATTCAACGAGCACCGCGATGATCTGATCGTCGGTAATGCCCGATTCTTTTACAAACTGGTTGTCGCCGCAAAGCACGTAGCTTCCGTCTGTGCTGAAATCAATCACGCGGTGAAGCACATACTGTCCCGATTCGCGCTTGTAAAGCGGAACATCAAACAGATTCAGCCTGCCCTGCGGCTTGGCAAGCTTAACCACGTCTTTTCCGTCGCGCAGCATCGGCAGCATACTCGTGCCGTTGGGAGTAAACGTGACGGTTCCGCCCGCGTCAAGCTTTTCAAGCATGATCTCCATTACCGCACTCAAGGTGGTTTCCTTATTCAAGCACATCAGCTTCCTTTACTTTTTCGATAAAGCGGTCGATATCGGCGGCGGCTCTTTCGCGGGAGACATTGTACTCTTCAAGCATTCTGTCGATAAGCTCTTCGCGGTCCGCGCCCTCCTGAAGGATTCTAAAAAGGAACGCGCCCGTTTCATTTAGATTGATAACGCCGTTAAAGTCCAAAGTCATCTTGCCCACGGGAACCACAACATAAGAATCCGCAATCTTGCGGAGTATAAACTCGTTTTTAATTTTCACAAAACCACTTCCTTGCAGATGAATAGGTTTATTATAATACAGTCCGGCCAAAAAAGCAAGTAAAGTATTTTGGGAGAGTAAAAAATCCCCGGCATTTCAGTCAATCTACACATATAAAAGCCCCCTGCTTATTTCTAAAAACGAAACAAGCAAAGGGCTTGAATTATTCAAAAACTATATTACATCGTGCCACCGCAGATTAATACATTCCGCCCATGTCGGGAGCGGGAGCTGCGGGAGGAGTCGGCTCCTTGATGTCGGCTACAAGGCTCTCGGTGGTGAGCACCATTGAAGCGACTGAGGAAGCGTTTTCAAGTGCGGAACGGGTCACCTTTGTGGGGTCTACGATTCCCGCTTCCATCATGTCGGTGTATTCCTCGGTAAGGGCGTTGAAGCCGTAACCGATCTTGTCAGCCTTCTTGATGTTCTCAACGATCACGCTGCCCTCAAGACCCGCATTAGCGGCGATCTGACGGAGCGGCTCTTCAAGAGCTTTGAGAACGATCTGAGCGCCTGTTTTCGCGTCGCCTTCAAGGGTATCAACAAACTCAGCAACAGCGGGAATGGCGTTCATGCAGGAGATTCCGCCGCCGGCTACGATGCCTTCCTCGACCGCTGCCTTTGTAGCGGCAAGGGCGTCCTCGATGCGGAGCTTCTTCTCCTTCATTTCGATTTCGGTAGCGGCGCCTACTTTGATAACAGCTACACCGCCGGCAAGCTTGGCAAGACGCTCCTGAAGCTTTTCGCGGTCAAAATCTGATGTGGTCGTTTCGATCTGCTGACGGATCTGAGCAACTCTGCCCTTGATGGCGTTCTTATCACCCATGCCGTCAACGATGATAGTATTCTCTTTTTCAACCTTGACCTGACGGGCTGTGCCGAGCTGATCCATTGTGGTATCCTTCAGTTCAAGACCGAGGTCGGAGGTGATGACGGTGCCGCCCGTGAGAGTGGCGATATCCTGGAGCATTTCCTTTCTTCTGTCGCCGAAGCCCGGAGCCTTTACAGCTACGCAGGTGAAAGTGCCGCGAAGCTTGTTGAGAACCAGAGTCGTAAGAGCCTCGCCCTCGACGTCCTCTGCGATGATCAGAAGCTTTCTGCCGCTCTGAACGATCTGCTCAAGCACGGGAAGGATCTCCTGAGTGGTGGAAATCTTCTTGTCGGTGATAAGAATAAACGGGTTGTCGAGCTCGGCAACCATTTTGTCGGTGTCGGTGACCATGTAGGGAGCGATGTAACCGCGGTCAAACATCATGCCCTCTACGACCTCGCTGTATGTGTCAGCTGTTTTGGACTCTTCAACGGTGATAACGCCGTCGGTCGTGACCTTTTCCATAGCCTCGGCGATAAGCTTGCCGATAAACTCATCCTGTGAGGAAACAGTAGCGACTCTTGCAATGTCGGCTGTACCCGCAACCTTCTGACTGTTCGCGATAACCGCTTTAACGGCTACGCTTACAGCGTCGGCGATACCCTTTTTGAGGATCATGGGGTTAGCGCCTGCGGTGACGTTCTTCATTCCCTCGCGGATAAGAGCCTGAGCGAGAAGCGTTGCGGTGGTGGTGCCGTCGCCCGCTACGTCGTTTGTCTTGATTGAAACCTCTTTAACGAGCTGAGCGCCCATATTCTCAAAGGGATCGTCAAGCTCGATTTCCTTGGCGATCGTTACGCCGTCGTTTGTGATAAGGGGAGCGCCGAATTTCTTGTCGAGAACTACGTTTCTGCCCTTGGGACCCAATGTGATCTTTACGGTGTCGGCGAGCTGGTCAACACCCTTCATAAGCGCCTTTCTTGCGTCTTCTCCGTATGCGATTTGCTTAGCCATAATCAAATACCTCCAATAACTTTATTCTTAATTCTAATTCTTATACTTATTCTTATTCTACTGTAGCTAAAATGTCGGACTGGCGGACGATAGTGAACTGCTCGCCGTCGATCTTTACCTCGGTGCCCGCGTACTTGGATGCGATCACCTTGTCGCCGACATTAACATACATTTCAACCTCTTTGCCGTCTACGACACCGCCGGGACCTACCGCGATAACGGTGGCAAACTGCGGCTTTTCCTGCGCCGCCGATGAAAGGATGATGCCGCTCTTGGTTTTTTCCTCGGCTTCCTCCACCTTTAACACTACTCTGTCAAGCAAGGGTTTAATACTCATAAAAATAGCCTCCTATTTTGAATTTACATGGTTTTAGCACTCTGTATCTTCGAGTGCTAACAATTATATTGTATACCAAATTTTGAAAAAGTCAAGAGAAATTTGACTTTTTCTGCCCTTTGAATACATTTATGTGAATTTATACATTTTTTTCAAAACGCATTCATTTTTTATATATAGTTTTAAAACTAACATTTCTGCAATTATTGATTTATAATACTAATTCAAGCCGGATCAACACTCTTTCAGAGGGAAAATCCGGCTTGATACTGTTTACATATTCTGAACATCCTCGTCGCTGAGGGATTTAAGTCCGTTTTTATCTATAAGCTCCTGAGCCTGCTGAACATCGTCAACGCGGAAAACCACATAGGCGCCGAGCGCGTCGGACGCGGTGAACGCGTACATATACTCGATGTTGATGCCCTCCTTGGAAAGGATTGCGATAACCTTATACAGCGCTCCCGGACGGTCAGCCATTTTTACGGCTATAACGTCGGTGGAGTTCACAACTGTGTCTTTGCTCAGCACCTCGCGGGTCTTGGCGTTGTCGGAGGTTATCATTCTGAGAATGCCGAAATCCTTTGTGTCGGCAATGCTCATGGCGCGGATATTGATGTCGTTATCCGCTAAAGTTTTCACTGTTTCAACAAGCTTGCCCTGCTTGTTTTCCACAAATACCGAAATTTGCTGAATTGCCATATTAATCTCCTTTCGCCTTAATCGTGAAGCTTGCGGTGGTCGATAACGCGAACTGCCTTGCCCTCGCTGCGTGCAATGGTCTTGGGCGGAACCAAGCGAACCTTGGGTCCTATACCCAGCATTGTGCGCATAGCCTGCTCAAGCTTCTTTTCCTTTGCCTGGTTGATCGAAACGATATCCGAGAACTGCTCGGGAGCCATTTCGACCTTGATTTCAAAGGTGTCGGAGTTGTTGATGCGGTCAATCTCGATCTGATAGTTGGGAGTGTAGCCTTCCTTGAGAAGCACCGTCTCGATCTGGCTTGGGAACACGTTTACGCCGCGGATGATAAGCATATCGTCACTTCTGCCCATGGGCTTTGTCATCTTGACATGAGTTCTGCCGCAGGAACATTTTTTGCGGGTCAGCACGCAAATATCGCGGGTGCGGTAACGGAGAAGCGGGAAACCTTCCTTATCGAGAGAGGTGAACACAAGCTCGCCCTTGCTTCCGTCGGGAAGCACCTCGCCCGTGTCGGGGTCGATTACCTCGGCGTAGAAGTGGTCCTCGTTAATGTGCATTCCTGTCTGCTCCTCGCACTCAAAGGCAACGCCGGGACCGCTTGTTTCGGTGAGTCCGTAAATGTCAAAAGCCTTTATACCGAGGCTCTTTTGAATGCTCTGGCGCATTTCCTCTGTCCAAGGCTCGGCTCCGAAAATTCCCGCCTTAAGGCAGTTGTCCTCGGGTTTGTAGCCTCTTTCGGCGAGAGATTCTCCGATATACGCCGCATAAGATGGTGTACAGCAGAGGATCGTCGCCTTCAAATCCATCATAAACTGGATCTGTCTGTCGGTGTTGCCGGACGACATAGGGAGCGTAAGACAGCCCACCTTATGTGATCCTCCGTGAAGCCCCGAACCACCCGTAAACAGACCGTAGCCGTAGCAGACCTGAACAACGTCCTCGCTGCTTCCGCCTGCGGCTACGATAGCTCTGGCGCAGCATTCCTCCCAGAGATCGATATCATGCTGTGTGTAAAAAGCAACGACGCGTTTTCCGGTTGTGCCGGAAGTGGAGTGGATGCGGACGCAGTTTTTTAAATCTGTTCCGAGCAGACCGTAGGGATAACCCTCGCGCAGATCTGCCTTGCTGAGGAACGGGAGCTTTTTGATATCCTCCACTCCCTTGATATCCTCGGGTTTTATGCCTTTTTCGTCCATCAGATCGCGGTAATATTTCACGTTTTCATATACGTTCTTCACCTGTCTGACGATTTTTTCATTTTGAATTGCCAGTATCTCCTCACGTGAGGCTGTTTCAATTTCGGGCTGAAAATATTTTCCCATCGGTATCACTTCCTTATGTTTTTTCACTACCATCAAGGCTGACATATGACAATTTTAACAGTTATAACCCAATTCAAAAGCCTTGAGATTAACATCGACAAACTGAGGCTTTACGGAAACCTTTATTGCCTCGATCCATTTGTCGTAGTCGATTTGGAAATATTTCGCGAGTCTGCCCATCAGCACGATATTTACGCTTTTAGCGTTTCCCGCCTGCTGAGCCAGAGAAAGCGCGTCGATCTCGTCGACAAACACTCCCTTATCTCTCAACTCGTCAAGAACGTTTTCGGGATACTGCGCAGCTCCCGTGATTACGGGCATGGGGTCGATCATCTGCGAATTGACGATGATCTTTCCGTCTTTTTTGAGGATATCGGCGTAGCGCGCCGCCTCGATTTTTTCAAAGGACACGATGAAATCGGCTTCGCCCTTTGAGATGACGGGCGAGTAAACCTTGTCGCCGAAGCGCACGTAGGTGACGACCGAGCCGCCGCGCTGACTCATGCCGTGAACCTCGCTGACCTTGACGTCAAAGCCCTCCTGCGTGAGAAGCTTGCCGAGCAGCTTGCTGGCGAGGAGACTTCCCTGACCGCCGACGCCGACTATCATAACATTCTTTGTCTGCATGGTTATCTCTCCCCTTTCTCGATAGCGTTCAGCCTGCAAAGCTGCGTGCACACGTCGCAGCCCACACACTGTGTAAAGTCGATATGCGCCTTTTTGTTTTTCATGCTTATCGCGGGGCAGCCGAGCTTCATGCACTGACGGCAGCCTACGCACTTGTCCTCGTTGACCTTTACGGGAGGCTTTGCCTTGACATATTTGAGCAGCATACACGGACGGCGCGAGATAATTACGCTCGGCTCCTCGGCTGCAAGCTCCTCAAGGATCGCTTCCTCGCACTGCTTGAGATCGTAGGGATCGACAACTCTGACGCGGTTGATTCCGATAGATTTGCAGAGCGCCTCAAGGTTTACAGCCAAAGCGGGGTCGCCCTTTATATTGTATCCGGTGGTGGGGTTCTGCTGATGACCAGTCATGCCGGTGATCGAATTGTCAAGAATAATAACGGTTGAATTCGAGGCGTTATAAGCGATATTTATAAGACCCGTAACGCCCGAATGCATGAAGGTGGAGTCGCCGATAACGCAGACGGTTTTGTTCTCGGTATCCTTGCCGCCGACCTTGTTGAAGCCGTGCAGACCCGAAACCGACGCGCCCATGCACAGTGTGGAGTCGAGAGCGAACAGCGGAGCGGCAGAGCCGAGTGTGTAGCAGCCGATGTCGCCCAACGCGGTGATTTTATGCTTTGAAAGCGTGTAGAACAGACCGCGGTGCGGACAGCCCGCGCACATAACGGGAGGACGGACGGGAACAACGGTATCGGCTGAAACGCTTTCGGGCTGTTCCATTCCGAACGCTTCGCGGATAGTCGTCTGGTTGTACTCGCCTATCGGAGAGAACATCTCCTTGCCGGTGCAGGGGATTTTTAGGGCGTTGAGGTGAGCCTCGATAATTCCGTCAAGCTCCTCGATAACGTAGAGCTTATCGACCTTGGAGGAGAAATCCCTGATTATCTCAACGGGAAGCGGATTCACAAGACCTAACTTCAAAACGGATACGCTGTCTCCGAAAACCTCCTTGACATACTGATAGCAGGTGCCGGAGCAGATGATTCCCTTTTCGGTTCCGCCGTACTCAACGCGGTTGAGCGGAGAGGTTTCGCCGTAAGCGGAGAGCTTTTTGGTACGCTCCTCAACAAACGGGTGGCGGCGGATCGCGTTAGCGGGCGCCATAATATATTTTTGCGCTTTCTTCTCATAGGGCGGAAGGCTGCGCTCTTCTCTGTCGCAAAGCTCCACCGCGCCCTGAGAATGGGCGATCCTTGTGCACATTCTGATTATTACCGGGGTGTCAAATTCCTCCGAGATAGCGTAGGCTGCCTTGACAAAGTCCTTCGCCTCTGCGGAGTCGGCGGGTTCGAGCATGGGAACCTTGGCGGCGATAGCGTAATGGCGTGAATCCTGCTCGTTCTGAGAGGAATGCATTGCGGGGTCGTCGGCTACAAAAATCACCATTCCGCCGTTTACGCCCGTATATGAAAGGGTGAAAAGCGGATCAGCGGCAACGTTCAAGCCGACGTGCTTCATGGCGCAGGCTGAACGCGCTCCGCGCAGGGAAGCGCCGAAAGCGACCTCAGTCGCAACCTTTTCATTGGGTGCCCATTCGCAGTAAATCTCATCATACTTAGCGGCAAACTCGGTTATCTCCGTTGAGGGAGTGCCGGGGTAGCTCGAAACAAGCGTTACGCCCGCTTCGTAAAGACCTCTGGCAATAGCCTCGTTGCCCAACATCAATTTTTTCACGATGTCATCCTCCAATTAATCTATTAAAAATCGCATTAAGATGTATTATATCACAAACATAATCAAAAAACAATAGTATTTTTGAGTCATTTGCATTTTGTTTTATCACTTTAAAGCCTTGAAGTTATGTAGGCTTTGATAATCAAAAAAGCTGCGCAATTTTTCATGCATTTTATTGATTGAAAAAAAGAGAACCGCCGGATCAACCGACGGTTCCCCAAAAATCATATCCCCAATATTTTTTCGGCGTTTTTATGGAATATCTTCTCCTCTGCCTCTTTGCCCAAGTTAAAGCTTTTGATGATTTCAACATAATCCTTTTGGTCTGCCCACGGGGAATCGCTCGCGAACAGGATTTTATCCGCGCCGTGGCGCAGAATTATCTCCCTGCACTTTTCGGGATAGAGCCTGAGCACGGCGGCGGTATCCATATAAACGGGAGCGCCGATAAGTTTTTGCAGAACCTCGTCGGGCATATCGTAGCCGCCGAGGTGCGCAAGGATAAGCTTGTTCTCAATCAAGCCTTTTAATTCTTTTAAAACATAAAGAATCATGTCGGGCGTACAATGGACATGGTTGCGGAAGGCTACGTCCCAACCCGCGTGCGTGACGATATAAAGCCCGCGCTCGGCAGCCTTGCGAATGACGTTCAGAAAACGAGGGTCGTCAAATTCCACTCCCTGATAATCCGGGTGAAACTTTATTCCGAACAAGCCTCCCGCTTTTACTGCGTCAAGGGTTTCATCTGCATTTGAACTGTCAGGGTGGACGCCTCCCGCGAAGAATACATTATTTTTGCCGTTGTTCTCAACCGAAACGCGGTTTATCGTGCGCTCCTGCTTAGGATGTGTCACAATGGGAAGAACCACGCTGTAATCAATGCCGCTCCGCTTCATACTGTCTGTGAGTGAGCCGAGAGTGCCCTCTCTGCACGGCTTGATACCGCCTCTTTCGGTCAGATAAGCAATTGTTCTTTCAGCTATCGCGTCCGGAAAGCTGTGCGTGTGAAAATCTATGATCATATAAATTCCTTATTTTACTGCTACGTTTTTTTCTCCGAGCTGATATTTCAGCTCCTTTATCATCACGTCGTTAAGACTGACCCACATCGACGACGGCGCCATAACCTTGCGGCGGCTTTCTGTCAGATAAAAAATCACGGGAGTTCTTCCGTCAAAAATATCAAGCACTCTTCTTGCACGTTCGTAAACCGGCGTGTTGAGGTCGTCGATCCGCAGATATAGCGACTGCGGAACGCGGGAAGAGGATTTTTTCGGCTGCGGCTGTCCCGACTCGCGGAACTGCCTGCATTCCTCGTTGGTGCGCCCTTTGTCGGCTGAATCGCAGATAAGCTTTGGATCCTCGTTTTCTCTGCAATTAAGACTGCCTCGCATTATAACGGCTTCCGTTTCGCCTAAATACATTCCGAACCGCTCGTAAACATTCGGAAAAACGACCGTCTCAATTTCACCGAAGCGGTCGGCGACCGTAACAAACGCCATCGTCTTTTGATTTTTTGTCTGCTGTATTTTTACCTTTGTAATAATTCCTACTATGCAGATCTTTTTGCCGTCGGGGTATTCTCCGCTCTCGTTTTTTATTACCTCGCCTATCCTGTCAGCCTTTACCGATTCGGCAAACACGGTGTAGTCGTCCATGGGATGACCGCTCAAATACATTCCGGCGGTTTCGTTCTCCATGTGCAGCAGCTCATCAACGGGGAATTCCTCAAGCGGCGGAAGCTTAGGCTCCTCGGAGATTCCCGAAGAATCGCCGCCCATGTCAAAAAAGCTGAGCTGTCCGCTCATATTTTTGCGCGAGTTGTACTCCAAATCGTCAAGCACGTTTTTTACGATTGCAAGAAGCTGGCGGCGGTTCGCGCCCATGCCGTCAAAGGCTCCGCATTTTATCAGACTTTCCACGGCACGGATGTTCATATTTTTGCCGTAGAGACGTTTGCAGAAATCATAAAATGAGCGGTAAGGGCGCAGAGTACGCTCACGAATTATTTCACGTATAAAAGCCTTGCCTAAATTTTTTATCGCCAAAAGACCGTAGCGGATATTTCCTGCGCTGACCGAAAAGGTCAGGTTGCTTTCGTTGACATTCGGCGGAAGCACCTCGATCCCTAGCCTGCGGCATTCGGTGATATACGTCGCGAGCTTGTTCTGGCTTTCGAGCACACTTGAAAGCAGCGCAGCCATATACTCGCGCGGATAATGGCATTTGAGCCACGCGGTTTTATACGACACCGCTGCATAGGCGGCGGCGTGAGATTTATTGAAGGCATAGGACGCGAAGCTCTCCATCTCGGCAAAGACCGACTCGGCGGAAGCTCTGTCAATACCGCGCCTGACGCAGCCCTCCACAACCACGTTTCTGTTTTCATCAACAAGACCGTTTATAAAAATCTCGCGCTCACGCTCCATAACATCGTGTTTTTTCTTGCTCATCGCGCGGCGCACTATATCCGCTCTGCCGAGGCTGTAGCCCGCAAGCTCCCTGAAAATCTGCATTACCTGCTCTTGATAGACAATACAGCCGTAGGTCACGTTCAGAATGTTTTTCAGCGCGGGGTGTTTGTAGCGGATGTGAGACGGATTATGGCGGCAGTCGATATACGCGGGAATGCTGTCCATCGGTCCCGGGCGGTACAGAGACAGCACCGCTATCAAATCCTCCATGCAGTCGGGCTTTAGCTGAGTCAGAACGTTTTTCATGCCCTGACTCTCAAACTGGAACACGCCCTCGGTCTGCCCCTTTGAAATCATCGCAAAAACCCTTTGATCGTCCTCGCGGACAAGCCCGGGGTCATATTCGGGGTGATTGCGTGATATCTGTTTCTCCGCGTCGTCGATCACGGTGAGGTTGCGAAGTCCCAAAAAATCCATTTTTAGCAGCCCGAGCTCTTCAAGAGTCGTCATGGTGAACTGCGTTACCGTGTTGTCGTCGTTCTTAGAGAGAGGAACATAGTCCGACACGGGCTTGTCGGTTATGACAACTCCAGCCGCGTGCATCGTTGCATGACGAGGCATACCCTCAAGCTTTTTCGCGAAATCTATAAGCTGCTTGGCGTTAGAGTCGGAGTCATAACGGTTTTTCAGTGCAGGGTTTTCCCGCATCGCCTTGTCAATGGTGATGTTCAGCTCAAAGGGCACCATTTTGGCGATTTCATCAACTTCTCCGTAGGATATCCCCAAAACGCGCCCGACGTCTCTTATCGCTCCGCGCGCCGCCATTGTGCCGAATGAGATTATCTGCGCCACATGATCCTGGCCGTATTTATCGACAACATAGTCGATGACCTCTCCCCTGCGCTCCTTGCAGAAGTCGATGTCAAAGTCGGGCATACTGACGCGTTCCGGATTCAAAAATCTTTCAAACAGCAGATTGTATTTTATCGGGTCTATCGCGGTTATTCCGATGCAGTAGGCGCAGAGCGAGCCCGCGCCCGAGCCTCTGCCGGGACCTACGGGAATGCCGTGACGCTTTGCGTACTGCACAAAATCGTTGACTATCAAATAATAATCGACAAAGCCCATCTTTGAAATGGTTCCGATCTCATATTCAAGGCGGTCGATAAGACTTTTTTCGGGGTCATCGCCGTAATGCGCGCGCAGTCCGTCATAGCAGGCGCGGCGGAAATAGTCTAAGTGATCCTCGTTGTTCGGAACCTCAAAGCGCGGAAGCTTGCGCTTGCCGAATTCAAAGCTGACCTGACAGCGCTCCGCGATGATCCCGGTGTTGTCTATCGCCTGAGGATAAGCCTTGAAAAGCTCTCTCATCTCTTCCTCGGTTTTCAGATAAAACTCGTTTGTCTGAAACTCCATTTTGTTATCGTCGGAAAGCGTGCTTCCCGTTTGAATGCATAGCAATACGCCGTGGATCTCGTGATCCTCCGGCTCAATATAGTGACTGTCGTTCGTGGCGACCAAGCCCACTCCGGTTTCCTTCGCTATTCTTGCCAAATCGGGCAAAATCCTGCGCTGCTCCTCGATGCCATGATCCTGAAGCTCTATAAAAAAGTTTTCTTTTCCAAATAAATCGCGGTAATACTCCGCCTTAGCCTTCGCGCCTTCATAATCGTTTGAAAGCAGCTTTTGCGGTATTTCTCCCGCAAGGCAAGCCGAAAGGCAGATAAGCCCCTCGTGATACTGTTCGAGCAGGCTGTCGTCGATTCGCGGCTTGGTATAAAAGCCCTCGGTGAAGCCTAGCGACACAAGCTTTATTAGATTTTGGTATCCCGTGTTGTTCTCGCAGAGCAGCACCATGTGATAGTAGCGCTGATAATGGCTTTTTTCAAAGCGCGAGCCGGGAGCTACATAAACCTCGCAGCCGATAACGGGGTGTATACCCTCCTTTTGGCAGGCGCGGTAAAAATCTATAACGCCGTACATAACTCCGTGGTCGGTTATCGCAAGCGAAGAAAACCCCTTCCGCTTTGCGGCAGAGGCGATCTCGCTGATACGGCACGCTCCGTCGAGCAGGCTGTATTCGGTATGAACGTGTAAATGTGTAAACGACATATTATTCACCTGTTGCCCTCGCGTTTACGCTTCCGTCGGAAAAGGTCAGAGTAAACTCCCGCTCCCTGTCAAGAGACGCGGCGGAGGGTACGTTTTTTCCGTCCTGCTCAACCACGGCAAATCCCCTGCCGAGAACGGCTAAGGGATTCAGAGAGTCAAGCTTGGCGGCGGTCTTTTTTAGCTTTAATTCTTCTAAGGAAATTTTATTATCCGCAAATTGTTTTAACCGGCGGAGGTAATAACTGTATTTTTCGTAATATTCGCAGTATTTCCGTGCTGGTCCGGCGGTTTCGGTTATGCGGTAAAGATATTTCAACCGCTCGTTTTTGGAGCGAAAGCGGTTCTCTATCAAGCTTTGCATATACTGACGCTGCGCCCTGTAATGCGCCCTAAGCTCGCGGACGTCGGGAACGGCAAGCTCTGCGGCGGCGGAAGGTGTGGGAGCGCGCATATCGGCGACAAAATCGCAGATCGTGAAATCGGTTTCGTGTCCCACGGCGGAAATAACCGGAGTGCGGCAGGCAGCGATCGTCCGTGCAAGCTCCTCGCTGTTGAACGCCTGTAAATCCTCGGCGGAGCCTCCTCCCCTGCCGATTATTATAACGTCGCAATTGCCCTGAGAATCAAGGGACTTAAGCGCGTTGACGAGCTGAGCCGGTGCTCCCTCTCCCTGAACCAAAACAGGGTATAATAAGATATTGATATTCGGAAAACGCCTGAACAGAATATTGCGGATATCCTGAACCGCCGCGCCCGTGGGCGAGGTTATAACGCCCACTGTTTCGGGAAAGCGAGGAAGCGGCTTTTTCCGTTCCTGTGCGAAAAGCCCTTCGCTTTCAAGCTTTTTCTTCAACTGCTCAAAAGCGATCGCGAGCGCCCCGACTCCGTCCGGCTGCATATCCTCAATATAAAGCTGATACTGTCCGCTCGGCTCATACACTGAAATCCTGCCGCGGCAAAGCACCTTCATGCCGTTTTGCGGGCGGAACCTGAGCCTCTGAGCGTTCCCCGCAAACATCACAGCGCGTAGCACGCTGCGCGAATCCTTCAAAGAGAGATAAATGTGTCCGCTGCGGTAGTGATCGGTGAGATTTGAAATCTCGCCCGAAACGAGCACAACACCGAGACGCGGATCGTTCTCAATGACGGATTTTATGTAAAAATTTATTTGAGAAACCGACAATACGGTCGGCTTTGAAAATTTAGGAGTATCCATGATTATAATTCTAAAAAATAATTATGTGTTTTCTTTCGAGCTGAGATATGTCAGATAGGCGATACCGGCGGCGTTGTCTGCTGAATAAACAGGAGGCGCGAAAGCTGCGTTGTATTTTTCTGTAAAAGAATTTTTTATTATCGAGTCGGACATGACCCCGCCTGCGTAAAGCAGCGGCAGGCTGCCATATTCGCTCAAAAGACTGTCCGTCATCATTGAAAGCGCCTGACGGATATACTCAATGCAGAACGCGGCGACAAATGATTTTTCTTTGCCCTCGACGATCAGCTTTTTACAAAGGTTCTCAACACCGCTCAAACAGCAGTCATGCCCCTTTAGCTTCGGGTGAGTTTTTATTATCTCGCGGTTTTGCAGAGCTAACTTTTCAAGCTCGGCTCCGCAGGGAAAGCGCAGCCCAAGCATTAGTCCGACACGGTCAATAGCCTGTCCTGCGTTCAAATCGAGTGTGCGGGCAATTATTTCGCAGGAGAAGCCGCAGCCCTTGCCCTGTGCAAGCACCGCCTCGGTCGTTCCTCCGCTGACATGAAAGGCGAGAAATTTTTTTCCGAACAAGTCGAGCCTGTCAGCGCCGAACAGCGCCGCCGAGATATGCCCCTCCTGATGTGAAAACGGAAAGAAAGGGATTTTTAGGGCGGAGGATAAAACTTTTGCCGTGTTCTCCCCCACTGTGAAACACGGCATATACGAACCCTCAACGGGGCGCGGACGCGCGGAGGCTCCCACCGCGGCAATTTGCCGCGTGTCGATCTCAGCCGCCAATTCGCCGAAAAGCGAGTGAAGCTGCGCGGTGTGATGAAAAACCGCGTCGCTCTGACGCAGACCGAGCTGTCCCTCCTTTACAGGCAAAAGCCGCTTGCGCTGGCGCATCTCACCCGTTTCGCTGTCATAAACGGCAACGGAGGTCGTGTAGTTTGAGGTGTCAAGCCCCAGATAAAGGCTCATTGCGCCGCTTCCTCACGGCTGCGGATGAAGGAGCCGAGAATCCCGTTGACAAAACCGCTTTCGTCGATGGTGTATTTTTTTGCAAGCTCCACCGCTTCGTTGACCGAAACGCTGTCGGGGATGCTTTTCAGATATTTGATTTCATACACAGCTAAACGAAGGATCGTCAAAGAGGTGCGCGATATCCTGTTGAGTCTCCAGCCCTTTTTCAAGAAGCGGGTGATATCCGCGTCGATTTCATCCTGAACAGCCTCGATTCCGGGCACGACAGCCTGAGCGTAAGCGCAGACGCCGCCCTCAAAAAGCTGTCCGGCGTCATTCAAAGTATCTTCGATCGGTTCATCAACAAACGAGCGCGAAAACAAAATCATAAACGCCTGTTCCCTCGCCTCGCTGCGGCTGAGCCTGACCTCATTATTAGTTTCACACATATTAACCCAACTTTACATTATTATTCAAGTTAATTATATCACAGCGAAAAAAAAATGTAAATGGTTTTTGAACTATGAATTGTTCGGCGCTTGACAAAGAGCGACTTTTGATATAAAATATATATTGTAAAGAAAAATGTCTTCGTAGCTCAGCCGGATAGAGACGTCTTCGTAGCTCAGCCGGATAGAGCGTCCGCCTCCTAAGCGGAAGGCCGTGGGTTCGAATCCCGCCGAGGACGCCATTTTAAGCCGTTTTTGATGATTTTTCATCGAAGGCGGCTTTTCTCTTTTTACGGCATCCGCTTCCGTAATCGTGCTAACAAAAGTGTGCGGTTATCTAACAGGTGTTAGCACGAAATCGCTGATTTTGCTAACAAAAACCGTCTTTTTGCTAACATCGGCAAAAACCTCTCCAAATCTATGCTAACAGATTAGTTCTGCGGTATGGTGGTAGTTTGATCGCAAAATTGAGAAATCACACCTTTTATCATATAATAACGGTAGAAGGAAGTGATTTTATGAAAACGCCGAAATATCATATATACCTGACGAATGAAGAACGCTCGGAGGTTTTGAAATCTTTGATTGATCTCAAAAACGCCCTTATTGAGCAAGGCAAATACACCGATGTGATAGATGAAATCATCATCAAGCTGTCCTACGCCCGAAAAAAGAATATTAAGGTAAAATACATATAATAATATATATAGTAGTGTTTTTGAGGTGATTGGATTGAAAGCGAATGAACAAGCGGAAACCTTCATTGACAGATATAGTAGCAGTTTTGAGGAGTATTTAAGCTCCGTTGTCAACAAACTGCGTGATACGGATTCAGAGTATAAAAATATTGAGGAACGCATTTCAAATATTTACGAAGAATATCCGAGAGTAAAGGCTGTATTTGACTTGGAACAAGCTGCCGAGTTGTCTGAACACGACTGCAAGGCTCTTGTAGAAGTCCTCACACTTCGCAACAAACTTTTTGACAAGCAACAGGAAGCCATATATTTGAGGGGCTGTTTCGACAGTGTCGGATATCTCAAAAAAGCAACTATTATAAAATAAATGAAAGTATTAGGCGGTATTGGTGTAAAACTGATACTGCTTTTTCTTTATTATGTAGAAATACTAACAACTTTGTGGTATTATTGGTTTATGAACTAAAGGAGGTCTTGTTAATGGAAAGACACATCGGACTGTGGAAAAAAGAAAACGAAGAAAATTCTGCCGTAACCGCTCAATGACCACCCCTCTACAATAACTCGCCAAAATATGAGATAATAGATTGGGATAATTACTCCCCAAAACACCAAATAAGTGTAATTAG
>CACYTI010000009.1 GCA_902777275.1 uncultured Ruminococcus sp. | reverse complement strand
ACAGTTATCTTTGTTAAAACTGTTCGCTGTTTCGCTTTAGGCTCCCAATCGGCTGTTTCTGTTGTGATTTCAAATCATCCTTATGAGATGTAGCCTTATGCCGCTCCCTTCTTGTTGAATTGAGGAGGACGGCGTTTTGATACCGACACCTGAAAATGAATGTGCAGCAGCGCGAGCGCGAACAGCTCCGCCATTATCGCCGCGCATAAAGCGTAGTAAATGAGGTTGTAGGGGTAGTCGAGAAAGACTAAAAACAGGTGAAGCAGCGTTGTGAGGTAAATAGCTATGCGAATGATTTTGAGCGGATTCAACAGCTTTTTCGCCTCGGACAATATGCCGCTTTTAAGGGTTGATTCGGTGCTGAGATTCAAATTTTTGATTTTCCGCGTTTCCCTTCCCTGTGCGATGTGGAACTGAAACAGCGGTATCGCCGTTAGGACAAAGACGATCAGCCAGATGATGGCGTATGTTTTGTCGTAAGAGCCGTCGGAGGTGTAGCCTATTACGGATACTATCGCGACCAGCACCAAAAACAGATATCTCAGCGGCATTGAAACGGAAACCGACGGCAGGTCGCCCGCTTTTACCGCGCCCTTTACACGGCTGCCGATAGAAATATCCGTCCTCAGCGATTTGCTTATCGTCTGAATGAATGAGTTCTGGGTGACATACAGTCCCGCCATCATCAGCGCGGAGCACACGCCGAGCATTGTTCTTGCCTTGACGGAGGGGAGGAAGTTCATCAGCAGGAATAACAAGCCGAAAACAACAGCTGCCGCGCCCAAAGCCGCGATGAGAATGCGTATGGGGCTGAGCGGCAGATCGGCTCCGACCTTTCCCGTCTGCCCGTTTACCGCCGCGTAGGTTATTTTATCCTTTTGGCGGTAGCTCATGAACCAGACGGGGTACAGCACCTGCTCCGCACTGCGGATTTTAAGCGGAAGGCGCGAGGATTCGGACACATATGTACAGTGCTTTTTTGGGAGCTGCTTTGCTGCCGAGGGGTCTTTGGCGATGACCTCAAAGCCGTGCTGCACAAGCTCCTCCTTTGCCAAAAGATTATATTCCTCTGCTTGCGCGTCGCCCGTCTCGGCGTAAAAGCCGCACATATAGCTCGGGTTAAAGGGCTTTTGTGCCGTAACGTCATAGGGCGCCAGCTTTTCGCTTATATGGTCGTCAAAGGAAATGGAAGCGTCGTGTGTGTAGCCGTCAAGCTCGCGGTCAACGCTGCCCGTCACGGAATAAAGCTTTGTTCTGACATTTCCCGAAAAAAAGCCCGTTTTTTTGGACTCGATGTTGATTGAAAAATCGCCCTTCAGCGACGCGCTGTAGCTCCAATAGGGCATATAAATTCCGCGGAAGCTCTCGATAAGCTGAGGGTCGCGGTATTTCCGAGAAACAAACGGGTGACGCTTCACCTCTTTTACATACGCTTCCCTGCACTGCTCCTTTGTCACCGTAAAGGGGATTATCCTGTCGGGCTTCCAATCCCTGCGAAGCTTGTCAAAAATCATGGAAGCTCCGCCGCAGTACGGGCAGAAGCCGATTGCGTCCTGTTTGTCGGTCGTAAGCAGCTCCGCGCCGCAGGCGGGGCAGATGTACGCTATGCTTTCAAAGGTCTTTTCGGTTTTGGCGTCGTTATAAATGCTGTCGGCGATTTTTTGCGGGTCATAGCGGTTTTGACAGTGCTCACAAAACATTTTCTGTGAAGAGATTTCAAACCGCAGCCCGCCGCCACAGGTCGGACAATAAATCATAGAACCACCTCGCTGTTGAGTATGGTTTTATTTTAACATATTTTTATGTATTATTCAACATTTTTTGTGGAAAAACGTGACAGTTGACAGTGTGGAAAGTGGAATGTGGAAAGTGGAATTTGGCAGTTAAGGTGAGGTTGATAGCAAACATCACCTTGACATCGAAGCGGCGACCGTAGCCGGTCGGCAACCCTTTTGTCGCTTCACGACATTGCCCTGTCAGGGGAATTTCCTTGCGGGCTCCCTCGGCACCAACGTTGTTTTCCCGTCCGCCGGTTTCCACGGACACAAATGCTTGATTCTGCGCCCAAGGACAGCCGCAAGGGCTGTCCCTACAAATTGATTATGAAACGGTGATAACACGTTTTAACATAGTTGTAGGGGCGACCCTCGCGGTCGCCCTCGGCACCGACGTTGTTTTTCCGTCCGATTGTCGATAGGAAACAAAACGTATTGTTCAATACAGAAGGGAGCCCGCAAGGGGCTCCCCAACAATAATATTATTTAGTTAATTAGTTAATGAATCAGTTAATGAAATATAATTATGAAATATTGCTCATCAAACTGCGGAAAAGTCAATTATCAGAATACAAGATTTCTCTTGCCGATAAATACTACAGCGAGCATACCCGAGCCTACGTGCGAGCCGATAACGGGACCTATGTTGCAGATCTGCACTTCCTTGAACATTCCCTTTATCGCCTTGCGAAGCTCCTTGGCGCCCTCGGGGTTGTCGGCGTGGGCGACGAACGCGATGTTCTTCTTCGGGTCGATCGCGTCGCGTTTTACGTGCTTTTCAAGCGTTGGGATAACATTGCTCTTGCCCCTGATTTTTCCGACGTTTACAAGCTTGCCGGTCTCGTCGCAGCCGATGAAGGGCTTGATTTGAAGCGCCTTGCCAAAGGTCGCGCTTACAGCCGATATCCTTCCTCCGCGCTTTAGCTGATCAAGGTCGTCAACAACGAACCAGTGGGCGATCCTGTCGCGGGTTTTGAGGATATATTGCTTTAGCTCGCTGAGCGAAGCGCCTTCCTTGTATTTTTTACCCGCAAGGTAAACGAGCAGACCAAGACCCGCAGAGTCGCAGCGCGAGTCTATAACGACGATCCTTCTTTTGGGATATTCCTCCTCAAGCTCCTTTACGGCTATCATACAGGTGTTGTACGTGCCGCTCAAGCCCGTGGAAATGCCCGTGTACAGCACGTCCTTGCCCGCCTTGAGATAAGGCTCGAAAAAGTTTTTGAAGCTGAGGTAGTTTATCTGCGTCGTTTTAGGCATTGCTCCTTCTTTCAGTGCGCTGTAAAACTCTTCAAGAGACATCATTCGGCAGTCGGGATAATGCTGATAATAATTATCCTCTATCTGAAATTCCATGGGAAGAACCTTAATGCCTGCTTCGTCAACTTGCTTTTGGGTCAAATCACATGATGCGTCAGTCATAAATACATATTTCATTGCGTTCACTCCAATCAAAATAATCTCTGCTTATATTTTATCAAATCGGTCGTAAAAAGTCAACGAATATTACGGCAATTATTTACATATATTTCAATGAAAATCTATTCGGAGGTGTACTGAAAATGAACTGCCGTCTTTCGGATTTAAGGCATAAGGAAGTGGTGAGCGCCGCCGACGGCGTAAGGCTTGGCTACATTGATGACATAATTGTGGATACAAAAACCGCCGGAGTTGTAGCTTTTGTCATTTTTAACCGTTTTTTTCTGTTTGGAATATTCAAAAATCAAGACGATATTATTATTCCGTGGGAGAATATTCAGCTTATTGGTGAAGACGTTGTAATCGTTTCGTGCAAAATGACGAAGACTCAAAAAAACGCCAGAAAAAGGCTGTTTTTTTGGAAAAATTAAAAAAAATTAACTTTTTAATATTTCGGCACATTACACTATAAAAGCTGGATAATTTTGTGAATACATCACAAATTATAATTCCTTAAAGTAATTAAAAATTTGAATATTACAAAAGTATGACAAAAATAACAAAGCCCTCTGAAAAGCCCGACTTGCAATTTGTCAAAAAGTATGTTTTAATACATTTGAAATTGTGTGTTTGATAAAATTTTACGACTAAAGACGCAGCCCGCCGTAACCCGCGGTAACGCCGCTTTAACCTTTATAACGCACAAGCGCGGCGCGTGAGGCGAACGGGCATAATCAAAGGGAGGACAAATTTTTGAGAGCTACAAAATGTAAGCATTACAAAACAAAGAACACCGCATCAAAAACCGAGACCCCCGCGGCTTCCAGAAAAAGCCGCAAGGTTGTCAAAGCAGCGTCGGCAAGTGTTGCCGTGGCGCTTGTGGCAGCAGCGTTTATCGTTCCAACCACCACTATGGCTCCGGGTGTTGAGGCTTATTCCGACAGCCGTATCGCCTCTTATTCGGTAGGCGATATCAGCAAGTTTTCTTCATTCATCAAGGATAACTGCGTTGAGGAAGCTTCTGTTCCCGCAACACAGGCGACCGCCGCTCCCAAGACTGCGGCAAACGCAAACGCAAAAACAAAAGAAAACGATAAAGCCAAAGCGAAATCATCTGTTTCCGCCACATCGTCCGCAGCAAAATCCAGCGCGAAAAGCACTTCCTCTAAGACCGAATCGAAACAGTCGGCAACAAAGCCCGCCGAAACACTGACGAAGAAGGTCCAGAGCTCTGCCGCACAGTCGTCAAAGTCTTCGCAGACCTCGCAGACCTCGCAGCCTTCTCAGTCTTCACAGTATTCAAAGGCGGAGAGCAGCTACTATGAGGATTATTACGACGATTCATACTATGATGATTCTTACTACTACTACGACGACAGCGAATATGATTCGCCGTCAGCAGGCAGCGGAAGCTATTCCGGCGGCGCGCTTCTTGACATTGCAAACCCCGACTACAGCTACAGCCCCTCTTATGTGAGCCTTTCATCTTACGACAGAGCCAAGCTTGAAAGACTCGTTATGGGTGAAGCGGGCACAATGGGCTACGCGGGCTGCGCGCTTGTCGCACAGGCTATCCGCGACGCCATGAACCGCTCAAGGACAAGCTCGATCGACCGGATCATCAGCGAGTACCAGTATTACGGCTCCACTGATATCGCACCTAACCAGGATGTTCTCAACGCTGTTTCGTTTATTTTTGACCAGAACGGCTCCGCGGTTCAGCACAGAGTACTGTGCTTCTACATCGGCCGCAGTGACTGGCACGAGACCCAGCCGTTTGTTATTGAAATCGGCGGTGTAAGATTCTTTGACCTTTCCGTTTAAGGATCACATAATCGTTTTTACGCTTATCATGCTTAGTAATTAAGTGAAAAATTGCCCTGATCGGTTTGGTCGGGGCTTTTTCACACTTTTATAAGCTTTATACTTTATTGCTGTTTGCTATGATAAAATACAATTTAAAGCTTCCGTAAGCCTGCGCTTGTAACGGAAGCGGATCTGTAAAAAAATACAGAATAGATTTTGGAAAAAGGAATGAGGATAATGGAAATAAACAAAAATACAAAGCTGAGCGACATCTTAGCGGAATACCCGTGGCTGCCTGACGAGCTTATAAAGATCGACGGCAGATTCAGGATCGTCAAAACACCCGTTGGAAAAATGATGTTAAAGAACGCGACAATTGCCGATGCGGTCGAAAAGACGGGCTTGCAGGAGGACGTATTGATCTCGGAACTGAAAAAGCTCATCGAAGCCCACGCCTGAAAAATTACAAAAAAGCGTCGTGAAAAGCTCTGCCCGACGCAGGGGGTCGCATTTTGGCTGATTCTTCTGCTCAACGGCTTGCAGGGCTTCTCCGGCGCTTTTTTCTTTCATGTCATTTTAAACATTTTTCTGTCGGAATATTGACTTTGTTATGTTTTTTTCGTATAATATAGAAGAAGAGGTGTATTTGTTTCTTGTTTGAACGAAACACAAAAAAATAAATTCGGGAGGAGAACAAAATGGCAGAAAAGGATTTAAACATCGAAATCACAGAAAAAACTGTTGATGAAGAAACCGAAAAAGTGACAGCCGAACAGGCAGAGCAGGAGCTGTCTGCGGAAGCTACGGAAGCTGACCTTAAACCGAAAAGGAAGGCTTGCTGCAAAAAGACGACTTGCTGCAAAAAGGGAACCGGTAAGGCTTGCAGGGCAATCTGTTTAGGAGCGGCGTGCCTTACGGTTTTGGCGGCAGCAGGCTGTGTTTTATGGCTGTGGAACAAGTACGGCGAAAAATTGGAAGTTAAAGAGCGTTTAAATGAGGGGATGAACCGATTTATTTGCCGTTAATTTATTTGGATAGGAATGGGATTTACAATGGATGGTTTTTTGAAATGCTTTGTATATTTGACAAGCCTGGGAATGCTTTCGTTTTTTGTCGGAAGGCTTATTCCCAAGTCGTGGATAAACCCTGACATTTTTCCTTATAAATCTTTTCAATTTGAGAATGACGGACGTATTTATGAGCAGTTCAGTGTAAAAAAATGGCAAAACAAGCTTCTGGATATGAGCAAAATCTTTCCGAAGATAATTCCCCAGAAGAAAATAAACAACAATTTGCAGGAATCGCTGCCCACGATGATCAAAGAGACCTGTATAGCTGAGCTGGTACACTGGTTTCTTTTTATCCCTGTCTTATATTGTTTATCGCTTTGGGAAGGCGCCGGCGGAGTCGTTATCGTTATGCTTTATGAGTTTTTTAATATTCCCTATATTATGATTCAGCGATACAACCGACCTCGACTCATCAATACTCTGAAACGAATGGAAAAAAGAAACAGTTCGGCAATGCCCGTATAAGGCGGTGTATTATTAATACGGAGATTCCGTCAGCTCCGATATTATGCGAGTGTTTGCTTAAAGATTTAAAAACCGTATGGTCCGCGCGTAATTATTGTTGCGGATCATACGGTTTTTCGCTTTAACGCAAAACAAAAAGGCTGCCGCTTAGATAATAATTGCTTAATGCGTCAGCCTTTTATAGTTTATTTTTAAAACAGATCAACCCTCGTCAGCTGTGTCTGTTACGAAGAGTCTGCCAGTCTGCTGACCGTAAACATTGAGATTGCAGTCAACTGTAAAGCGAACCGGCACATTGTTCCATTTGCCGTCGGGTCTTTGGGTTTTGAGCACCGCGTTTACAACGCCGGGTGTGAGACCCTTGATCAGGAAATTGACCTTGCCGGAGCTGAAATTGATGTTGGCGTTTATATTAACGTTGGTATTGTCTTTGAGCCAGTAGGTCCAGTTTTTGCCGTCCATTTGGAAGGTGCAGCCCTTGCCGGTCTTCACCTGAGCGGAAACGGAAGCGGTTTCGGGAACCGTTGCCGCTCCGACGCTGACAGCGGAAACCGCCGCTACAGAAGATACTGCGCAAATTGCTGCAAGTGCTGTGCCGATGATCCTTGTTTTTGTGTTGTTCTTTTTCATTTTAATTACTCCTTAATAATCAGTTGATTTATTTAGTCAAATTTGTTTTTGTTTTTTATCTTGACTGTGATTACAGTATACACGACCGGTAATGACAGAACTATGACAAAAACAGGGGTATTTCAAAAATTTTTAAAATTTTTTTAAACAGCAGCTTATTATAGGCAATACCGCATAATTCAGGTGTGCGGATTGCGTTGTAAGATTTTTCGTCAGGTTGTACAAAAAATTGAAGTAAGGCTGTCGCCTTGCTGAGATTTTTTGGGCAAGCTGACGGAACAAGATTCAAGCAAGCCGTGCGCCGTGAATTGTGCGGTGTTGCCTATAATGCTTGCGCAAAAAAATAAGACGGCGTGAAGCATTCAAAAGCCTCACGCCGCTGAAAATTCCCTAAAGCTATTCCTTTTCGTTTTCTTCTTCGTCGAGCTTTTTGACAACTACGCGCATTATGCGCTGGTTCTCGACCTCCATTACGGTGAATCGGAAGCCGTCGGCTTCTATGCTCTCGCGCTTTTTGGGGATATTGCCCGCGTGCTCTAAAATGAAGCCGCCCACAGTCACCGCGTCGCTTTCGAGCGCGTCCTCGTCCATGTCGTACAAATCGAGCATTTCGTCAAGCTCAAAGTCTCCGTTTACAAGATATTCGTTGTTTCCGATTTTGTAATGGGTGCGCTCGATCTCCTCGTCCTCGTCCCAGATCTCACCGACGATTTCTTCAAGCAGGTCTTCCATTGTGACGATCCCCAGTGTTCCGCCGTATTCATCTGTGACTATTGCCATATGCACCTTTGTGCGCTTGAAGTGACTGAGGATTTTGCTGAGCTGTTGGGTCTTGAACACAAAATACGGAGGCTGAATCAAATCGCGAAGATTGGGGATTTTTCCGTCGGCGAGCGATTCAAGGTAATCGCGGGTGTGAAGAATGCCGATAACGGTGTCGGTGGTGTTTTCATACACGGGGATCCGCGAATAACGATTCTCGATGATGACCTCCTTGATTTTTTCGGGGGTGTCGTCAATGCTCAGGAAAACGACGTCAACGCGCGGAGTGAGAATCTCTTCCGCCGTCGTTTCGTCAAAGTCGAGCGCGGAGCGAACCATTTCGCTTTCGCTTTCCTCAAGCACGCCTTCCTCCTCAATGCTCTCAACTATGTATTTAAGCTCGTTTTCTGTCACGCTCGGGGCGTCGTTCTGACCGCCCGCGATTTTGAGCGCGACGGATTTAAGCTTCAGGAACACAAAAACAAGCGGAGTGAGTACGATCATAAGGCTCTTTAAAAAGCCTGCCGTTCTCAGTGAGAAGGTGTCACAGTGCTCCTTGGCAAGACATTTTGGTATAACTTCGCCGAAGGTAAGCACAAGCAGAGTTGTAGCGCCCGTGGCGATCGCCGAGCCGATGTCTCCGAAAATATTAAGGCAAAGAACCGTTGCGATAGACGAGCAGCCTAAATTCACCACGTTGTTGCAAATCAGTATAGCGGTAAGGGCTTTGTCAAACCGTTCCACAACATACAGCGCGTTTTTGGCGCGTTTGTTTCCGTCCTCGGCGCTCTGCTGGATCCGTATTTTGTTTACAAATGAAAACGCCGTTTCCGTTGCCGAGAAAAACGCCGAAAGCAGAACCAGAATAAGGATGACAACGCCCATCGTTATGTTAGTGTCCAAGTTGTGATTCACTCCAAAATAGTGTTATTAATGTGTTATAAAATAATATTATACAGATTAATAATACTATGATTAATTGAAATAATTATTGTAATTTAGAAATATAACGTTTAAAATCTTGAAATATTTTGTATTTACTGTTATAATAATTTCGGATATTTTTGTACATTTTATAAACGCGTATGTTTTTTACCGCGGCTGCATACATTTTTATTGAAGATAGGTCAATCCTATTCTCGGAGGTGTATGCAAATGCAGAAAAAAAACACGGACGGGCGCGACGGTTTTGTGCCGAACCCATGCGGAGAGGAAGCCGCCAATGAGGAACGCTCCGACCAAAAACAAGACGACATCAACGAGTCGGGCAGCGTTATTACCTGCCACAAGGATAAGACAATCCACTGCCTGACTATCATAGGGCAGATCGAGGGGCATTATCTGCTTTCCCAACAGACAAAAACCACCAAATACGAGCATATAATCCCGCTTTTGGTGTCTATCGAGGAGGACGAGCGGATCGACGGGCTGCTTATTCTGCTGAACACGGTGGGAGGCGACGTTGAGGCGGGGCTGGCTATTGCCGAGGTCGTTTCGGGGATGAAAAAGCCTTCGGTGTCCATTGTGCTGGGCGGAGGTCATTCAATAGGGATACCTCTTGCAGTGTCGGCAAAAAAGAGCTTTATCGCAAAAAGCGCATCAATGACCGCGCACCCTGTCCGCACAACCGGGCTGACTCTCGGCGTGCCGCAGACGTTTGAGTATTTTAAGCGGATGCAGGAGCGGATAAACAACTTTGTCGCGGAGCATTCAAAGGTTTCCGCCGAGAGGTACGCTCAAATGGTGCTGAATACGGGCGAGCTTGTTATGGATGTGGGAACGATCCTCGACGGCGAACGCGCGGTCAGCGAGGGTCTGATCGACGCAGTCGGCACGGTGTCGGACGCCATTGACGCGCTGTATGAAATGATAGAAGAAAATTCCGAGAGAGAATAATAAAACGGGCGCTTGCCCGTACATAAAGGAGAAAACTATGACCATTATCGACGCGATCATTCAGGGTATAGTGCAGGGTCTCACCGAGTTTCTGCCTGTTTCAAGCAGCGGACACCTTGCGATAACCCAGCACATTACGGGCGTAGCGGACGAGGGCAACCTGTTCTTCAACGTAATGCTGCACGTAGGCACGCTTGTGGCTGTTGTGGCTTTTTATCACAAGCTTGTCTGGAGCCTTATCAAAGAGTTTTTCAGAATGATAGGCGACATTTTTACCGGTAAATTCAAGTGGAGCAAGATGAATTACGAGCGCAATTTGATTGTAATGCTCATAATCGGTTTGCTTCCGCTGTTTATCATGTTTATACCGATTCCCGGCACGGGAATGAAGGTCAAGGACTTAGCCGAGCTGTTTTCCGGCGCGCAGATTTTGATCGTCACAGCGCTTTCGCTTCTGCTGACAAGTATTCTTTTGGCTGTCGGCGCGCGCTGCAACCGCAAAAACTGCTCAAAAAGCTTTAAGCATATGCGCGGAAGCTCCGCCGAATCAAAGGGCAGAGAGTCCTACAACACTGTTGACGCGATTTGCGTGGGTCTGATGCAGGTAGCCGCCGCCTTGCTGCCCGGTCTTTCACGCTCCGGCTCGACACTTGCCGTGGGTGAAATGCGCGGTATAAACAAGCAAAAGGCGCTCGACTTTACATTCGTTTTAGGCATTCCGTCAATTTTAGCCGCCGCAGTTTTAGAGGGTCTTGACGCCGTAAAATCGCCCGAGGGAATCAATGTTGAACTGCCGGTCGTACTTGTCGGCGTTGTTGTTTCCGCCGTTGTGGGATACCTTTCTATCCTGCTGTTCAAGTGGTTCTTAAAAAGCGACAAGATGATAATTTTCATCGTATACACAGCCATCGTCGGCGCGGCTCTGCTTGTCGTTTCAATAATTGAGATAATGAACGGAACGAATCTGTTTACAAATCAGCCCGCCGCGCTGTTCGTTTAGTACCTGAATTAGGAAGTGAAACCTATTGGCTTCAACCAAAAATACACGCAATTCAAAAACTGCAAACACAAAAGCACACGCCGCTCCGCGCAAAAAACAGCCCTCCTCCGCCCGTAACAAGGCGGAGGAGAGGCCTGTGCGCAGCGGCTTGAGCCCGCGTATAAAGTCAATTTTGTATGCGGCGGCGGCAGGTTTTTTTATAATTATGATTATCTGCAAGGGCGCGAGCCTGTGGACAAATATTCGCGCCTCTTTCATCGGATTATTCGGTTTGGGAATTATTTTTATTCCCGCCGTGTTCATCTACCTCTGTGTGATGAACGAAAAGGAGCTGGCACATGTCGCACATTTCAAGGCTAAGGTTCTGCTGTGCGTGCTTACCGCTCTGTTCGCAGGGGCGTTGATTTACATAGTCGGCGGCGCACAGCACCAGGATGAAAACTGCTTTTCCGCTTTGGGTAATTTGTACCTCGACGCCTACCGCAGTGTGAGCACCGAGGGAACACATTACTTTGTACTCGGCTGCGGCTTAATGGGAGGGATGTTGGGATATCCGATGGCTAAGCTCTGCGGTACGGCAGTCGGGGCTATTCTCTGCGTTTTGATTTTGGCGGTCATTGTGTTTATTCTCGCTAATCTTTCGGTCAGGGACGTAGCCCGCGCCGTGAAGCGCGCTCACGCGGCAAGCCGTAGGAAAATCCAACGGTATCAGGTTCAAAGACAGGCGAAGCGCGCCGGCGCAGAGCCCGTGAGAGCAGCAGCTCCGGCGATTGATATTCCAATGGGCGGCAGCGATCCCTACGGCAGCATAGACATTCCGCTCGACGATCCCGCGCAAAAGAAAAACAGACGCAAAAAAACCTCAAGGTCTGTCACTGACATGGACATTGTGGACAGCAACGAGGGCAACGCAAAGGAAAAGGATCTTTCGCAGGATTTGCAGAATATCATAAACCGCGCGAGCCGTCCCTCGGGAGGAACGGTTTTAGAGCAGATCGCCGAGGATATTTCTCAGGAAAAGAAGGCGGGCAAAGTCAGCAACGGAGCAAAGCAGGCTGACCCGCAGACAGTTCCGCTAACCGTTAAAAGAAAGCGCAGAAATGAGGCGGAGGAAAATGCGCGCGAGTTTGAGAACCTCGGCTACGGTATGAATTATTCCGAAGAAGAATCAAAATCCGAAAAGCACTATAATTATCCGCCCGTGCAGCTCTTGCAGCCGCCGCACAACAACAACGAGCAAAACGCCATGGAGGAGCTGCAAACCAACTCACGCAAGCTTATAGACACGCTGAACAGCTTCGGCGTAAACGCGAGCATAGTAAATATTTGCAGGGGACCGTCGGTAACGCGTTACGAGCTCCAGCCGGCTCCCGGCGTTAAAATAAGCAAGATAACAAATCTTTCCGATGATATCGCGCTCAACCTTGCCGCCAACGGCGTTAGGATAGAAGCTCCTATCCCCGGCAAAGCGGCTGTGGGCATTGAGGTCCCGAACAAAGTCGTCAGCATGGTTTCAATGCGCGAGCTTATTGATTCGGACAAGTTCCGCAGGGCAAAGAGCAAGCTGACCGCCGTTCTCGGACGCGACATCGAGGGTGAGATCGTGTTGACCGATATCGCGAAAATGCCTCACCTTCTCATTGCGGGCACTACCGGCTCGGGTAAATCGGTCTGCGTAAACTCAATCCTTATCAGTATTCTTTACAAGGCGACTCCCGACGAGGTAAAGCTGCTTCTTATCGACCCGAAAATGGTCGAGTTTTCAAAATACAAGGGCATTCCGCATCTGCTTGTGCCGATCGTCTCCGACGCGAAAAAAGCGGCGGCGGCTTTGGGCTGGGCGGTCAACGAGATGCTCAACCGCTATAAGATATTCTCGGAATTTGACTGCAAGGACATCGACTCATACAACGCTCTTATCGACAGGAATCTTCGTTATATCGACGATCACCCGCCCGTTGAAAACGAGGAGGGAGAACTTATTCAACCCGTTATCGAGATAAACGGACTGCCCGTGGCAAAGGAAAAAATGCCGCGTGTGGTGATAGCGATAGATGAGCTTGCCGACCTGATGATGGCAGCTCCGAGCGAGGTAGAGGACAGCATTTGCCGCTTGGCGCAGATGGCGCGTGCCGCCGGTATGCACCTTATTTTAGCTACCCAGCGACCCACCGTTAACGTGATCACGGGACTTATCAAAGCAAATGTGCCGAGCCGTATTTCGCTGAAGGTCAGCTCCAACATGGATTCAAGAACTATTCTCGACGTCGGCGGCGGTGAAAAGCTGATCGGACGCGGTGATATGCTGTTCTCACCGGTGGGCGCTCCAAAGCCCGTCCGTGTTCAGGGCTGCTACGCCTCGGAGGAAGAGATCGAGGGCGTCACCGCGTACATCAAAAAGAGCGCCAAGGCGGAATACAACGCCGAGATCGAAGAAAACATCAAGCGCATCGAAGCCGAAGGGCTTACCAACGGCAAGAAGGGCGCGGCGGAGGATGACGGCGAGGGCATCAAGCTTGACGCGAAAATGGAGGAAGCTATCCAATTCGTCATTGAATCGGGACAGGCTTCAACGTCAATGCTCCAGCGCCGCTTAAAGGTCGGCTACGCACGTGCCGGAAGAATGATTGACGACATGGAACAGCTCGGGATCGTGGGACCGCATCAGGGCTCCAAGCCGCGCGACGTTATGATGACCTATAACGAATGGCTTGAAAGAAGAAACGTTTTGCAAAATCAGTCTGATTAATAATAGTCTGATTAATAATAAAAACAGAAGGGAGGATTTGACATGGCATTTTTACCTATGAACGCGGAAGAACTAAGACAGCGCGGCTGGGAGCAGCCCGACTTTGTGTATATCTGCGGCGACAGCTATGTTGATCACCCTTCCTTCGGTGCGGCGATAATCACCCGCTTGCTTGAAAGCCTCGGCTGGAAGGTTGCGTTTTTAGCTCAGCCCGATTGGAGAAGAGACTCCGATTTTACGCAGTTCGGCAAGCCACGTCTCGGGTTTATGGTTTCAGCCGGAAATATCGACAGCATGGTTGCGCACTACACCTCGGCAAAGCGCAGGCGTCACGACGACGCTTACACAGCAGGCGGCAAAAGCGGAAAACGCCCTGACCGCGCGGTCACGGTTTACTGCAATATCGTCCGCCGCCTTTATCCCGACAGCCCGATAATTATAGGCGGACTGGAGGCGTCTCTGCGGAGATTCGCGCATTACGATTATTGGAGCGACAGCGTCATGCCGTCTATCCTCTTTGACAGCAAAGCCGATATTCTCGTTTACGGTATGGGTGAGCTGCAAACGGAGGAGATCGCCGCGAGGCTCGGCGAGGGCTATCCCGTTGAGGCGCTGCACGATATAAAGGGCATTTGCTATAAGGTCAGGACCGAGGATTATGTCCCGCAGTCAGCCGTTGAGCTTCCGAGCTATGAACGGGTTTGCGAGAGCAAAAAGGATTACGCGATTGCGGCTCGAAAGGAGCTCGACGAGGCGGACGCTGTTCGCGGCAAAACGCTTATCCAGCGGCATGGGGGATATATCCTTGTGCAGAATCCGCCAATGCCTCCGCTCAATACGCGGCAGCTTGACCGCGTTTACTCGCTGCCCTACGAGCGCGGATATCCGCCGTGCTACGACGCCGCAGGGGGAGTTCCGGGCATTCAGGAGGTTCAGTTCTCGATAACTCACAACCGCGGCTGCTTCGGCGCGTGCAATTTCTGTTCGTTGGCGTTCCACCAGGGGCGGGCGGTGACGGTTCGCAGTGAGGAGAGCGTTATAAACGAGGCGAAAAGCTTCCTTAACGACAAAAGATTCAAGGGATATATAAGCGACGTCGGCGGACCCACAGCAAATTTCAGACTGCCTTCATGCGAAAAGCAAAAGAAGCACGGGCTGTGCAAGGGCAAAAAATGCCTTGCGCCAAGACCGTGCCCGCAAATGCAGGTGAGCCATGAGGAATACCTTGATCTGCTCAGAAAGCTGAGGAAGCTTTACGGCATAAAAAAGGTGTTCATCCGCAGCGGTATCCGCTTTGATTACCTTATGGAGGACGAGAGCGACGCGTTTTTTGAGGAGCTTGTGAAGCACCACATCAGCGGTCAGCTCCGCGTCGCGCCCGAGCATTGCTCGGCGGCGGTGCTCGATAAAATGGGCAAGCCGCACATAGAAACATATAAAAAATTCTGCGATAAGTTTTACGCCCTGACTCAGCGCGAAAAAAAGGATCAGTATGTAGTGCCATACCTGATGAGTTCGCACCCGGGTTCCACTTTGAAGGACGCCGTTGAGCTTGCGCTGTTCTGCAAAAAGCAGAAGATACATCCCAAGCAGGTTCAGGATTTTTACCCGACACCGGGAACGATATCCACCGCTATGTTCTACACGGGACTTGACCCGTACACGCTTGAAGAGGTGTATGTGCCCAAGAGCGAACGGGAAAAGGCGATGCAGCGCGCTTTGCTCCAGTATTTTATCCCCGAAAACAAAAAACAGGTAATAGCGGCTCTTACGGCGGCAGGCAGGCGGGACTTGATAGGAAACGGTAAAAACTGCCTTGTAACGCCTATGGCAGGTCAGACAGCTAAAAAGCCGAACGCAAAGAAAAATAAATACTCGCGTTATTCAAGAAAAAACAAGAAAAAATAGAACCTTCCTTCAACTTTTAAGCAGCATTTGCAAATTGAAGGAGGGTTTTTCTTTGGTATAAAAGCGCGGATAAAGCGCGGATAATGCACACGCATGAATATATTATGATTCTGTCAATAATTATTTACAGAAAGGGCTTTTTGTTTCTTGTATTTTTTGTAAAAAAAGACTATAATAAAAATGAATTTAATCACAGGAGGTTTGCGTGATGAAAAAGATAATGGCATTGGTACTGACACTGATAACGGTTTCCGCAACGCTGCCGTTTTCCGCCGCTTCAGCTGCGGGGGAAAAGGGTGCGCCCGCTGATTTCGCGGAGACCCCCGCACTGTATGTGCACGCGGTGGCGGATTCCGCCGATACGCAGGCGTGGCAGGCGTGGCAGAGCGTTCACGACGAGGATTTTTATGAGGGAAAACCCTATGAAAAATACTTTTTCCTTCCATCCTCGGCAGGTGAGAACACCGTGGACGTTTACAACGGCTTTAACGCTTCGGTAACGCTCAACGGCGTCGCTATTGCTCCGCACGAAACAGAGGCAGTAACTTACAGCACCGGCGAGAGCTGCAGCGTGACGGCGGACGGCAAAACCTACACCCTTCGCTATATGAAGTCGAATGCCGAGGCTGCGGTATACATCAACAATCCCGACGCAGACGGCGAAGGCACTGATCTGATGACCTATCTCAACGACAACAAGGAAAACAAGGCGACCGCGACGGGCGCGATCGTAACTCCCGACGGCGCTGTTGATAACACCGCGATCAAGAAAATCAAAGGACGCGGCAATACATCGTGGGATAAGCCGAAAAAGGGCTACAACATCACCTACGATAAAAAGGTGAGCGTAGCGGGCATGGAGAAGAACAAAAAATACTCCATTCTGCCCAATTATCAGGACGATTCACTCAGCCGCAACCGTTTCCTTTACGACCTTTCCGATGCGGTGGGAATGCCCTACGCTTCCGATTCCCGATATGTTGATTTTTATGTCAACGGCTATTATTGGGGCGCGTACCAGATGGCGGAAAAGGTGGAGGCGGGCAGCCTTGTCACCGACGTAACGGGCGAGGAATATCTGAATGAGGACGGCACTGTTAAAGAGGACTTTCCGTTTATCGCGGAGGTTGACGCGAGCGCGGGCGGCGACGATTACTTTGTCACCTGCGACGGCGGCACAAAAATCACAATAAAAGCGCCCGAGATAGAACCGGGCGACGCGGGCTATGATGAAGTTAAGGAGTATGTGCGCGGAAAATACAACGCGCTTATTAAAGCCTGCCGTTCAGCCGTGCGCAAAAGCTCCGTGTCGGTTGCGGATCTGATCGACATTGATTCGGCGGCGAAGCTGTATCTGATAAATGAGCTTGGCAAAAACTGGGACTCGGGCGTTTCATCAACCTTCTTTACATACAAGCAGGATAAAAACGGCAATTATAAATTCTTTGCTTCTCCCGTTTGGGATTACGACAACACGCTCGGCAATGCTGTCGGAGTGCGGTGGGATCTGCAAAACATGGGAGTTAACGACTACGAGGAATACACGGGCTGGTGGTGCCGCTACAAGGGCAAGTCGTTTAGTGAACATATGTCCTATAATATTTTAAATAATTTTGCGCGCAACAAGGAAATAGCCAAAGCCGCCGCGCAGATCTGGTTTGAAAAGTTTGTGCCCGCCCTCAAGCATTTCAGCGGCGAGAAATACAGCGCCAAAATCGAAAACGAGCTGTATACGAGGGAGGAATACTGTGCCCTGATAAAAAATTCAGCTGAGATGAACTATCAAAGCGGATGGCTGCTCGATACGGGTGATTGGATCGCCGACCATTCCCGTTTGAAAAAAGCAGTTTATGATGAAGAGACGCGGACCATGATCGCCGACAGAACCGCTTCCCGCTATGAGCAGAGCTTTCAGGGTATGTATGACTACGCCTGCGACTGGATGCTCAGCCGCGCTGCGTGGCTGTCGGAGCAGTTTGCGCCCGATTATGTTCCCTCGGCGCTGATCGGCGACGTTAACCTCGACGGCACTATAAATGTTGATGACGCGACAGAGCTGCAATCGTTCCTTGCAGAGTATACCGACATGACGGATGAACAGCTTGCGCTTGCCGATACCGACGGCGACGGCGCGATCGACGTGCGCGACGTAACGCAGATACAGAGATATTTAGCGGAATTCATTGATGAATTGGGATAATAAAACAGAATAGAAAAAAACAACTGTTCTGCCCCCTTCAAATTCTCACGATGAGAGGGGACAGAACAGTTTTCTTTGATCCCGCCGTTGATGACGGCTTGAAAAGACAGACGTTTCCAAAGGCGGGACAGACAGACGTTTCCAAAGGCGGGACTGAGTGCAGCGTCACGCAGCTGTTTTTGCTTTATAGAAAAGAGTATGATCCCGCCGTTGATGACGGCTTGAAAAAAAAGACGTTTCCAAAGGCGGGACTGAGTGCAGCGTCACGCTGCTAATCTTCGGCGTATTCGAGCAAATCACCCGGTTGACAGTCGAGCGCCTCGCAAATCGCAATAAGCGTGGAAAAGCGAATTGCGCTTACGTGTCCGTTTTTCAGCTTGCTGAGGTTGACGTTGGCAATGCCGACCTGCTTGCTAAGCTCATTCAGCCCGATTTTGCGGTCAGCCATAACGCGGTCAAGTCTGACTATTATCCTTCCCATAGCTCACCTCATACGGTTTCGTCGTACTCTTTCTGGAGCTGCGCGCCATATCTGAAAATCGCGGTAAGAATGAACACGACAAAAACAAATAAAATGGGAATAATATCGAAGCCGCCGCCGATCGAGAACGAGTCAGTTATGATCAGCCCCAGAAAACTGTTTGTCATCGAGGACACGATCATCGAGGGGATAAGAGCTATCGCGAAGGCGCGCATCTTTTTGATGGCGTTGCCGCAGAACGGCGTTTCGCAGGTCATAAACGCCTTCATCAGCGCCTTGAAGAAGTAAAGCGGTACGATCACCGTCGCTAATTTTATCATGCCCGCGATCATAAGCTTTATAAGGTCTGACAGATCAAAATGCATATGGTTGACCTCGGCGTTTACCGAAATCACTCCGTCCTTTGACTGAACCTTGGCGTCCGCTTCGGCGTCGAAAAGCTTGAAACGACCGTTGCCCGCCTCAAGCGAGATTATGTTGCCGTCAAATCCGAAGCGAGAAGCGTCCAATTTAACATTCGCCGTGCCGTTAACGTCAACCGTGACGGCATCCTTGGGGAGAACAGCCATCACAATGGTGCCGGTAAGCAATGCGCCCTCCGCTATCAGCAGAAGCACGATGATGACCGTGGTGATGATTTTGGCGACCTTGCCGAAAATGTTGATTTTTCTTTTGACCGATTTTTCCATAACAACCTCCGTGAAAAATTAAATATTTAACGTTTATCGTTAATTGTATTATAGCATGGTTTTTTCGTTTGTCAATAGATAATTAACGAAAAACGTAAAAATTTTTATATAAACCGAGTGATTTGAGGAGATCGTTGAAAAGCTAAAAGAGCTGCCCTGCGGCAGCCCCTTGGTTGTAAAGTGCTTATTGTAAAAAAACCGTAAAAATCACGCGTACTTCTTAGCCGCCGCGACCGCGAGTCTGTCGCAGCGTTCGTTTTCGGGATGACCGGCGTGACCTCTTACCCAAACCACCTCTACCTTGTGCTTATCGCACAGATCCAACAGCTCGCCCCATAGCTCGGGGTTCAGAGCCGGGTCTTTTTTGTTGCGCATCCAGCCGTTGGCGCGCCATTTTTTTGCCCAGCCGAGCTTGAGCGCGTTGCACACATACTGCGAATCGCTGTAAAGCGTCACCTCGCACGGCTCTTTCAGCGCTTTCAACGCGAAAATGACCGCCGAAAGCTCCATGCGGTTGTTAGTGGTGTTCGCCTCGCCGCCCGAAAGCTCCTTTTCAACGCCGTTGTAACGCAGCACCGCGCCCCAGCCCCCGGGACCGGGATTTCCGCTGCAAGCGCCGTCGGTAAATACTTCAACCTTTTTCATATACCAAGCTTCTTTCTTGATTTTTATTTTTTGTGAAATCTATTTTGCCATAAATCCGCGCCGTTTGCAAGTGAAATGCAAAAAAAATAAGAAATTTATTTTCTTGTATTTCGGTATAATTCTTTTACCATATTGACAGGACGGGGCAAATTAAGGTAAAATATAATAAATATGTATACTGGGTCTGAGTATACGCTGTTGGGCTTTCAACAGCTTTGAACGGAAAAATAAATTTTACGGAGGTATCTATTTGTGAGCTCTAAAAACCAGAGAAGAAACTACAAGTTGAAGCAAAGCTGGTACTCAAAAAACAACAGAAATAATCAAAACGGAGGCAAGCATTCCCAGGGAAAAAAGCCGGGAGGCAGACCGAGCTATGTTGAACCAATCAAGCCTGTCAAAAAGCCGCCGGTGAAGATTTCGTTTTTGGGCGGTTTAAATGAAATCGGAAAAAATATAACTCTTATCGAGTGCAGCGGCGATATCATCGTGATCGACTGCGGCATGGCGTTCCCCGACGGAGATATGTTAGGCGTCGATTTGGTTATTCCCGATTTTTCTTACATCGAGCAGAATGCGGACAAGGTGCGCGGGATCGTGCTCACTCACGGACATGAGGACCACATCGGAGGTCTGCCGTTTTTGCTCTCAAAAATGAACGTTCCGCTTTACGGAACGCCGCTGACCCTCGGCTTGGTAGAGAACAAGCTCCGCGAGCACAGCCTTGTCAATAAAGTGAAGCTGAACACCGTTAACGCGGGCAGCACGATTCATCTCGGCTGCATGGACGTCAAGTTCATTCATGTAAACCATTCGATCCCCGACGCAGTGGCTTTCGCGGTAAAGACCCCGGGCGGCACTATCGTGCATACGGGCGACTTCAAAATCGACTGCACGCCGATAAGCGGCGACACAATTGATTTGTCAAGCTTTGCAAAGGTGGGCGACGAGGGCGTTCTCGCGCTCCTCGGAGAAAGCACAAATGCCGAGCGTCCCGGCTATACTCCGACCGAGCGCATGGTGTCGGAGAGTCTGGACGGACTGTTCAAAAAAGCGGAAAAATACCGCATTATTATCGCGACCTTCGCGTCGAACGTCAACCGCGTACAGCAGATAATCAACTGCGCCGAAAAGTACGGCAGAAAGGTCGCATTCTCGGGCAGAAGCATGGTGAACTATATGGACGTCGCGGGCAAGCTCGGCTATCTTAATCTGCCCAAAAACATTCTTATAGATATTGATATGCTCAACAAATATCCGCCCGAGCAGGTGGTGCTCGTCACCACGGGCAGCCAGGGCGAGCCTATGAGCGCGCTTTCGCGCATGGCTTATTCCGACCACCGCAAGGTCATGGTCGGCGAGGGAGATTTTATCATCATCTCCGCCAACCCGATCCCCGGCAACGAAAAAACAGTCGGCAACGTCGTTGACGAGCTTCTTAAAAGAGGCTGCAAGGTCATTTACGAGTCGATGTACGACGTTCACGTTTCGGGTCACGCCTGTCAGGAGGAGCTGAAAATCATTCACCGCCTTGTGCGCCCCAAATATTTTATACCTGTTCACGGCGAGCAGAAGCATCTTCGCAAGCACGCGGAGCTTGCCGAGTTCCTCGGAATGGATAAAAAACATATTTATATCGGCGACATCGGCAAAACTATAGAGGTCTGCGACGATTATATGAGAGAGGTTGCGTCAGTGCCCGCAGGCAAGGTCTTTGTTGACGGACTCGGAGTCGGAGACGTGGGAAGCATCGTTCTCCGCGACAGAAAACATCTCGGTCAGGACGGACTTATAATTATTGTCGCCTCGCTCGACGTTTACGACGGACACGTCATAACCGGTCCCGATATCGTTTCGCGCGGATTTGTTTATGTGCGCGAAAGCGAGACTCTGCTCGACGAGGTGAGAAAACTTGCGCTCGGTATCCTTGAGGACTGCGCCGAAAAGAATATCCACGAGTGGGGCGTTATCAAGAACAGGCTCCGCGAGGAAATATCAAAGCTTATCTCGCAGCGCACGCGCCGCTCGCCGATGATCCTGCCTATTTTGCAGGAGGTTTGATCCGTTCTGCGGCAGGTTTATCACCTGAATTTATAGCATTAATAGTATTTATAGCTAAATCTTTACATTTTTGAAAATGTAGGTAATAAAATGAAAAAGAAACTTTGGACGCTTACCCCGTGGTTTATCATTTTCGGGGTGGTAATGCTTTTGATGACGTCTTTTATGAGCACCTACAACTATTTGCTGTTTTTAGTTGAGCTGGGCTTGACAGTGTTTTCCACAGGCATTGTTATTTCGCTTTCACTGCGTTTCAGAAACTACATCCGCGCGACCGTGCGCTGGACGGCGGAGCGCATAGCGGGGTTTGATCCCGATTTTCTTGAAAAATTCAAATTTCCCGTAGTCGTTTCGGGCGAAATGGGAGACATAATCTGGTGCAACGCCCGTTTCCGCAAGGCTTTATGCGGCGGAAAAAGCCCCGAGGGAGACGCTGTAAACGCTTACCTTCCCGGCTTCAACATCAACGATATAATCGACGGCGAGGGCGTTGACATAGCCATTGACGGCAGAGAATACACCGTTTATGCCATTTCAAACGGCAGCGGCGGCGCGGTGTGCCAGTTTATCGACAACACCGATTACAAGCAGACCTCGCGCGATTTTCACGCCAATATCCCTGCCGTGGCTCTGGTTACCTTTGACAACGCCGAGGATTTTTATTCGGATTCCGAAGAATCCTATTCAAGCGTGCTCATTTCGGTTGAGGCTAATATCCAGGGCTGGGCAATGGATTATAACGGTATGTACAAGCGCCTCGGCAATAACCGCTACATGGTTATTTTCCGCGATGCAGACGTCGAGCGGATGATAGCCCAAAAATTCCCCGTGCTCAAAAACGTGCGTTCAATCAGCGCCAACCGCCATATTGCGACGATTTCCGTGGGGCTTTGCAGGGGATGCAGACTTGTGCGCGAAAGCGAGATGAACGCCCGAAAGGCGCTTGAAATGGCTCTCGGCAGAGGCGGAGACCAGGTGGCGATAATAAAGGACGGCAACTTTGAGTTCTTCGGGGGCACCGCCGCGGCAGCCGAAAAGGTGAGCAAGGTGCGAATGCGCGTCATCGCGAACGCCATAAGCCGCGCGGTAAACGATTCCGACAAGGTTTATATAATGGGACACCGCTTTTCCGACCTCGACTGCGTGGGCGCGGCGGTAGGAATGCAGTGCATAATGCAGAAATCCTTCGACAGATACAGCCGTATCGTCATAAACCGCGACACCTCGATGGCGCAAATGCTCATTGATTACGCCGAGGAAAGCCATGACAGCGTATTTATCAGCCCCGAAGAGGCTTTAAAAGGAGTTACGGCAAAATCCCTGCTGATAATCGTTGATACTCACCTTAAAAATTCACTTGAAAGTCCCGAGCTTTACGAGAAGTGCAAGCGCGTGGTCGTCATTGACCACCATCGTCGCGCTGTGAACTATATCAACAACGCGCTGGTGTTCTGCCACGAGCCGTCGGCTTCCTCTGCTTCTGAGATGTGCTGTGAGATAATAAGCTATCTCGACGACAAGAAGCTCGGTTATGTTCAGGCTGACGCGCTGTTGGCGGGAATCATGCTCGACACAAAGAACTTTGTGATTAAAACGGGCGTTCGCACATTTGAGGCGGCAGCTTATCTCAGGCGCAAAGGCGCAAATACCCTGACCGTTAAGGAAATGTTTTCGGGCAGCATAGAAACCTACCGCGAAAAGGTGGATATAGTGTGCCGCAGCGAGATTTACGAAAACTGTGCGATATCTACCTCTACGCGCAAGGAAGGCGACGTGCGTTTAGCAGCGGCTCAGGCTGCCGACGAAATGCTCACGCTCAAGGGCGTGTCGGCTTCGTTTGTTGTTTTCCCGGACGGAGAGCGCATTAATATTTCGGCGCGGAGCTACGGCAGGATAAACGTTCAGGTCATTATGGAGCGCATGGGCGGCGGAGGTCATCAGACAATGGCGGCGACCCAGCTTTATGAAACGACGATGGAGGACGCTATAGTTCAGCTAAAGGATATTATTTCCGGCACGATCGACGAGAGCGAGGCAGTGTAACGGGAGTTAAAGAATAAAGAATTAAGAATAAATATCGGGGGAAAAGAAATGAAGGTAATTTTATTACAGGATGTAAAATCTCTGGGAAAAAGGGGAGAGCTTGTTGAAGCTTCCGACGGCTACGCACGCAACTTCCTTTTGCCGCGCAAGCTCGCGAAGGAAGCGAACGCCCAGGCGATGAACGAATACAGAAATGCCGAGAATTCCAAAAACTATAAAATAGCCACCCAAAAGGCTCAGGCGGAGGCAGACAAGAAGAAGCTTGAGGGCAAGGTGTTCCGCATGACGGCGCGAGCGGGTCAGAGCGGTAAGCTTTTCGGAAGCATAACCTCAAAGCAGGTTGCCGAGGAAATCAAAAAGCAGTATAACATCACGGTTGACAAGCGCAAGGTCGTGCTTGAGCGCGATATAAAGGAGTTCGGTACCTATAAGGCTGAGGTCAAGCTCTACACGGGCATTTCGGCAAACATCGACATTCAGGTAAGCGAAGCCTGACTTAATATAACTTAGAGCGGATAGTGAAAATGACAGCTCTAAAAAAGAACGTACATCATTTGTTTAAGATGTTGTTTATCTTACGCGTGTAGCGACAGCTCTTGCGGCTGTCCGGCAGTAAAGGCAAACGTATACCAATTGGCTTATGCGTTTGACAGGTCAGAAACGTTGCTTGGGAGCCCGCGAGGGGCTCCCCTACAAATCAAGGTCAAAAGCTTGATAGAAGGCTTAAGTTGACGACATTGCATATCAGGGAAATGTCGCAAAGCGACAAAAGGTTTGTTTTCCGGAAACCGGAATCATCCATTTTAAACTGTCAATTTATAAAAGGTTATTATGGCTGAAAATATATTTTCGGGCGAGTACAATCCGACTAACCTTCCGTTCAGCGCCGAGGCGGAGCAGGCGGTGCTGGGAGCGGTCATCATAGACAACAGTATGTTTGACAGCGTGCTTGACTATGTTAAGACCGCCGATTATTTTTATGTTTCTCTGCACAGGGTGATCTTCACCGCGATGCAGGAAATGATGAATTTCGGACAGGCTATAGACTTTGTGACTCTGCTTGACAAACTAAAACAGAACAGCGGTTTTGAGGAGTCAACGGGAAAGACATATCTTGTGGATTTGGTTGACAACTGCCCCGCACCCTCAAACGCCGTGGCTTACGCGAAAATCGTCGCGGATAAATACAGGCTGCGCAGGCTTATAACTGCGTCGCGCGAGATCATCGACGACGCTGCGGCGGCGGAGGACGATTCCTCCGTGCTGCTTGATTCCGCCGAACAGCGTATTTTCGATATCCGCAGCGGAAGCGAAAAGGGCGGTCTTGAAAGACTGAGCGCGGTGCTTTTGCAGACCTTTGACCGTCTCGATTCGCTCAACCGCGAGGCTGACGAAAGCGTCCGCCCCGTTTCAACAGGGATCGGCGACCTTGACCGCGTAATAACGGGACTCAACCGCAGCGATCTGATCATTCTCGCCGCCCGTCCCGGCATGGGCAAAACGAGCTTCGCGCTCAATATAGCTCGGAACGTAGCCTGCAAAAGCAAAAAATCAGTGGCGTTCTTTTCACTCGAAATGTCAAAGGAGCAGCTTGCGAGCCGCCTTTTATCGTCAGAGGCGCTTGTCGGCGGAACAAAGCTGCGCACGGGCAAGCTGACTGACGAGGAATGGCAGCGTCTTGTGCCGGCAAGCGACATTTTAAAAAACGCCGAATTATATATAGACGATACCCCGGGTATCACGATAACCGAGATGAAGTCGCGCCTGCGCCGGCTTCGCAATATTGACCTCGTGGTGGTAGACTATCTACAACTCATGTCGAGCACGCGCCGCATTGAGAGCCGCGTAAACGAGATTTCCGAGATAACAAGGAGCCTTAAAATCATGGCGAAGGAGCTTAACGTCCCCGTTATCACGCTTTCTCAGCTATCGCGCGCCTCCGAGCAGCGCCCTGACCACCGTCCGCAGCTTTCCGACCTGAGAGATTCGGGCTCGATCGAGCAGGACGCGGATATCGTGCTCTTTTTGTACCGCGAGGGATATTACCAAAAGAACAATGACGATAACGCGGCGGCGCCCGACGTTGACGTTAATTCGGGTGAGTGCATTGTCGCAAAAAACCGTCACGGCGAGATGAACACCGTGAAGCTGCACTGGCAGGGCGAATTTATGCGCTTCACCGACGTGGAGACGCGCTATGGTTAACAAGGTCATCCGAACGGCGGAGCGCTTTGATATGCTTCCGCGCGGCGGCTGTGTTATAGCGGCGCTTTCGGGCGGAGCGGATTCCGTCGCTATGCTCCATTGCCTTATTTCCGTTAAAGAAAAATATAATATAAATGTTGCCGCAGCCCACCTGAATCATCAGCTCAGGGGAGAGGAGGCGGACAGAGATGAAGCTTTTTGTAAAATTCTCTGTGAGAAATATAACATACCTTTTTATGTCCGTCACCGCGATATATCCCGCCTTGCGCGGGAGCGGAAAATCAGCGAGGAGCTGTGCGGGCGTGAGGAGCGCTACAGTTTTTTTGAGGAGCTTGCACAAAGCCTTGACGCGCGCGTGGCGACAGCTCACACTGCTTCCGACAACGCCGAAACCTTGATTTTTAATCTTACGCGCGGCGCGTCGCTGACCGGAGCGGGAGGGATACCCGCAAGGCGCGGAAGGTATATCCGTCCGCTAATAGCCTGTACGCGAACCGAAATCGAAGCTTATTGCCGCTCGAACGGGCTTGATTTTGTGACCGACAGCACAAATCTCAGCGATGACTACACGCGCAATAAAATTCGCCATAATGTTATTCCCGCGCTCAGAGAGCTGAACCCGCGATTTGAGGAAGCTCTGCTCAGGTTCTGCGACAGCGTTAACATAGCCGATGAATACATTGAACGGAAGGCGCTTGACCTGACCCGTCGGGCGAGCACCGAAAACGGTTTTTCGGCGAAGTCTCTGCTTGAAGCCGACCCCGCAGTGCTGAACCGTTCTCTTGCGCTGCTGTGCCGTTCGGACGCGGATTTTCAGGTCGAAGCGCGCCACCTTGAGCTGCTCAAGGGCATTCTCAAAAACGGCGGAGCGGTCGATTTGGGGCAGCACATCGCCGTATGCAAGCAAGGGCTGTTGAGGATCAGCAAAAAAACACCTGCTCAGCCGCTGTGCGAGGTTCCGCTTAGCGGGGCGGTTTCGTTTGAGTACGGCGGTCTCAGTATAACAGCTGTCATAAATAATTCTGATAAAGAAATAAATGATTTCGTCTTCCGAGGCAGACGCGGCGGCGAGAGGTTCACTTTTCCCGCGCGCGGCGTTACAAAGCAGCTTCGTAAGGCGCTTAACGAGAAAAAAATACCCGCCGAGCGGCGCGACACTCTTGTGCTGCTGTGCAGCGGCTCTGTTGTTCTTTGGTGCGAAGGGCTGGGCTTCTCGCTTCAGGGAAATGAGCTTGCGCGGACGTCAGGGTTGAAAATAAAAGCGGAAAAAATCGACAAAACAATAAAAAGGGGCGAAAAAGATGCATAATGATGTTGAGAGCATACTGATTTCACAGGAAAAACTTGAAAATATTGTGAATTCTCTTGCAAAACAGATAGAAAAAGATTATAATGGCAAGGAGTTCATTATGGTCGGGCTGCTCAAGGGCAGTATAGTTTTCATGGCGGAGCTGATGATTAAGATCGATTTGAACTTTGAGATCGACTTTATGGTTGCCTCAAGCTACGGCGGAGGAACCGAAAGCTCGGGCAAGGTCAAAATTATAAAGGATCTTTCAATATCCGCCAAGGATAAGGACATACTGATTGTGGAGGACATCATCGATTCGGGCAACACCCTCAATTTTGTCATCAACCATCTTGTGTCGTCGGGGGCGCGTTCCGTAAAGGTCTGCACGCTCTGCGATAAACCGAGCCGCCGCAAGGTGCCGCTCACCGCCGATTACTGCGGAGCCGAGATACCCGACGAGTTTATTGTCGGCTACGGGCTTGACTATGACGAAAAATACCGCAACCTGCCGTATATCGGCATTTTAAAGCGTTCGGTATATGAATAAGCGCCGGTGTGCGCTTTAGCTCGCCCATGGAGCAGTCCTTGATAAACGGCGAGACGTAAAATAAAAAGTACGGGGCTTTCGCGGGTTTAACGGGAAAAGCCGAGCTTTTTCCCGAAAGCCTCAAGCAAAAGCGCGAAGTAAATTTTGTGTGTTGACAGCTTCGCGTCCCGCATCTGAAAAGGAGTGAATACCCCATGAACAACAAGAAAAAAGCTCGCAATCTGCTGCTGTATCTGGGAATCCCGATTCTGCTTATCATTATCGCAGCGATTTTTTTGAGTACTCGCACAAACGATCCGCCCAAAACCTCAACGCTGGTTCAGTATTTTGCCGACGACAAGGTTGAAAGCTACAGCATCAACTACGGTTCGGGCGCGGTTGAAATCAAGCTTAAAGAGGGCGTTGACTCGCTTTACAGCGACAACAAGGCCTTTCAGGAAGACAAAAAGGCAATAACATCGTCTACGACCAAAAAGGACGGACGGTATGTTGTAAAGGGTCAGTTGGCGGATATTCAGCGTTTTCTTGACGACATCCGCGAGTATGATACAACTGCAAAGGTTCCCTATAATCTTATCAGGGCAAGCGATAACTCGCTGCTGATCGACCTTATCCCGACGATCATTGTTGTCATAATCTTCATCGGCGCGTGGATATTCTTTATGCGCAGAATGGGCGGCGGCGGACTCGGCGGTCGCGAGATGAGCTTCGGCAAAGCTAAAATCAAAAACACGAACGACGAAAAGCGCAAGACTACGTTTGACGACGTGGCAGGCGCCGACGAGGAGAAGGAAGAGCTCCAGGAGGTCGTAGAGTTCCTGAAAAATCCGGACAAGTTCAACAAGTTAGGCGCGCGTATTCCGAAGGGTGTGCTGCTTGTGGGACCTCCCGGCACAGGTAAAACCCTGCTTGCACGCGCCGTTGCGGGCGAGGCGGGCGTGCCGTTCTTCTCTATTTCGGGCTCCGACTTTGTTGAAATGTTCGTCGGCGTGGGCGCGTCGCGTGTCCGCGATTTGTTCGATCAGGCAAAGAAAAATTCTCCCTGCATAATTTTTATTGACGAGATAGACGCTGTAGGCAGACAGAGAGGCGCAGGTCTCGGCGGCGGCAACGACGAGCGCGAGCAGACGCTCAACCAGCTGCTGGTTGAAATGGACGGCTTCGGCGTTAACGAGGGTGTTATCCTCATAGCCGCGACAAACCGCCCCGACGTTCTCGACCCCGCTTTGCTCAGACCGGGCAGATTCGACCGTCAGGTTGTCGTGAGCTACCCCGACATAAACGGCAGAGAAGCGATACTCAAGGTTCACGCGCGCAAAAAGCCGCTTGCTCCTGACGTAAAGCTCAAAACAATAGCCAAAACCACCGCGGGCTTCACGGGCGCGGATCTGGAAAACCTCCTTAACGAGGCTGCACTTCTTGCGGCGCGTGCTGATAAAAAGGCAATCACAATGAAAGAGATCGAGGAGGCTACGATCAAGGTCGTAGTCGGAGCCGAGAAGAAGTCAAAGGTGATGAGCGACAAGGAGAAAAAGCTGACCGCTTACCACGAGGCGGGTCACGCTATCCTCTTTGACAAGCTTGAAACTCAGGATCCCGTTCACGAGATATCTATCATTCCGCGCGGAATGGCGGGCGGCTACACAATGCCCTTGCCGACCGAGGATAAGTCCTACAACTCGCGCAACGAGATGATCGAGAGCATCGTCGTTGACCTCGGCGGACGCGTAGCCGAGGCTATAATCCTCGACGACATCTCAACAGGTGCTTCAAACGATATCGAAAAGGCGACAAAGACAGCCCGTGCCATGGTCACCAAGTACGGCATGACGAAGGAGCTCGGCTGCATCAACTACGGCAGCGAGGACGGCAGCGTATTCCTCGGCAGAGATTACGGCAGAACACAGGATTACAGCGAGGCTACCGCGGCAAAAATCGACAGGCTTGTTCTCGAAATCGTAAACAATGCCTATGAGCGCGCCGAGCAGATTCTCCTTGAAAACATCGACAAACTGCACGAAATCGCCGCTTATCTGATAAAGCATGAGAAGATGGGCGAGGAGGACTTTGAAAAGGTTATGAACGGCACCTACGTCGAGCCCGTCGAAATCGACGATGACGACGAGGACGAGGAGTAATTATCTTACGATTCGCGTTTAAGCTGCTATATAAAAAAAATATTAAACCATGAACCGCCGCGAGGTAAAGCACCGCGGCGGTTTGTTCTGTCTAAAAGGGCTCGGTTTTAGGTGATTTTAGTTCAAACATTCTTTCGAAAAATCTATTGATATTTAAAAATTTTTGTGATATACTGTTAAGTATAAGACAATCAACTCCCAACCAACAGAAACCAACTCATTCCGAAAAGAGCGATACTATGGCTAACGATAAAATCATTGTCAGGGGCGCTAAAGAGCACAACCTGAAAAACATCACCGTTGAAATTCCGCGCAACAAGCTTGTTGTTATAACAGGTCTTTCGGGCTCGGGAAAAAGCTCGCTTGCCTTTGACACTATTTACGCCGAGGGACAGCGGCGCTATGTGGAGAGCCTGTCGAGCTACGCAAGAATGTTTTTGGGGCAGATGGACAAGCCGAATGTCGAAAGCATAGAGGGGTTGTCGCCTGCTATTTCTATCGACCAGAAGACCACGTCAAAGAATCCCCGCTCAACCGTCGGAACGGTTACGGAGATTTACGACTATCTGCGCCTGCTTTACGCGAGGATCGGCGTTCCTCACTGCACCGTCTGCGGCAGAGAGATCCGTCAGCAGACTGTTGATCAGATCGTTGACAGAGTAATGGAGTATGAGCAGGGCAGCAGAATACAGATTTTGGCTCCCGTTGTGCGCGGCAGGAAGGGCGAACACGCTAAGGTTCTTGAAAGCGCGGCGAAGTCCGGCTTTGCACGCGTGCGAGTGGACGGCATAATCTATGATTTGTCCGAGAAAATTCCGATAGAGAAAAATAAAAAGCATAATATAGAGATAGTCGTTGACCGTCTGGTGATAAAGCCCGACATTTCCTCGCGCCTGTCCGACAGCATTGAAACCGCCTCAAAGTTGGGCGGAGGGCTTGTTATCGTCAGCTTTGTCGGCGGGGAGGACGTGACCTTCTCACAGAAATACGCCTGCCCCGAGCACGGCGTGAGCATTGACGACCTTTCACCGAGAATGTTCTCGTTCAACAATCCTTACGGCGCGTGCCCCAAATGCACGGGCTTGGGAGTTTTTTTGAAAATCGACGAGAACAAAATAATTCCCGACAGGAATAAAAGCATAAGCGAAAACGGCATAAAGGGCAGCGGCTGGGCTATGGACGGCAGCCAGATCGCTGCAATGTATATGGAAGCACTCGCCCGAAGATATAAATTCTCTTTGAATGAGCCGATAAAGAATATCCCTGACGACGTGGTGAACAAGATCCTCTACGGCACGGGCGGGGAAAAGCTGACGGTTCATCGCCAATCGGCTTACGGCAGCGGCACCTATGAGCAGGAGTTCGAGGGTGTGATAACAAATCTTGAACGCCGCTTTCACGAAACATCATCAAACTGGATAAAGGATGAGATCCGCGGTTACATGACCGAGATTCCCTGCGACTCCTGCATGGGAGAGCGACTGTCGCGCGAAAGCCTTGCGGTGACGGTCGGCGGAATCAATATTTCCGATTTCTGCAAGAAGCCCGTTACAGATGCGATAGAGTTCATCAAGAACCTTGAGTTGAGCGAAAAGGAAGCCGTGATAGGCAAGGAGATACTTAAAGAAATTACCGAGAGGCTCAATTTTCTGAAGAGTGTAGGTCTTGGCTACCTCACGCTGTCGCGCTCGTCGGGAACGCTTTCGGGCGGCGAAAGCCAGCGGATCCGATTAGCAACCCAGATAGGCAGCTCGCTGATGGGCGTGCTGTATATTCTCGACGAACCGAGCATCGGTCTTCACCAGCGCGATAACGAAAAGCTTCTCGGCACCCTGAAAAGGCTCCGCGATTTGGGCAACACCGTTATCGTTGTCGAGCACGACGAAGAAACGATGTACGCCGCCGATTTTATTGTTGACGTCGGACCCGGGGCAGGCATTCACGGGGGAGAGATAGTCTGCACGGGCGAGGTTGACGCTATAAAAGCCTGTGAGGAGTCCGTAACGGGGCAGTACCTCAGCGGCAAACGGGCGGTTCCCGTCCCCGAAAACCGTCGGAAGGGAAACGGAAAATATATTGAAATAATCGGCGCGGCGGAAAACAATCTGAAAAATATTGATGTTAAAATTCCTTTAGGGAAATTTGTCTGCGTTACAGGGGTGTCGGGCTCCGGCAAAAGCTCGCTCATCAACGAGGTGCTTTACAAAACTCTCGCCCGTGAGCTGAACCGCGCCAAGACGGTTTCGGGCAGGCACAAGGCGATAATAGGGCTTGAAAATCTTGACAAGGTCATACAAATCGACCAAAGCCCGATAGGAAGGACCCCACGCTCGAATCCTGCGACCTATACAGGAGTTTTCAACGATATCCGCGCGCTGTTCGCCGAGACTCAGGACGCGAAAATGCGCGGCTACACGCAGGGGCGTTTTTCGTTCAATGTAAAGGGCGGCAGATGCGAGGCGTGCCAGGGCGACGGAATAATAAAAATCGAGATGCATTTCCTGTCGGACGTTTATGTTCCCTGCGAGGTCTGCAAGGGCAAGCGCTACAACCGCGAAACGCTTGAGGTGAAATACAAGGGAAAGTCGATAAACGACGTGCTTGAAATGAGCGTCGAGGAAGCGATGATGTTTTTCGCGAACATTCCCAAAATCCACCGCAGGCTCAAAACGCTGTTCGACGTCGGACTCGGCTATATCAAGCTCGGGCAGCCCGCCACAACGCTTTCGGGCGGCGAGGCGCAGCGCGTAAAGCTTGCCACTGAGCTTGCAAAGCGAAGCACGGGCAAAACGATTTATATTCTCGACGAGCCGACAACGGGTCTGCACATAGCCGACGTTCACCGCCTTACAGATGTGCTGCAGCTTCTTGTGGACAGCGGTAACACCGTGGTTGTTATTGAGCACAACCTTGACCTTATAAAAACCTCAGACCATATAATAGACCTTGGACCCGAGGGCGGCGACATGGGCGGAAAAATAATTGCCCGGGGCACACCCGAGCAGGTTGCGCGGAACAGTGCTTCATTTACGGGACAGTATTTAAAGCCGCTTTTGGGAGTTTAGCAGCAGATGATTGATAAAAAAGGATAACTTCATATAAAAAAGGAGCGTCCGCTTTTGCGAAAACGCTCCCTTTTTTATTTGATGGGAAAGTACAACCAAACGTATAATAGGATTCATATCAAATTTTACGCTTCGGCAAAGAACTCGTAAAAAGCTCTGTACGCCATGAAAACGTCGGTTTTGCTTACTATTTCAAACGGCGCGTGCATACTGAGCACGGGAACGCCGAGGTCTATAACGTCCACATTCATATTTGCTACGTACTTCGCTATCGTTCCGCCGCCGCCGAGGTCAACTCTGCCGAGTTCGCCGATCTGCCATTGGATATCATTGTTTTCAAGCAGCGCGCGAACCTTTCCCATGTATTCCGCCGAAGCGTCCGAGGTATCGTATTTTCCGCCGTGACCCGTGTATTTTGAAATCACAACGCCGCTGCCGAGGTAGCAGCTGTTCTTCGCCTCAAAAGCAGAGGCGTATGTGGGGTCGAAAGCCGCGTTGACGTCAGCCGAAAGGCAGGTGCTCTGCGATAAGGCGCGGTAGCCCATTACGCCGTCCTGAGCTGCCAAGTCATAAATGAAATAGCGCAGGAAATCGCTTTGCATACCGGTATTGCCGTCGCTGCCGATTTCCTCTTTGTCGGTGAGATAGGTTATACAGGTCTGCTCCGGCTCAACGGTGTTTAGCGCCGCCATGAGCGCAGGATAAGCGCAGACCTTGTCGTCGTGACCGTAGCCGCCTATCATGCTGCGGTCAAAGCCGATGTCCTTTGCTTTAAAGGTCGGGACGAGGCAAAGCTCCGCCGAAAGGAAATCACCCTCGGTAATGCCGTATTTTTCATTGAGGATGGACATGACATTCAGCTTTACAAGCTCTTTTTCGTCCTCGGCATCGGGATAAGGGCGCGAGCCTACAAGCACGTTCAGGTCTTCGCCCGTAAACGCCTTAGCCATTGGCTTTGTCACCTGCTCCTGAGCGAGGTGCGGCAGCAGATCGGTCACGCAGAAGCAGCTTTCATCGGGCTCGTCGCCCCATTTAACATCTACGCGGGTGCCGTCAAGCTTGACGACGACTCCGTGCAGACTGAGCGGAATAGCCGTCCACTGGTATTTTTTCAGACCGCCGTAATAGTGGGTTTTGAAGAGTGCAAGGTTGTTCGCCTCGTAAAGCGGGTTGGGCTTGAGGTCGATTCTCGGGGAGTCGATATGCGCAATAGCGAGACGCGCGCCGTTTTTGACGCCGTTTTTGCCGATGACCGCCAACGCGATCGCCTTGTCGCGGTTTACAAGATAAACTCTGTCGCCGCATTTGTATGAAGCGTTCGGGTCAAAAGCGGTGAAGCCCGCTTCTTTCGCTGCATTAAGAGCGAAGCTGACCGCCTCGCGCTCAACGGGAGCGTCGTTCAAAAACGCCTTGTAGCCCTCGCAAAAGCTGTCAGCCTCGGCTATCGTTTCTGCCGAGAGAGACTTGGCGTCCTTTGGCTCGTTCATAAGTTCTTCGCGCAAAAGCGCGGTTTTTGTCTTTTCATCTGACATGATGATTCTTCCTTTCTGTATGTAACATAACATTTCACGTAGCGCTGAAAATCGACAACCGAAATTGTCCGCTCAGTAATACAGCTCCTTATAAGCTTGCTTTGAGTACTCGACCCGCTCAACGTAATTTCGCGTTTCTTCAAAGGGAATATTTTCAACGATTAGCGTTTTTCCGTCGGGGCTGATCTCGGGATCGAACAGCCATGCCTCGACGTTGCCGGGACCCGCGTTGTAGGCGGCAACGGCGGCTTTCTCGTCTCCGAATGTATTTATGTGGTCGCTGAGTATGTTGCAGCCGTAGTCGATGTTTACCGAGGGCGTGAACAGATCCTCAACGGTATATTCCCCCGATTCGCCGCGCAAATTCATATAGTGCTCAAAAGTGTCGTCCGTGATCTGCATAAGCCCGTAGGCGCCCGCGTGCGATTCCGCGTTGGCGTTGAAGCCGCTTTCGGTGCGTATAACGGCAAATATCAGGGCGGGATCAAGATTGTAATCCTTAGCCGCCTTATCGACATACTCTTTGTAGCTCTGCGGATACTGGCTTGTTTTGATCTTGTCCTTGATTTGGTTGTGAAAACCCGAAGCTGCAAAAATGACCGCTGCCGCTGCAACCGCGAGCACGATTCCCCAAATAACAATGTTTGCAAGCCTTGAGCCCTTTTTGCCAGAATTAACTTTATTATTATTTTTCTTACTTTGCTTTGACCCGTTTCTGTTGTTGGCGTGATGCTGCGCCATCATTTCACCCCGTTTACAATCGTTCGGAACACCTCGGCGGCGCTTTGCCGCAGCGAATCTGTTCCGCCGTTGTTTTCTATTATAAAATCAGCTTTGCTGCGAAAAAATTCCTCGTCAAGCTGCGCCTTGACCCTCGCCTCAGCCTGTTCCTCATTAATGCAGTCGCGCTCCCTTATTCGCGAGATCCGGACGTCCCTATCCGCTGTAACCGCGATAACACAGTCGCAGATTATGTCCGCTCCCGACTCAAAAAGCTGCGGAGCGTCGTAAACCACAAGCCCGCTGCAGCCGCGAAGCAGCTCAAAGAATCGCGCTGTCACAAACGGGTGAACAATCCTGCCGAGCAGAGCGGTGCTTGCGGGAGACGAAAAAGCGCGTTCGGCTAAAACCTTTCTGTTAATCCCGCCGTTTTCAAGCAGACAATCGCTTCCGAACGCCGCCGCCACAGCCGTAACGCACGGCGAGCAGGGAACATAAAGCTCTCGCACAATAGCGTCAGCATCGATAATTTTCGCCCCAAGCTCCGAAAAAACGCGCGAAACCGTGCTTTTTCCCGCGCCGCTCTGACCTGTCAGACCCGCTAAAAAATAGCTTCTCACAACTCCTTCACCTCGAATCCCGCCGCGCGGATAAGACGGTTGTACACCGCAAGCCCTACGCCCTCGGTTGACGGCAGCCGCGAATAGACGGTGTGAATCGTTTTGTTCCCGTCGATTCGTCTGAGGCAGTCGAAAAGGTGACGGGCGTGAGTAAGATAATCTCCTCTGCGGCCGAGCGAAACGGTTTTTGTTTTCAGCAAAAACAGATCCTCGTCGCAGCACAGGGCGCAAACGCCGTCGGAAGCGTGCTTGTTTATGTAGTTAATAAAATCCTCGTCGCTGCATTTCAGCAGGATAACGTCGGCTCGCGGCGCGTAATGCTTGTACTTCATGCCCGGACTCGCAGCCTCGGCGCCGTCGGCAAGGCGGTGGAGCACCGCGTCGTCAACCTCTACCTCACCGAGAACCTCTCTTAGCTGTTCAACGGTTATTCCGCCGGGACGGAGCAGGCGCGGCGTTTCGCCCGCAAGAGTTATCACTGTGCTTTCAACACCGACCTCGCTTTGTCCGCCGTCGAGCACCGCGTCGATTTTGCCGTCCATGTCGTTCAAAACATGGCGCGCGGTCGTGGGACTCGGCGAGCCCGATAAATTTGCCGACGGAGCCGCGAGCGGCGTGCCCGCAAGCTTAATTATCTCACGTGCAAGCGGGTGAGAGGGGAGGCGTATCGCGACCGTGTCGAGCCCCGCAGAAACCTCGCGCGGAATAACGTCTGTGCGCTTCATTATCATTGTAAGCGGTCCCGGCCAGAACTCCTTGGCAAGCTTTATCGCGCTTTCGGGAAGCTCGCGAACAAGCCCGAAGGCTTCGATATCCGAAAGCTCAGCAATATGTACGATAAGCGGATTGTCGGCAGGCCGTCCCTTTGCTTTGAAAATCTTCGCGACAGCCTCGCCGTTTAGCGCGTCGGCAGCCAGCCCGTAAACCGTTTCGGTGGGTATCCCCACAACTCCGCCGTTTTTGAGTATTTCGGCGGCGACGTCGGTTTGGTGTTTATCTAAAACCTGTGTTTTCATCAGCCCTGTTCCATGCTCTCTTTTAGTTTTTCGGCGCGGTCGGCGGTGATGAGAGCGTCGATCACCTCGTCCAAGTTGCCGTTTAAAATGTCTTCAAGCTTATAAAGTGTCAGACCGATCCTGTGGTCGGTGAGTCTGCCCTGGGGATAGTTGTAGGTGCGTATCCTTTCGCTGCGGTCTCCCGTGCCGACCTGCGATTTCCTGTCGGCGGCGATTTCGCTCGCCTGCGCGTCCTGCTTTTCCTTTAGCAGACGGCTTTTCAGCACTTTTAAAGCCTTGTCCTTGTTTTTGTACTGGCTCCTTTCGTCCTGACACTCAACGACCATTCCCGTGGGAAGGTGAGTTATCCGGATAGCAGAGCTTGTCTTGTTGATGTGCTGACCGCCCGCTCCGCTCGAACGGAAGGTGTCGATTTTCAAGTCGGAGGGGTTTATCTCAAGCTCGACGTCCTCGGCCTCGGGAAGAACGGCTACTGTCGTTGTTGAGGTGTGAACCCTGCCCTGACTCTCGGTTTCGGGAACGCGCTGAACGCGGTGAACTCCGCTCTCGTATTTAAAGCGCGAGTAAGCGCCCTCGCCGTATATCATAAAGGAGATTTCCTTGTAGCCGCCCAACTCGGTTTCGTTTTGGTTGATTATCTCTATTTTGTAGCCCCTGCGCTCGGCGTACATGGAATACATTCTGAAAAGCACCGCCGAAAACAGAGCGCTTTCCTCGCCGCCCGCGCCCCCGCGGATCTCAATAATGACATTGCGCTCGTCATTGGGGTCCTTGGGAAGCAGCAGGATTTTAAGCTGCTCCGAGTACTCCTCGATTTTCTCCTTGGCGTCCTCAAGATCAAGCTGAGCCAACTCTTTTAATTCCGTATCGGAATTATCGGTTAAAATTTCAAGACTGTCCCGTTCTGATTCAAGGGCTTTTTTATAATCGCGGTAGGTCAGGACGATTTCCTCGATCGACTTGATCTCCTTCATAACCTTTTGGTACTCGTCGGGGTCGGCGGCAACCGAGGGCTCATACAGTCTGCGGTTAAGCTCGGAATATCTCTTGTCAAAAATTTCGATTTTCTCAAACATATTTTACACCACCAAAATTTTCTTAATGCCCTTTTCCGCCTTTGAGCGCGGCAGCATTATCTCGTGACCACAGGTTTCGCATTTCAGCTTAAAGTCCATTCCCACGCGCATCACGGTAAATGTTTTGCCGCCGCAGGGATGCGGTTTTTTCATTTCTACTCTGTCGCCTGCGCTGACCTTCATACGGCTCACTCCTTTGCCAACAGATATTTTTTATCATCATATATTATACCACAAACCAAACCAATAATCAACCCGGTCGGCTGAGCCGACAATCAGTCCGCGCAAGCGTGACGCTTGACCCAATCCGCGATCCCAACCTTTGTTTCATTTATGAGTTTTGTGCCCGCGTTTTATGTTCGTTTCAAGGAAATGTTTTGACAGGGGCAAGCCCTGTCACTACGCGCCCAAGGTAACCTCCATATCAAATTTAACGTAGTGGAGCCCCTTGCGGGCTCCTTCGCACCGACGTTGTTTTCCCGTCCGTTTGTCGATAGGAAACAAAACGTTTTGTTCAGCGCCCAAGGACAGCCGCAAGGGCTGTCCCTACGGCAGTCAAGGTGAGATTGATAGTAAACATTACCTTGACATTGTAGGAGAGCCCGTAGCCGGTCGGCAACCCTTTTGTCGCTTTGCGACAAATAGAAATGACATCTAAAATTTTAACGCGGGTATGATGGTGACCGTACTCGCAAACATTTGGAGCGCGGACTGCCTTCCCGTGGCAACGGGCGCGGACTGACCGTCGGCTCAGCCGACCGACCGTGATTAAATTTTCTGCTTTTTCTCTCTGACCGCCAACGCTCCGCCGAGTGAGCCTCCCAAAACCGCAGCGGCAAGCTTTATAAAAAACAGCGACGAAAAATCCGCTTCTCCTTTGATTGCCGAGGTCAGCGTCAGTGCCGCTAACATTGCCGTTCCCGCCGCCGCTCCCGCTATAAGACCAGCTCCCCTGTTGATTTTAGCCGAGATGAAGCCTCCCGTCAGCGCGCCCGCGCCTAAACATCCCGCCATGATGTAATCCAATATATCGGCGGGAAGCAGCCCACCCTTGGTCATCACCGCCGCGAATATGCACATCAGCGCAACGCTTGTAAATATTCCGCACAGCAGCCCCGTTACCACCGACTTGACTAACCGCTTTTTGTCATACATAAAAAATCCCCCGAATAATACTTTACCGCAGTATATTCGGGGGAATGTGTTATTATGCGTTTTTTTCTTCTTTTGCTTCCGCTGAGTTTTTCTTCTTGCCAAAGCCGCTGAATAAGCTCTTTTTCTCGGGTACCGGTGTTGTTTCCTTTACGGTGTCAACGGAAGAAATACACCACTTTTTAAACTTCATCTTAACTCTGTCGGAGCCTGTTTCGATAATAAGCGCGTCCTCTTCGTCCTTGATCGCGACAACTCTGCCGACGATTCCGCCGATCGTTGTGATTTCGTCGCCGATTTCAAGGTTATTGCGCATCTCAGCTTCCTGTTTTTTCTTCTTTGAATTTGGTCTGAGCAGGAACAGGTAAACCAAACCGATGATAACCGCGTAAATCGCGATCATTCCTATCATTCCGCCGTTCATAATTTTCCTCCTAATGTCTATTGTATTCATTCATTGTTTATAACACAACATTTTGTATTATAGCAGTTTTGGCGCAAGGTTTCAAGTGTTTTTTTATACAAAAACCGATTAGTTTTATTAACGGCTTGTCAAATATTACACAAAAAGTTCAAATGCGTTTGCCTAAAATATCACGTTGTTCCATATAGAACTCCTCAAAACAGCCCTCATCAAGCTTTTGACGGATAATTTCCATGAGGTTGTTGTAGAAATACAGGTTGTGCAGCACCGACAGCCTCATTCCGAGCATTTCACCGCTCTTGATAAGGTGGCGGATATATGCGCGCGAGTAGCTGCGGCAGACAGGGCAATTGCAGTGTTCGTCGATGGGTGAGGAGTCGAGCGCGTATTTGGCGTTGTTTATGTTGCGTATTCCCTCCCATGTGAAAAGCTGCCCGTGACGTGCGTTGCGGCTGGGCATTACACAGTCGAAAAGATCTATTCCACGGTGAACGGATTCGAGTATGTTGACGGGAGTTCCCACGCCCATCAAGTAGCGGATTTTATCGGACGGTGCGTGCGGCTCCACGACCTCGATGACCTCGTACATGACTTCGGTGGGCTCGCCGACCGCCAATCCGCCTATCGCGTAGCCGTCAAGGTTCAGTTCGGCGATCTCCTGCATATGCGAAACGCGAAGATCGTGGTAGGTTCCGCCCTGATTTATGCCGAATAGCATTTGACGGCGGTTGATCGTTCCTTCAAGAGAATTAAGCTCCGCCATTTTTGCGATACAGCGTTTAAGCCAGCGTGTGGTTCGCGCCACGCTGTCCTTTGTGTAGCCGTAGGGTGAAGGGTTCTCGACGCACTCGTCGAACGCCATTGCTATCGTCGAGCCGAGGTTTGACTGGATAGTCATGCTCTCCTCGGGACCCATGAAGATTTTTCTGCCGTCGATATGTGAGTTGAAGGTCACGCCCTCTTCTTTTATATTGCGCAGCTTTGCGAGCGAGAACACCTGAAATCCGCCGCTGTCGGTCAGGATCGGACCGTCCCAGCGGGTGAACCTGTGCAGACCGCCCAGATCCTTTATCGCGCCGTCGCCCGGGCGCAGATGAAGGTGATAGGTGTTGCAAAGCTGAACCTGACATTTTATGTTTTTCAGGTCGGCAGCGGACACAGCGCCCTTTATCGCGCCGCAGGTGGCGACGTTCATAAAAGCGGGAGTCTGAATTACACCGTGGGGTGTGTCGAATTCGCCGCGCCGCGCTTTGTTTTCGGTTTTTATAAGCTTAAACATAATTCCTCCAAAGAATTAAAATATGATTAAATACGAACTGATAATTGCGGAAAAACAGCGGCGCAAAGCAATACGCCGCCGTTATTCAGAATAAATCGCTGTGGGTGCCGGTTCTTGTCAATGTCAGAATCAACTCATTATCGTTAATTCTGTAAATCAAAAGCCAGTCGGGAGTAATATGACATTCTCGGCAATCGGAGTAATCGCCTGATAAAGAATGGTCTTTGTATTTTTGAGGTAAAGTTTTTTGCTCGGCAAGCATTTCTACCACAGCTTCAAAAAGTTTGATATTATATCCACGCTTTTTGATCCGCTTATAATCCTTTTTGAAATTGGTTTCGTATCTAATCGTCAGCATTCAAATCCTCCATCAATTCCGATACAGAATGGAATTCTCTACTGAGTTCAACGCCGTTTCTGGCATTCTCGATTGCTTTTCTTGTTTTTTTGTTCGGAATCTCTGCTGATATCTCAAAAGGAATACGCTGCTCCCTCACGACCGTTTTTGCGAACATATTAAAAACCGAGCTTACGGATAAGCCGATTTCATTGCAAAATGCGTCAAACGCCTTTTTGGTGCTTTCGTCCATTCTTATATTTACATTTGTCTGAGCCATAGTTATACCACCTTTCGTCTATATTATATGCTTTACAATCAGAATTGTCAATAATATCATATTAAAATAATATACAAATTATAGAATAACCATCGCGTCCCCAAAGCTGAAAAATCTGTATTTTTCTTTTACGGCAATTTGATAGGCGTTCATAATGTTCTCATATCCCGCGAAGGCGGAAACCAGCATAATGAGCGTGCTTTCGGGCAGGTGGAAATTCGTTACAAGTCCGTCGAGCACCTTGAACTCGTAGCCGGGATATATGAAGATATCCGTGAAACCGTCGCACGGCTTTATCTCTCCGTACTGCGTGGCTACGCTCTCGAGCGTGCGGCAGGAGGTTGTGCCTATCGCAATTACCCTTCCGCCGTTTCGCTTCGTTTCGTTTATCAGCCGCGCTGTCTCTTCGGGTATCTCGTAGTGCTCGCTGTGCATTTTGTGCTTTGTCACGTCGTCTACCTTAACGGGGCGGAAGGTGCCGAGTCCGACGTGCAGGGTGACGTAGGCAATTTTAACGCCCTTCGCCCGGATCCTTTCCATAAGCTCCTCGGTGAAGTGCAGTCCCGCAGTGGGAGCCGCCGCCGAGCCTATCTCGTTGCTGTATACCGTTTGATAGCGCTCCTTGTCCTTCAGCTCCTCGGTGATGTAAGGGGGAAGAGGCATCTGACCGATTTTGTCAAGCGCCGCGAAAAAGTTTTCGTCGCAGTTGAAATCAACAATGCGGTTCCCGTCATCCTTAACCTCTGTTACCTCAGCGGTGAGTATGCCGTCTCCGAACGAGAATTTTGCTCCCTCGCGCGCCTTTTTGCCGGGCTTGCAGAGAGTTTCCCAGCGATTACCCGTTATTTGCCTGAGCAGGAGGAATTCGACCCTCGCACCCGTTCCATTCTTTACTCCGTATATCCTCGCGGGCAGAACGCGCGAGTCGTTCGCAACTATGAGGTCGCCTTCCTGCAAATATTCGATTATGTCGCTGAAACGGCGGTGACTGATTTCTCCGCTTTTTCTGTCAAGAACAAGCAAACGCGAGCTGTCGCGCGGCTCAACGGGAGTCTGGGCAATCAGCTCCTTTGGCAGTTCGTAATAAAAATCGCTCGTTTTCATAACAAAAACCTTCCTGAATGAATAATGATTAAATTCAGCCTGCAAAATAATTGACAATAAACACTTAAAATGATATATTATATAGTAAGGTAATTTGGAAATAATCCTGTATTTTGCGGTTGCGCGCGTTCGCGCCTTTCTATAATAGTATATTTTTCAAAATAAGGCAACCGTTTTTTGAAATTTGTTTCAATCGGAGGAATCACAGTGAGAAAGTATAATGTAGGAATCATCGGAGCTACCGGCATGGTAGGACAGCGTTTTGCGCTTTTGCTTGAGAATCATCCGTGGTTCGAGGTGACAGCGCTTGCCGCCAGCGCCAGAAGCGCCGGCAAAAAATACGGCGACGTTGTTGACGGCAGATGGCACATGGCTAAACCCCTGCCCGATAAATATAAGGACATGGTCATTATAGACGCGGAAAACGTGGATGAGGTCGCCTCTAAGGTAGATTTTTGCTTCTGCGCGGTCAATATGAAAAAAGACGAGATCCGCGACCTTGAGGAAAAATACGCCAAAGCCGAGTGCCCCATCGTTTCCAATAACTCGGCTCACCGTTTCACTCCCGATGTTCCAATGGTTATCCCGGAGATCAACGCGGATCACATCAAGATCATCGAGGCTCAGAGAAAGCGTCTCGGCACCAAGCGCGGCTTTGTAGCTGTTAAGTCAAACTGTTCTTTGCAGAGCTATGTTCCCGCTATCAACCCGCTCAGAGAGTTAGGTGTGAACAAGGTTCTCGCCTGCACTTATCAGGCTATTTCCGGAGCGGGCAAAACCTTTAAAACATGGCCCGAAATGGTTGACAACCTCATTCCGTATATCGGCGGCGAGGAGGAGAAATCCGAAAAAGAGCCGCTTAAGATCTGGGGAAGCATTCAGGACGGCGAGATCGTTCTCACCGATGAGATAGCTATCACTTCTCAGTGCTTGCGCGTTCCCGTTTCCGACGGTCACACAGCGGCGGTGTTCATGTCGTTCAAGGACGGCGTGAAAAAGCCCTCTGTTGAGGAAATCATTTCGGTGTGGGAGAACTATAAGGGCAGAGCGCAGGAGCTTGAGCTTCCGAGCGCGCCCAAGCAATTCCTCCACTACTTTACCGAGCCCGACCGTCCGCAGATCAAGTCCGAGAGAAATCTCGAAAACGGCATGGCGGTCTCCGTCGGCAGACTCAGAGAGGATACCCAGTACGATTATAAATTCGTGTGTATGTCCCACAACACACTCAGAGGCGCGGCAGGCGGCGCCGTATTGCTCGCCGAGCTGCTTTGCGCAGAAGGCTATATGGACTAAAATTTTTACGGAGGCGTATTATGGCTAACCACATTTTCACCGGTTCGGGCGTGGCGCTGGTCACTCCCATGAATTCAGACGGTTCTGTCAACTATCCGGTTCTTGCTGATTTGCTGGAGTTTCATATTCAGAACAAGACAGACGCTATTATTGCCTGCGGCACCACGGGCGAGGCGGCTACTCTCAGCGAGAAGGAGCACTGCGAGGTTCTCGACTTTGTAGCCAATAAGGTCAACGGCAGGATACCCGTTATCGCGGGCACGGGCAGCAACGACACTGCCTTTGCGGTCATGCTGTCCAAGGAAGCGCAGAAGTACGGTGCAGACGCGCTTCTCACCGTCACTCCCTATTACAACAAGACATCTCAGGCAGGCTTGATCAAGCACTTCAACATGATCGCCGACGCGGTTGACATTCCGATCATTCTTTACAATGTTCCGTCGCGCACGGGCTGCAACATCAAGCCCAAGACCTACGCCGAGCTTTGCAAGCACCCCAACATTGCGGCGGCAAAGGAAGCCAGCGGCGATATCTCTCAGGTCGCGCTTATCCGTTCGCTCTGCGGCGACAACCTTGATATCTATTCGGGCAACGACGACCAGACGGTTCCGTTCATGTCGCTCGGCGCTTTGGGCGTTATTTCGGTGTTCGCGAACATCTGCCCCGTTGAGATGCACAATATTTGTCAGTATTGCCTTGACAACGATTTTGCCGAGGCTCAGAAGCTTCACTTCCACTACATTGAGCTGATGAATATGTTGTTCTGCGATGTAAATCCGATTCCCGTCAAGACAGCCATGAACCTGTTCGGCTTTGAGGCGGGCGAGTGCAGAATGCCGCTTGTTCCGATGAATTTAGCAAACTACCACAATCTCAAGGATTGTCTGGCTAAGTACGATTTGCTTGACAAGTACAAGAAGTAAATAAAGCATTTAAAGGGCGGGCTTTGCCCGCCCTGAATTGTATTGATTTTAAACAAAAATGATTAACGAAGTTAATCGTTAAAAGGGGAAGATAAAATGGTAAATATTGCAATCGTAGGCAGCAACGGCAAGATGGGCGGATTTGTTGCCCGCGCCGCTGAGGAAAACGACGCCTGCCAAACGCTGTTCGGCGTTGACGCGTATGGCGTGAATAAGAATGAGTTTCCCGTTTATAAGGATTTTGAAAGTGTTGAGAGCGAAAAGCCCGACGTTTTAGTTGATTTTTCAAATCCCGCCGCGCTCGACGGAATGCTCGACTACGCGGTGAAGAACAACATTCCCTGCGTTATCTGCACCACGGGTTATACCTCGGAGCAGATCGAGAGCATAAAGAAGGCGTCGGAGAAGGTGGCAATTTTCTTTTCGGGAAATATGTCGCTTGGGATCAACCTTTTGATCGAGCTTTCAAAGCAGGCTTCAAGGGTGCTCGGCGGAAGCTTCGACATTGAGATTGTCGAAAAGCACCACAACCTCAAGGTGGACGCGCCCAGCGGAACCGCGCTGATGATCGCGGACGCTATATCCGAAACGCTTGAGCAGGAGCCCCAGTATATGTACGACCGCCACGCCGTCAGAAAAAGACGCTCGAAGAACGAAATCGGTATTCACTCAGTAAGAGGCGGTACGATAGTCGGCGAGCATGAGGTGATTTTTGCTGGACACGACGAAGTTGTGACGATTACTCATCAGGCGCAGTCCAAGGAGGTTTTCGCCGCGGGAGCAGTGAACGCCGCAATGTTCCTCGCAAAGCAGCCTGCGGGAATGTACTGCATGAGCGATTTGCTGGCTGAGAAGTTTAGTTAATAGTGGAGTTTGGAAATCGATTTGTTTGGAGGCTGCGTTGTGCGCCTTTGGATAAAATGATGTTATCCTTCACATCGTAGGGGCGCTTTTCTGCGAAAACGGCAACCCTTTTGTCGCTGACGCGACATTTCCCCTGTTAGGGGAATTTCCGCGTGTGCGCCCGAGAGCGCTGAACAAAAAGTTTGTGTTTCTATCAACAATCGGACGGGAAAAAAACGTCGGTGCGAGGGCGAACACACGGGTTCGCCCCTACAATCACCGGGAATACGAATATATTAGTCTGCATAAAACGCGGGCGCAAAACTCATAAATAAATCAACGGTGAGCAGCGCGGATCGGGTGCAGCTTCAAGCTGCTGTAGGTTATGTATATTGAAGAATGAGAATTGTCATACGAAAAACGGCTTATCTATGCGGTTTTTCGATGTTGTGACAGTTGATGTACGTTGTTTGTTATATACCTCCTGTATAAAAATAAAAAAATAAAAAACAGTATAATAAATATTTACTTTTTTCTTATTTTACTACACTACATATATACTTTATATACATAACATACACTTCAATTAAAAAACGGCTTGGCTATGCGGTTTTTTCGATGTTGGTTTCTCTGATTTGCGCCTACACAGCCTGCATTTCCTGCATTCAGCGTTAAATTTTCGCAAATTATCAAAAAGAAGAATACTTTAAAAAATTCCTGTCCATAATTTTCATAAAGAAAGGACAGGTTGTTTTTTATGAGGTTATTTATCAAAGCGCTTTGCGCGGGTTTTATTCTGACTGTTGTTTATTCTATGGTCCCTTTTCAGGCTGAGTGCGCCGATATATCCGACAACGTTTTCCGCCTGCACATTTTAGCTAACTCCGACAGCGGGGAGGATCAGGCTTTGAAGCTCAGGGTGCGAGACAGGATCCTTGAGCTGACGTCAAATTTGTTTGAGAACGCGGAAGATAAGGAGACAGCCGAAAGGCTTGCCGCCGCTCATTTGCAGGAGCTTGCCGACGCCGCTTCCGAAGAAATAGCCGAAAGCGGATACGCCTATCCCGTCCGCGCCGAGCTTACCCGAATGCCGTTTGACACGCGCCGCTACGATGATTACACGCTTCCGTCGGGCACATACGACGCGCTGAGGATAACTATCGGCGAGGGAAATGGGCACAACTGGTGGTGTGTAATGTTCCCGTCGCTGTGCGTCGGCAGTCCGGATGACGGCAAGGCTAAGGAAGCTCTGGGCGAGAACGGATATGAGGTTGTCAGAAACGAAAAACGGGAATACAAGTTTTTTATCATAGAGTTATTTGAAAATATCAGCCAAATTTTTTAAGGTGAAAAATATGCTGCAATTTATTTTGGGAACGGGCGGCACGGGCAAAACCGCCCTGATACATAAAAAAATCGAGGAGCTTGCGCGCGGCGGCGAACAGGTTCTTATGCTGGTGCCCGACCAGATATCTTTTGAAACCGAAAAGCGGTTTTTGGAGCTTTTGGGCGCGCGTCTGAGCCGCAATGTAACGGTTTTCGGCTTTGACGGAATGTGCCGCGATGTCTTTCAGAGGACGCGCTGTGTGCCGATGAACGTTATCGACAACGGAACCCGCGCTGTGCTTATGAGCGCAGCTCTTGAGCAGCTGAGCGAAAAGCTCACGCTTCTGCGTCCAAAACGTCAGCGCGGAGTCGCTGAAATGCTGCTGAGCACGCTTACCGGGTGTAAAAACAGCGGAATAACGACCGATATGCTTCGCGGCGCCGCAGACAGAGTCAGCGACGAAACTTTGAAAATCAAGCTTAACGAAACCGCTTTAGTGCTGGACGCGTTCGACGCCATGCTCTCTCAAAGCTATGTTGACCCGCTCGACAATTTGGGACGGCTGAAAAATATTCTTTTAGAGAATAATGACATCTTTCGCAATATGGCGCTCTTTATAGATTCGTTCTCTGGCTTCACCAAGCCCCAGCTTGAAATAATTCGCGTTCTGCTCACGCGCTGCCGCTCGGTAAGCGTCGCGCTGACCCTCGACCCGTCGGGCAGGCTGAACGACGAGGTGTTTGAGATTTCCCATGACACAATGAACGCGCTTATCGACATAGCCCGCCGCGATTCTGTCGATATCAAGGCTCCCGTAAAGCTTGAGGAGTCCGTCTGCTTTGAGAGCGATGACCTCGCGCTCTTGGAGAGCGGTTTATACCGCCGTCACTTCAAATGCTCCGAGGAAGTGCCGAAGAATATCACCGTCTACCGCGCCGACGATCACTGCGACGAATGCGCCTTTATCGCACGGCGCATAAAGCGGCTCGTAATGGAGGAAGGGCTGCGCTACAGAGATATTTCCGTAGTATGCCGCGACTACAAAAATTATCGCGGCATTTTGGACGTCACCTTTGAGAAATACGAAATACCGTTCTTCACCGACAACCGCCGCGACGTCACTGTTATGCCTGCCGTCCGTTTGATTGACTCAGTTTTCCGTTTGATCACCGATGGCTTTGAGCGCGAGGATTTTCTGTCGCTGCTAAAAACGGGTCTTACCACTCACACCGCCGAGGAAATAAGCGCATTTGAAAATTATGTTTACGTCTGGAACCTCAGCGGAAGACGGCTCTGTGAGCCGTTCACGCAGAATCCGCGCGGCTTTGCCGACGAATTCACCGACGCTGACAGACAGAATTTGGCGGTCGCCGAGGGAGTGCGCAAAAGCGTTGCAGAGCCATTGATCGAGTTCAAGCGCGCCTGCGCCGACAAGACCGCTGCGGAAATTTCCGCCTTGCTTTATGAGCTGCTTGAAACACTGCACGCTCCCGACGCGCTTTCGCAGATGTACGACGCGCTTGAATCGGGCGGGGAAAAGGACATGGGAGTCGAGCAGATACGCGTTTGGGCGCTGCTTATGGAAGCCCTTGACAAAACAGTGGCGGCGGTGGGAAGCAGCACGATGTCTGCCGAACGGTATTACGAGCTGCTTTCGCTCCAAATTTCTAATATAGAATTTTCTGAAATTCCCCGGACGATAGACTGCGTCACCGTCACCACAGCCCAGCGCGTGAGGAACCCTTCTATTGAAGCGGCTTTTGTTATCGGCTGCTGCGACGGCGATTTTCCCGCCGTGCCGCGTTCCTCGGGGCTGTTTTCGGACTATGAGATCAAGCAGCTTCTTTTGAACGATATCCCGCTGAGCGATGATTATTCATACATCGCGGCGCTTGAAACCTACATGGCTTACTGCGCCGTTACCGCACCCTCGCAAAAGCTGTACATAAGTTATCCCTGCGTGAGCATGGAGGGCGAAAAGAAGAAGCCTTCGTCTATCGTTTCCGAAGCGCTGAAAATTTTTCCGAGGTTGCCCGTCACCGAGAGGCTCGACTACGACGAGCGGAAGGAATCTATGTTGGCGCTGACTCCTGCATTTGAGGAATACGCGCGTTCGCTTTCGGACGGTCTTTCCGAGCTGAAAGGACTCGGCGGCTTTTTCAGCCAAAATCCGCGCTATGCCTCGGGAGCCGAGGCGGTGAAGCGCGCTCTTGACCGTGCCCCGTTCAAAATCGAAAAGCCTGAAAACGCGCGTCTGCTGTTCGGCGAAAGGCTCACGGTCTCAGCCTCTCAGGTCGAGAAGTTCAGCAAGTGCCGCTTTTCGTATTTTTGCAGCTACGGTCTGAGGGTGCGAGAGCGCAGAAAAGCCGAGATAAATCCCATGGAATACGGCACCATGGTTCACTATATCCTTGAAGTGTTCTTCAAAAATTATTCTAAAAACGAATATTCGGTTATGAACGACGAACAGCTTTCGGAGTTTATCCGTGCCGAGGTCAACTCATATCTCGAAGGCTATCTCGGAGGAAGCGAGACAAAGGACAAGTCGTTTTTGTACCGTCTTGACGTTTTGTGCTCCAACCTCGCGCTGCTTCTCCGTCACCTTATCGACGAGCTGAGCCAAAGCGATTTCGAGGTTGCCGACTGCGAGCTGAAGATAGGCGGCGATATACCCGCCTACACGGTCAAGCTGCCTTCGGGCGAAAACGTCGCGGTCTGCGGCAGCGTGGACAGAGTCGATGTCATGCGCACCGACGGCGGCAGCTACCTGAGAATAGTCGATTACAAAACAGGCTCCAAAACCTTTAAGCTGTCCGATATAATCTACGGTCTTAACCTGCAAATGCTGCTCTATCTCTGCTCTATCAGGGAGGGGGGAGAGAGCCGCTACGGAGAAATCATCCCGGCGGGTATTCTGTATATGCCCGCCGTTGTGCCTAATATAAACGCTGACGGGCTTGAAGAAAAGCAGATCGAAAACAAAATCAGCGAAGGGTTCAAAATGAACGGTCTGCTGCTTGATGACGTGCGAGTCATTAAGGGTATGGATAAATCGGAGGGCGCGAAATATATACCCGTCAAAATCAAAAACGGAGACAGCGTGAAGTCCGACAGCCTCGCGACGCTTGAACAGTTCGGAAAAATCTTCCGCAAGCTCAACGATACCGTTGCTCAAATGGGAGAAAAGTTGTTCGGCGGCGATATTGCCGCGGCTCCGCTAAAGGGCGGCGAAGACGCCTGCAAATACTGTCCCTATGACAGCGTGTGCGCCTACCGTCAAAGCACGCCGGTAAACGTGCGGGGAATGAAAAACGACGAGGTATTTGAAATTCTTAACGAAAAAGAGGAAGGAGGCGGTGAGTGATGCCGCGCGAATGGACGCCTCAGCAAAAAAACGCGATTGAAGCTCAGGGCGGCTCGGTGCTCGTTTCGGCGGCGGCTGGCTCGGGCAAAACCGCCGTTTTGGTGGAGAGAGTTATCCGCATGATAACCTCGGACGATAACCCCGTGGACGCCGACAGGCTGCTCGTAGTGACCTTTACGCGCGATGCGGCTGCCGAGATGAAGCAGCGCATATCAGAGTCGCTCTCAAAGCTGCTCGAAAACGATCCGTTCAATTCACAGCTCATTCGCCAGAGCAAGCTGCTCCGAACCGCCTCAATAAGCACGATCGACAGCTTTTGCGGAGATTTGGTCAGGGAGTATTTTCACGCGCTCGGAGTGTCGGCGGATTACCGGATAGCCGACAGCAGCGAGATAGAGCTTATGAAAACCGCCGCGATGGACGGCGCAATGGAGGATTTTTACAACGGCGGAAATGCGGGCTTTTCCGCTCTGCTCGACGCTTTTTCGGGCAAGGGCGGCGACGTAAAGCTGCGCGAGACCGTGTTTAAGATCCACAGCTTTCTTGAGACCCAGCCCTTCCCCGACCAATGGCTCGACGATATGCTTTTGAGCTACGGCGAAACCGATGTAAGAAGCTCGATCTGGGGCAAAATAATGATCGACTACGCGCTGCCTGCGGCGGCGCACTGCGTCAACCTCTGCGAAAGCTCCTTCAAGGAGCTGATGGAGTCCGACCAAAAGCTGAGGGACAAGCTTGCGCCCGTTATCGAGGACGATCTGATATATTTCCGCAACCTACAGGAGAAGCTGCTCGGCGGCGACTGGGACGCGATAGTTAAGGCGGTAAACAGCTATTCCGCTAAGATGCTCCGCGCCCCGAAGGGCTACACCGATCACCCGGCAAAGCTTGCGGCGGCGGCAAACCGTAAGAATGTTAAGGACACCGTCGCCCGGCTCAAAAAGTATTTCTGCCGCACGGCACAGGAGGCTCGCGAGGAATTCGCGGAGCTTCAAAGGTTGGTTGACGTGCTGTTCGCGCTCACAAGAAGATACATAGAGCGGTTCGACGGGCTTAAACGCAAAAAGAACGTGCTTACCTTTTCGGATATCGAGCTGCTGACGGTCAAGCTTTTGGCGGAGTACGACAGGGAAAAGGGCTATATTAAAACCGAACGCGGCTATGAGATTTCGAGCAGATTTGACGCGGTCATCGTGGACGAGTTCCAGGACGTTAACGATGTGCAGAATTTGATTTTCAACTGTGTTTCGCGCGACGAAACAAACCTGTTTGTCGTGGGCGACGTAAAGCAGTGCATTTACGGCTTCAGGCAGGCAAAGCCGCAGATTTTTGTGGGCAGAAAGGAAAGCTACAGCCGTTACGACGAGAATGCTCCGACCTATCCCGCAACTATAATTCTTGACAAGAATTTTAGAAGCCGTTCGGAGGTCTGCGACACGGTAAATTTTATCTTTTCGCGTCTTATATGCAAGGACACCGCGCGAATGGACTACACCCGCGACGAATACCTCAACCCGGGCTTTCCGTATACAGCCGCAGAGGGCTGCGAGACCGAGCTTGCCGTCATTGATAAAACCGTTTTCGGAAGCGGTTCGTCCGATGCGGAGCTGGAAGCGTCTTATATAGCGCGGCGGATACGTGAGCTTATGGCTTCCGGTTTCAGGGTTACCGACGGGAACGAAAAGCGCAGGCTGACCTTCGGCGACTTCGCGGTAATGCTGCGCAGCGCTAAAAACAGGGCGCCAGTAATCGTCAAAACTCTGATCAACTGCGGTATTCCCGCGTACAGCGAGGAAAAGGAAAGCGCATTTGATTCGACAGAGGTCAAAATAATGCTGAACGTTCTCCGCGTTATAGACAACCCCGCGTCAGATATACCTTTGCTTTCGGTGCTTTGCAGCCCCGTTTACGGCTTCACTCCCGACGAGTTAGCTCAGCTACGCGCGGGCAGCCGCTACACCTCGCTTTTCTCGGCTGTCAAAGCTTACGGCTCAAAAAGCGCGAAGGCGGCGGCGTTCGTATCGCAGCTTGCGGCGCTGCGTTCCTTGGCTTACGTTTCAACTGTTGACGAGCTGATAGGCAGAGTGCTCGAACAGACCTCGCTCGGCGCGATAACCTGCGCCGTCAGCGGAGGAGACGCCCCGATGAAAAACCTGAACCTCCTCAGACATTTCGCACGGAGCTATGAGTCGGGCGGCGTTAAAACGCTTTCGGACTTCGTTTATTATATAGACCGCGTTATCGAAAACGGCACTGAGCTGCCGTCTGCCTCGGGCGGCGGAGCCGAAGCGATGAACGGAGTGCGCGTGCTGAGCGTGCATAAATCAAAGGGCCTTGAATACCCCGTTTGCTTTTTGGCGGGCTGCGCCAAAAAATTCAACAAAATGGATCTCAGCTCCGATGTACTGATAGATAATTACGCGGGACTCGGGATAAAGCGCAAGGCGGGAGTGTGCCGCTACAACACGCTTCCGAGGCTTGCGGTAGAAATCGAAATCGAGCGAAACGAGCTTGCCGAGGAGCTGAGGATCCTATATGTCGCTCTGACCCGAGCCAGAGAGAAGCTTATAATTGTCGGCACGGTTTCCAAAGCCGAGAAATATATCTCCGATATGGCGGCGCAGCTTATGTTCGGCTCGATAATCGACCCATACACGGTCACGGGCAGCAAACGCATTCTTGACTGGATAACGATGTGCGCGCTTGCGAACCCGTCCTCGCGCGGATATATGCTTGGAGGAGCCGAACAAATCACGCTCCGTGAGAGCTATCCGTATTGGGATTTTAAACTGATAAATTCGCCCGAACAGCTTACCGAGCAAAAGAACACGGCTGAAAACACCGAGGAATTGAAGATAAAGCCCGTGACCGAGGAGAATTACGCCGATATCCTGAGCTGGAACCTATCCTTTACCTATCCGCACGCCGCCGCCACAAGGCTGCCGCAGAAGGTCAGCGCTTCTCACGTTTCACACGCCGACAGCAGCATTTTTGATAAGATAATAGCCAAGCCTGTCTTTCTCAGCAGGGAGCACAAATCCGCCGCCGAGCGCGGCACCGCTCACCATCAGTTTTTGCAGTTCTGCGATTTTGAGCGCGCGAGAGAGGATATTGACGCTGAGATAAAGAGGCTCGTTTCGGATGGCTCGCTCCTCGGAGAGCAGGCGGAGCTGATTGACAGAGAAGGTTTGACAAAGCTCCTGCGCAACCCGCTGTTTGACCGCATTATCGCGTCTGAAAAAGTTTACCGCGAAGAAAGGTTCACGGTAAAGGTGCATCCCTCGCTCGTTTCGGAGGATTACGATGACTCGGGAGACGAAATAGTAATGCAGGGCGCGGTTGACCTCGCGTTTGAGGAAAACGGAAAGCTCGTGATAGCGGACTACAAAACAGACAGGGTGCGCGACGTTCAAAAATTGGCGGAGCTGTACGGAAAGCAGCTCAGGCTCTACTGCGAGGCGATGCGCCAAACGCTCGAATTAGAGATTTCGGAATGCCTGATTTGCTCGGTGGCGCTGAACGAGGTCACAGCGATTGATATTCAAAACTGACGCTTTGTAATATTAATTATGCTCAGTCGTGATTTTTTCAAAAAAACAGTGGAAATATCCGAAACTATGTGCTATAATATTGATAATTATAATTAAAATAGGCTAATTATGGATTATTGATACAAAGGAGAATCAAAATATGGCAAAGATAAAGCTACCCGAACAGCTTAAATCATGGAAGGTTATTTCACCTGTTTCGGAAACAAGCGGCTATCCTACCTTCAAGGTTTTAAAAACCGAGTTTGACGGCTCAAAAGTTCCTGCAATTCTCACTTACGTCAACTACGAAGGCGAAAACTACAGCAGCGACAACGTAGATTTGATCAACGAAGAAGCGGCATTTGTCAAGAATGTGCTTAAGCTTCGCGGCGTCAGCAACTACATAGACGCCGTGGTTGAAAACAACCCCGCAAAAAGCAGCATTTCGCTTTATCTGCTTACAACGGACGCGGAGCCTATCACCGAGAGCTTCTTGAAAAACAAACAGCTCACCGACGCCGAAATCGTTGATTTCGGTCTGCAAATCAGCGAGATACTGGAAAAGCTTGAGCAGAACAATATTCTGCACGGGAATTTAAAGCCCGAAAACATCTTTGTTAACAACAAGGGCAAATTCGTTCTCGGAGGTTTCACCGCTTTTGAGGGAACCGCCGAGGATCCGTCCTTCCTCGCTCCCGAAATGGAGGCGGGCAAGCAGCCCGATTATACCACCGACATCTACTCGCTCGGTCTTATCATGTACACCATGGTCAACGGCGGAAAGCTCCCGTTTGAAACCACGGACCGCGTCTCTTCGGTGAGCAAACGCTTTTCATCAACGACCGTTCCCGCTCCCTCGGGCGGCAGCGAAAAGCTCAAAAGCGTAATTGTAATAGCCTGTCAGCCCAAAAACAAAAACAGGTGGAAGAACGCGGGCAACATCAAGAATGCTCTTGCGGCGATCAAGGCGGAGCTTCCGATCCGCGAGGAATCCGCAGATCAGGTGATCGCGCCCGAAAACACCGAGTTTGAAAGCAATATGTTTGAGGAATTCACGTTTGACGGTAATGAGCCGGCTCCCGCACCCAAGCAGGATACGGAGCCCGAGCAGCCCGCTCCCGTTATGGCTAAGGGCGCGGCGATCGCGGCGTCGGCAGCGGCTATCAGCTCCGCTTTGAATAAGGCGGACGGGGAGGTTACTGAAAAAACCGAAAAAACCGAAAAAACCGATAAATCCGATAATTCCGTAAAATCCGAAAACGCGGAGGCGGATAAGCCCGAAGCAGCCGAAAGCGCCGCCGATTCAAAGACTGACGGAACGGAAACCGGTGAAGCCAAAGCCGAAGCCGCAGAGGGCGGCACAGCGGACGCTGCTAAGCCCGATGACAACAATGCCGATGTGAGCTATATTGACAACGGCATATTTGACGATTACGTGGTGCAGGGAAGAAACCTCGGTGCCCGCAAAAATGATAATGAAAAGAAGGATTACGGCGATTTCTTTGAGGACGACGAGCCTTCAATGGAATACATAGATCCGGAATCGCAGCAAACCGATATTTCGTATGCCGCGACAATTCCCGCGAAAAAGGCATCAGGCAATAATAATTATTCTCAGTCGCCCGATCCGTATAAAGATGACCGCGAACCCACCAAGCGTAATAAAACCTTTATAGTCGGAATCGTTGTGATCGTTTTAGCTGTTTTGGTTGCCCTTGCGGGTCTCGGAGTGTTAGCGGCTCAGAACGGCTGGTTGCCCTTCGGAGGAGAAGAAAACCCGACAGATGCTGTACAGGCGGATACTCAGGAAACGACCGTCGCGCCCACACAGCCCGATTCCACGGCAGCTACCGCTGCGACCGAAGCGACAGAGGCTACAAAAGAAACCGAAACACAGTCGGACGAAGAAGTCGTGCCCGAAAACGTAGTCGGCTATTTCTACGACTACGCCGTTGAAGTGCTCGAAGGACAGGGCTTCAAGGTCAACTACGACGAGCGTGAGTACAGCGACGAATGGGACGAGGACTTCATAATCTCCATGTCTCCCGACAGCTCGGCTCCCGTCAAGAAGGGTACGACAATAAAGATCGTCCGTTCAAGAGGCAGCAAATCCTCTTCCGGCTCATATGATGAGAGCAGCAGCTCCGAAAGCAGTTCAAGTGAGAGCAGCTCAAGCGAAAGCAGCTCTTCATACGACGAGGACTATTATTCGGAAGAATGATAATCATACGGAGCAAAGCTGTTTCAAAGGACAAGTGATGATTTCGGTTTATTATGGTGCGGATACGGACTCTGTATCGGGTTGCGTTAAATAAATATGTTTGATGACCCTGTGCTGCGGGGACCCCCACGCGGGCTCCCGCAGATACCGGGCAAACGTTAAGCTTACGTAAGACGCACTACAGAGAAAACGCAGCGGCGGCAAAAGCTCTGCCGTCCGTCCGCGGAAACCGAAAGCTCCGCTCTCCACACTCCACACTACAGATTCAGGGGCAGCGCATTATGAAAGAGAAGTTTTTAACGGTTTGGAAAAGCAGTTTTCTGTTCGCCTTTGTGCTGAACGCGATATTTTTGGCGGCGTGCGTCATTTTTACCTCGTTCAGTTATGAGGGAACGGCGGATTTCTACAACTCAATAACCATAGGCAAGCTTCACATTTACACAAATTCTTCCGTGAACTATATTCTTGCCATGCTTATCGGCACAGCGCAGTACGCGTTTCCGACCATCAACTGTTTTGTGCTGTTTGAGGTTTTAGCGTCATTTTTCGCGTTTGTCTCCATAACCTTTGTTTTCGCCGACAAGTACAACAAGCGAAAGGCTTTTGTCTTTTCGGCAATTCTGAACATAATGTTCGCGCTTGATCACTACACAAGCATAGACAGCACGCGCACCTCCGCGCTGCTTTGCGTGGCGGGCTTTTTGCTCGTTTTGCTCGCGATCCACCAAAAGCGCTACACGCTTTCCTGCTGGGTCGGTGTGGTTGAAATTGTGTTCGGCTCTTTTTTGAATTTTGCTTATTTCTTTGTGGCGCTCGGATTCGCGGTCGCGTTTTTCTTCGGCGATTTGATCGCCAAAAGAAAGTACCGCCTGCCGTTCCGCAAGCTCTTCTGGTATTTCCGCCCGTTCTTGCTGATGTTCATTTTAGTGTCGGCTCTCGTGGCGGGAGCGTATCAGTTTTCATACGCCGTCAACCACGCGACAGAGCGATCCTCCGAATATTATGAGTATTGCGCGACTCAGAACGCGATAAACTCGCTCCCGTACCCGAGCTACGACGATCACATCGAGGAGTTCAAGGAGGTCGGTATCACGACCGAAGCGGACTATGAGCTGCTTAAAAACGGCTATTACGACGCGGAAACAGGGCTTGACTCCTTCGCGCTGAAGGCTGTTCATCAAATGCAGCTCAAGGACAATCCCAAAAGCTTTTTCAGCGTGAGCTACGCGGTTTTTGAGGACAACTATGCCGAGGTGACGCAGCTTAGCCTGTCGATAATCGTTATTTCCGTTTATGTTCTGACGTCGCTGGTGTTCATCTTTTATCATAAGAACCGGTTCTCGTTTTTCCCGCTCTTCTACCTTATAGTGGGCTTTTTGTCGGGCTTTGCTCTGCGTTTCCTGTACGACAGCGGCAACAACCTGACCTACGGAATTTGGGTGCTTATGATCGCCATGCTCTTCAATTCCTTCAACTTTGAGGTGCTTCGCCGCGAGGCTCCCGCAGGCAAGATAAGGACCCACCACGGCTATATGTTGATTTCCTGCGCCGTTGTAGTCGCGCTGCTCGCCGCGAGCGGATTTTTGTACATCTACAACGGTCCCGCTCCCGTAACGGAAACGGAGGATGACACGCGCTTTTTGATTTCGGAGCTTGACCGAAACCCCGACTGTTACTACGTTATGGATCCCGTCACCAAAAAGGGCTTCATAACGGGAACCACTAACTACATTCACCCGATGTGGGGCTTCAGCGAGGACTACCTTGATAACCTTGACGACTTCGGAATTTTGCACAATACGGAAATAATGCGCAGACGCAACCTTCCCGAAAACATCTACGAGGCTGTTGTCACCAAAAAGAAGATCTACATAATCGACAACAACGTTGTGTTCAAAAAAGAGAAGTATTTCACTGCCCACTACTGCGCCGACGGCAAGCAGGCGGTTTATGAGCCTGTTTCCGAGCCTGACGGATATAAGATTTATAAGGTACAGACATATTAAATCGACGGTTGACGTTCCCTGATATTTCTCTTTTACTTATTACGATCTGCAATAACGGTTTACTTTGCCGCCCTGCTTTTGCAAGGCGGTTTTGCTTATAAATAATATTTCTTTATTCACGAGCTGTTATTACAATTTTGTCACAATTCTGTCACATTAATATGTTATATTTATTTTCAAAATAGAATATATAGTGGGTCAGTTGTGAAAATATCTAAAAATTTTCAAAAAAATTTGTTGATAGAGGTTGATTTTTTTCTCGATTTTGTGTAATATGTATATGAGAGAAATTGTATCCCTTACAATTATTATTACAAAATATGCAGGAAAAAGAGGTAAGAACCATGTCAAACAGATTATTTCAGGGTATCGTGCATCAAATGAAGGATGCAGTTGACAGAACCATCGGCGTAATTGATGAAACCTCCGTTGTTATCGCTTGCTCGGAGCTTGGAAAAATCGGCGAGGTTAACGAAAGCGTTAACTCCGAGACCCTCAGCTCTACCGCGCCCTTTGTCATTAACGGTTACACATACAAGTCATTTGGAAGCAGCGCAAAATACGACTATGCGGTTTTTGTTCAGGGCACTGACGAGTATGCACAGAAGTATGCATATCTTCTTGCGGTCAGCTTTGCAAGCATCAAGCAGTATTACGACGAAAAATACGACCGGTCCAATTTCATCAAGAATGTTATCATGGACAACATTCTGCCCGGAGATATTTATCTAAAGGCGAGGGAGCTTCACTTCAACAGCGAGGTGGCGCGCGTTTGCCTGCTTATCAGGATCGTTTCCCGCACCGATATTTCCGCTTATGATATTGTTCAAAACCTGTTTCCGGATAAGTCGAAGGACTTTGTCATCAACATCAACGAGGAGGAGATCGCCCTTGTCAAGGAGGTCAAGCCCGACACCGACGGCCGCGACCTTGAAAAGCTTGCAAGCTCAATCTCCGACACCCTTTCAAGCGAGTTTTACACCCATTGCGTTGTCGGCATAGGCACAACCGTGACCGGCATAAAGGATTTGGCGCGTTCGTTCAAGGAAGCTCAGTCTGCCCTTGAGGTTGCCAAGGTGTTCGACACCGAGCGCACTATCGTAAGCTATGACAATCTCGGTATTGCCCGCCTTATTTATCAGCTCCCCACTACGCTTTGCAAAATGTTCCTTAAGGAAGTGTTTAAGCGCGGCTCGATTGAGAGTCTTGACCAGGAAACGCTGTTCACGATCCAGAGATTTTTTGAAAACAACCTCAACGTTTCGGAGACCTCCCGAAAGCTTTTCGTTCACCGCAACACGCTGGTTTACAGACTTGAGAAAATCAAAAAGCTCACAGGTCTTGACCTTCGCGAGTTTGAGGACGCGATAGTATTTAAAGTGGCTCTTATGGTTAAAAAATACCTTAACGCCAGCCCCACAAAGTACTGATTTATAGCCGTGTTTTATACGTTCCTGAACGCGTTTTTACGCGTTCGGGGCGTTGGCGTTTTTTAAGGGATAATTTTGTGACAGCTCCGCAGTTGATCACGGCAGAATGAATGAAAAAAGCTTTAAAAACGCGTACAACGGAATAATAAGGTGATAATTAATTATGATTGATTTTGAAAACGTATCAAAAACCTATCCCAACGGCAATCACGCGCTGCGCAACGTCACCCTTCACATCGACAAGGGCGAGTTTGTGTTTATCGTGGGCGCTTCCGGCGCGGGCAAAAGCACCTTTCTTAAGCTGATTATGAAAGAAGAGGCTGCCACGACGGGAGAAATAACAATCAACGGCAACAAGCTGTCAAAGCTTAAAAAACGCAACGTGCCGTATCTCCGCCGCCATATGGGGATAGTTTTTCAGGACTTCCGCCTCATCGACAAAATGAACGTCTTTGACAACGTGGCGTTCGCGATGCGCGCGGTTGGAGAGAACAATGCGACCGTCAATAAGCGCGTGCCGTATGTTCTCGATTTGGTCGGGTTGAAGGACAAAATGCACGACAAGCCATCCGAGCTTTCGGGCGGTGAGCAGCAGCGCGTCAGTCTTGCGCGTGCTCTTGTAAACAACCCTGCCATTATTGTTGCGGACGAGCCTACGGGCAACATCGACCCCGAGTTGTCCTATGAGATAATCGACCTGCTCACTCAGATAAATGCAATGGGAACCACCGTGCTTGTCGTTACCCATGAGCACGAGCTTGTCCGTGAGTTTAACCAGAGGGTCATCACCATTGACAGGGGAGAGATAATCAGCGACTCGCTTTCGGGAGCACAGAAGCGCAGCATCGACGAAAGCTTTGACGACTACGCCGAGGATTTCCGCGACAGCTACACCGACGGTTATGACGGACGTGCTGAAACCTACGAAGATATCAACGGTCAGACGGAAGAAGACTATGAAGATATTTATGAGCGGGCGGCAGCCTATGAAGATATTTACGAAGAGGAGGAGGAGTCCCCTTACGCGGATATTTACGCCGAAGCGGGGGAGGACGAAGCGCTGTATTACGTAGATCCGGAGGTCGAAAAGGCTCCCGATGACGGCGAGAAGGAAAAAAGCACAGGTTCGCGCCGCTACAAGGGCGCCCATTTTGCCTCTGACAACGCCAAGTAATAATCCAAAGCAAGCCGAAAGGAAGATGATATGAAAGGATTTGGCTATCTTGTAAAAGAGGGCCTCAGGAATGTTTACGCCAACAGAATAATGAGTATTGCGTCGATTTGCGTGCTTGTGAGCTGTTTGGTGATGACGGGAGCGGCGGCGTTGTTTTCGATCAATGTGCAGAAAATCGTTGACGAGGTTGAAAAGACAAACGAAACCACTGTGTACATCGAAAAGGATCGCAGCGAGCTTGAGGTCAATCAAATCGGAAAACAAATAGAAAAAATCAATAATGTAGATAAAGTTACATTTGTTTCGAGTCAGGTCGCGGTGGAGCAGTACCGCAGCACCCTTGGAGATCAGCTCTTTAATCTTATCAAGGACAAAAAACCGCTTAACGACGCGTTCCGCGTTTCGTTCAAGGATCTGAGTAAATATGACGACACCGTAAAGCAGATCAAAGCGATAAACGGCGTGCAGTCCGTGACCGACCGCCGCGAATTCGCGCGTAAGCTGTCAAAGCTCAGCAATCTTATCAGCATTGTTTCAGTTTGCGTTGTAAGCGCGTTGGTCATTGTTTCGCTGTTTATAATAGCGAATACTATCAGAACAACCATGTACTCCAGACGCTTTGAAATCAGTATAATGAAATCCGTCGGCGCTACAAATATGTTTGTGCGAATGCCGTTTTTGGTAGAGGGTATGATAATCGGACTGATATCCGCCACGCTCTCAATGGGCGTGCTCGCTTTGCTCTACCGCGCGGGAATAGGCGTTATAGAGAGAACCAGCCTGGGCATAGACGTTATCCCGTTCTCGCAGGCAGTCGTTCCGCTTGCGCTGGCTTTCGTGGCGGCGGGATTGCTCGTAGGATTCTTTGGCGGATTCATTTCCATACGCAAATACCTCAAAAAAGAAGGAAACGAAATTCTCGGATGGTGATCCGGAAGGAGAGAGGCTTATGAAAAGAATTAAAATAATTATTTGCGCAGTGCTCAGCTTATGCGTTTTAGCTGCGCCGTTGGTTCCCTCCGTGTCCTTCAGCGTTAAAGCGGAAGAAAAAACCGTTCAGGAGCGCCTTGAAGAGCTTGAAGCCAAGAGCGCCGAGTATCAGGCGGTTCTCGACCAAACCGAGTCGGACATCAGTGAGAAGGAGGCTTACAGCACGGCTTTGACCAACAAAATTTCCGTGCTGAACGAAAAGGTCATCCTCACAAAGGAATCTATCGAGGAAATCAACAAAAGCATAGGATCAAAGCAGGCTGAAATCGAAAAGGGCAACACCGACATCGACGAACAGGTCAACGCGCTTTGCGAGCGTCTGAGCATAATCTATATGGCGGGCAGCGCGAGCAATCTTGAGATCCTTCTCGGAGCAAAGGACTTCGGCGACTTCATCGACAAAATCGCTCTGGTAAAGACATTGTCTGACTACGACAAGGAAATGATCGAAAAAATCAACGGCAAGCTTGATGTGGTACAGGGTCAGAAAAAGGATCTTGAAGCCGAGAAGACCAAGCTTGAAAAGGAGCAGGAAAAGCTCAAAACCGACCTTGCCGAACTCAACAAGCTGAGTGAGGAAAACAAGGCGGTGCTTGCCGAGCTGACAAAGAAGAATGAGAACGCAAAGGCGGCGCTAAAAAACGCCAACTCCAAGACCGCTGAGCTTGAGGCTCAGGCGGCAAAGGATTTTGCTCAGCAGGAGGAGGCTGCGCAGGCTCAGGCGGCTGTTCAGGCTCAGATAGCTAAGCAGAAAGCGGCAGAGCAGCAGAAGCAGCAGGCTCAGCAGGCTCAGCAGAGCGGCGGAAGCGGTTCGGGCTCATCGGGCGGTTCGGACTCATCGGGCGGAACGGTAACTCCCTCGGGAAGCGGATACACGTGGCCGTGCCCCGGTTACTACTTCCTCAGTTCTCTTTGGAACGAGGACAGAACCACCTATAACCACGGTGCCATTGATATAGCGGGCGGCGACATTTTGGGAGCTGTCGTAGTGGCAGCAGAAAGCGGTACGGTCGCCGATACCTGCACCTATTGCACCCACAACTGGGGCAAGGACATGAGCGAAAGCTGCGGCTGCGGCGGCGGCTACGGCAACTACGTTTGGCTTGAGCACGGCAACGGCAAGGAAACGATCTACGCCCACCTTACGACCGTCGTTGTAAGCCCCGGACAGACCGTTACCAAGGGACAGGTAATAGGCTATGTCGGAACAACAGGTCATTCAACCGGACCGCACCTCCACTTCGAGTGCCGCTATAACGGCGAAAAATACAACCCAATGGACGAGCTTAGCGCGTATTGGGATATGGTTTCTTATTGATACAGATAATTTCATACATAAAACAGGAACGTGTGTTGGTGCACGTTCCTGTTTTTAGGTCTTATTGGGTTTTTATTCAACTTCCGCCAGCTTATTCAATACCCTCATGTTAACCTCCGTGTAGTATGCTAAATCCGCATCGGAAAGGTCATCTTTATCAATTTCATTGATTTTATTTACGTATTCGCTGTATTTGGTTAAGTAGTTAGTGTATTCGGTTAATAATTCCATGTCGGTCGGGTTTTCCTTATATTTTTTCATAAAGGCTACGTACTCATCTATAAACGCCTCATAGCTGTCCATAGTTTCCTTGAATGAGGGTGTAACTATACCCGTATCGGCAATTAATTTGGATTCCGCTTTGCTTTCGGTCTTGCTTTCTGTTTTGCTCGCAGCTTTTGTCTGAGCCTGCGTTTCAGCCTGAGCTTTTGTATAGTAGGTGATTACAATTTTAGCGTCTATGGGAGGGTAAGAATCGGGAAAGTCTGATAACAAACTTTTGCCGTCAACCGAAACGTCTTTTACCGTACCTTCGGTTTTAGAAGTGTCCTCAACCGTTCGGGTGCTTATATCTGTAAAGCCTTCTTTTTTTAATTGAGTAATCAAATCCTCATAATTTAGTTCTTTGTCTTCATCTTCTAAATCAAATCTGTAAATAGGCAAATTGGCTGTTTTTACGGAATGATAGTTTATCATTATTTTGGCGTTTGACATACATTTGTCGCCTTTTTTAAAGGTTTCTTCGCCGTCAACAGTTACGCTTGAAATTGTTCCGTTCAGCTTGTCGTTGCTGCTTGTTAAATCTTCTAAACCGGCATAATCCACATTCGTAAAACCTGCTTCATATACTAATTGTTCGAACAATTTTTCATAATCCATTTTCAGTGCTTCATCACTTGAAATCGGAAGTGAGAGTTCTTTTGGTGCTTCGGTTGTTTCTTCAACTTTTGATGAAAGAGCTGTGGACGAATCATTTGACGAACGAGTTTTCCCGATTTGCGCGTTGAAAATAAAGAACGGAATAAAAAGCAAGAATCCGCCAATCATAATTACCGTAGCCAAATAGCTTTTGTCCGTTTTGATTATTCCGCGCCTGAACATTATCGAAGCGACAAAAGCTAAAAAGCCGATTAATGCTGTGATTCCTGCAATAACTCCCCATGCGTCAACAATGCTTGTAAAGCGAAGGAGTGCCATTAAACCGAAAAACACCGCGCATATAATGGAAATAACACCGAACGCTCCGAACTTATATTTGTTTTCCTGTTCATCTTTTTTCTTTTGCTGTTCCTTTTGATCCTCTCGCTCCCATTTTTTGAACTCGGTTTGCTGCTTGATTTTTTCAACAGCAACATTTTCGCTGTCGAGCAGCAGTTCCTTTGAACCGCAGTACGGACAGACGAGGATATCACCCTCCTTGTCCATTGTCAGCGTACCGCTGCACTGTTGGCACTTCATAACGATTCTTCCGTTCACTGATGTGCCTGACGACTCAGCTCCGCATTCGGGGCAGAACTTTACGTTGTCGGGAATTTCCGCACCGCATTTTTTACATTTTGACATGAATTTAACCTCCTTATAAATTGTCAAAAATATCTTTTGTACGCATACGCGTATATCACTAACATTATATCACATTCGCTTTAATTACGCAAGTGCGTACACGCAATAGCGTAATTTTTTGTACAATGTGACTGAGGTGATGCTATGGGCGTTAAAGACGCGGTTGCCGCGCGCTTCAAGGAGCTTTGCGCGGAGAGGGGCATTACCGTTAATGAGCTTGCGACGCTTTCAGGTGTAACGCCCTCTACCGCCTACAGCATGATGGATCAGAGCCGCAGGGATATTTCCGTTATCACGGTCAAAAAGTTTTGCGACGGTCTGGAAATAACTCTGGGCGAGTTTTTCTCCGCTCCCGTTTTTGACAGCTTGGAGCAGGAAATACGCTGAACCAAAACGAGTAACTCCGTTATGTATTAATCATACAGAGTTACTCGTTTGTTTTGGTATGCCGTCAGCATACAAAATATTCGATTGTTGTGATATACTGGTATCAACACGGTCACTAAATCACAAAGCTCACGAAATAAAAAATACCAATGCCTATGATAAAGCTTATCACGCCTAAAACACGCAAAATATATATTCCGTTTTGCGGATTGTTCGGGCTGATTTTTTCGGAAAGCCTGAAAATATCACCGAACAGAAAGTAGGGGAGAGCCGACCAAAAAATAAGGATCATAGCCGCCTGCAGCAGGTAATCCCAGGTTACTCTGGCGCCGTATTTGTAAAAATTCCGACCGGTACCGCCTATAATAAAAATATATAATATGTTGAACCACGCGGCTATGAGTATAACCGTGATGATTTTCGGAAGAATACGCTTGCTTCTGAATCCCGGGAGCGGACGGAATTCGCGCTTGCGCTTGAATTTTTTGCCGAGCAGAGCCTGCTTTAGCTCCTCTGCACTGTTAAAGCGTTTGTTCTCGTCAATTTCAATGCACCGTTCAACGACCGCTCCGAGAGCGCCGGTGCACCTTTCTTCCTGAGGCAGCTTGCCTGTCAGAAGGTAATTGAGCAGCACTCCGCAGGAGTAAATGTCTGCGCGCGCTCCCGTTTGAGCGAACCCGAATTGCTCGGGAGGCGCGTAGCCCTCGGTTCCCATGATCGTCGTATCGCGCAGTCTTTCCGGCTTTTCGGTTCGCGAAATGTCATAGTCGATTATTTTGACATTGCCGTTTGAATCGATCATTATGTTCGACGGCTTGATGTCGCGGTGGACTATGCCGTTGATGTGAAGCGCGGATAGCCCGTCGCAAATTTGTGCGAGAATATTTTTTGCCTCGTCGGGCTGAAAAATACCCATGTGTTCAACACGGTTTTCAAGCGTTGTCCCGTTGATGAATTCATTCAGCGTAACGCATTTTCCGTTGATGATCCTTGCGTCGAACACTGTCATCAAGTTTTGATTGCGTATCGTAGTCAGCCTTTGCATTACGGGAAAACATTCCGGAGCGCATTCGCGCCTGAGCATAAGCACGCCCGTAACATTGTTGCGCACTATTTCGGATGCTTCGTTGACGGAGGTCAGAAACGAAATGTTCCATAAATCGGAATTTTGCATATGTACCTCTTGCGTTTTTAATAGAATCATTATATGATTTTATTGTACCATACTTTTTGTAAAAGGAAAGATGAAAATGAAAGAATCCACCGACGAGCTTATGAACATTTTAAAAAGCAAGCGCAGCGTTGACGAGTACCTTGAGGAGAACGACAGCGAGATTTTTTTCGGAACGCTCACCGAGCTGCTTGAGTTTTACCGCAGAAGAAAGGGTCTTAGCAAAGCCGAGGTCGTAAAGCGTTCCGGCATAAGGCGCGAATACTGCTATGAGCTGCTACGCGGGGTGAACACGAAAAAGCCCTCGCGCGACAAGGTGATAATGCTCTGCTTCGGGCTTTGTCTGAATGTTGACGAGTGCCAGCAGGTGCTTAAAAAAAGCGGTTACGCCCCGCTTTACGCCCGCGACACACGCGATTCGATCATTATTTTTTCGGTGAATAACGGCATATCCGTTATTAAAACAAATATAAAGCTTGAGGATTACGGGCTTGAGCTTTTGGAGTAATATGCTCTGTCAAACTGCTTTGAATATCCGCGCGCTTTTTAGAGAGCCTTTGCACTTTCCGCAGCGGTAACGCCCGGGATCATCAATGAGTGGGGATCGCTTGTAACGCTCGAAAACCTCTCCGCAGGTGGGGCAGACTACGCGGTATTTCGGCTTTTGCACAAGGGAATCGGGCAGGATATCGCCCTCGGTTGTGCGCGTGATATTGCAGCCGCAGGCGGTGTTCACCTTTTCGGCAAGCTCCTTCCAGCGCCCGGTGTGTTTCATGCAGCCCCGGCAGGTGTGGAGTATCTCGTGAAAGAGAGTATCGTAAAGAAGCTGTTCGTCTGTTTTTTCATCAAGCAGGGCATAGGCTATTTCAATTTTATATTTATCTCCCGATTTTTTGCAAACGCCCAAACGGGTTTTAGCGCGTGTGTTGACCGCAAAAACAATATTTTGAGCGTAACGTATTTTGAGTCGGTCAAGCTCTTTTTTGCATTTTTCGGCGTACAAGAATAAATCTCTCATTTTTTCTTCCTTTCCCAAAGGGTTAAAACTTAAAAATGTTACCGTGAAAAATCTGTATTTTTCTCTTGACATATCGGCGTTTAGATGTTATAATAACTACTGTTGTGAAACGGCGACATAGCCAAGTGGTAAGGCACGAGTCTGCAAAACTCTGATGCGGCGGTTCAAATCCGCCTGTCGCCTCCAAACCGCCCCCGAGCGTTCTGCTTCGGGGGCTTGATTTTTGTACGGAGAGTGGGTTTGTTATGTCCGCGATAAAAATATATCTCGCAAGTCCGTTTTTTAACGATTATGAGCTTTCGTGCGTTAAGCGCGCCGAGCAGATACTTTTCGCGCGCGGCTTTGATGTTTTCAGCCCCAGACTGAACGAAGTGAGGGGAGCCGAGTCGGGGAGCGCCGAGTGGTCGCGCCTGACCTTTTTGAACGACCGCAAATTCATTGATTGGGCTGACGTTGTCGTAATGCTCTATCACGGCGCTTACAGCGACAGCGGCACCGCATGGGAGGCGGGTTACGCCTGCGGAAAGGGCAAGCCTGTTGTAGCGGTGCACGTTGGAAAGGACGCCGAAAACGGCTCGAATCTAATGGTTCACGAAAGCTCGAAAACGAATATAACCCTTGAAGAGCTTGAGCGTTACGATTTTAACGAAATGCCGTCAAAGCCTTACAAGGGAAAAATGCTTTAGCGGAAAAACACTCTGTATTTGATCAAATACATCACAAACAGATGAACGGGATAAAACGCGTAGAAGGCGTATTTCAGCACGGGACCCTTTATAAAGCCGCGCTTGCCGTTGTAGAATGAGATCGGCACGAAAGCGCCGAGCGCCCACCATGAATTGCCGAGCATAAAGACAGCGAACGGGCGGACAAGCTCGTTTTCTCTGAGAGCGAACATCAGCAGAATAAATGCCACTCCGACGACTTTGTAATCGGTATTCAGCAGAGCAGCCGCTACTCCCAAGGCTATCAGACACGCTATCTGCAAAAGCGGATATTTTTTAATGTATGTGATAACGCACATTCCCAAAAAGCCGAAAAAGAGAGTAAAGAACACGTTTTGACCTTCGTAGTAGAAAACCGTTCCCGTGTGTACCAAATTGAACGGCAGCTCCGAAAGCACCGCGCAAATAAGCAGGCTTGTGCCGTATTTCAGCCTGTTCCGTGTGTATATAAAACCTTCCGCAAGCAAAAAAGCGAATATCGGGAACGCTATCCTTCCGATTCCCCGCATTAAGGTATATGGCATTTCGCCGCGTGTAAAGAAGTAACACGCCGTGTGGTCGATGAGCATGGTAATTACCGCGATAAGCTTTATCATGCTTCCGCTCAGAAATCTGAATTTATCGGGAATTATCCGGTATTCTTTCTGCATAATTAAATCCCCCTGATTACGATAAAAGCGCTGCCTTGTGACAGCGCTTTTATTATAACATTTTTCGGTTTGTTTGTAAATGACTTGATTTGCAGTTATTTATCCGCCTTGACTGCGTTGGGACCCTTGTTTTTGCAGATGAATTTGATAACAAAGAGAGTTCCCACAGTGAGAATGATTCCGATTGGCAGAGCGATGAACCACTGCCGAACAAAGCCCGCGATTATGTATGTGACAAAAGATATTCCCGCCACGGTGAGTGCATATGGGATCTGCGTTTGCACATGGTTTATATGATTGCATTGCGCGCCCGCCGAGGACATGATCGTCGTATCAGAAATGGGGGAGCAGTGGTCTCCGCAAACAGCGCCCGCGAGACAGGCGGAGATGGAGATGATCTTGATCGTTGGATCGGGGGTTTGATCATACAGTGTGATAACGATCGGGATAAGAATTCCGAAGGTGCCCCACGAGGTGCCCGTAGCGAAAGCTAAAATACAGGCGACAATGAAGATGATTGCGGGCAGGAAGTTCTGCAGCGAGCTTGCGGAGTTGTCCATAAGCGTAGCCACAAAATACTTCGCGCCGAGCAGCGAGGTCATGTTCTTCAAAGCGGTTGCAAAGGTGAGGATCAAAATTACGGGAACCATATCGAAGAAGCCCTTGGGGATAGCCTCCATTGCTTCCTTTGGTGAGATGATCTTTCTCAGGCTGAGATAAATCATAGCAAAAATCAGAGCGATCAAACCGCCCCACGGCAAGCCTACGGTAGCGTCGGTGTCGGAGAACGCCGTGATGAAGGAAACGCCGTCAAGAAGTCCGCCGTTGTATAACAGAGCGAATACAGAAATCACGATAAGGATAATAACGGGGAGCAGCAGGTCGATGACCTTGCCCTTGGAGTTGGCGGCTTCTTCCGTTTGCTCAACTCTGTCACCCGTAGTGAAGAGGTCGTCCTTGTACATTGCGTTGTATTCGTGCAGAGCCATTGAGCCGTAGTCGAAGTTCATAACGCAGAGAGCGATAATGAATACCAAGGTCAGCAGCGAATAGAAGTTGAACGGGATCGCTGTGATAAACAGGTTGATGCCCTGACCGTCCTCGGCGTATGCTGCCACTGCCGCCGCCCATGAGGAAATGGGAGCAATCATGCAGACGGGAGCCGCCGTAGCGTCGATGAGATACGCGAGCTTTGAACGCGAGATCTTGTGGTCGTCGGTCACGGGACGCATTACGGAGCCGACGGTGAGGCAGTTGAAATAGTCGTCAATGAAAATCAGAAGACCGAGCACAAAGGTGGCGAGCATAGCGCCCGTGCGGGTCTTGATATGCCGTGCAGCCCATTTTCCGAATGCCGCCGAGCCGCCCGATTTGTTTATAAGAGCGACTATAACGCCTAACTCGATCAGGAAAATGTAAATTCCCGCAGTGGAAGTTACCGCGTCTATAAGACCTTCGGTTGTAACGGCGTCAACAGTTTTGAGCACGTTGAAGTTGGAGTACATGAGTCCGCCCGCGACTATACCGACAAACAGAGATGAGTAAACCTCTTTGGTTATAAGCGCCAGTCCGATCGCGAAAATCGGTGGCAGAAGCGCCCAAGCAGAGCCCTGAACCTCGCCCGCTCCGTCACATTCGGAGCAGGGAGCTGCGGCTACGGTGCCCTCTCCGTTGCAGTAAGAGCAGGTTACAGAGCCTTCACCCTTGCAGGCCGTACAGCTTTTGCCGTCAATCTGTGCGGTACCGTTGCAGTCGGGGCAGGTAACGGTGTGAGTGTCGGGATCGCAGTGTATGCAGTCTGCGTCGGTAACTATGCCCGTGCCGTCGCAGTCCAAGCACTTTACAGTGCCGAGAGCGCCGCCCGAAACAGCGACGTAAATCAGCAGCCCGATGATGATCACCGAGGCGGCTGCCAGCACAATTTTTTTTGTTTTTGTCATTGTCTATCCTCCAAAAAATTTTTGCCTATATGTAGATTATACGAAATTCTACACGTTTCGTCAATAATATTTTGTGTAAATCAGATTGTTTTTTGGGGAAATTTTGAAGAGATTTTGGAGAGATTTTGATTTTGACAGTGAGGCTATAAGTGTGTTTTTTTCTTTCGGAAAACGAAAAAACAGAGTATTTATTTTATATGCGCCTGTTCAGTCACGGCTATAAAGAACGGAAACGCGCGAAACAAAAGCCCGCGCGTCTCCGCAAAATCAAGTATTATTCGTTATTAGAAATATATTACATAGCAAATGATGCAAATTCAGCCAAACCGCGCTGCATGGCGGTAACGTCCTCAATCGTGAGATCGCCGTCTTCGTTATAATCGGCAATATACATTTGAAAATCGTCGTCTTCGTCTATAATAGGATCGCCGTCGATCGTGAATTCCGCAAGGTGCTGCTGGAGGATAGTCACGTCCTGAATATCAAGCTCACCGTTGCGGTTCAAATCTCCGGGAGTCAGCTCAAACGGATCGATGTAATTGACCCAATCGGAATAATAATAATTAGACCGACTTATTCTCTTCATATAAGATGTGAAATAAATCATATCTCCTAAATTATCCGAGGTCAAAGGCAAATAGCCCGACTCTGTCATGTTGTCCAAAGAAACCCCGATGTAATAATCGCCGTTCAGGTCTATTCCAAGCTGACTGACGTCGTACGACCACACTCCGCCGCCTTCATTTGTCATGGCGCGTTCTTCTTCCGATTCCCAATCAAAAAGTGAGACCCAAAAGCCTTCATCGTCCACAAAGTTGATATCAATGTATGGTGTTTCAAACTCTTCTTCAATGTTGCCCGACCAGAAATAGACTTTTCCGTCGCTGCGCTGTTTCCATTGAGGCTTTTCAAGCTCAAAGTATTCCGGTTCGGGGTCCCATTCTGCTTCAAACATCTTAACGCCGCCTGAGCCGGTTCCGAGTGTTTTTCCTGTCAGATATGATGTGTATCCCGTGCAGTTGGGTGAAAGGGGCAGCGAATTGGTGTAATGCTTTCCGTTGATTACAAAATATACCCAATAATCGTTATCTCCAAAAATGGGATAATCATAATCGTATAAATCACAATCCCATGTAATATAATCGTGACTCATCATTTCAAAGCTATCTCCGCCTTGCGGGAAGCCTTCCTGTTTTTCACCCTCGTAAACATAAGCTGTTACGGATTCTATTTCCTCTCCGACAATCTCTTCATCTGCATAGAAACGGAACCACGGATAATAAGCGCCCCAGTCGGAATAATGCCACTCTGCCTCGAAAACCTTATGTCCGTCAGCGCCTTCTCCGCTGAGGATCACGCCCGTTGTTTCCGCGTAATTGTTGTTATTTTCTTCGTCGAAAAGAAGCGGGTTTGTACAATCCTTCCAGTCGGCGGTAAAAATAACATAGTAAGTCTTTTCGGGATCAAAACTGAAATCATCGGGTAAATCGAACCAATAGTAATTATCAAACATTTCATACATTTCGCATTCCTCGGAGCCCCACGGAAAGATTCCGCCGTCGTTCTCTTCATAAACATAGGCGTACATGGTTTCATAATCTGTGAACATACCCTCTGTGTCTTCAAAGCCCATGCCATACCACGCGGGTACAACGGGATCGTAATGATCCAAATCAATACCCGCTTCCTCAACGGCGCGGTCAAATTCATCGTCGCTCAGTCCTAGCCCCTCGGCAACGTGTTCCGCCGTCTCTCTTGCGCTCATTCCTGAAAATTTGATGATCCAGTCAAGTCCCCGGTAGTAGTCTTTATTTGTCAAAAATGCCACAAAAAGACTGTAAGCGGTTTCACCTGTCCAATAAGCTTCGCCTATTACGTTGCCGCTCGAAGTGATACAAACGGGCGGAGCGTATTTGCTGCGGTCGGCATTGACCCATTCTGTAATCAAGCTGTTTTTGTTTGAGTCAATACTGTTTTCAACCCTTCTTCCGTCGCAATAAACCATGTCTCCGAGGCATTCGGTTGAAAAGATAAGGTCGCAGGTCTGATTCTCCCAGTCAGTGGTAAAAATCAGACCGTACTGCTTGCGGCTGTCGAGCTCAATGCCCTTTTCGCTAAAATCAAAAGACCAGACATTGTTGCCCTCGTTCGTCATTTTACCCTTTTTGCTGCCCCACAAGATTACTTCATCTCTGCCGTGCTCATAAATATACAAGTAAATGCTTGTAAAATAGCTGAACAGCTTGGGCTCGGCGTAAAAATACACCTTGTTGTCGGCTTTTTTCTCCCACGAAGGTGCCTTAATCTCGGCTGCGGAAACGCTTACCGCGCCGATCGCAACAATCGAAAGCACCAAAGCAAGAGTGAGAATAATGCTGATGAATTTTTTCATAATGTTGAACCTCCTTTTTTTAAAATCCATCTCATCTCTTTTATTATAGCACAAAAGCGCTAAAATTTTTCCACAAAGATTTTATAAATTATTTGTTCAAATTGACGTTTTGTTAAGGAGCCTCTTGTTCAGGGTGAAATGGATTATGCCTTACGCGTGTACGAATATTAAATTTTCGGGGCAAAAAAAGGACAGGTACATGCCCTGTCCATGAAAAATCAGATAATATTGATCGTGTAAACGTCCGCTTTCAATCAAATAATCTACCGTCTTTTTGTTCCGGCTCCCAATATCGAGAACACGATGCACAAAACGATAATGAGCGCCGACAGGCCTAATGCCGCGTATGGAGCTGTCATGCTGTCAAAATTCACATAAATCAGCGAGGAAAGCTCGTCATGCGCAACGTCATTGACTGTCTTGACGATGTACATAACGCCCATCGTGCAGCCTCCGAAAATCAGCGAGGCAATAATGCCGAACGTCGCGGCGGCGCCCCGTTGGAGGAACAGCGCGGTCAAAATAAAAATCACATAGAGCAGCAGTGCGAACAGGAACATACATCCGATCACAAGCACAAGCAGTCTGCCCTGAGTATACTGCCCGTTAACATTTTCCGTAACAAGCGATTCAATTCCGAAGTTGTCTTCCTTGCCTGTGACGAGAGGAACAATGCTTTCGTTTTCGTAGAACCGTTTGGCAAGCTCGATCAGAGTGAGATTTCCGTCGGAAACCTCGTAGCCGACAACCTCATAGTGATACGACACCCATTGCTGAAACGGAAGAACAAAACAAAATACCGACAGCAGAGCGGTCAAAATTGAAACAAGTATGTACGGCAAACGGCTTTTGCGCCTTGCGGCAGGCGCGCTCTCGGTGTTCCGATACGTGTCATAGGTGCGTTCGTCACGGTATTCGCCCGTCTGCATTGAGGTCGGGGAATATTCCGGAAAATATTCCGCGGTTTCCTCGCGCTTCTTTTTGCGGGTTTTGCTTTTGGGCTTGGCGTAGTACGGCTCTGTTTCTCCGTACAGGTCGCTTATAAAATACTCGTCGGGACTCGACGCTTTTTCCCGAAGGTCTTCGCGGGGTTGAGACGCCTCTATGTCCTCATATTCAGGCTCATAATCATAATGATCATATTTTTGTTCTGTTTGAGCGGAATCAAAATTCTCGGGCGCTGAGTCAACCGGGAGCGGTTTTCCGCATAAGCGGCAGTGGAAAGAGCCCGCTTGATTCTTCGCGCCGCAATGTCTGCAAATCATATAAATGTCTCCAAACCGTTAATAAACAGCGCGTCAAAAAGGCACGCGCCTAAAAGCAGCAAAACTATTACTGCAAGCTTAAATTTAAGGTCAACGATCAAACCGGCAAATTCGCGCAGAAAAGCGTTCGGATAAAAGTACCATTTTGTTTTTGCCGAAATCCCCTCGGCGTCAAGCCCGTGCTTTTTGGCGAGAATATAGCTGCGGAAAATGTGGTAGTTTGTTGTAGCTATGCCCGCTTTAACGCCGTCGAGCGTTCCCGCATCCTCTTCGATTTTATCGCGCGAGAATTTGATGTTTTGGTCGGTGTTGACGCTTTTATCCTCTTTTATTATCTGTTCCTCGGGATAGCCCTGTTCAATAAGGTAACGCTTCATCGACTCGCTTTCGGATATGACTTCGTCGCTGCCCTGACCGCCCGACGGAACAAATTTGGCGTGCTTTCCCGTGGCGGCAAACTGCGCTTTCTCAAAATTGATCGCAGCGTCTATCCTTCCCCTTAGAATCGGCGTGGGCGTGCCGTCGTTCCGTATGCAGCAGCCTAAAATGATAAGGTAATCCCTGTTGTAAGCGGGCTTGTGGCGCGTAGACAAAAACGCGCAGATAATAGTGAAAAGCAGCATACAGGACATAAGGCTGACTAAATACGATAAGAAAACCTTAACATACATCCAGATAGAAAAGTGTCCGCCGCGGAACATAGCTACGGTTGAAAATATGGGGATCAGCGCTGCGAACCAGACTACAGCAAGCGCGATACCGAGCATATTCTGAGGACGGAAGCCCTCGTGCCTTATAAGACTGATATTGCTAAGGGCTATTAATACGCAGATGGTCACCATCAGCGGAGCCGCTACAAAGGCGAACAGACTGCCCGTGGAAAAAAACTGCGTTAAAAACTGATCAAAGCTGTTATGCCACTGCATACCGTAAATCAAAACCGTCATAATCGCGGCGCAGAACAGAGCTATACCGCCGTATGAAACCATTGAATAAGAGTATTTGGCTTTTTTCAGACATTCAAGGAAAGATGCCGCCATGACTATAATAATAAATGCCAAGCCGATCAGGACCTCTATCTCGACCAACAGATAGCCGTCAAAGTTTTTGGAGTATGTCTGAATAATAATGCCTAACCCGTTTACGTGCAGAGGGATATCGGCAACAAGATTTTCTTTGTTGTAGAAGTTTGCTTTTGTGTTTCCTTCTCCCACAGATTTGAAATCTGCGCTAATGGTGTGGTTTTCGTCCAGAAAAACGCGCTCGGCAACAACAACGCTCTCGTCGTCTACCTTAATGCTCAAGTCCTCTTCTTTTAAATAATTGTTAACAAAAAATGTTAAATGTTCGGTGTAGGTATTGCCCTCAAGCGAGACATACACCGCCGTGCCGACCGCCATAGCAGCAAGCACAGCGAAAAGAATAAAAAATCTTAAACGTATTTTCATCACATCAACTCACAGTCAAAATGAATTATAATTTGAATTATAGTTATTTATTTTATCATACCGCAGGGTCGGCGCAAGCTAATAAGTATAAGCAGTCATGTGGGACAGCATTTGCGCTCCCGTTATGTAGGTCAGCAGAATAATAATAAGCACCGCTAAGATCTTCCATTTGCGGTCAACAAGCAGACCGACAAACTCGCGCAGAAAAGCGTTCGGGAAGAAATACAGCTTTGTTTTGGCTGAAATGCCCTCGGCGTCAAGCCCGTGCTTTTTGGCGAGAACATAGCTGCGGAAAATGTGATAATTGGTGGTAGCGACGCCCGCCTTGATATTTTCGAGCGTTCCCGCGTCCTCTTTGATTATATCGCGCGAAAATTTGATGTTTTGGTCGGTGTTGACGCTTTTGTCCTCCTTGATTATCTGTTCCTCGGGATATCCCTGTTCAACAAGATAGCGCTTCATCGACTCGCTTTCGGAGATGACCTCGTCGCTTCCCTGACCGCCCGACGGAACAAACTTGGCGTGCCTTCCCGTTGCGGCAAACTGCTTCTTTTCAAAATTGATCGCGGCGTCTATCCTTCCCCTGAGAATAGGCGTTGGCGTGCCGTCGTTACGTATGCAGCAGCCTAAAATGATAAGATAGTCCCTGTCGTAAGCGGGCTTGTGACGCGTGGAGATGAACGCGCAGATTATAGTTGAAGCGAGCAGACATTCCATAAAGCTGATGATATACATAACACAGTATAAGATGCTTTCCGCAACAGAATAATCTATCTCACTGTATAAGAATCCCGCAAATAAAATCACTCCCGCAAAAGCGAGTCCCCACGCCAGGCCGAGCGCGATACCCAGCATATTCTGAGGACGGAAGCCCTCGTGACGGATAAGCCAGATGTTGCTGACGGATACGGTAAGGCAGAAAAGCAGCATAACAGGGGCGCTGTAAAAAGCGAAGTCCGCGCCCGCATCGAGCAGTCTTTGCAGAAAAAAGTTGAAATAATTAAAACGGCTGATTTCATAAACCGTAAACGCGACCGTGAAAACGCAGAACAAAAACAAACCGCCGAACGCGATCATGGAATATGAATACTTTGATTCTCTTAAATATTTTATAAAACAAATGAGCATGGCGACTGCAACAAGCGATATCCCCAACAGAACATCCCATTCGATCACTTCAAATCCCGTAAAATTCATAGTATCACGGGCGAAAACAGTGCCGAAATCATTAACATAATACGGAAAAGTAAAATGCTCGTTATTGTAATAAAAATTAACGTTAACATTACCGCTTTTGCCTGCCGAGTGAAGATCGACCTCTAACAGCTTGTCATCATATTTATTGTAATGAAAGTCTCCGACTTTAAGAATGTCCTCGTTTTCCGAAACGGCTGTAATTGTTGGTCTGTCCTCTTCAACTAAGTCGAAATAATAAACCAAATCTGTAAATTTTGTTCCGCTAATGCCGACATAAATCACCGAAAAGGCGGTCATTACGACAAGTATTACGGCAAGAACAATGAGCATTATTTTTATTCGCATAGGGCAATCACCTCAAATATCCGCATTCATTGTAACACATTTCAAATCTAAAAAGCAAGCAAAATATTATGCCGTCTCAAATATCCGAAGGCAAAAATGCAAACAGGATAAAGAGCCGGCATAAATTTATCATTAAATTTTACGGAAGCAGGTATCCTCGGGATCGATCTCACGCGTGCGCGGCGGCGTGTTGGCGTCATAGCGGAACATCAGTTCCTGACTTTTAACGCTGACCTTCGCGCCCTCGGGAATAGAGCCCGTGATAAAGGCGTTGCCGCCGATGACGACGTTTTTCCCTATTACGGTATCGCCGCCCAAAATGGACGCTCCCGAGTAGATGGTCACGTTGTCGTGGATCGTCGGGTGACGCTTTTTGCCGCGAAGATTCTGACCTCCCCTGGTGGAAAGCGCGCCGAGCGTCACGCCCTGATATATTTTTACATTGTTGCCGATCTCGGTCGTCTCGCCGATCACGATTCCCGTGCCGTGGTCGATGAAGAAATACTTTCCTATCGTCGTGCCCGGGTGAATGTCAATGCCCGTAAGACTGTGGGCGTGCTCTGTCATTATTCTCGGAATGAGCGGCACGCCGAGCAAAAACAGCTCGTGGGCGATCCTGTTTGAAAAAATAGCGTACAGTCCCGGATAGGTGCAGATGATCTCATCCTTGTTGTAGGATGCGGGGTCGCCGTCGTAAAACGCCTGAATATCGGTTTCGATGTATTCCCTGATTTTCGGGATCTTCTCCAAAAACTCGAATGTGATCCGCTCCGCTTCCTCTGCAAGCTCGTTTTGACTGCAATTCTCGTATTTGGGAGCGTACCGAAGCACAATAGCCGTTTGCTTTTGCAGATTGTAAATAATGTCCTCAAGCAAAATCGAGATGTTGTTGCGCACTGTGTAGGTGCGGTAGTTTGTGTTGCGGTAATAGCCCGGGTAAATAACGACCTTGAGCTTTTCAAGAATGTCGATTACAACGTCCTTTTCGGGGTAAGCATATATTTTGTTTTCGTCAATCACACGCCCCTTGGCGTAATCCTCCATGAGCATATCGACGATACCGCCGATTTTGGTATCTATGTCGTTTGCCATTGTATCACCTCATTACAGAAATATGCGGAGTAACACAACAATATTAGCACATTTAAAGCGCGGTTGTCAACTGTCCGTTCCGCCGTATCAACCTTGCCCGGTTATGAACAGTTCTGCATTTTCAGTAAAAAAGTAATTGCAAAACCAAATAAAATATTGTATAATAAATACAAAACAAATAATATTCATTGATTATAAATGTGAAAGGAGCGAAAAAATGAGAAAAACTAAAATTGTATGCACCGTCGGTCCCGCCTGCAATACCAAGGAAATGCTGCTCAAGATGATTGACGCCGGCATGAACGTTGCGCGCGTCAATATGTCTCACGGCACTCACGAAAGCCTTACGGGGGTTTTTGCCACTATCAGGGAGGCTATTGAGGAGAGCGGACAGAACGTTGCGCTTATGATCGACACCAAGGGTCCCGAGGTTCGCGTTACTACCTTTGAGGGCGGCTCGGCAGTGCTGGAGGACGGTTCCGAGTTTACTCTCTACAAGGTGAAGGAGCAGGGCGACAGCGAGGGCGTGGCGATCTCTTACCCCAAGTTGGTTGACATTTTCCACCGCGACGGAGAGGCGGCGATAGGCAGGGAGCTTCTGCTTGACGACGGTCTTATCTCGATCATCACCAAAGAGGTTCTTGCCGACCGCATAGTCTGCACCGTTAACAAGGGCGGGATCCTCAAAAACCGCAAGAGCATAAATATTCCGGGATATCATATCAATATGCCTTATGTGAGCGCTCAGGACAGACGCGACATAGAGTTCGGCTTGTCTCAGGGCGGCAACGTCGTGGCGGCTTCCTTTGTGCGCAATCACGAGGACGTCCGCACACTGCGCGACTTTATTGACAGCATAGGTTACGAGCAAGTTGAAATCATAGCCAAAATCGAAAACCAGAGCGGCGTTGACGACATGGATCTAATCATGGATTACGCCGACGGAATCATGGTAGCGCGCGGCGATATGGGCGTTGAGATCCCGTTCATTAAGCTGCCTGAGATACAAAAAACTCTTATCCGCAAATGCGTGTCAAAGGGCAAATATGTTATCACCGCCACTCAGATGCTTGAGAGCATGACGACGTCTCCGCGCCCGACCCGTGCCGAGATAAGCGACGTAGCTAACGCCGTGTACGACGGCACAAGCGCGGTAATGCTTTCCGGTGAGTCCGCAGCGGGTAAATATCCGCTTGAAAGCGTCAGGGCGCTCGATTCCATCTGCCGCGAGGCGGAGAGCAACGGCGAATTCGGCGCGCTTCAAATGTTTGTCGCAAAGTACGGTCATCGCGACGAAAATGTGTTCAGAGGAAGTCTCTGCATTGCGGCGGCAGGTATCGCAAAGTCTGTAAACGCCAAGGCTATTCTGGTCGAGAGCGCAACGGGCAGAGTGGCGCGCGCCATGGTGCACTACCGCCCCGAGGTCCCCGTTATTGCGGTCGTGACCTCAAAAATCGTTTGCCGCAAGCTCTGTCTCAACTGGGGAATCACCGCGCTCATGGGCGAGGAAAAGCTTACCTCGGACGAAATCACCGATCAGGCTATTACCCTTGCGGTCGAAGCAGGTCTGGTTCAAAAGGGCGACACGGTCGTTATCCTGTCCTCCAACAAGACCCTTCCGACCTCCAGCACAGACTCCCTGAACATCAGAGTAGTGTGATTGATATGAGCAACATCATCTTGATCGGTATGCCCGGGTCGGGGAAGAGCACTGTCGGCGTGCTTCTTGCGAAGGTTTTGGGATATCTTTTTGAGGACGTCGATTTGCTGATAAGCCGCAATGCGGGCAAGCCGCTGCAAAGGATCCTCGACGAGGACGGGCTTGACAGCTTCTTAAAACTTGAGGAGAGTGTCGGCTCCGCTCTTGAAGCCGACCATACGGTCATAGCCACGGGCGGCTCGATGGTGCTCAGCGGAAGGGCGATGAAGCACCTCAAATCAATTGGCAAAACAGTGTATATCGACGTGCCGTTTGAGGAGATAGAACGGCGTGTAACGAACATAAAAACGCGCGGAATAGCTTTCCGCGCGCATGAGACCCTGAGCGACGTATACCGCGAGCGAAAGCCGCTCTACGAGCATTACGCCGACGTCACCGTAAAGGTGAGACAGGGCGACACGATCGAGGATACGGTTGAAAAGTTGATAAATAAGCTGTAACAAACAGGCTGCCGCGAATCGCAGAGATTACGCGGCAGCTTTTGTTTTTTGTTTGATATTTTTTGATTGAAATTGGTATTCATTGATTTCAGGTGGAAGCGGAGTCTCCGCTCAGAAGCTCGGTCGGCGTCTGCACGTCCTTAAGCTTGCGTTGGATCTGACGGGTGCGCACACCTACAAGCGTGTCAAGCTCTCTGTTTGCCTGGTCAAGGCGCTTTTGGGTGTTTTCAAGCACCTTCGCGAAGGAGTCGAACTCCTGCTTAACGCTGCCGAGCACCTGCCAGACCTCTGCGCTCCGCTTCTGTACCGCAAGCGTCTTAAAGCCCATTTGAATCGAGTTGAGCAGAGCCGCCATTGTAGAGGGACCCGCGATATTCACCTTGTATTCGCGCTGGAGCACCTCGACCATTCCGCGGTTGACCACCTCGCTGTAAAGTCCCTCAAACGGCAGGAACATGATCGCGAATTCGGTTGTGTTTGGCGGGTCGATGTATTTTGTGCTGATGTCCTTCGCCTCGTTTTTGATCGTGGTGATAAGCGTCTTTGCCGCAAGGTCGATCTCGGCTCTGTCGCCGTTTTCGATAGCCTCGCGCAGAGCGGCATAGGTGTCGCCGGGAAATTTGGAGTCGATCGGCAGCCAGATGAAGCCGTCATCCTTCGCGGGCAGCTTTAACGCGAATTCAACCACATTCTTGGAGCCTTTCTTTGTGGCGACGTTTTCTGCGTACTGCTCGGGAGAAAGTATCTCGCTCAGTATGCTTCCCAACTGAATCTCTCCGAGAATGCCGCGCGTTTTTACATTTGAAAGCACCTTTTTCAGGTCGCCGACGCCCACGGCGAGGTTCTGCATTTCTCCCAAGCCCTTGTAAACCTGTTCAAGCCGTTGGCTGACGAGTGAAAAGCTCTTGTTCATCTTATCCTCAAGCGACTTTTCAAGCCTTTCGTCAACGGTTTTTCGCATTTCCTCAAGCTGTCTGTTGTTGTCCTTTTGCAGGGCGTCAAGCTGTCTGTCAACGGTCTGACGGATATTCTCAAGCTTTTGCTCGTTCTGCACCGAAAAGGTTTTTAGCCTCTCCTCAAGGCTCAGCATACGCTCGTACTGACTGCGCGAAAAGCCGCGCTGGTTCTCCATGAGCATATCGCCCATGTTTTTTACCGAGGTCTGCGTCTGCGCCGACATTTCCTGCCTCAGCGCGCTCTGCTGGGACGATATCTCGCGCCGAACGGCGTACACTATCTCCTGTGTATCGTCTGAATTATTTTTCCTGAAAAGAATAATAATCAGCGTGACAAGCGAAAAAACGCACGCCGCCGCGCACATAATAATAAGAAAGGTCTCCATATCTCTCACTCCTTACAGATAAATAATATCATATTAATAATATCATAAGAAGCTTTGAAAAGTCAAACCTCCGCAGTCCTGTTTATAGCCCAATGCTCAGTTGAAAACGGTCTCCACCACCTTGCGGCAGCCCTCGGGCGAGTATAAAAAGCGGTCGATGTGCTTGGCGTCGGTGAAATACTCGGGCGTCTGCGGGCGAAGCTCCTCGTCGAACGCGTCTATTATTATCAGCTTTATTTTCATTTTTTCGGGTATAATGCTTTTAATGTATACGCTTGCCTGCTGACCGATCCGCACGCCGTCCCTGCTCTCGGCAAGACCTGCCAAATTCGGCGTCAGCTCCACGAACGCGCCGTAGTTCTCAACGCTCCGCACGATTCCCGCAACGGTTTCTCCAGGCGCGAAGCCTGCGGCGTTCTGCTCCCATGTGCCGAGAAGCTCCTTGTGGCTCAGGCTTATCCTGCCGTTTTCAATCGACTTTATCACCGCGCGTATGTCCATTCCGACGGTGAAGCGGTCGCGGGGGTGCTCTATGCGCGACACCGAAATCGAGTCGATCGGCATAAGAGCGGCTATTCCGCAGCCGATATCCGCGAACGCGCCGAAGGTTTCCAGGTGTGTTATCCTTGCGGGAACTACGTCGCCGCGCTCAAGGTGACAGATGTAGTTTTCAAGACATTTTCTTTGCGCCTCGGCGCGAGACAAAACGGCGCGCTGTTCGCCGCTTTCGTCGGTTTCGATTCTGCTTACGACAAAGCAAACGGGACGGTTGACGCGTGAAATAACGGCTATATCGCGCACGCTGCCGTCCTTCATACCCAAAGCGCCCTCCTCGCGCGGGATTATTCCGCGCATACAGCCCAAATCGACGCAAAGATTGTGCGACGCGTCGCAAAGGCTTGCCCGCGCTTCAAGAATGCTCCCCTTGCGCACAGCCTCGCCGAGCAGCCGTGCCGAGCCCGTGACCGCGCGGTTCCCGGGCGTATTGATCAGCTTTCCTTCCGGAAGATATTCTGACATTTTATGACCTCCGTAATCGTTATCTTTCGGAGAATTTTATGAGCGGCATTGGATAATTATGATGGTTTTCAGGCTTGAAATTTGCTTTTTGCGCATATGCTTGAAATTTCGCACAAAATATGTTATAGTAATGCTGTGTGTTTTAGATGTGTGTTTTAAATTTTTTTCCGAAAGGACAGAAAAGAATGAAAATCTATCGAAAGGCACTCATTGCAATTGTCAGCGTTGCCGTGACCCTATCCTCGGCGCTTGCTTTGTCAGGCTGCTCCGGTAACGGCAGCGCGAAGAAAACCGGCAATATAAGCTCAGCTTCCTCGGCGACGGGGGATGAGGTGAACGCCGCCGAGGGGCTTTCCGAGTTGGGTATTGACCCCGCTTCGGTGGGCGTGCTCCCCGATGTGAAGCACGACGCGCAGAACGAGCCGGGCTTTCAGCTTGAGCTTCCGAAGGAGGGCGACGCCGTAGCCGTGCTGCAAACCTCGCAGGGCGACATTGTATTGCGGTTGTTCCCCGAACAGGCGCCAAAGACGGTGACGAATTTCATCAACCTCGCAAAAGCGGGCAGCTATGATAAAACCTCCTTCCACAAGGTGATAAACGACGTTCTTATTGAGGGCGGACACTGCGGAGGCGATTCCGCGGGTCCGAGCGGACAAAGCTCCTACGGCGACACGTTTGAGGACGAGTTCTGCGATTCCCTTTATAATCTTCGCGGTGCGGTTTCAATGGCGAATTCTTCAAAGGACGGCAACGGCAGCCGATTTTTCATCAACGTCACAACGGTTGACAGCTTCGCGAAAAGCGGCGGCTGGAACGCTCTTGCGGGCACATGGGAAAGCGTAAAAGCCAAGCTGACAGATTACGAGGACTCTAATCTGCTGACGGCTTACATTGAAGAGAACGGCGACAGATTTTTAAATACCGACGTTGTCCCCGACGATATTAAAATGCTCTATGAAATCAAAGGAGGCAACCCGGCATTTGACGGTGTTTATAACGCCGCCGACCGCGGGAACACCGTGTTCGGGCAGGTGATAAGCGGCATGGAGGCTGTTGACAAAATTGCCGCCTTGAAAACGGACGGAAAGAACGTGCCCGAAACGCCCGTTCAAATCGAGTCCGTAACAATAACGACATTTGCTCCGGAAATGGCTTCCACAGCCGCGTCCGGGAAAAAGAAGTGATAACGGAGAAAAACCATGAGCGGATTACCGATCGTAGCTTTGATGTACGACTTTGACAGAACACTTTGCACAAAGGATATGCAGGACTACAGCTTTATTCCGAGCCTCGGTATGACCGAAAAGGAGTTCTGGGACACTACAAACGAAATATGGAAGCGCGAGCACATGGACTCGGTGCTTGCCTATATGTACTCCATGGTGAAAATCTCAGGCGACAAGGGGATTCCGCTGCTGCGCGAAAACCTTGTTTCCATGGGAAAAAACGTCGAGTTTTTCCGCGGCGTTAAGGAGTGGTTCGGGCGGATTAACCGCTTCGGAAGAGAATGCGGGGTCGAAATCGAGCACTACGTCATTTCGTCGGGCATGAAGGAGATAATCGAGGGCACGGCGATAAGCGGCTGCTTCAAGACTATTTTTGCCTGCGAATTTCTGTATGACGAAAACGGCGCAGCGGTCTGGGCGAAAACCGACGTCAACTACACAAACAAAACCCAGTTTGTCTACCGCATAAACAAGGGCGTGCCCGACATATCAAACGACTTCGACCTCAACCGCTCAATGCCCGAGGACGACAAGCGCGTTCCGTTTACGAATATGATCTACATAGGCGACGGTCTGTCCGACGTGCCGTGCATGAAGATGATGAAGGCGTACGGGGGCTACTCCATAGCCGTCTATCAGAAGCGCGACAGCAAGGTCGAGGAGCTGCTCAGAAAGGACAGGGTCGATTACATCTGTCCCGCCGACTACAGCGAGAACACAAGCCTCGATACGATAGTCAAAAATATAATCCGCAAAATGGCTATCTGCGACGTGCTCGAAAAGGAGAACGCAAGGCAGCTAAGGGAATTGGATTGCCCGATGCACAGTTGACGATCAAAAGTCGCCTGACGAAGCGGTAATTCCCGAGAATCACATGATCCCCTAAGGACATATGATAATATGGGACGCACGGTAAAAACCGCATATCTAAGCCGTTTTTTCGAAAATCCCAACCGCTGACAATATGGGATTTTCGGGAGCTGATATGGGATTCACGGTGACTTTCAGCGTTGATAATATGGGATTCTCGGGAGAAATCATCGAGAATCCCATATTGATATTAATGTGGGATTTTCGAAAAAACCCACTGTTTAAGCCATTTTTCACCGTGTGTCCCATATTGTATAATCCCTTATGGGACATATGAAACGCACGGTAAGGAAGAGTGTTTTTTGACCGCACACAAGGCAACCGTGATATCTGCATTATAATCACGTTGTAATCCCGTCCGATTGTTGATAGGAATATTAACGTTTTGTTCAGTGCCCAAGGACAGCCGCAAGGGCTGTCCCTACAAATTGATTTTGAAACGTTGATAACACATTTAAACATGGTTGTAGGGGCGCACCCGCGTGTGCGCCCGGGGGCGTTGAATCATACGTTTTGTTTCCTATCGACAATCGGACGGAAAACAAACGTCGGTGCAAGGGCGAACACATGGGTTCGCCCCTACAATGCCAAGGTGATGTTTACTATCAATTTCACCTTTACTGCCGTAGTGACAGGGCTTGCCCCTGTCAAAACGTTTCCCGAAAAACTGCATTAAAACGCGTGTGCAAAACCCTTGAATTAATCAACGTTCAGGAGCGCGGACTGCCCGTCGGCTCAGCCGACAGGCGAGCAGAGCTGCGGCAACGCATTTTATTAAATCAACGGGAATAAAGGCGGCTGCGACAAGCGCGAAAGCCGTCATAAAATCCTTGCCCGACGCAAGCATAAAGCCAACGATACCCGGAATATAAATGCACGGGATACCGACGGCAACCGCGACGATGACGTATCTCGGCAAAGCGAATTTTCCGTTCGGGCTCCCTTTGAGCAGGCTTACAAAAAACGAAGCCGCGATAAAGCCGAGGATAAACCCGCCCGTGGGACCCGCGATAACTCCGAAGCCGCTTTGATATCCCGAAAAAACCGGCAGCCCCGCAATGCCGAGCAGTGTGTAAATTACCTGCGCGGCGAGGGCTTGAAGCGGCTTTAAAATCAGCGCGGAGAGAATCACGATCATCACTTGCAGGGTAAAGGCGATCGAAAGGGGAGTGGGGATCGCCAGCGGCGACAGCACGCAAAGCAGCGCCGCGCAAACTGCGGTTTGGCACATTGAAACAGTTGATTTTTTTATGTTGATTTTGGAACGCTCCATAATGTCAACCTCTTTCTAATTTTCTGTTGACATTATATCACGGTGTCTTCGGATTGTCAACTTTTTAAACTGATACGGTTGACAAACCTGATGACAAAAAATGATATTGAAAAAACCGTCCGGGCGTGTTATAATAAATCGGAAAAGAGGGAACGATATGAAAAAATGCGATTATTGTGCAAAGGAAATCACATATTTTGAGCAGTACTGCTGCGACGAATGCGAGCAAAATGCTCTTCAATATCACGCGCGAAGCGAGAGGTTCTCAAAGCTGTTTCTGATCGTAAACACCATCTGCGTTTTCGGTATTCCGGTGGGGCTGTTTTTTGCCGCGTTCAATCATGCGGTCGGCGTTTCTATCGCCTCGCTCTGCTGTCTTGTGCTCGGAATAATGCTTATTCTGCTTCCGTTTCCGACCGACGGAATGATACGGAAGCATAAGCTGCAAAAGGCGATAAAAATGTGCAGGATCTTCGGAGGCGTTGTTATCGGTCTCGGCGTGCTGATACTCGGACTGCTGTTTGTGCTGAAATAAAACAAACCTGAAAGGTAAATATTTATGAGCCACGAAGCATTTTTATCAAACGATAACCGCTTTACATCGTTTCGTTTCGGCGACAAAACGATAAGGTTTAAAACTTCTCCAAAGCTTGAAAAATATACCCGAGTAATTGAATGGGACGCAGGATATCTGGTCGTTACAGCGGTTTACAACGGAGAGGAAACCGAAGAGTATATTGACTTGATTCCGATTTTGGAAAATCTTTGCATTGATTCCGAGGAATTCCTGAAAGATATTAGAAAGGTAAGCGTGCGTTATGATTGATATGAAAATAATAGCTGATAAGGCTGATATGATAATAAGCGGATACGCCTTTTCAAAAATCCCTTACGGTATTCAGGCAGTAAATCTTCAAAGCTCATCCGCTTGTGTAATCGGCAGTGATGATACGGTTATAGAGTCAAGCATGGATGATATAGAGCTTGAAATTGTTGTGGATTATTTCAGACGCAACAAAAGGTTCCTGGAGGAGTAATATGCCAAAGTATTATTTGTTTAAGGTTTGCGGATATTATTTATACTTTACTTCTCACTGCATAGTTGAAGCTATGCACGTTCATGCAAGCGATAGAAAACTAACCGAATCGGGCTCAGCTAAATTCTTTGTTAAAAGCAACGGAGATACCACAGTTGAAAACAGGGGAATACTAACCGACCGTGAATTGCAAAAAATCAGGGCTTTTATCAAAGAAAATTACAAAGAAATGTATATAAAATGGTCAACGCTGAGCAATAGCGGCTTTTACGGCGATTAAAAATTCATAACATTAAAAATGCATAAGAATAAAACAAAAAAATCCGTCAACACTATTATCATCATTCTGTAAGGAGGCTTTGGAATGTTATTAGATAAAATAGCGTTGACGCTTTTGATTATCGGCGGTCTGAACTGGGGAAGCATAGGAATTTTTCAGTTTGATTTGGTCGCGTTTATCGGAGGCGGTCAAAACGGCGTCATCAGCCGAATCATCTATATTGTTGTCGCTCTCGCGGCGATATGGTGCATTTCGCTGTTGTTCCGCGACACAAGCGACACCGTTGTCAGCGACAGAAAAGTTAATCAGATTTAATTTACAGATGAAAAAGACCGGCTCGCTTGAACCGGTCTTTATGCTTAGATCATGTTGTTTTTTTGCGGCAGCGTAACGCTGTATCTTATACGCGTTTGCTTGCGCTTTTACAAAATAATTATATCATCACGGTTTATCGCTGATTTCAGCAGCTCGCTTCGGTATGACTGAATGATGAATTTGTTTTCGCCGTTGAAAACAAAGGAGATGGATTTTGAAAACGGGATCTTGTTCTCAAACTCGGTGATAACAAGACACGCGTGCGCTTTTCGGAGGGTTTCAAAAGTCGTCATAAAACCTATTCCGCTGCCGCCGCTGTCCGGGTGAGTTGTGACGCGCTCTCTGCCAAGCTTAGCGAGAGTTTCAATTTCAAAAGCCGCACCGTTGTCGAATATGGTTATTGAGTAGTTGTTGTTTTTGGCGGATAACTCGACGAGGATTTTGCCGTTGTTGATTCCTGCCGATTCAACGGCGATAACTGCGTCCTTGATATGGTCGCAGATCAGCGTTTGCAAATCGGTTTGAGAAATGTATTTGCCGATAATTTTGTCAACCGTTTCGGAAACCGTAAGAGAAAAATCAATTCCGCGGGCGGCGGCTTTGATGTAAAGGTCACTTACCGCGCTGTCAATAAGGATATTGCCGGTTGAAGGCAAAAGCTTGGAATCGCGCTGTGCCTTTTCAATAAGCTCACTTCTTTCTTTTGCGAGAGTTTGAATCTCACGGAGCAGGTCGTCCCTGAATTGACTGTCCCCGCTTTCAAAATATGCGTCAACGGCGCTGCCGAGAGCGTTCATCAAATGGTTATCGCGGTGAACTATCTTAGCGAGAAGCTCGTTGCTTTGATTCAGCTTTTCTATTTCATCATCCTTTTCTTTAAGCAGCTTGCGGTGATGCTCCTCGGATTTCATCTGCAGGCGTTCGCGGTAGTGAGCGGTGATGCTTCGCCTTATCCAGATATACAGACCGAAGCCGGATATAAAAAGACCGGTTATGACTATTCCGAAAAAGACGCCTGAAACGCTTGTATGTTCATAAACATAAACCGAGCCGATGATCGCGAAAAAAAAACCGGCAATAACCAATCCCAAGCCCAAGTTGTTCTCATCCTGGAAAAATTGAAAGCCGTTTTTAAAGCGCTTGACCTTCAACAGCAGAAATGCAGACAAAAACGTAAGGGCGTAAGCAATAAACATTGATATGAACAATCTGTCACGGTAGTTTATAATAACCATCACAGTTGAAACAAGTGCGGAAGGGATAAGCAGCAGTATTCTTGTAAAGGTTGAAAGAATGAAGCACAGTAAAAACGCTCTTCTCCGTTGCTGCTTCTCAAAAATTGAGAAGAATACCGGGGGATACAAATACGCTGTCAGCTGAGCTGCGGTGAGGTTCAAAGGATACAAAACCGCAAAAATGACAGAAATGATCAGACAGCCCAACGCGACTGTAAGCTTGCTGCGGTATATTTTATTTATCGGGATCACTGCGGTTTTATAGTATGCGTAAGCGGTTGTCAGGAATAATACTGCGCCGATATACAGGTTCAAAATACTGTCCAAGACAATAGTTTGCATAAGCGATCTCCTCCGGAGGTGGTTTTTTTTCAGTATAACACAATTTTCGGATATTTCATAGTCTAATCAGACATTATTATAAAAGAAATCAAAAAGAAATAAAAAAGCCGGGTCGGCTTTTTCAAGTCAACCCGGTTTTGATTTTTGGTTTTTACGATTAGTGACCGCCGCGTAAAACATACCAGAACCATTCCCACCAGCTCACGGAACTCCCTCCTTTGCATTGATTATTTCAATACAAAGATATCAGGATACGTGAGTTTTTTGGAGTAAACGGTATAGTGATGTTTTATTGGAAAAAGTTAAATAATTAATATAGTATTAAGAAGCGGCAGCCTGAAACGACTGCCGCAAATTATAAAATATTTAAAACTGATCTTTCTCACTGTTTATGAACCGTTCGGGAAACTGAACGCTTTTACAGGCGGATAATGAACGGCACAGTTTTATTCTTCCATACTGCTTTTTACCTTGTCGGCGTAAAAATAAATAAACTCCGTAAGCGTCGGCACACCCTTTTTAGGGTTGATATACGCTGTATAATGCTCCTCTAACGTTGTGATATCGGTTGTTTTCCAGGCGTGGTCAATGGCGTTTTGCATTGCCCGCTCCACGCTCGCAGAGGTTTTGCCGTATTTCTTTCCGATTTCGTTGCAGATATAGGTTTGATTCCTTCTGCAAATCATCTCAATTGCGTCGCGGAGGTAATTTCTGCCCTTGAAGCGCGGGCTTATGCCGATAACATCAAGCTCCGTTCCGATTTTTTTGCCCATTCGTTTGTAATAATCATCTTCAATACGTTTCTTTATAGCGGGGCTGCTTGTTTCGTGCCGCGGCTTCATGTCGGGAATGCTGTCGATAATGCTCCGCAAAAAGTTTACAACATATTCAACGCTGTAGTCGGGCTGCGCCTTTGCTATAATGAAATCCGCGCCTAAATTTCTTGCGATCGCGTAGGTCTTTTGGCTGATGTTGTTTGTCACCACTAAGATATAAGGCGTGACCTCAATGCGCAGCTTGTTCAGGTCTATTAAATAATCAAATCCGCTGCCTTTGCCATAGGTCAGCTCCAAATCCAGTACAACTGCGTTCGGCTTGAATTCCTCGGTGATCTTCAACGCTTCATCGGGAAATGCGGAGGTCCCGATCAAAAACACGTCGTCGCGGTCTTTGCAATATTCTTCGTATTCCAAACAGGTGGCTTCGTCGTCCTCAATTACCAACAAATCTATTCTCTTGGGCATGGTAATCCCTCCTCAACTCCCATTATACAACATTTTCCAACGTTTTCCAACGTTTTCCAACAATTTTATCTAATATATTCTTTTTTTTATTTAGGATAAACTATAAATGGGATACCGTACGGTTGCGGCGTGCGGTATGAAGTCATACTGATAGAAAATGGATCAAAATGCTTTTTAGGATATGAGTTTTAGGAGAGGTAATTATGGGTTTTGTTTTCCAAAAATGGCATAAAGAGTTCGATGAGCATAAAGATAATTTAAAAGCTTCGGAAAAAGAAAGTAATTCTGAGGCAAAAGGGCAAACAGATACAACCGGTGATAAAAAAGAGCAATCGACAGAAGAAAACAATAATACGTGAAAAAAGGGGCTGCTGCAAATCGAAAGACTTTGCGGCAGCCTCGTGCTTTTTTGTTGCATAGTTATTCAATTTGTGATATAATAAGCCGAAGTGCAATTATGTAAAACTGTTTAAAATGAAAGGATTGGGTTTCAGAATGGAAGAATACATTTTTATCAAACTTCGTGAGCGTCCCGAAATCAAGGACGCAGCCGCGCAATGGTTCCACGAAAAATGGGGCGTTCCCGTTGAAGCCTATTTAGAATGTATGGACGCCTATTTGGTCGGAGATACCGAATATGGCTGGTATTTGTGCCTTGACGGGGAAAAAATCATAGGCGGCTTGGGCGTTATCGAAAATGATTTTCACGAAAGAAAGGATTTGTCCCCCAACGTTTGCGCCGTTTATACCGAGGAAGATTACCGCAAGCAGGGAATTGCGGGACGGCTGCTTGATATGGCTGTTGAGGATATGAAATCAAAAGATATTTCTCCGATTTACCTTGTTACCGACCACACGGGCTTTTACGAACGTTACGGCTGGGAATTTTTATGCATGGTCAAGGGCAACGACCCCGAGCCAACGAGAATGTATGTACATTACTGAGCCTTGATTTTCCGGAATATTTCAAAATAAAGGGAATCTGTAATAATTCAATGTCAAGCAGAAGTGCGGAAGCTTTATGGCAGAAGGTTGTAAAAGCTGCGCAGGAATACTGAGACTCCGTGCTTATGCGTGGTAGAGAATCGTTAGAGGTTCCCTAAAGTTAAAGAGGACTCGATATGAGAAAAATCAACGGAATAATCGCCGTCGCGGTACTTATAATGTTTATTGTTCACGGCATTTTCGGTGCGCTGAATATGATGGATATAGCGCCGATAATCGTAAAAATACTTTCGCACACAATGCTTGTGCTGATTTGCGTTCATGCGCTTATCAGCATAATACTGACCGTGCAGTCGGTGCGAACCGCAGTAAAAACTCACGCTCCGTATCTGCGCAGGAATTATTTGTTTTGGGCAAGAAGGCTGAGCGGCGCATTGATTCTTATTTTGGTTTTCTTCCACATGACCGCCTTCGGAAAGGTTGAGGGGGGAGTGTTTAGGCTCTACCCGTTCGACATTAACCGTCTTATCGTTCAAATGCTGTTTCTTCTCAGTGTTGCGGTTCACATAATCACAAACGTTAAGCCTGCGTTGATTACCTTCGGCGTAAAAAGGCTTAAACCAAAGTCGGGCGGGATACTCTTTTTTATCTCCGCAGCGCTTCTGTTTATGGCGGCGGGCTTCATCATTTATTTCATCAGGTGGCAGCTATGAGTATTATTATAATAGGAGCGGGGCTTGCGGGTCTTTCGGCGGCGGTCACGCTTGCGCAAAACGGAGTCAGCAGCAATTTGATTTCCTCAATGCAGTCGGAGCGTGCCCAGTCGGTCATGGCTGAGGGCGGAATCAACGCCTGCCTTAACACTATGGGCGAGGACGACACGGTTGAAAATCATTTTGAGGACACCATAAGCAGCGGAATGTATCTCGCCGACGCCGAAGCGGTCAGGGGAATGTGCGCTGCGGCTCCGGGGATAGTTGAGCGTCTCGGTTCGCTCGGCGTGCCGTTTTCTTATAATGATAAAGGAATCGTTCAGCGCAGCTTCGGGGGTCAGCGCAAAAAGCGCACCGCGTTTGTAAAGAGCAGCACGGGAAAAATGCTGATGACCGCGCTGATTGACGAGACAAGAAAATTTGAAGCGCAGGGCTTGATAAAGCGATACCCGAACCACTGCTTTATCAGGCTTATCACAGAGGATAATAAATGCTGCGGCGCAGTTGTTCGGAACACCTATACAAACAGAACTGTTTCATTAAGAGGCAGCGTAATTCTCGCCTCGGGCGGGCTAAACGGTCTGTTTGACGGAATGACTACCGGCACGACGCAGAACACAAGCGACGCTGCGGCGACGGTGTTTTCTCAGGGAGTTGAGCTTGCGAATCTTGAGATGATCCAGTATCATCCCACGACAATAGCGATCCAGGGCAAACGGCTGTTGATAAGCGAAGCTGCGAGGGGAGAGGGCGGAAGGCTGTTCATAAACAGGAACGGCAAGCCGTGGTATTTTATGGAAGAAAAGTATCCTGAGCTGAAAAACCTGATGCCGCGCGATGTGGTTTCGGCGGAAATGGTTCAGGTTGCCGCCATGCCCGAATGTGACAGTCAGGTTTACCTCGACATGACCGCTATTGAAAAGAATGTTTGGAACGAGCGTATTTCCGACCTGCGTGAGCAGTGCGTTCATTATCTCGGCATAGACCCTGCGAACAAGCCGATTCCCGTTTCTCCCGGAATACACTTCTTTATGGGAGGTATCAGGGTAGACAGGGAGCACCGCACCTCGATGAACGGCTTGTATGCGGCGGGTGAGTGTGCCTGTCAGTACCACGGCGCGAACCGCTTGGGAGGTAATTCACTCTTGGGAGCGATTTACGGAGGACAGATCGCCGCTCAGACAGCTATGAAGGAAGCGGCTGACAATACAGAAGAAATAATTGATATAGCGGAGGAGCCGGCTGAGGTTTCCTGCGGATTTGCGAGGACTGTCAGCGAAATCCTGTATAAGGCTCTCCCGATTCTCAGAAAGGAAGAGGAGCTGATTGCAGCAAAGGAGGAGCTTAACCTGCTTAAAAGCCGGGCGGGGAACCGGGCGGAGCTTAACCGTCTTAACCTCGCACTCGCCGCTGTAATGTCGGCGATTGAACGGAGGGAGAGCAGGGGAGCGCACAAGAGAACCGACTATCCCGACCGCGACGATGTAAGCTTCAAAAAACAGTCCGTCGCAAAAATATCGGGCGACAAAATTGATATTTCTTTTAAAGAAATAAAAGGCAGGAGGGACTGAAATGCGGATCACAATAAAAATCAAACGGCAGGAAAGCCGCGAAGCTGAGCCGTATTTTCAGATATTAGTTTGGGATTGCGATGAAAGCACGACCGTCGCGACGCTGCTTAGGGAAATAAACGCCGCCGTTATAAATGATACCTCGGGCGAACCCGTGAATGAGATCGCGTGGGAATGCAGTTGTCTTCAAAAGAAATGCGGAGCCTGCGCAATGGTGATCAACGGCTTGCCCCGACTTGCCTGCGATACAAAAATCGGAGAAATTAAATCAAACAGAATTATAATTGAACCTCTTAAAAAATTCCCGGTTGTCCGTGATTTGATAGTTGACCGCAGTGTTTTGCGCGAAAACCTGCTCGCCATCCATAACTGGCTTGAGCGGGAAGCGGTCGTAAATAAAAAGAACACCGATCTCGCATATGACGCGTCGCGCTGCCTTCAATGCGGCTGTTGTTTGGAGGTGTGCCCGAACTTTACGGCTGATGACAGCTTTTTCAGCGCGGCGGCATTCGTTCCCGCCTCAAGGATACTGTCGGAGCTGCCAAAGCGAAAGAAATACGAAATCGTCACGGAGTACAAAAAGCATATTTACGACGGCTGCGGAAAGTCGCTTTCCTGCCATAATATCTGCCCCGCAGGAATTGACGTAGAGCGCAAGCTCAGCAACTCGAATTCCGTGGCAATTTGGAAGCGGTTTTTCTCAAAGGAATAATTTGTAAGCTTCCGAATGGTGTTTAATAACGCTGATCGGATCAACCATTGTAGCGGATGCTGTGTTGCGTGTGGGAGAAGATATGTTCTCCCTGCTTGAATGCAGATTTGATTTACAATTAATCAGCACAGCCGCCAAGTGGGACATTCTCCTGCTTTGCGGCGCTTTTCTATTGCCATATTTTCGGATTTGTGGTATCATTTATGTATAAACCAAACCAATTTGATTGCGAGAAAGAATATGACTGAAACAGAACTAATGAACGCCGGAGAACTGCATTACTTCGATGACGAGGAAATCAACGCTCTGTCTTATCGTGCGCAGGAATTACTCGAACAATATAATAATACTGCCGCAAACGATGAAGACACAAGAACAGAAATCTTAAAGAAATTACTAGGTAAAATAGATGGCTGGTGTGCTGTAAAGCCGCCTTTCCGCTGCGATTACGGCAAATTCATTGAGATTGGCGACGGTACATTTCTTAATTATGACTGTATTATTTTGGACGCTTGCAAGGTCAGAATCGGGAAACACGTTATGATCGGTCCCCGCACTTGTATTTACAGTGCAACACACCCTATCTATGCTCCCGTAAGGACAGCAGGTTATGATATCAGCAAACCCGTAACCATATGCGATAACGCTTGGCTGGGCGGCAATGTTGTTGTTAATCCGGGGGTTACGATCGGTGAGGGCAGCGTGATCGGCTCCGGCTCAGTTGTAACGAAAGATATTCCGGCTAATGTCATCGCTGCAGGAAATCCTTGCCGTGTGATTCGTGAAATCACAGAAGAAGATAAAAACTATTGGGAAACAAAAAGAGAGCAATACTTAAATTCGAGGAAAAATGATTCGTATCGGGCGGTATAATCAGAAATGCTTACGGGAGATTGAAACTACGACTCATAAATTATCAAACAGTTACAGGGCTGCGCTTATTGTGACAGCCCTGTTGCATTTTTTTAAAAAAACTCTTGACAAAAATAAAAAGATATGATATATTACACTTGTTCGGTTAGCAATGGGTAACTGGAATTAAAAGCGGCATCCAAGATAAGGATGTTTGTTTTTTGAACATCAGTTAGCTAATGCTAACTGAAAATAAAACCACGGAGGAATAAACAGATGTCGGAAGATTTGATTATCAAGCATTGTTCTCCCACTCTCGCGGGGCTGAAAACAGCCAATCTTTTTTCATGCGTATATTCCCAAAAACAAGAAGTTGAGCAATATGCGCAGGATTTTAACCGGCGTTTCAGCTGCAAGGGAGTGAAAATGCTGCCATTGGAATTCGGCAAAGGCCGCGCCCTGATATATGTGTTTCGTCCGACACAGCTCAAAAAGGATTTATCCGATCCTCAGGCAAAAGCCATTCTCGTTTCAATGGGATACAAAAGCTTTGACTGTAAATCCTGCATTGGCAGGCTGAAAAGCAGAATGAAGCAGTGTCCCGAATTTCCGCACGAAATCGGATTGTTTCTCGGCTACCCTCCCGAGGATGTCCGCGGCTTCATTCTTCATAAGGGAAACTGCTGTAAATGCTGCGGTTGGAAGGTTTACGGTAATGAAGAAAAAGCCCGGTGCGCGTTTGCCAAGTATAAAAAATGCTCCGACATCTATTATTCCAAATGGCTTCAAGGCACACCGATCAATAAGTTAGTAGTAAAAAAAGCAGCAGCGTGACGCTGCACCCGATCACGCCTTTTGCACAGTCGAATTTATTAGGACAACGACATCTGCGGCGTGGCTTTAATGAGTAATAATTCCATCTATGGAAAGGACAGATTTATCATGAATAGTATAGCAATCGTTTTTTGGAGCGCGACAGGTAACACCGAGGCAATGGCAAACGCTGTTAAGGCGGGCGCGCAGGAAGCCGGCGCTGAGGTAAGTGTATTCGCCGCTTCAGACTTTTCCGCCGATATGGTCGCAGATTTTGACGCTATCGCGTTCGGCTGCCCCGCAATGGGCGACGAGGTTTTGGAGGAAGATGAATTTCAGCCGATGTTCGACGAGGTTTTACCTACTCTGAACGGTAAAAAGGTCGCTCTGTTCGGCTCCTATGGCTGGGGCGACGGTCAGTGGATGCGCGACTGGCAGGAAGCCTGCCAAAACGCGGGTGTATCTCTTGCCTGCGAGTGCGTGATCGCAAACGACGCTCCCGATGATGAAGCGGTCGCCGCTTGCAAGAATCTCGGCGCGGCGCTCAATTAATATAATTACTTTTGTTTTCCACTCTGATTGTTCGGTTGAACTATACGTCAAAACGCGTGAATTAAACTATGATGTATCGCATGGTGAGGAACGCGAATTGATTGTCGGCTCAGCCGAACCCATTTCATAATTTTGCATCTGCGCTCGCTGTAAAGCGGGCGCTTCTGCGTTAAAAAGCTTATTATCAGCAAGCACACGGCGCGGGCAATTGCCGAAAAAGTAGGCGTTGACCGCTTTTACGCGGAGGTGCTTCCCGAAGAAAAGGCGCGGTTTGTTCAGGAAGAAAAAGCGAAGGCACGACAAACGCATGAAAAAATCGTTCGGCAAAAAGAAAATGTCCTAAAAAAGAAACGATTCTGTATTTCGCTTAACGTGCAGAAATATTTTCAGGAGATTATGGCTCTTTGATTTTTGAAAAAACTATTGCTCGCTTTTTTTTGAGTATGATTTTTCATGCGTGGGACGTGATACTTGAAAAATAAGCCTTGACAAAACAAAAAAAGTCTGTTATAATAGCATAGTAAGGTCAGGCTAACCGCCTGACTTTTATAGTTTACGGACGGGTTAGTTTAAGCTAACCATTTGCCGAGGGGACGACTATGGAACGAAATCAAAAGGTAGAGGATTATATGAGGATCATCTATCGCCTTCGGGAAAACGGCTTGGTGCGCGGCGCGTATATCGCGCGTGAGCTTGGCGTTACAAAACCAACTGTATCTGTCGCGCTGAAAGAAATGGAAGCGGCTGGTTATTTGGTTATTCAACCTGACCGAACCGTTGAACTGACCGAAAAAGGCGAAAAAGTCGGAGAATACGTTATAAAACGGAATAGTGTTATATTCGGCTTGTTGACCGATTTAGGCGTGGATAAGAAAACTGCGGCTGAAGATGCTTGCAATATGGAACATGGAATCAGTGAAGAATCACTGAAAGCATTGTGTGATTTACGGCAGTTTTTGAGGGTGATTCGAAAAACATCTTCTTTTCAGCAAACAGACGAATAACTTTATACCATACGGTTAGCCTGTGCTAATCAGCTATCAAAAAGAAAAGAGGTATTGCTATGCCGCTTACGCTTGCAGTTATCGGTGAAGAAAATATTATTAAACGGATCGGCGGAAATTCCGATGTCAGGGCGCACCTGCAAAACTTGGGTTTTGTATCGGGCGCTGTTGTAACAGTTGTCAGCTCTATGGGTGGCAATCTGATCGTCAATGTTAAAAATGCGCGAATTGCTGTCAGCAAGGAAATGGCGCAAAAAATAATGATTTAAGCAGCATCACGCTGCACCAATGCCCGCCTTTTTTTACGTCTGTTTTTTCAGGCGTTCATCAACGGCGGGATCAGAGAAGGATCAGTACATTTATAAATTCAAGGAGGACAGAATATGAAAACACTCAGAGAGGTCGCTATCGGCAGCACTTGTACGGTCAAAAAGCTCCACGGCGAGGGCGCGGTCAAGCGCCGTATCATGGACATGGGTATCACCAAGGGTGTGGAGATCAAGGTGCAGAAGGTCGCTCCGTTGGGAGATCCGATGGAACTAACCGTTCGCGGCTATCAGCTTTCTATCCGCAAGGCTGACGCTGAAATGGTAGAGGTCGGCTGAGCCGACAGGCAGTGCGCCTTTGGCACTAACAAGCATAGACTGCGGTTAGCAGAAGCAAATTCAATAATAACGAATCGAGGAACTTATATGAAAATGACGATTGCCCTTGCTGGCAACCCGAACAGCGGTAAAACAACGCTGTTCAACGCGCTGACGGGCGCGAATCAATTCGTCGGCAACTGGCCCGGCGTTACCGTCGAGAAAAAGGAAGGTAAGCTCAAAAAGCACAGCGACGTGACCATTACCGACCTGCCGGGCATTTACTCCCTTTCTCCCTACACTTTGGAGGAAGTCGTCGCGCGTAATTACCTGATCGACGAGCGTCCCGACGCGATATTGAATATCGTTGACGGCACAAATCTTGAAAGAAACCTGTATCTCACAACTCAGCTTTGCGAACTCGGTATCCCTGTTGTTGTCGCTATCAATATGATGGACGTTGTGGAAAAGACAGGCGTTAAAATCAACACAAAGGAGCTTAGCCGGGCGTTGGGCTGTACGGTGATTGAAATATCTGCTTTGAAAAACAAGGGCATTCAGGAGGCGGCAGAAGCCGCGATAAAGGCTGCCGAGGACAAAAAGCCTGTCCCCAAACACACCTTTGAAGGCTCTGTAGAGCACGCCATCGCGCATATCGAGGAAGCCTGCGTTCATGAGTTGCCGGAGGAACAGCAGCGCTGGTACGCGGTCAAGATTTTTGAGCGCGATGAAAAGGTCATTGAAAAGCTCGGTCTTGATGAAGCGACCAAAAAGCACGTCGAAAACGACATCAAAGCTGTTGAGCTGGAATATGACGACGACGCTGAGAGTATTATTACCAACGAACGTTATCTGTATATCGGAAAAATCATCGACGGCGTTTACAAGAATAAGCAAAAAGGACAACTCTCGACCTCCGACAAAATCGACAAGGTCGTGACAAACCGCTGGCTCGGTTTGCCGATATTTATTCTTGTAATGTTCCTTGTTTACTATATCTCAATGGTCGGCGTCGGAAAAGCCGCGACAGATTGGATGAACGACGGCGTTTTCGGCGACGGTTTTCATCTTTTTGCTATCGGTGACAGCGAGTATGACGAACACGCCGAGGCAATCAGCGTATTGACCGGCTCTGCGGAAGCCTCCGGCAATGACGCAGTTCTGACTGCTCTTGATTTTGAGAGTGAGGAATATGATCCTGACGTTGCTGTTACTGCTGCCAAAACATTTGCGGCAAGCGTAAAAGCCAGTGATGAATTCACCTATGAGGTAGAAGACGAGGATACTTTGAAAGTCAGTGAGGAAACCGTCAGCGGAGAGGATGTAAAAGCCGCCGCCGAGACCTTTGAAAAGAACAAGGGCAAACCCGACGATCCTGCCGAATTCGGCGTTTGGGTTCCGGGTATCCCCGCGATTGTAGGCAATTGGCTGGAAGCTGCCAAAGCTCCCGAATGGCTGTCGGGACTTATCCTCGACGGCATTATCGGCGGCGTAGGCGCGGTGCTCGGCTTTGTTCCGCAGATGCTCGTGCTGTTCCTGCTGCTCGCGATATTGGAAGCCTGCGGTTATATGGCGCGTATCGCGTTTGTACTTGACAGAATCTTCCGCCGATTCGGTCTGTCCGGTAAATCCTTTATACCGATCCTTATCGGCACGGGCTGCGGAATCCCCGGAATCATGGCGTCACGAACAATAGAAAACGAGCGTGACCGCCGTATGACCATTATGACTACTACATTTATTCCCTGCGGCGCGAAAATGCCGTTTATCTCTATGATCGCGGGCGCTATCTTCGGCGGTTCCCCGTGGGTCGCGACAGGCGCGTACTTTATCGGTATGGCGGCGATCATCATATCGGGTATTATGCTCAAAAAGACGAAGCCCTTTGCGGGCGAGCCTGCTCCGTTCGTTATGGAGCTTCCTGCGTACCACCTGCCGACGATCGGCAACGTGCTTCGCTCCATGTGGGAGCGCGGCTGGTCGTTCATCAAAAAGGCGGGTACGATCATTCTGCTTTCAACCATCGTGCTTTGGTTCCTGAGCCGCTTCGGCTGGGTAGACGGCACGTTTGGTATGCTTGCTGAGGACGAGATCGGCAACAGTATACTTGCTATTTTCGGCAACGCTATCTCTTGGATATTCGCTCCTCTCGGCTGGGGCAACTGGCAGGCGGCTGTGGCTTCTATCACAGGACTTATCGCGAAGGAAAATATCGTCGGCACAATGGGCGTGCTCTATGGCGGCGGAGAACTCAGCACATGGGCGACGCTCGCACAGGTATTTACAAGCATTACCGGATTTTCGTTCCTTGTGTTCAACCTGCTCTGCGCTCCTTGCTTTGCAGCTATGGGCGCAATCAAGCGTGAGATGAATTCCGCAAAATGGACGGCGTTCGCTATCCTGTATCAGTGCGGCTTTGCTTATGCAGTCGCCCTCTGCATCAATCAGATCGGCGGAGCTTTCACGGGCAGCCTGAATATTATCGGCTTGATAATCTCTATCCTCCTGATTGCAGGAATGCTGTTTATGCTCTTTAAGCCTTATAAGGAAGCGAACAAGCTTACTAAAAAAGTTAAGATAAAGTAAGGAGATGAGCTTATGCTTCAATGGATCATAAGTAATATATGGACAATTATAATCTGCGCCGTGCTGATCGGCATTGTTGCCGCGATCATCATCAGTATGGTCAGAAAGAAACGCAAGGGCAAGTCAATGGTCTGCAACTGCGGAAGCTGCGGCTCCTGCCCGATGTCCGGCTCATGTCATAAACCTTGATAGACAAAACGGAATTGTTTTGATATAATTTCAGTCGAGGATTTTCGCGGCACAGGGATTCAGCAAGCTCGCTGAGAAGTACGCGGAGCACGCAACGGAAGAGCGCGAGTGGGTTGAAAAATGCACCGACAGACTGCTCGACCTCGGCGTTGACGTCAAGCTCGAAGCAAAGAAGGAAGGACCCGTCTACAAGGATCCCGTCGAGTGGGTCAAGTATGACCTCGAAGTGTCAAAGGCAGGTCTTGCATGGCTGCACGAGATCACAGAAGCGGCAAGAGAGGACTACACAACCTTTGACATCCTCAAGGCGTATTATCAGGATAGGGCGGATACAGACGCCTGTGCACAAAGAGCAAGATACCATTCGGCGGCGATAGATACCAGAACGCTGAAAAAGAAACAGAAGTTCAAGGAGCTGCTTGATAACTATGTGATTTTTATTACAGAAAATGACGTGCTGAAAGGGGATCAGGCGGCGTATATCATCGAACGGACAATTGTAGGAACAAAGGTACCGTTTAATGACGGTTCACATATCATATATGTCAACGGAGCGTATATCGGAACAGATACGCCACTGGAAAAACTGATCCACGATTTTTCATGTAAATCCTCAAAAGAAATGCTCTGTCAGCCTATGGCGGAGGTTACGCGGCAATTCAAAGAAACAGAAGAAGGGAGAACGCTTATGTGTAAAGAAATAGAAGAATACGGCAACGCCAGAGAAAAGCAAGGTCGTCAGAAAGGGCGTCAGGAAGGACGTCAGGAAGGACGTCAGGAAGGAATCTTGGATACTATCATTTCTTTGGTTCGTGACGGGCTGCTTCCTGTTTCCGAAGCGGTAAAAAGAACATCTTTATCTGCCGAGGAAATCCAACGGCTTGCCGCGCAAAACAGTTAATAAATTATCAAACAGATACAGGGCTGCGCTTATTGCAACAGCCCTGTTGCATTTACCGGACGGAATCAGACGCAATTCCGCTTTGCCGTTTTTGACGCAGCGGGTCGATTCCCATGAGAGGAACGCGCTGTTGACGTCAATGTGAAAAATTAACCGTTTCATAAGATGATTATAGCTTTTTGCGAAAGAAAATGCAGGCAGAAAACAACACGGATCGGTCACATTTATGGTTGTTGCGGACAACGGAAAGTCTGCCGCGGCGCGATGTTCTATAACAAAGCCCTGCTCGGAACCGGAGTCAGAGGAAAGGGCATTGTGACAGCGATCGTCATTGGCTTCAGCGAAAACGACGATGCGGTAAAGTGTTCGCTGAGATGAAATTTTTGATTTGCCGAGTGGATTTAAAAGACTGTTCGGCATTTTTTGGCGGAGATTTGCGGACAAGAGGTTGTTTTTCTGCTATCATTATTATAGTATTATAGAGCAAAGATCAGGTGATCGGGGGTGGCTAAAACGGAATTTGAATACAGAAAAGCTTCAATAAATGATTTGGACTTATTGGTAAAGACACGAATAGAAGTATTAAGAGCGGCGAATGGTCTTGACGGTGATGTAGAAATGTCAAAGGTGGAAAGCGGATCGTATCTTTATTATAAAAGCGCTTTGCAAAACGGTTGTCATACGGCATATTTGGTTTTTGACGGCAATTCGTTCATCGGAGCAGGCGGCATAAGCTATTACACCGTAATGCCGACGTTTCATAATCCGTCCGGCAAAAAAGCATATATAATGAATATGTACACTAAACCCGATTACCGCAGAAAAGGTATAGCAACAAAAACGCTTGATTTGCTTGTTTGTGACGCAAAGGAACACGGAGTAACGGCAATCAGTCTTGAAGCAACGGATATGGGAAGAAAACTATATGAAAAATATGGTTTTGTTGCTATGAAAAACGAAATGGAATTGCCGATAGAATAAATAGTGATTTTGATTTATTTGGAAGTTTAGGTGAATAGAATGAAGGGAACCGACAGCACCATATTTCTTTAAGAGAAGAATTTTACGAGTATGACGGAGAAAAGAGTAAATACAACGCAAATATACTAAAGCCCGACAGTCACTCTCAGTGAGACCGTCGGGCTGTTGCTTTTAGAGGTTCCCTTTACAATTTTATTTCAAATCCTCGTTCTTTCCGAATCACCGCAAGCGATTCCGTTTCCGTGCGTTCGATCCGGATGTGATCGTTGATTTTGAGAGCATTGAGGACGCGGCAAATTTGCTTTTCGGTACCCTGCAATTCCATTGAAACGGATCCGTCCGCTTCGTTTTTCACCCTGCCGGTCGCGCCGTATTGTTCCGCGGCGGCTGCTGCTGTGAAGCGAAAACCGACCGCCTGTACTTCTCCGTAAAAGCGGAAACGTTTCCGCAACTTTTTTCTTAAAAACAGCATTTCATTCGCTTCCTTTCCGCTTGTATCTCCGGATTCATCATACCTCGAATTTGATTGCGGGTCAAGGTTTTACTGTCCGAATAGTATTTTTTATTTCTTCACAGCGCCATTTTACACGCCAAGGAGTGAAATCATCTCATTAATGATTTCCTCTGCGGATCTGCCTTTCGCATATCCGTTAAGACCTTTCTCTGCTTTGGAGTATTTATTTTATAACAGCTTTTTGATTTGGTTTCAAGAGATGATCATAGCTTTTTACGCAAGAAAATGTCAAGAAAACTTTGCAAAAAGACTTGACAAGTAAACTTGGCGGTGATATAATTATGACAATAAAACTTGGCAGATAAACCAAAGGAGTTGTTGTTATGAATAAGGAAGAAATTTTAAAGATGGCGCAAAACGAAAACAGGGGAAAGGACGTCGCTGACCTCGACGCGCAGAGAAAAGGCGCGTATTTTGCGTATCTCATCGGCATTTGTCTGATTGTCGCCGTTGATATTGTCGAGGGGATCGTCCTTCACCGCATCAGCTTTGGCTGCAATATGGCAATGTTTGTAATGGCGTTTGTCGCCTTCTTTACAAAGTTCCGTATTCGCGGAAAGAAGCATGAGCTTTTTGTCGCGATCGCCTACGGAATCGGTGCGGTTGTGTGGACAGTGCTGTGGATCATGCAGCTTTGCGGGGTGTTGTCATGACAGAAAACGGTCTGGTGCTGAAAAACAACCTTGCCGCGATCCGCAAGGAGAAAAAGCTATCTCAGGCGGAGCTGGCAAAAATAGTGGGCGTTTCGCGCAACACGATCAGCTCAATCGAGACAGGGCAGTTCAACCCCACGGCAAAGTTAGCGTTGATTCTCTGCATCGCGCTGGACAAGAAGTTTGAGGAGATCTTCTATTTTTGATAAACCGCAGCTTTGTCAAGCTCAGCGCGGGCGAAGCTCTTTATGTCGTCGATACCAAAGGAGAAATCTAAGCGAAAACCGATCTGCTTCGGAATGACGTGGCAGGGCGGATGAAAGGTGCGGTGCGATCTTAGGCAAACGCGAAAACTGCCGTTACGACCATATCGTTGTTTTTGATTTCCGCAAAAATATCACCGTTCATTTTGCGCATCAGGGCGCGGCAGATGTACAGTCCCAGACCGCTGCCGCTGTTGCTGCCTGTATTGGAGCCTCGCCAGAAGCTGTCGAAGATGTGCGGCAACTCGTTTTCGCTGAGGGCGCAGCCGCTGTTGCGGATCCGGACAAGCTGACATCCGTCCTCTTTTTCAAATAAAATCGAAATGCTTTTGCCGTCGCCGTATTTTACGGCGTTCTCGATGATGTTTTGCAGCACTTCAATACTTCTCTCCAAGTCACCCGAGATAAGGCAGTCGGAAAAGCTGTCAATCACAAAATCAATTTTCAGCAGGCTGAGCTTGTCGGTATAAAACGCTTTGATATTCTCAATCAGTGCCGACAGATAGAATTCGCCGTTATTTACTTCCAAATTCAGGAAGTCCCCGCTTGACGCTTTGACAATGCCGTCCACGTAGCCTCTGATTTCCTCGCACTTGCCGTTGATGTTCCGAGCGACCTCAAGCTTCTTTTGCTCGTCCTTGTACAAGCCCTTTTCGAGCGCCTTCGCGTACAGTTCGATCACTCCGAGCGGCGTTTTAATGTCGTGAGAGAGCGAGAGCACCATCGTTTTGTTCTCCTTTTGCAGGGCAAGCTCGGCGGATTTTTGACTCTCCAGCCTTTCGCGCAGCAGGTCAAGTCCCCAGAGAAATTTTCCGAAGTATTTATCTTTGCTCTCCTTCAGCGGCGCGGTCAGATTTCCCTTTGCAAGCTCGGTGGGGTAGAATCTGATTTTCTCAAACGGGCGGATGATTTTTATAAAAAGAATCAGCAGCAGAAGCAGGACAAATGCCGCCGTCACGCCAAAGCAGATATTAAAGGACGTGATCGCCGCGCTTTTGTCGGTATTATAGAAATAATCAAAGCGGTAGAGCTTGCCGTTGATTTCTTTTATGAGATAATCGCTTTCGCCGCCATGAAAGCCGTTCTCCTGTATTTCAACATTTGTGATATAACTGTAATCGTCGATAGAGTAATCCTCTCCGCGTTCGATTTTCGCGGAGATCCTTTCCGCTTCAACGCGATAAGGGCGACCTGAGTCGCCCTTGTTTTCGTTATGCAGTATGAGATTCGCGCCCGTAAAAATCAGTGCAAGGATCGCGATGACCGCGATCGTCAGTTTGATATAGCTTTTCATGGTTTACCTCTCGTAGCGATAGCCGACGCCCCAGACCGTCACAATGTGGTCGGGCTTTTTTGGATTGGCTTCAATTTTCTGCCGCAGCCATTTGATGTGGACCGTCAGCGTTTGCGGCTCGGAAAAGCTGTCAAAGCCCCAAATTTGATTGAACAGATAATCCTTATTGAGCGTTTTGCCGCTGTTTTCAGCCAAAAGCAAAAGCAGGTCAAATTCCTTTTGCGTCAGGTCGAGAGGGTCGGTGCCCTTGTACGCGATCCGCTTTGTTTTGTCGATTTTCAAAAAGCCGTCGGACAGCACATCGGTCTGATATCGCCGCGTGAAGATGCCCTTGATTTTGGCAAGCAGAATGTCGATGTCGTATGGCTTTTCTATGTAATCGTCTGCGCCTAAAATAAGACCGTTTAGCTTGTCGTCCTTTTCGACCTTCGCGCTGACAATGATGATCGGAGTGTTGGCGTTCTCGCGGATCTTGCGGCAAACCGCAAAGCCGTCAAGCCCCGGCAGCAAGATATCGAGAATGACAAGCCTTGCGCCCTCCGATTGAAAGGCAGTCAAGGCGCTTTCGCCGTCAGCGCAATGCTTAACAGTGTAACCGTCTGCCTCCAGAAAATCACAAAGCAGCGTTGCCATTTCGATATTATCTTCAACAACAAGAATGTCAATCATAATTGCTTCCTTTTCTCGCGTAAACGCGCTGTTATCTGTTTAGCCGACTTATAGTCCGCGAACCGGATGCAGAGTCACGTGGCTACCAGCCCTGCTCTAAGAGCCAATTGTTGAGTGCTCTTTCGCGCTTTCTTTCGTCGCTTTCGGTATTATTATACTCTCCCTGAATGTTTCCGTCAACAATGTAAAGCACTCTTGAGCATTTTGCGGCGACCTTCGCGTCGTGAGTGACGAGCATTATCGTGGTGCCGTCCGAATTGATTTTGCACAGCTCTTCCATGACCTCATTGGAGCTTTGACGGTTGAGCGCGCCTGTCGGCTCGTCGGCGAAAATCACCTTGGGATTGTTGATCATGCTGCGGCAGATACACGCCCTTTGCAGCTGACCGCCCGACACCTCGTTGATGTCGTTGTCGGCGATCTCAATGATGTCCAGCCTGCGCATCAGCTCCTTGCCGCGTTCAAGCTTATCCTTTGCCGAGAGCGTGTTTGCTTTTGACTGCCGCGCAGGGAGAATGATATTGTCAAGCACACTCAGGTTTTTGAGCATATACATCTGCTGAAAGATAAAGCCCATTTCGTCGAGACGCAGTGCAGCAAGCTCGTTTGGCTTCAATGCTGAGATATCTCTTCCGCCGAACAGAACCGTTCCGGCGGTCATGCTGTCCATTCCCGAAACGGTGTAGAGCAGCGTGGATTTGCCGGAGCCGGACGGTCCCATCACGGCGACCATCTCGCCCTCGTCAACCGAAAAGTTGACGTTGCGCAGCACGTTGTTTTGTCTTTTGTTGGTGATATATGTTTTACAAAGGTCTTTTACTTTAAGAATTTTAGCCATGATGATGCTCCTATTCTACAGAATTGATTTCATTTGAATTGACCTTGCGAACCGAAAGTGCGGTCAAAAACACGCTGAACACAGTAGTCGCAAGTACGATCGCCGGATAGATAACGAAGGTTTTTAATATATCCATATCAAAGATAATATTTTTAGCGCCCACCATTCGGAAGATGCCGCCAGTCGTCAGCTTTCCGATGGGGTCGGCGAGCGCAACCGAGAGCAGAACAGCCGCTATCATGACAATGGCGATTCTTAAGGTCTGCCAAAGGATGATCGAACGGTTTTTGAAGCCGATCGCTTTGAGCATAGCGATCTCGCCGCGCTCCTTGGTGAGGAAGGATTTTTCCATCAGCACCGCGACTAAAATATCGATCAGAATGATGACAGGCAGCAGCAGCCCTGTTACTCCGTCCATCATACCGCCGACTCCGCCGACGCAGTAATCAACATAATCGCCCGCGTTCATCACCTTGTCGTCGGGGTACATCTCCTTTATCGCTTCTATTCTTTTCTCGATTTCTCCGGTGCTCGGATCGTCATTAAAACG
>CACYTI010000008.1 GCA_902777275.1 uncultured Ruminococcus sp. | reverse complement strand
TCTGGCGACGGGGTGTGAAAATAGGGAGATGCCAATACTTGTAGCGAGTTTTTTTCTTGTAAATAATTTATCTGTTGAAGCTGACTTTTACAGTCGGCTCTTTTTTTTGCAAAGCAATCAAAACATTATATTTTCTCATTGTTCTACCGCCATTCGATATCCGGTAGCTTGTTTTTTTCAAAATAGTCCGTATAATAATAGATGTGGGGAGGGAATGCGGATGAATGATTACAAATTCGGCAATTACATTTATGAGCTTCGCAGTCGTGCAAGGCTGTCTCAATCCGAGCTTGCTGCAAAAGTCGGAGTGACCAACAAGGCGGTATCAAAGTGGGAAGTCGGAAAGGCAAAGCCAAGTGTGGAGACGATCAGAAAACTCGCAGCGTTGTTTCAGATCAGCGTTGATGACCTGCTGAAAATGAGAGAGAAAGTGAATCAGGTGAAGATCACAAAAATCGTTATCACCGGAGGCCCGTGCGCCGGAAAGTCTACGGCAATGAGCTGGGTACAGAATGCTTTTACACAAATGGGTTACATCGTTCTTTTTGTCTCGGAAACAGCAACGGATCTTATTACCGGAGGTGTTGCTCCGTGGACGTGCGGAACGAACAGCGCGTATCAGAAGTGCCAGCTTCGTTTGCAGCTTGATAAGGAAAAGGTTTTTGAACAGGCGGCAAAGACGATGGACGGGGAGAAAGTCCTGATCGTCTGCGACCGCGGCGCGCTGGATAACAAAACATATATGGACGGCCTTGAGTTTGCACAGGTGCTTGAATTTTTCGGGACAAATGAGATCGAGCTTCGGGATAACTACGATGCTGTATTTCATTTGGTGACTGCCGCGAAAGGCGCGGAAGAGTTTTATACGACCGCCAATAATGCCGCAAGGACAGAAACGGCTGACGAAGCTGCCGCTCTGGACGATAAGCTGATTGCCGCCTGGACGGGTCATCCGCATCTTCGGGTGATCGACAACTCCTCAAATTTTGAGGATAAAATGAAACGGCTGATCGCGGAAATATCTTCTTTCCTCGGAGAACCGGAACCGTTTGAGATCGAAAGGAAATTTTTGATCGAGTATCCGGACATCAAGTGGCTTGAGTCCATTCCGAACTGTCAGCGAATCGAGATCATTCAGACTTATCTCAAATCCGATAATGATGATGAGATACGCGTGCGTCAGCGTGGCATTGACGGGCATTACATCTACTTCCTGACAACGAAGCGTAAGGTCAACAATTTGAAACGCGTGGAGATCGAGCGCAGGCTGTCGGAGCTCGAGTACATTCGTCTCCTTATGAATGCAGACACAACAAGGCGGCAGATCAGAAAAGACCGGTACTGCCTTACATATGAAAATCAGTATTTTGAAATAGACGTCTATCCGTTCTGGAACGACAAGGCGATCGCCGAAATTGAACTGAGCGACGAAAACGCGGACGTCAAGTTTCCGAAGCAGATCAAGGTTGTCAAAGAAGTCACCGACGATGAATCCTACAAAAACGCTTCTTTGGCAAAAGTATAGGAGGGCAAAATGGCAGAGCAGAAGAATTTGAAGGCAGAAAAAACAACCTCAAACAGCAAGCTTAAATGGATCTGTGTAACCGCGATCAGCACGGCGCTGTTCGTTGTACTGACTATGTGCTTACAGGTTCCGGTTTTTGAAAACTATTATCTCTGCCTGGGATATGTGATCATGGTGGTTTGTCTTTATTCCTTTGGAGTTGTCAGCGGCACGTTTGTCGGCGTCATGGGAGTCGTTTTGTATTGCCTGCTGATCAGCGGACTTCGGGGGATGCCGGGATGGGCGATCGGCAATCTGGTTATCGGCGTCATAGTCGGGCTGACGTTCAAGTTTACAAAGAAATTGAATAAAACATGGCTGCAGGCGCTCATTAACTTTCTGGCGATCGTCGTATCGACTGCGATCGGTATCCTGATTTTTAAGTCGCTGACCGAATGCGTTTTATACGGACATCCGATGATCGTGCGCATGGGAAAAAACGTGTTTGCGTTTGCAGCGGACGTCTTTATGCTTGTGTTCAGTCTTCCGATCTGTATGTCGATGGATAAACTCATCAAGAAAGAACTGAAACTATAATGTGTAAAATGATATCGAATTGTTTTTTACACGCTGTTGTGAAATAATCAATTTTGGAGATGCCAATACTTGCAGCGAGTTTTTCTTTATTTGACAAGCTTAGATGCAAAACAGTGCAGGCAGAAAAAACCTACACCGCCGCAGGCAACAAGACGATAAGAAAAATCAGCTTGCTTGATAAGCTTGACAACATAGCCGCCGTTTGGGGACAGGACGCCGCCGACATCGAAACACAGCGTGAGGAGCTTATAGCTCAGACGGTTGCGGCGTTAGCAAGCGACGAAAACGCCTTTATGAAGGCAGTGCAGATAAAGGAAAACAAAAGCCTCCTTGACAAGGTCAGGGAAGCTTTGAAAACCATTATAGAGCACGTTAAGAAGTTTTTCCGCGACGTTGACGAGCAGGGCAGAAAATACGGTCACAATATTCAGGCGCAGCCGTGGCTTGACGACTTAAAGGCGCTTGAAGGGCTTGCTGAAAAATTCAGCGAGATGATGACGGCTGTGAGGGAGAATGAAGCGGCGTATGGCGCGAGGGAGAGTGAGGTGAGGTTTGAAAAAGATGAAACCTATTCTCTAAGAAAATATAGTCAAAAACAAATAGATAATTGGAGTAATAGCAGCAATATAGTCATTTATAAAAATAAAAACCAATTATTCACTTTTATTAATTCTGCGTTGAAAAGAAGCACCGGACATAAAATGTATTTTGGAATTATAGATAATAAATTAGCAGATTTTGTTTTTTCTAAAACTGGAATTAATATTAAAAATTATAATTTAACTCTACGAGCAAGTGAAATCAGGAAAATACTCTTGAATTCCCACGGTAATGAAGCTAATGAGAGTTTAAGAGGGCAAAGAGCTATTAAGCCGAACGATCTGCTCAGTATTCCGAAAATCATTACAGAACCTGATGATATTAGATTAAGTAAAAAACTATTCGAAGGAAAGCCTGTTATTGAGTTTGAAAAAACTGTAAACGGAAAAACAACGGTAGTTACTTATGTTTCAAAGAAACATTATGACCTCACAGTACAAACAGTTTATTCTGGTATAGAAAAAAGAAGCCTTGCCACTACGCCAAGTGAAAAAGATTCTCGCTCGCATACGTCCGAAACGCTTAGTGGTACAGCTTCTAATACTAATGTATCACAATCCTCTGAAAATAGCAATACCAATTCTGAAATTCAAGGCAAAAAGGCTAAGAACGACGCGTTTTATTTTGATGATGTCGAAAGCTTGAAGGAACGGCAGAACAGTATTGTTCAGCAAAACAATTCCATGAACGACGATTATCACACGGGAATAAGAGGCGTTGAAGATATTTACACCTTTGAAGAAGCTCTCGGGAACGGAGAATATGAGGAAGGCGAGGACTTTACGCCCGACTACACTTGGCGAATGGCACAGCGTGCTGTTTCAAGCGGAAAAATCACCGTTTACAGCAGTTATCCGATAAAACAAGGCGTTTTTGTTACTCCGTCAAAAATGGAAGCAGAAGGTTACTCGGGCAGCGGAAGGACATATAAAAAGACTGTCGCTTTAACAGACGTTGCTTGGATCGACCCGCTTCAAGGTCAATATTATAGCACTGTCTATCTAATCTTGTTAATCCATTCAAGATGCTATAAATTGCTGATACGAAGCCTTCATCAGAATTTATATTTCGTATCCTTTTGCTTCTGATGATGTCACCGGTTAGAATCCGGTTGGGGAGCCAAAATTCCGCTGCGATTGATTGGTGTCGATGACGCAGAAGTTCCACCCGTTCCCATACCGAACACGGAAGTTAAGCTCTGCGGTGCCGAAGATAGTGCTCCGGCGACGGGGTGTGAAAAAGGGATATGCCAACACTAAGCAGTGAGCTTTTTTCTTGTAAATATTTTTGTTATGGCTGATTTTATAGAAATATAAAGTCAGTCTTTTTTTTGGTTCAAAAACTTTATTTCCCACCGTTGATGAACGACTAAAAAGGCGGGAGAGAGCGCCCGCCGGTGCATTTTTTGTTGCAATTTGAAATGAGAAAAACTAATGGCAGTTTTCAGAGTTGAAAAAGTAAAAGATTATACGGTAATGAGCAATCACCATTTGCGGAATGTGGATCTCTCCCTGAAAGCAAAGGGTTCATTATTCACTGTTCACCCGGCAGCGTGTATGATAGAATAATTTTTTTTGAAAAAGTTGTATATTTATATGCAACTTTTTCCATTTTTTCGCTATAAGTGAGGGGAGGTGTAAGCGATGACAAATGAAGAGATCGCGGTGGAGCTTGCCCGTCAGGGGCAGCATATCAAATCAAATACTCACCGCATTGACGAGCTTGAAGAACAGCAAAAGGAAACGCGGGCACTGGTTCGCAGCGTTGACAAGTTAGCGCAGTCGGTTGAAAGCATGGTGAAGGAGCAGGAGCGGCAGGGCAAGCAGATTGACGCGCTCGAAAGCTCAAAAGCCGACTCCTTCAAATACTGGCTGCGCACGATTTTGACCGCCGTCGCGACCGGTTTAATCGGTTACGCGCTCGCGTGCATAATTGCAAAATGAAAGGACGGGTAAAATGAAAAAGTATTCAAAAGCATGGTGGAAAGAATGGTTAAAAAAGGCAGGAGTCCGCGCTGTCAAAACAGCGGCGCAAACTGCCGTCAGCGCGATCGGCGCGACGGGTATTCTTATCCATGAAGTGAACTGGGCGATCGTGGCGTCCGCAGCGGCAGGTGCGGCGGCGCTGAGCCTGATAATGTCTCTCGCAGGGCTGCCGGAAATCGAAACGGAGGATTGACCACCATGAGCCTCATCAACAAAAAAGGCGTTGACATCTCTTCCAACAACGGCAAAATCAGCATTGAGAAAATCAAGGCGGCGGGCTTTGAATTTGCAATGATCCGCTGCGGCTTCGGCGAGAACATCACCGAGCAGGACGACACGCTTTGGGAAGAAAACGTCCGCAAATGCGAGGCGGCAGGCGTGCCGTGGGGCGCGTATTTTTACAGCTACGCCTGTTCCGAGGAGAGCGCAAGAAGCGAGCTTGAGCACGCCCTGCGGCTTTTGAAGGGCAAGCGCCCGACTCTCCCCGTCGCGCTCGACATGGAGGACGCCGACGGTTATCACGAGCGTCACGGCGGCTGGAACTACACCAACGTGACACGCGCGTGCCGGATCTTCCTTGACGGCATTCGCAAGGCGGGCTATTATCCTATGCTGTACACGGGCTTTGAGGAAATCGAGAACTACATAGCGCCCGACATCGTCAACGGGCACGACATCTGGTTTGCGCACTGGGCGAAAAAATGCGGCTACACCGAGGACAATCTCAGCATTTGGCAGTACGGCGGCGAGGTCAACCTGATTGACGGCAACAGCATTCCCGGCGTCGGCGTGATCGACAAAGACCTCTGTTACCGCGACTATCCGACGATCATCAAGAGCGGCGGCTTCAACGGCTGGGACGGCGAAAGCAAGCCGACGGGCTTGACGGCGGAGCAGGCGATGAGCGGCGCGCGCGGAATGGTCGGCAAGGACGAGGATCCGGCGCACTGCGACATTATGAAGTGGTACGGCGGCTTTGACGACGATATCAACGCGGTTGCCTGCTGCTGTGCGGGAATGTGCTATCTGTTCGACAAGTTAGGGCATCTTGAGCTGATTCCCGGCGGCAAGGTCGCAGACTGTGGCTCTCTCGCGCTGAACTTCTACAAGGCGGGGCAGCTCCACAAGCCGTCTGAAATTCGACCGGGCGATCTCGTCATCTTCTCATGGAGCCACGACAAGACTTCTGTCTCACCGCTCGACGACCTCGGCTATATGTGCTTTGAACACGTCGAAATGTGCCTGAAAGTCTTTGACGATACGATTCTCAGTGTCGGCGCAAACAACGGCGGCGTCGAGTGCGACGACTTCCAAATCAAGACTCGCAGCCGCTCCGACATTTCCGCCTGCTGCCGTCCAAAATACGCCGACGGCGGCGCCGATGAAACGCCCGCCGAGAAAGAAACGGGCGACGGCAACGTTTACGCAATCCAGAAATGGCTCAACAAGCAGTACGGGTTCGACGTCTACATCGACGGCATTTACGGCAATCAAACCCGCACGGCGCTGACAAAGGCGCTGCAAACCGAACTGAACCGCCTCGGCGCGTCGCTCGAAGTCGACGGAATCTACGGACCGCAGACAAGAGCCGCTGTCAAAAATCTATCCAACGGCAGCACGGGCGCGCTCGTCTATGTCCTGCAAGCCTTCCTGATTTGCAACGGCTTGCAAACAGGCGGCTTCGACGGCATTTTCGGCTACATGACCGAAGCGGCAGTCCTGACCTACCAAGCCGCCGAGGGGCTGACAGTGGACGGAATTGCGGGTAGGGAGACGTTTGAGGCGCTTGCAACGAGGTGAAATAAAGTTGCAAAATAAACCAAAGTCAAAGAGTCTGAAACAAGTTTAAATCCTGAAAAATGAATTTTTACCGCCCCGTGCGCATTCTTTAGAGCTTGCGCACGGGGCGGTTTTTTGGTTGTCTATTATGCATAAAACTTGATCCATCTTCCGTAACTCTCAACAAAACCACTCTTACCCTTGAACCCGGAAAAACAGAAACCCTTACAGCCACGGTTTTACCTTCGGACGCGTCTGATAAGACCGTAACATGGACAAGCAGCAACACAAGCGCTGCGACTGTTTCGGACGGCACAGTGACCGCGATAGCACCCGGTACCGCGACAATCACGGCAACTACGGTCAACGGTAAAACAGCGACGTGTGATGTTACCGTAACAGCTCCGGCTTCCGCTCCCGAGGTTCCGGCTGTCAGCCTTTCAAACAACGAGAACGGATTAACAGCTTCATGGAACAAGGTAGACAACGCGAAATCCTACGTTGTATTCTATAAGGCTTCGTCCGACAGCGACTGGACAAAGGCGACGACAACCGATACAAGCTATACCATTACAGAAGCTCAATCCGGCAAGCTTTACTATGTTAAAGCGAGGTCGGTAGGCGCGAATAATGTTCAGAGCAGCTCATCCCCGACAAAGAGCCTGACATTCCTCGAACGCACGACTGTTTCATCACTCGCATTCAGCAATGACGTCGTCAATGCCAAGTGGGGCAAGGTCAGCGGAGCGACAAAGTATAGGATATATTACAAGGAATCCACTGCATTAACTTGGTCTGCAAAGACTACAAGCAGCCTGACTCAAACAATCAAGAACGTTGCAAAGGGCAAGGTTTACAACGTAAGATTCTGTGCGGTCTGCGACGCGGGAGGCGGTCCTCTCACGCCGGTTCAGTCGATCGCTGTGATCGACGCACCTGAGGTAACTGCAAAAATATCGAGCAACAAAACCGGAATCTATACGACGTGGAAAGGTGTGACCGGCGCGGATAAGTATGTGGTTTATTACAGAAAGTCGGGCGATTCGGGCTGGACTACCCACGAAACCGCAAATTTAACCTACACACTGAAAAATCTTACATCGGGTTCCATATACCAAATCAAAGTAGCTGCAATGAAAGAGGGCAGTATAGGTCCGTTCTCCGACACACAAAGCGTAGTATTTACATAATATCAACAATAATTAGTGTATAACACAAACCCCGCCTGACTCATTCACGAGTCGGGCGGGGAAATTTATGCTTGAATCATTCAGCGTAGTGCCAGCTTATTCCGTCCTTAGTGTCTTTGACAACCACCTTCATGGCGGCTAATTGGTCGCGGATCGCGTCGGCTGTTGCCCAGTCCTTGTTCTTTCTCGCCTCGGCGCGCTTTTGGATAAGCGCCTCGACCTCGGCATCCTTCGGATTGCTTTCCTTGGGAGCTTCCTTCTTGCCTTTGAGAAGGTTAAGCGAGAGGACCTTGTCAAGCTCACCCAAAACATAACGCTTTGTAGCGTCGTTCGCGTCGGCTTTGAGAACGTCGTATACAACGGTCAGACCGAGCGAGGTGTTGAGGTCGTTGTCCATTGCCTCTTTGAATTTGCCTATCAATTCATCAGCCTTGCCGTTCTCGACCTCGCCGTCCTCGGACAGCGCCGATATGCGCTTGATAAGCTTGTCATAGGCTTTCACGCAGTTGTCAAGACTTTCGTAAGAGAAGGTCAGCGGCTTGCGGTAGTGGCTTTGCAGGCAGAACATACGGTAAACAACGGGGTCATAGCCCTTGCCTTCAAGGAGCGAGACCGTGAGGAAGTCGCCCTTTGACTTGCTCATCTTGCCGCGCGCGTCGTTGAGGTGGAGCACATGGAACCAGTAGCCGCACCACTTGTGACCGAGATACGCTTCGCTCTGCGCGATCTCGTTGGTGTGGTGGGGGAAGGCGTTGTCAACTCCGCCGCAGTGAATGTCAAGGTACTCGCCGTTGTGCTTCTTGCTTATGCAGGAGCACTCGATATGCCAGCCCGGGTAGCCGATGCCCCACGGAGAGTCCCATTTAAGCTCCTGATCCTCAAATTTTGACTTGGTGAACCAGAGCACAAAGTCGGTTTTGTTGCGCTTGTTTTCGTCCTCCTCGACGCTGTCGCGCACGCCGACCGCTAAATCCTCCTCGTTCATGTTGCCGAAAACGTAGTAGGTTTCGAGCTTTGAGGTGTCGAAGTAGACGTTGCCGCCCGCGACATAGGCGTAGCCCTTTTCGAGCAGAACGGAGATCATTTCGATGAAATCATCAATGCAGTTAGTTGCCGGCTCAACCACGTCGGGACGCTTTATGTTGAGCTTTTCGCAGTCGGAAAAGAAAGCGTCGGTGTAGAACTTCGCTATCTCCATAACGGTTTTATGCTCGCGCTTGGCGCCCTTCAGCATTTTGTCCTCGCCTGTGTCGGCGTCGCTTGAAAGATGACCCACGTCGGTGATGTTCATTACGCGGTTCACATCGTATCCCGCAAAGCGCAGGTATTTTTCAAGAACGTCCTCCATTATATAGGTGCGAAGATTGCCGATGTGCGCGTAGTGATAAACAGTGGGACCGCAGGTGTACATATTGACCTTTCCCGCAGTGTGGGGAATGAACTCCTGCTTTGTTTGTCCGAGTGAGTTGTACAGTAGCATATTAACCGCTCCTTAAAAGTCTAAAATAAATTGTTTGTTTTGCGCGATGTATATTACGCCCGATAAAAGCGCGAAGAAGGTCGAGATCCAGATAAGCGCCTCGCCTATATAATAAAATACCGTTGGAAGTACGCAGGGGAGGGGAACGCCGAGCGGCATCAAATCAAGAACAAGCTGCATTGTTATAACGCAGATGATCGACACCATTTGAGTGACGGTCTTGACCTTGCCCCACATATTAGCCGCTATGACCTTGCCTTTTGAGGCGGCGATAAGGCGGATCGATGTTACGGCGAACTCGCGGAACAGCACGATTATGACCGCCACGCAGTCGCACAGCCCGAGCTGCACAAAGCAGAGCAGGGCAGAGATAACAAGTATTTTGTCCGCTAACGGGTCGGCAAATTTGCCGAAGTCGGTGATAAGCCCTTGCTTGCGCGCGATTTTGCCGTCAAGCATATCGGTTAACGAAGCCGCAATGAAAATAAGCAGTGCAGCAAGATTGTTTAGCGGGAAGTCAATGAGCAGCGCCGCGACAAAAAACGGCACTAACAGTATTCTCGCCAAGGTTAGTTTGTTTGGTAAATTCATAATATCATCCGTTTTGCTGTTGGATTTTCATTTCGCCTATTGGGTCGCAGCCCATGCAGCCGGTCACGGTCACGGTGATGAAGTCGCCCGGAGAGGGATTCTTTTCTCCGCAGGTGAAGAATACGCAGCCGTCAACCTCGGGGGAGTCGGCATAGCTTCTTCCGTGCCAGCATTCGACCAAGCGGTCGTAGCCCTCGACAAGAACCTCGATTTCCGTTCCGATAAGCGATTCGCAGTACTCAGCCATGATAATCTGCTGGCGCTCCATTATTATATCGGCGCGCTCGCGCTTTGTTTCTTCGTCAAGCTGACCGGGCATTTTTGCCGCGGGAGTGTTTTCCTCCTGAGAATAGGCAAAGCAGCCCAGCCTTTCAAACCTGATTTCCTCGGCGAACTCCGCAAGCTCTTCAAACTGTTCCCGGGTTTCTCCGGGAAAGCCCGTGATGAAGGTTGAGCGGAGCACGACGTTCGGGATTCTGTCGCGGAGCTTTTTCAGCAGGGCGGTCAGGCTCTCTCTGTTGCCGCGGCGGTGCATACGTTTTAAAATTTCGCTGTTGCAGTGCTGCAGCGGCAGGTCGATGTATTTAACGATTTTGTCCTCGCGCGCGATAACGTCGATCAGGCTGTCGGTTATGCTGTCGGGGTAGCAGTAGAGTATCCTTATCCAGTGCAGCCCGTCGATTTTGCAAAGCTCTGTGAGAAGTTTGTCGAGCGAAGGCTTGCCGTACAAGTCCTCGCCGTAGCGCGTTGTGTCCTGAGCTATGATATTCAGCTCGTGTACTCCGTCAGCCGCAAGAGTGCGTGCTTCCTCAACGAGACTTTCTATTTTTCTGCTGCGGAATTTTCCGCGTATCATCGGGATCGCGCAGAAGGTACACTTGTTGTCGCAGCCCTCGGCTATTTTTAAATAAGCGGTGTAGGGCTGAGTGGACAGTATTCTGCCGCCCTCAAGCGGAAGGAGCAGCTTGTCGGGAAAGACCTCGACCTCGCTTTCGCCGCGCAGGACCTTGTCTACAATATCGGCGATCTGAGTGTTTGCGCCTATGCCGACGGCGGCGTCGATTTCGTAGAGCTGCTGAGTGATCTCATCCTGATACCGCTCTGCAAGGCAGCCCGTGACTATAATAGCGCGGATCTTTCCCTCGCGCTTCAAGCCGCCAAGCTCGATTATTTCATTGATACTCTCCTGCTTTGCAGCGTCGATAAAACCGCAGGTGTTTACAATAACCGCGTCGGCTTCTTCGGCTTTGTTTATGAGTGTGTAGCCGTGCTGCTTTAGTGTGTACAGAAGCATTTCGGCGTCAACCTGATTTTTGGCGCAGCCAAGCGAAACAATGGCTACTTTTTCATTCATATGCGGTCTCCTACATTTTTTGTATATTAATAATCCTCTTTGTATTCTTCAAAAACGGCGCGTATGTCGTCCCAGCCGTAGCCCATTCTTTGAAGAGCGGCGGCGGCTCTCCGTTTGATTTTTTCGTCGTTTATGTTTTTATATTTCTTCTCGATCACGGCGCGGATATTTGCGCGGCAGTCCACATCGGTTTCATCGAGTATGCTGTCTATGGTGTCGCGGTCTATTCCTTTTCTATTCAGCTCGGCGGCAACAGCTCTCGGGCTGAGCATTTTTTGATTTATCAGGGTTTGAGCATAGCGGCGCGCGAAGGCTTCGTCGTTTATTAGCCCAAGTTCCTCCATGCGGTCGGCGGCTTTTTCGGCAGATTCCCCGTCAAAGCTGCGCCTGAGCTTGTCTGTAAGCTCTTTTTTGGAATGGTCACGATATGAAATGAGCCACAGGGCTTTTTCCTTAGCCCTGCGCTCATTGCTTTTTTCAATTATTTCTTTTAGCTCGGCGTCGTCGATCTCCCTGCCGACTTCAAAGCGGTTTTCAAGCAGGGTTTGAGTGTCGAGGTTCATTGCGAATTCGCCGTCGATAAACAGCGCGCTAAGCGCTTTTCGTCGCGGCTCAACAGCGGTGATAAGCATTACTCGTCAGCCAAAATGTCGATGCTCGCCGCCTTTGACTTCGGCTTTTCGGCGGGCTCGGGCTCCGCGTCTGCTTCCGTTACCTTTGCCTTAGCCTTTGATTTGGACGCGGGACGCTTGTTTTCGTACAGCTTGTCGATGTTTGCCCAAAGCTTGGTTTCGATTTCGGAGGCAAGCTCCTTGTCGGTTTTAAGCAGCTCCTTGACCTTGTCGCGGCCCTGTCCCAAGCGTCTGCCGTCGTAGCTGAACCATGCGCCCGCCTTTTGAACGATTTCCGCCTTTACCGAGAGATCGAGAAGCTCACCCTCGCGGGAGATACCCTCGCCGTACATGATATCGAACTCCGCCTCGCGGAACGGGGGAGCGATCTTATTCTTTACTACCTTGCACCTTGTGTGCGAGCCGACCATTTCGCCGTTGACCTTAAGTGTTTCAACGCGGCGGATGTCGATTCTGACAGAGCTGTAGAATTTAAGCGCTCTGCCGCCCGTGGTCACCTCGGGATTGCCGTATACAACGCCTACCTTTTCGCGGAGCTGGTTGATGAAGATTGCCACGCAGTTGCTTTTGTTGATCGCGCCCGCTAACTTGCGGAGTGCCTGCGACATCAGCCTTGCGTGCAGTCCCACATGACTGTCGCCCATTTCGCCCTCGATTTCAGCCTTGGGAACGAGCGCCGCGACCGAGTCGATAACGATAACGTCGATCGCGCCGCTGCGGATGAGCGCCTCGGCTATTTCGAGCGCGTCTTCGCCCGTGTCGGGCTGAGCCACAAGCAGGGAGTCAACGTCAACTCCGACCGCCGCCGCGTAGGTGGGGTCAAGGGCGTGCTCAACGTCGATAAACGCCACGTTGCCGCCGTTTCTCTGTCCCTCGGCTATGCAGTGGAGTGACAGGGTCGTTTTACCCGAGGATTCGGGACCGTATATCTCCACTATTCTGCCGCGCGGAAGTCCGCCTATTCCGAGCGCAACGTCCAGCGAAAGGGAGCCTGTGGAAATGTGGTCTACTGTCATATGTGAGTTCTCTCCGAGGCGCATTACCGCGCCCTTTCCGAACTGTTTTTCAATTTGAGCGATCGCGGTTTCAAGCGCCTTGTTCTTGTCAACTGCCATGATATACCTCCGTTTTTCTTTTCAAACCGTTCATACTAAATTCTGTTCGTGATTACCTCTCTAAGGTAGTTATATTATAAATGATTGAAGGTAAAAAAACAATAATTTTACGAAAAATCAATCGAACTAAAATTCTATTTCTAAAGCATTGTCCCAATTATAGCCCTATGACAGCCGCCAAAATCGACTTCGGTTCGTATTTTTTCAAAACCGTGCTGTTTCATCAAGGCGTCAACCGGTTCCGCCTGACCCTCGCCCAGCTCAAAAACAAGCACTCCGCCGCTTTTCAGCTTGCGGCTCCAGTCGCGAATAATCGCATTATAAAAAAATAATCCGTCGCTTCCGCCGTCGAGCGCCATTTGCGGCTCGAACTGGACCTCGGGCTGCAAAGCATTCAATTCGGAACTGATAATATACGGCGGGTTAGAAATAATCAGGTCAAGGCTGTGGTCGGGTACTTCGCTGTGACAGGTGAGAACGTCGTCATTGAGCGCCCGGACCCGGCTGTCGTTTAATTCAATATTCTTTTTTAGAAATTCAAATGCTTCGCCGCTCAGCTCAACAGCCGTAACTTCGGCGTTGCCGAGCTTTTCAAGAGCGATGGCTATTGCTCCGCTTCCCGCGCACAGGTCAAAAACCCGTGACCGCGGCTTGCTTTTTAAATAATCGAGCGCGAGACCGACGCAGACCTCGGTATCGTCGCGTGGGATAAGCACTCCCTCGCCCACAAGTAGGGGGAAGCCCATGAATGACCACTCTCCCAACAGGTATTGCAGGGGATAACGGGTCAATCTTTTTTCTGTATAGGAATTTAAAAGCTCTGCCTGCGCTTCCGTGACCTCCTCATCGCCGTGTGCAATCAGAGCGGCGCGGTCATATCCCGTGACGTGAGTCACAAGACACCGCGCCTCATAATCGGCGTCTTCGATACCGCCGCGCGTCAGCTTGCCGCGGCAGCTCAGGAGGACGTCCTTCAGCATCCGCATTTTACAATGTCGGAGCCGTCATCGGGGATAACCGCTTTAATAGCCTCGATAGCGACCTCCATCATGCCGTCGTCGGGCTCTTTTGTGGTGATACGCTGCGCCCACAGACCGGGGGCGGAGATAATGCGGGTGAAGGTGTTGTCGTGCTTGCCGCAGAGCTTGATAAGCTCATAACCGATTCCGCAAACAAGCGGAATGAGCGCTATTTTAATTACAGGCCGCCAGAAGCCAAGTGTTGTCGGTACAAACAGACCCACAAGGATTCCGAGGATAAGCATGATCACCATGAAGCTTGTGCCGCAGCGCGGATGAAAGCGCGTCTGCTTTTTTACGTTCTCAACGGTGAGCTCCTCCTCGTTTTCGTAGCAAAAAATAGTCTTGTGCTCTGCGCCGTGATACATGAACACGCGCTTCATGTCCTTTGTCCGGGATACTATAACGATGTATAAGAGGAACAGCGCGATTTTGAGCACGCCCTCAAACACCGACTGCCAGAACGTGACGACCTCTCCGCCATTCTGCAGCGATGGGATCGCGAGCTTCAAAAGCTCAAAAAGTCCCCATGGCAGGAAGAAGAAAAGACCTATCGCGAGCGCAATGCCGAGGATCGACGCGAACACCATGAGTATCTTTATCAGCTTGTCGCCGAATTTGTCGTCGAGCCACTTTTCAAATTTTGAAGGCTCCTCGTCCTCGATTTCAGCGGATTCGATAGCCTTGTCAGCAGAAAGCATAAGCGACTTGTAGCTCAGGCGCATTGAGTCGATCAAGCCCGCGATACCGCGGAAAAACGGAACCTTGAAAAGCTTTACCTTTTCGGGGATCGTGGTAATGCTGACGTCCTCGCTGTAGATTTCATCCTTGCCGGTGCGCACGCAGACCGTGCTCTTTTTGGGACCTCTCATCATAATACCCTCAATCAGCGCGCTGCCGCCGATCGAGGTTATCTTTTTTGTTTTTTTAGACATATATTATATTCCTTTTTTATAATTTGACGGTTTCGGGGTTTTCGTTTTCCTCGCCCTCTTTGTAGACGGGGAAGGTAAGCGTTACCGTGGTGCCTACGCCCTCGCCGCTTTCAATATCAAGCTTGCCGTTGTGCAGGTTCATTATTTCGTCCGCCACAGCCAAGCCTATGCCCGAGCCGCCGACGGTTTGATTTGCCTTGAAGAATTTCTCCTTGACGCGCGGCAGATCCTCAGGGGAAATACCGCAGCCCGTGTCGGTGACGATTATTTTTATAACGTCGGGGTTTTCCTCTTTGTTATAAAGCACCTGAGCCGCCACCATGCCGCCCTTCGGGGTGTATTTCAGGGCATTGTCAAGCACATTTAGAAATACCTGACGAAGCCGGTTGCGGTCGCCGTAGATCGGTGGGAACATGATGTCGGGGTCGTCGTAGAGAAGGTGTACTCCCTCCTCTACAGCGCGCTCCTTTAGCATATAGACCGTTTCGTCAAATTCGGCTAAAATGTCTATTTTTTCCTTCATCAGCACCATTCTGCCGCTTTGTATCCTGCCGAAATCGAGCAGCTCCTCAACTATGCCCGTCAGTCGGGTGCTTTCTCGGATTATTACGCCCATGCCGCGGTCAAAGGTGCGGCGGTCAAGCGTGCCGCGTTCGCTGAGCTGCATTGTCTCAGCCCAGCCCTTTATCGCGGTAAGGGGAGTTCTCAGTTCGTGCGAAACGCGTGATATAAAGTCGTTTTTCATCTGCTCGGTCGTTTGCAGGTCCTTTGCCATATCGCTTACCGCGTCGCACAAATCGCCGATCTCGTCGTTGTATTTGTGCTCTATTTTTTCGGAGGCGGAAAAGTCGCCCTGCGCTATCTGAGCCGCTGCGTCGGAAAGCCTGCGGATCGGTTTGACGATAGAGCGAATGAACGAAAGACCGGAAAGTATTACCATCGCTATAACGCCTATTCCCACCGCGATGATTGTAGCGCTGTAAAACAGGGTGCGCGTGCGCGCAGGGTCCATTGATACTATGTAGCGTAGCGCGCCAACAACATTGTGGTTTTCATCGGTGATTATACGGGTTTCGCTCATGGCGAGTTCTCCCGAGAGCAGCCTGCCGTTCCAGAACGCGTAGCCGTTGCCGTTTGCTTTGGCTTCTTCAAAGTCGGTCATTTTTTCATCCTCGGAGGGGAGAAAACCGGTCGAGGTCAGCACCACGCGTCCCGAGGAGTTTAGCACCATAACGCCGAACTGTTCTTTATTGTCAAAATTTTCTATGTAGTCGCGGGAGGCGGTTGTGAATTCGCTTGCGTTTTCCGCCTGAAAGCCCGAAAAAACCACGCTCAGCTCGTTTGATGCCGAGTGCAGCTCGCCCTCGATCTGCGACTGAAAAAGATATGAAACAGCGAAAATAAGAATTACGACAAGAAGAATGATGATGGTTATTATAACGCTGAGCGTGTTTAACATCCAGCGCTTTGTTATACCCTTTATCATGCTCTCATCTCCCTTTTTTTTCGCGTTAAACGGCGGTTAGTCAAGTTTTCGCTGTTATCAAACGTCAGCGACAGAAATGAATTGTCCTTCGGACATGAATTGGTTTCACCGTGAATAGCCGCAGTGCGGTATGAATTGAGCGCGTGGCGCTCATTAAATCAGTCTCCGGCGTCCCACTTGTAGCCCAGACCCCAAACTGTGATTATATGCTTAGGATTTGAAGGCTCGTCCTCGACCTTCATTCTGAGGCGGCGGATATTAACGTCTACTATCTTATCCTCGCCGACATATGCTTCACCCCAGACATGGTTGAGAATGTCGATTCTGTCAAGAGCCGTGCCGGGGTTGGAGAAAAAGTATTCCATGATTTGGAACTCAACCTGTGTCAGCTCGATCATCCTGCCGTTTTTCATAAGGGCGCGGTTTCTGAGATTGAGAGTGAAGCCGCCTGATTTAAGCTCTTCCTTAAAATTGTTTTCAGAGTGCGACTGTGCCAGGGCGACTCTGCGGTAGAGAGAGTCAACGCGCGCCAACAGCTCGCTGGGGGAGAAGGGCTTTGCCACATAGTCGTCCGCGCCCAGCATAAGACCCGTTACCTTGTCCATTTCCTGGGTTTTTGCCGAAAGCATAATAATGCCTATTCCGCCGTTGCGGCTCCTCAACTCCTTGCAGACCTGAAAACCGTCAATGCCCGGCATCATAACGTCTAAAATGGCTATATCAAAGTCGCCGTCGCTGTCGTCGTATTTTTTGAGAGCGGTTTCACCGCAGTCTGCCTCAACAACATCGTAGCCCGCGCGCGTAAGATTGATCACCACAAAGTCGCGGATCGCGGCCTCATCCTCGCAAACAAGTATTTTTTTCATGTCAAAACCTCCGTTGAATCAGTTGTTGTTTCCCGTTTGTTTGCTTCCGCTCAGCAGAGAGAACGCGGTTTTTATCGCGTCGTCGCTGAGCGCAAGCGAGCTTTCAGGCTCGTAATTATAAAAAGTGTAGGCGTATCGGTTATCTTTGTATATCAATGTATATTTTTCGTTGCTCTTGCCCTGCTCCCAGTCGGCAGCCTTGAACATCATTATGTCAAAAAGCTTTTTGCCCTCGGCATTGCTTTTCCATTCGCGGAAGCTCATTATTGTTCCGCCCTTGTTAAGCAGCGCAGTAAAGCTTTCAGCCTGCCATGTCTCGGGGATTTTTATTATGTAGTTATAGCTGAAATTCGCTGCGGTGCGCTGCGCGGGAAGAAGCTGTTCCTTTTGAGCGCTGAATTTGTTCCACATGACCTGGGGAGCAACTTTCATATTCTCGTTCTTTTTATCGAACGGAAGCTCCGTTACGGTCGGTATCTCGTATTTCATATCGTTGTCGATATCGGTTGAGATCACGTCGCTGCTGCGCTGGGTCTGGTTAGCGGTTTTTTCGTTGTACAGCGGATTTCTCAGAGCATTCAATTCTTTGTTGTAATAGATTATCTGGGTGTTCAGATCCCCGTTGGAGAGCACGCCGTCTACCACAAGTCCCTTGACGCTTTCGCTCAGCTCCGAAAATGCCGCGCTCCTGTAGCTTGTCACATTCGGGTCCATCGCGACCGACGCCTTGGGGTTGAGCGAGCGGTTTTTGTCGTCGTATTCAAGCAGAGTAGCCTTTGCGTCGTTTTCATGAGTGTACAGCGAAAGGGTCATAACGCTGCTTTTTCCGCTGCTGTCAATGACTCCGCAGTAAAACGCCGAGTAGTTCTGACCCGCGTCGATCGTGTCGGTCACGCCGTCGCTGTAGGTGTAAACCGACAAAAAGTTGACTCCCGCGGTGTAGGTGGTGTAGCCCACGAGTATCTCCTGACTTCCGCTCGCGTTGATGTCGGCGAAGAAAATGCAGTCAACATCGGTGGTTTCGGTAAGATAATCGCCCGAAATCTTCCAGACTCCGTTTTCCTCGAACATAACGAGCATTCTCACTCCCGTGGAGCCGCCCTTGTCGCGGAAAAAAGCGATAGCCTCGTCCGTGTTGTCGTCGTCGATATCGTGCATAGTTATCGCGCTGCGGTTTGTGCCGCTTTTGGGATATTTCAGCGTGTAGCCGTTTGGAGCCGAGTTGGAAATAAGCTGCTCTATCTCCGCCTCGTCGCCCATAGTTTTCGGAGGACGCAGCATATCCTCCTTGCTGAGGTTAATGCTGCAGCCGCAGGTGTTTAATATCATCATGGCTGCGCAAAGTGCGGCGGCGGCTGTTTTCAGCTTCAATCGCGTTCCTCCTTTGTGTTTATTCGGATTCTTTGTTTTCGGATTCTTTGTTTTGAACGGCAATCAAAAACTTGATTTTTTTGCCTTCCTCCGTGAACATCCGCTCGTGCTCCGTGACGATATTTTCGGAAAAGCCGCTTGAATGGAGGTCGCGGGTGAGATAGGTGATTTTATATCCGCTCTGTTCAAAGTATTCAATGCTCTCCTCAAACAGCTCGTCGTCGTCGGTTTTAAAGCGTATTTCCGCCCCGGGACGAAGAAAGCTTTTGTACATCTCAAGCTTTTTGTAGTAGGTGAGGCGGCGCTTTTTGTGCTTGAGACGGGGCCACGGATTGCAGAAGTTTATAAACAGCCGCTCAATTTTATCGTCGGGGGTTATAATTTTTTCAAGCTGCTCGACGTTGTATTTTACGAGCAGAATATTTGTTATCTCGTCGGCGCTTTTGCCGGCTTCCTCAAAAAGTTGGACGATCGTGCGCCTGCCCACGCCTAACATATCAATTTTTATGTCGAGCGCTATTATATTTTTGTCGGGATTCTGTAATGCGAACTGTCCCGCGAAGCCGCCCTTGCCGCAGCCTATCTCCAAATAAAGCGGCTGCTCCTTTTTAAAAGCCTTGCTCCAGTTGCCTGCGTGCTCCTCGGGGTTCTTTACATAGAAGTCGCAGACGCTCAGCTCGGGCTCAGCCCATTTCTTTTTTCTTATTCTCATTAATACCTCTGTCGATTTTAATGCGTTGCCGCACACCGAAATTATGCGGTTTTTCCTAAACTTTTTCCAAATCAATACATCTCATTACATTATACCAAATAGTTACAAAATATGCAATAAAAAATTAGAGGAATTTCACTTTGTCGCGGTATTCTGCGGATTTTATGAACTCAACGCCGGGAAATTCCTTTTCAAGCCTGTTTTTCAGCGGAAGGATAACAATATCCTCGGTTTTATAATGACCTGCGTCGAGTATATTAACGCCGAGCTCGTCGGCTGCGTTGATTTCGTGGTGCTTGATTTCGCCCGTTACCAGCACGTCGGCACCCTCTGCGGCAGCGGCAAAAATCTCTGAGCCGCCCGCTCCGGAGGATACGGCGACGGTTTTGACGCGCGGCTTTAAGTCGGTATAGCGCAGACCGGCGCAGCTCAGCGCTTCCTTTGCCGATCGCGCAAAGGAGATCATTTCGGTTTCTTCCGCAAGTGTGCCGATGAACAGACATTCGCCTAAATCAGATTTGCGGAGGTTTTTAACCTTGAGAGCGTCGGCAAGACAGGTGTTAACGCCGAAGCTTTCGGATAAATCGAGGTTCGTATGCATACAAACGGCTGCGATACCGTGTTTCGCCAACAGATACGGGGCGGAGCGCGGGTTGAGCCGTTTCAGCGGATTGAATATTACGGGGTGATGACTGATGATAAGCTGACAGCCCTTTACGGCTGCTTCCCCAACAACAGCGGGGGTTATGTCGAGCGAGAGCATAGCCTTGCTCACCGACGTGTTTTTGTCGCCCGCCAACAGTCCGACGTTATCAAAGTCCATTGCGGAGTCAACGGGCGCGAAGGTTTCAAAGTGATCTAAAAGCATTTTAACGGTAGTCACAGTATTCCTCCAGTCTTTGGGCGAGGCTTTCATAGCGCGGATCGCCGATCGCCTGCTTGCGCAGGCGGTTTATATGTCCCTGAATAAAGCGGCGGTGAACGGCGTTTTCGCTCGGAAGGAGCTTGCCTGTGTAGAAAAAAAGCTCGTCGTTTCCCTCGCGTATTCCCGTGTAGGAGGCGGCGATAACGGTGTAGCATTTTCCGCCCGCATCGCAGCAGTCCTGTTTTTCAATGGACCAGCCGTTTTCGCAGAGAAACCGGATAAGCAGCTCGCTTCTTGTCATAGGCTGCATTATGAACCGTTTTTCGGGCGCTTTGGCGTAGGGGCAGTCGTCAATTATCCTCGCGATAAGCTCTCCGCCCATGCCCGCAAGCACAAAGTCGTCCGCTTCATCGGCGGCGATAGACTTCATTCCGTCGCTCAGGCGAGCTTCGACTCTGTCGCTCATACCCGCCTCTTCGATAGTCAGCCTGCCCCGACTGAGCGGTTCGGGATTGATGTCGGCGGCTATCGCCGAGGGGCATACGCCGCGGCGGCACAGCCACACCGGTAAATAGGCGTGATCTGTGCCGATATCCGCAAGCTTTGAGCCGCCGCGAACGAACGAGGCGCACATTTTCAAACGGTTGTCAAGATGGATTTCTCCGCTCATTTTACGGCTGAGTTGAGAACTTCTACAAGGCGGTCTGCGTCGGCGCCGTGAACCATGCAGGCTTCCTCAATTGTTTCTCCGCGCGAAGCGGGGCAACCCAGACAATGCATTCCGATGCTGAAAAAGAGCTGAGCGGTTTCGGGGTGCTGATCGAGTACGTCGCCGATGATAGAGTTTTTTGTGATTTCCATTTGGGTACCTCCAAAGTGTTTTATTGTTTTATATTTTTTGTTTTCACTGTCTGACTATTGACTTTTGCGGTTGGTTTTGGTATAATAATACCACAAGGAACAGCTATAGCAGTTGTTTCCGCAATAAGCTTTTTATTACAAAGCCGTCTTGCAGTTGCGTTGCAAGGCGGCTTTAATGGGTTTACTTTTTATTACTCAACGTGATAACGATGATCGTCATGAAAGTTTGAAGCAATTATGTATTCCGTAACGTTTCCGTTTCCGTTACAGCTGCGGTGCTGTGCGGGAAGCCGGGATCAACCGCCTTACTGTTCCTTGCCTGATTGAATTATATCATATAATTTGTGCCTGCGCAAGAGTAAATCTGCAGCCTGCACGGTGAAAAACGTCAGCAAATATGCAGCTAAAATGCTTGAAGCAAGCTTGTTGAACAGCCTGCGGAACGGTGTGCGCAGCGGATACAACGTCACGTTTCTGCATTGTTATATCGACCAATACTTCCTGTCGAGGCTGCGGTACTGTATCGCCTCAAGCACGTGGTGAGAGCGGATCACTTCCTCCTCCTCAAGGTCGGCTATTGTGCGCGCGACCTTGAGCACGCGGTCGTATGCTCTGGCGGTAAAGCCCATCGCCTCAAACGCGGTTTTAAGCGTGTCCTCCGCTTCCTTGTCGATAACGCAGTATTTTTCAAACTGTCCCGCGTTTATCTTGGCGTTGCAGGTCGTGCCGCTGTCCTTGTATCTGAGCTGCTGAATGGCTCGCGCCCTGTCAACGCGCTGCTTTATGGCGGCTGAGGGCTCGGATCTCCGCTTTGTGCGAAGCTCGGTGAACTCCACGGGCGGTACCTCGACGTGAATATCGAATCGGTCTAACAGCGGTCCGGAAACGCGGTTAAGATATCTTTTGATTTTGACAGGGGAGCAGGTGCAGGTGTGCTTGGGATCGCCGAAATATCCGCACGGACAGGGGTTCATTGCCGCGACTACCATGATCGAGCACGGATAAGTGCAGTTTTGTCCCGAACGCGAGATGGTGATGGTGCCGTCCTCGATCGGCTGCCTGAGTACCTCAAGAGCCGAGCGCGAAAACTCGGGCAGCTCGTCCAAAAACAGGACTCCGTGGTGAGCCAGCGACACCTCGCCCGGGCGTATCGTGCCTGTGCCGCCTCCGCCGAGACCTACGGCGGTGACGGTGTGGTGGGGAGAGCGGAACGGGCGCGTCGTAATAAGCCCGTCGCCGTGAAGCGTTCCCGAAATCGAGTGGATCTTGGTGGTCTCGATCATTTCGGCAAGGGTCATGTCGGGAAGAATCGAAGGAACGCGCTTGGCAAGCATACTTTTTCCCGAGCCGGGCGGACCTATCAGCAGGATATTGTGACCTCCCGCGGCGGCTATTTCAAGAGCGCGCTTCGCCTCAAGCTGTCCCTTTACCTGAGAAAAGTCGGGCAGAAAGTTGTTTGATGAAATCTTGCTTTTGCTTTGCGGCTTTGCGGGAGCTATCGTACAATTGCCGTCAAGAAAGGTTTTAAGCTGGCTTATACTGCTTACGGGGTACACCTCAATGCCCTCGACAACCGCCGCCTCGCTCGCGTTTTGTGCGGGTACAAATATTTTTTTGATTCCGCATTCGCGCGCGGTTATAACCATTGGCAGGACCCCGTTTATCCCGCGAAGCCTGCCGCTCAAAGACAGCTCGCCGATAAAAGCGCAGTCCTTTAGATCGGCTTTGATATAGCCTGACAAGCGCATCAGGTTGACGGTGATAGGCAGGTCGTAAATCGGTCCTTCCTTTTTGATATCCGCAGGCGCAAGGTTAAATACAAAGTGAGCCGAGGGCATGGGATAGCCGCAGTTTGTCAGCGCGGAGCGAACCCTGTCGCGGCTCTCCTTTACCGCGGCGTCGGGCAGTCCGACCAAATCAAAGACGGGCAGACCCACGCGCGAGGAAGCCTCAACCTCTACGCGGTAGCCGTCTATTCCGTTAATTCCGAAGCTTGTGCAAGTTACAACCATACTATTCTCCCGAAAACAAAGCAACCGAAAACCATTGCCGATTGTAAAAAATCGTTATTATAAACAGATGTTTTATAAAATTATACCATTCTTAAATCCGAATTACAATACATTAGGAGCTTATTATTCCTTTTTGTTGGGGAAAATAACTAAAATATTATTATTTTAATATGCATTCCTACAGAATTGTTATATTTGCTTGACTTTCATATAAAAATATGGTAAAATCTTGTTACAGGATATCATATACGGCGGGGGTAAAATATGGCGAATTGCAAAGGCTTGTATTCAACGCTGCCGGATGATGTTCTTGCCGATTTTTCCAAAAACGGTGACGAAAATGCCTTTAATGAGCTGGCTATAAGGTATCTGAACAGAATCAGATTTATCGCGCGCAAATACTCGGCTCAGGGCTACGAGCAAAACGACTTCGTTCAGGAAGGGCTTATGGCTCTTTTACACGCCTGCAAAACGTTCGACGCGCATGGGGGTAGTTCGTTTGGGAGCTTTGTTTCACTTATTGTGGAACGCAGGTTTATCTCTATTATCAGAAGCTCGCAGTCAAAAAAAGCAGTGCCTGACGCTGCTCTGGTTCAATTGGACAGTCTTAAGGAGAATGTGACGGATCTTGTCCCTTCTCCCGAAGAGCAGCTCGATTATAAGGAACAGTTAGATCAGGTTTTAAAAAGGCTGAACGCTTTATTGTCGCCGAGGGAGTATGAGGTGCTGATGCTTTTTGCATCGGGGCTAAGCTATGGGAAGATTTCCGAAAGGCTTGATATTTCCGAAAAGTCCGTTGATAATGCTTTGCAAAGGGCGCGCAGAAAAATCGGCACAAGTGATATGTCCTGAACAGAATGCCGCGCAGTTTTATGAGGGACAAATTTTATATCCCAAAGTGAGGTAGATGTCCATGTACGAAGACAAAACACTGGTCTGCAAAGAATGTGGTAATGAGTTTGTTTTCACTGCCGGCGAGCAGGAATTCTACGCTGAAAAAGGTTTTGAGAATGAGCCCCAGCGTTGTAAGGATTGCAGACAGGCGCGTAAAAACGCCGTGAAAGCCAGCAGAGAATATTACGACACCACGTGCGCTGAATGCGGCGGTCCTGCCCGAATCCCGTTTAAACCGATGGAGGGCAAAAGCTACTATTGCAGCGAATGCTTTGCAAGGAGAAAAGAAGCCGAATAACCAATAAGCTTCCTGCAAATATTTATATATTTATATTTTATATTATGTTTACAGAGCGGTGAGACGCGTGTTCTCACCGCTTTTTCTAAATTTCTAAATTTCCATGTTATAACACTCCAAAACGGTTGACAACAGTGGAATAATCATATATAATAAAAATAGAGAAACGGCTTTGACTGTTTCGCAAAACCAAAGCGTTAAAAGTATAACCGCTCTGTTGTGCTAGAACAGGGCGGTTATTTCTTTATGATAAGTGCAATAATAATCATCACAATTAATGCGAAGCAGATTATGTACTCCATCATTTCACCTCCTTTCACAGAGGTGTCAAAACAGCCGCCACCATTTCTCCAAAAGAATTATATCATATGTTTTCGGAAAATTCAATACCGTAATCAAACACTGCACATCAATTATGCGTAGCTCTTAATAAAAAATGCGCAAAGGTCAAAAAAAGTCAAAAATTTTTGATTTTTTAGAATATGCGAGTATACGGGAGAATTTTTGAGAAAACAAAAGAAAAGCTTGTTTTGTTTGACTTATACTGACTTTGACTTTCTCTGACTTTAACGCTATACTGTTATCAAAGCTCGAAAGGGTGCGAAAAGAGGGAATAAAAATGAGAATGAGTGATTTGGTTGCAAAATACATTATGGAAATGCTTGAGCAGCAGGACGGCTGCGCCGAGATCCAGCGCAACGAGCTTGCGGGCAACTTGGGGTGCGTGCCCAGCCAGATAAATTACGTTATCACCTCGCGGTTCACGCCCGAGCAGGGATATATAGTAGAGAGCCGCAGAGGAGGCGGAGGATATATACGTATCAGCCGCGTTAAAATGGACAAGGGCACGGCGCTCATGCATATAATCAATTCTGTGGGAGCCTCGCTTGACAAGGCGACGGCAGAGGCGATGATAAACAATATGCTGCAGCGCAATATGCTCCTTTTGGAAACAGCCCGCGCTATTGCGGCGGCGCTTTCCGACAGAACGCTGAAAAACGTGGAGCAGGAAAAACGCGACACCGTTCGTGCCGACCTGTTCAAAAATATGCTGTTAACTCTTGACAGCCGATGAATAACAGAGAGGTGAAGGTTATGAAATGTCAAAAATGCGGCGCCGAAAACGCCAACACTCACGTAAAAACAATCATAAACGGAGAATTCAGGGAGTACGATCTGTGCAGCGAATGCGCCCGTAAAATGGGCTATACAAATGTGTTCGCCGACATGGATAACGATTTTTCCAACTTGCTCGGAAGCTTCTTCACAAACGTGCTTCCGGCGCGGACGCAGGCAACACGCTGCGAGTTTTGCGGCAGCACCTACGCCGAAATAGCCAAGACGGGTCAGGTGGGCTGCGCTCACTGCTATGAGCTTTTCGCGGACAGATTATATCCGTCGATAAGGAGGATACACGGCAACACGACCCACTGCGGCAAGAACAGCGGCAGAGCGGCGGATTCCGCAAAGGAGTCTGTTGAAGCGGCAAAAAAGCCTGCCGAAATGACAAAGAAAGAAAAAATAACCGATTTGAAGAACAGGCTTGACGCGGCTGTAAAGGAGCAAAACTTTGAGCTTGCCGCCGAGCTGAGAGATCAGATAAAGGAATTGGAGGGATAACGATGAGCAGTGTTGTAATATCAACAAGAGTCCGCCTCGCGCGGAATCTTAAAGACTATCCGTTTCCCTGCAAGCTCAGTCAGCAGGGCAGGGAAGAGGTTATCGAGAAGGTTCGCGACGCCGTTAAAAACGGCAACAGCGTTCTCGCGAAAGACTTTTCATATATAAAAATGAGCGAGGTTGACCCGCGCCACAGCGTTTCACTCGTTGAAAGAAGGCTTGTGAGTCCCGAATTTATCAGCGAGAGCGAGGGTAGGGCGCTTCTTCTCAGCAGCGACGAAAGCCTTTCTATCATGCTCAACGAGGAGGATCATATCCGCTTACAGGTGATAACAAAGGGTCTGTCGCTTGAACAGGCTTACGACACCGCCGACAAGCTCGACACACTTCTTGACGAAAGGCTTGAGTTTGCCTTTGACGAGAAGTTGGGCTACCTCACACAATGCCCGACAAACCTCGGCACGGGAATGAGAGCTTCGGTAATGCTTCATCTGCCCGCGCTTGAAAAGAGCCGCGCGATAAACAGGATAGCGGGAAATCTTTCAAAGTTAGGTCTGACGATACGCGGAGCGCACGGAGAGGGAACCGAGCCGAAGGGAGCGCTTTATCAGCTCTCAAATCAGGTGACTTTGGGTATCTCCGAAAAAGCGGCGATTGAAAATCTCAAAAACATCACCACTCAACTCGTAGCTCAGGAGGAGCAGGCGAGAGACAGGCTGTGCAAAAGCATTGACGTGAAGGACACCGTTTCGCGCAGCTTGGGAATGCTGAAATACGCCGTTGTAATCTCGCACGACGAGGCATTGAAGCTCCTTTCAAACGTGCGTCTCGGAATCGTTTCGGGTCAAATCACCGATGTGAGCACCGACGTTATTGACAAGCTCATGGTAGACGTTGAGCCCGCAACGCTCTCGGTCAACGCGGGAAAGAACCTTTCTCCGCAGGAAAGAGATATCGAGAGAGCGAAGATCATCAAGGCGGCCTTGGGCGGCTGACACCATATGCTGGTCGTTTAATTAGATGATATTATCCTGTAATTCGTAGGGGCGCACCTGCGTGTGCGCCCGGGGCGTTGACCAAAACGTTATATTACCCTATCGACAATCGGACGGGAAACAAACGTCGGTGCAAGGGCGAACACATGGGTTCGCCCCTACAATGTAATTATTAATAGGTATATGAAATTAGATGGGAGGTAATCTTCATGTTTAAATTCCAAGGTTTTACAGAAAAAGCAAACAACGCGCTCAATCTTGCCGTTCAGTCGGCTGAGCGCTTCGGTCACAGCTATGTCGGCACCGAGCACGTGCTTTTGGGACTTCTTCAGGAGGGCTCGGGCGTAGCTTACACCGCTCTTTCAAACTGCGGCGTCACCGCCGAAAGAATAGCCGCTAAAATTCAGGCTGGAGGCGTTGGCGGCGCTCCCACCGACCTCACCGCGAATGATTTTACTCCGCGCACAAAGCGGGTTCTCCGCACAGCGGTCACGGTCTCGGCGCGCGTCGGCGGCAGCTACGTCGGCACCGAGCACCTTCTTATCGCGCTTATCTCCGACAGCGACAGCTACGCCGTAAGCTTCCTCAACGAGGAGGGCGTGAATCTCAGCACACTTGTGCAGAATATTCAGCAGCTCTTAGGAGGTCAGAGCAACCCGAACGGCGGCTTTCAAGAGCAGCCGGGCGGATTTGAGCAGGGCGGAAATCAGGAGGGCGGCTCAGCTCTCGACAAGTTCGGCAGAGATTTGACAAAAGCCGCCAAAAACGGCGAGATAGACCCTGTTATCGGCAGGGAAAAGGAAATCGAGAGAGTCATTCAGATCCTTTCGCGCCGCACAAAAAACAACCCCGTGCTCATAGGCGAGCCGGGCGTCGGCAAAACTGCGGTAGCCGAGGGACTTGCCCTCGAAATCTCAAAGGGCAATGTTCCCGAGATACTCCGCGACAAGCGCGTAGTCACCCTTGACCTGACAGGTATGGTGGCAGGCGCGAAGTACCGCGGCGACTTTGAAGAGCGCATAAAGGCGGCTATCGACGAGGTCAAGAGCTCAGGAAATATAATCCTCTTTATCGACGAGCTGCACACCATAATCGGCGCGGGCGCGGCTGAGGGCAGCGCGGACGCAGCTAATATTTTGAAGCCTTCTTTGGCGCGCGGAGATTTTCAGGTCATCGGCGCTACTACGCTCAACGAATACAGAAAGTATATTGAGAAGGACGCGGCTCTGGAACGCCGCTTCCAGCCCGTAAAAATCGGCGAGCCGACTCAGGAGCAGGCGGTTGAAATATTAAAGGGACTCCGCGACAGCTATGAGGCTCACCACAAGGTAAAAATCACCGATGAAGCTATCGAGGCGGCGGTCAAGCTTTCCTCGCGCTACATCGCCGACCGTTATCTCCCCGACAAGGCGATCGACCTTATCGACGAGGGCGCTTCAAAGGTTCGTCTTGCTTCAATGACCTCTCCCGACAACGTTAAGGAGCTTGAGGATAAAATCAAGGAGCTTGAAAGCGAAAAGGCGAGCGCGGTCAACGAGCAGGATTTCGAGCGCGCCGCGAAGCTCCGCGACGAGCAGAAGAAGGTTCAGACTCAGCTTGACGACGCAAAGAAGAGCTGGCAGGAGAAGCGCGGTGAGGACTGCGGCGAGGTTGACGCTCAGGTTATCGCGAAAATCGTTTCCGACTGGACGGGAATCCCCGTTGTTCAGCTCACCAAGGAGGAGAGCGAGAGGCTGCTCAACATGGAGAAAGTGCTCCATGAGCGTGTTGTCGGTCAGGACGAGGCTGTCACCGCCGTGGCAAAGGCTATCCGCCGCGGCAGAGTCGGATTAAAGGATCCCAAGCGTCCGGTCGGCTCGTTCATCTTCCTCGGACCGACGGGCGTCGGCAAAACCGAGCTTTGCAAGGCGTTGGCTCAGGCTATGTTCGGCGACGAGAACGCCATGCTCAGGCTCGATATGTCCGAGTACATGGAGAAGCACACGGTCTCCAAGCTCATTGGCTCACCGCCCGGATACGTCGGCTTTGACGAAGGCGGTCAACTCACCGAGAAGGTTCGCAGAAAGCCGTATTCGGTAGTTCTCTTTGACGAAATCGAAAAGGCTCACCCCGACGTGTTTAATATGCTGCTTCAAATCCTTGAGGACGGCAGGCTCACCGACAGTCAGGGCAGAACCGTTGACTTTAAAAACACCGTCATCATTATGACCTCGAACGTCGGCGCAAGGCTTATCACCGATAAGCAGAACTCCCTCGGCTTCGCGCAGGATCCAAAGGAGAAAAAGCAGGAGGATATCCGCTCACTGGTAATGGGCGAGCTGAAAAAGGTGTTCCGCCCCGAGTTCCTCAACCGCGTTGACGACATCATCGTGTTCAGCAAGCTGACTCAGGACGAGATCAAGCAGATCGCGGGCAAAATGCTTGACAACCTCGCAAAGCGTCTCGGCGCTATGGATATCACGATCAGCTTCACCGACGCGGCTGTGACCGCCATAGCCGACAAGGGCTTTGACGACAGCTACGGCGCGAGACCGCTCCGCAGAGCTATCCAAAGCGAGATAGAGGATCCCCTCAGCGAAAAAATGCTCGACGGCGAAATCACCGAAAGCTCAAACGTGACCTGCGATTATCAGGACGGGAAGTTTGTTTTCACCGCTTAATCAAAACCAATCGTAAAAGGCTGCCCCGGTTTGGGACAGCCTTTTTGGCGAACTTATTTTTTTGAATTCATCGCTGTTATTCCAAAATTTTTCTGTTGTATCATCTTTCCCTGCATGTTTGTGCAATACTCCGATCCGGGAAGCAACGTCCTTGACAAATTTCTATAAAAGAATATTGCATTCTCTGACAAAGTATGATATAATTCTCTCGGAGAAACGGTGGCGGCTGTTTCAGCACCCTTTATGAGATGGGGTGTTAAAAAATTATGGAATACATAGCAATTATTGTGATTTTTGTTTTCACATTTTTGATTGTGATTTCTATAAAGAAGTAACCGCCCTGTTTTGGCAGAAACAAGGCGGTTAAAATTTGTTTAACCATTTGCATATGCGAAACAGCCCATGCCGTTTCTCTACACTCTCATTATATAATATATTTCGTTAATAGTCAATACAACAAATACAAAAATATAACGATTTTTAATTTGCCAAATGAAACTCTCCCTGCACATCGGTGTAATACTCCCCCTCGGGAATCAAATCTTTTATCAGCACTATCTCAAACCCCTTAGCCTGAATGCCCTCGATTATCGACGGCAGCGCGGCGGGGGTGTTTTTTGCGCCGTTGTGCATTAAAACTATCGAGCCGTCCTGAACCTTGTCGAGCACGGTTTTTGCCATCTGCTCAGGCGTGGGGTCTTTCCAGTCGAGCGAGTCCACGTCCCATTGAACGCAATACATTCCCAGCCCTTTTACGGTGCTCACGACCATGTTGTTGTAGTCGCCGTAGGGAGGGCGGAACAGGGTCGGGGTCTTTCCCGTGAGCGCTTTGATTTTGTCGTTGCAGGCTGTGATTTCCGCGCCGGCTTCATCCTGAGAAAGCGTCGGCAGGTGGGGATGGGTGTCGCTGTGATTGCCGATATCGTGACCCTGAGCGGCTATTGCCTTTACATCGTCGGGGTATTTGCTGACCCAGTCGCCGACTAAAAAGAATGTCGCCTTGACCTTGTATTGGCTAAGAATATTTAAAAGCTGGTTTGTCTGCTCGTCGCCCCATGCCGCGTCAAATGAGATAGCGACCTGCTTTTTGTCGCTCTCAACGCGGTAAATCGGGTTTTCCTTTGGCGCTGCGGCGGTTTGTACCGCTTTTGTCGCGGAGCTGACCGACACCCCCACGGCGGCGGCTCCCGCGAGCAGACAGAAAGCGAGGACGAGCAGGGAGCGTTTGGTCAATATCAGTAATCTCATAATAATCCCTCCGTATATCAAAATATATGAGAACGGACGCAAGATTATTCATTTGATTTTTGCGCGGCAGCTTGTATGTGCAAATCGTACAAAATGACGGGGTGTAATTTGGATTGCATGAAAGGTAAAATTGTGTTATCATTAAAGTTCAAGAAGTATTTTTCCGAATGGGGATCGTCATATGAAAAGAGAGCTTTTAAAATTTATGACTATGGTGCTTGTCCTGTGCTTGCTGTTTACGTCGTTTCCTGCGGCGGCTCAAGGTGAATACGAAAGCGACGAAGTAGCTTCGGTACAGAGCGGTATTGACATTTCAACCGCTGACTCTTTGGGTGAGATGATCGCGGACGAGCTTGGAGAAGAAACGGGAGAAAATAACGGAGTAAAGGTTTTTTCTGTTGAGGTCAGGGGAAATGTCGCGACTGCGGAATTTGAAACGACGCGCAGCGCAGAGCTTGTTATCGGGGTTTACACGGAGGACGGCGGCACAATGCTCGGCTCCGGAAGAAAGACTGTGACGGTCGATGATAAAACCGCCGAAATCACAATTGAAATCGAAGAAATGCCGCGTTATTTCTATTTGAGGGCATTTATGATTGACGCGAGAACGCTAAAGCCTCTTTGCCGCTCTTATGAGTGCCCGAATCACACAAGGGAGATGCAGGAGTTTTTCGGAAAAGCGACCGCAGATTTCGCGCCGGACAGGGTGCTTATCTTCGACGATAACGCGGACGACAATTTTGCGGTGTATAAAGACAGCGTAGTCTTGATCAAAAGCTCGGACAGCGTGAATACAGTCGCGTCCGTTGATGAACAAAACAAGACATATGTAATTCAAAACGCCGATGAATCGGTGTTCGGTTTGACAGAGGGCAATATTATTGTTTGTGAAAACGGAGAGCGTGGTTTAATAATTGTTAAAATCTCCGCTGTAGCTGTTAACGGTACGACCGTGACCGTTACGGGCGGCGACGTTTCACTCGGCGAGGTGTTTGATTATGTGAAAATCGAAGGGTCATCCGATCTTTCAACAGCTAAGTTTAAATCGGATTCGATGGACAGCGACGTTCATCTTATCGGCGGCGAGGAGCCGGAAACCGACCCGACAGAGGGGAGCACGGAATATCCCGAAGAAACCACTCCAACAGAAGAGAGCACGGAAAATTCAGATGAAACCGACCCGAAAAACGAATCGGAAATCAAAAGCGCGACAAAAGCCTTTACTTTTGAACGCTCGGACGGAGAGTCCGGCGCTGCTGCTTCCGGCTCGGTCACTCTTTCAGCCGCAGCTTCGATTAAGGTATTCCTGACTCCGACAAAAAAGTATGTTGAGCTTTCGCTTAACTACAGTGCGGAGACCGATTTGGCTCTTGATTTTAACGGGCGCGAGGAGTTTTCGCTTGGCGAATTCGGTTTTTTTCCTGTAAATTATTCATCGGTCGGCGTTGAGGTTTCACTCGCTCCCGCTTTGGTTTTAGAATCAAACGGCAGTGTTCACACTTCGGGAACGCTGACAGGTTCATTTGGCTTGCGCGCGTCAAATCAGGGAGCGGAGGATATCTCCCGAAGACCGGAATTCACCTCCGAGCTTCACAAGGAAATCAAGCTTTTTGTCGGATTAAAGTACGGTTCAGATGTTTCGGTTCGTTTCATGCCATCGGCTCCCGAGCCGGACGAAGAAGTATCCGCGCAAATGTCGGGAGAGTATGGCATGGAGTATGACGCGGTTTTGCGTTATCCCGGCACAGCAGACAGCGCGGAGAGCATACACGACTGCTCCGCCTGCGTTGCGGGCAGGCAGTATTTCAGGCGCAAAAACAGCGTAAGCGTGCGTTTTCCGAATGATTCTTTGGAATTTACCGACGAATTGCCCGAGAGCAAAACAAGGCTGAGAGATTTTTACTGTTCCGAAACGCACGGCAGCTTCGGTTGGACGACCTGCCCGTATATTAAGTACCGCGTTGACGTCACCGTCTCCGATGAAAATAATCGGCCAGTAAGCGGCGCGGAGGTCATCGGCAAGGGCGTGACGGACGACAGAGGAAATATAACATTTTATCTGCCAAACGGCAGCTATAAAATTACAGCAGTCAAGGACGGCAAAAGCGTCGAAAAGACTTGTGAAATCAACGGCAAGGCTATAGGCTTTTTCCTGACTCTGCCTGACGGAGGCGGCAGTTCCGGCGCAGGAGAAACGCCTGTCGGCAGCGACGTTATCGCGGTGGAACACACAGCGCGGCGCTTACTAAGGACGGCACGCTGTATATGTGGGGACTCAACGACCACGGTCAGCTCGGCGACGGCTCAGACACGGATCACTCCGCCGCGCGCAAGGTCAACTCCGTAGCGGGGTGGCTGCCCGAGCATTCGGTCAAGCAGGTCAGTCTCGGCGGCGCACACAGCGCGGCAGTCACCTTTGACGGCAGCTTGTATGTGTGGGGCTCAAATGAGCGCGGACAGATAGGCAATGGCAAAGCGGGCGGAAACGTTTACCTCCCGAAAAAAAATAATGGACAACGTTAAATTTGTCGCTCTCGGAGAAGATCACAGCGCGGCTGTAACGACGGACGGCAGCCTTTATATGTGGGGCTCGAATGAGAGCGGGCAGTTTGGAAACGGCGCGACAGAGGACGAGTGCAGCCCGGTAAAGGTAATGGACAACGTAAAGTCCGTCGCTTTGGGGAAAAACCACAGCGCGGCTGTAACGACGGACGGCAGCTTGCTTATGTGGGGCGGCAACGGCTGCGGACAGCTCGGCAGCGGAGAGAATGAGGATTCCGCCTCCCCGATAAAAATTATGAGCAATATCGTAGCTGTTAGTCTTGGAGATGAATTCAGCGCGGCGGTCACAACCGACGGCACGCTCTACGCGTGGGGGCATAACGATCACGGACAGTTAGGCGACGGCTCCGAAAAAGACAGAATTGTGCCCGTGAGAGTCGCTTCCGATATCCATTCGGTATCTTGCGGCAGCGCTCACACCGCGGCGGTCTCCGGCAGCAGCGCGCTGTACGTGTGGGGCAGCGGCTCCTGCGGAGCGCTCGGCACTGACAACACGGAAAATTCAAGCCTGCCTGTCCGCATTGCGGAAAACATCGCTCAGGCTTCAGCGGGCAGCGGTTTCACCATAGCCCTTACAAACGACGGAACCGCGCTTGCCTGCGGGTGCAATGAGTCAGGTCAGCTCGGAGACGGCTCAACGGAAAATCGCTTTGCTTTGACCGAGGTTGAAATTTGGGATCACACTCCCGCGCTCAACGGTTCGGTCGGCTTAAAAGCTGTCGGAAACGAGGCTATGACCGTTACCTTCAACGGCTACAAGCCGAATGAAATATATAACTTCTACTCGCTTAAGGTCAGAGAGAACGGGCTTGACAGCGGCAATCTTCTGTATCTGCGTCAGGTAACAGCCGACGCAAACGGCTCCGTCACGATCACCTACACGGGCACGGAACCTTGTGAAATTCCCGCAGAGTTTTTGACCGCGCTGGAGAATGTTGAAATCGAGAATATTACCGTTGAGTCGGTCAGTCACATCTATAACGGCAGCCGTCAGTATTACCAGCCTGTGCTGAAAAACGGCGGCTATGAGCTGTGCGAGGGCGTTGACTACACCGTTTGCGGCGTTTATTGCGCTTCCGAAGCGGGCGAATACATGGTTGAAATCAGCGGCAGGGGAGTGTTCACGGGAAAGCGAGTCGAAAAATATGTCATAGCCTCGCGCAATCTAAGCAGCGTGAACGTTGATAGCGAGGACAAGTTTTTGTACTGCGGCATTGAAATCAAGCCCGAAATAACCGTCAGCGACGATTATCGCACGCTTGTCGAGGGTGCCGACTACGACATAACATTCCAAAACAACAAAAACCCGGGCATAGCGGCGGCGGAAATCACGGGCAAGGGCAACTACACGGGCAGAAAGGTCATCACCTTCGATATCCTTTACTGCGACATAAGCAAAAACTCCGTTGTTGAGCTCGGCACGGTTCCGCAGTACAGCGGCGAGCCGATCACGCCCGATCTGACTCTGACGGTCAACGACAATATTCTTGAAAAGGATACCGACTACACGCTGAATTACTATAACAACATCAACAAGGGAATCGGTATTATCGAGATAAAGGGACTCGGCGGTTACGAGGGCAGGATCGTCTACTGGTTTGATATCGTCGAATGCGATTTAGGAGAGTACGGCGACTGCTCCGCCGTTAAATATCTTCTTTATAACGGAGACGAGCGCAGCCCCGAGCCTGTTGTAACTGTGAAAAACAAACAGCTTGTAAAGGGCGTTGACTACACGGTTGCGTATTCTGACAATACCTCTGCCGGCACGGCGACGATCACTGTAACGGGAATCGGAAACTACGCGGGCACGCTGACCTATACCTTTGAGATAATAGATAAGCAGGTCGGCGACGCCAATTTTGACGATACCATCAACGTCAAGGACGTCACTGCTATCCAGCGCTCGCTCGCGGAATATGAGCCGTTAAATGAAATGCAGAATCTGGTTGCCGACGTCAACGACGACGGAAGGATCTCCATTGAGGACGCGTCGGGGCTGAAAAGGATCCTCTGTGAATTCAGCGACGTTGAGCTGTTTACAATGGAGGAGCCGGAGGATTTCAATTGGAAGGATTCTCCGCTGCACGGAAAAATAAAGACGGATAACCGCTCTTGCTACAGCGTTGATTTTGACGTTTCGGCTTACAAAAATAATTCCGCAAACGCGTTGTACGTGTCGCCCGACGGTTCCGACGACAGTCCGGGAACAATGGATGCCCCGCTCTTCTCAATGAAAACGGCGTATGAAAACGGCGCGGACACGATTTATCTGCTTCCGGGCATATACACCGCCGCTCAGACGCTTTGCGGAACCGCGATCACAAGGAATATTAATATTATAGGCTTGTCCGAGGGGGAGGTCATTCTCAGCACCGACGTTCATTCGGATATGGCGCGCCTAAGCGAAGAATCTCCTGTTTGGAGCGCCGAGCGCGCAGGTCTTTCAAATGTCATCGACCTGAACAACAGAACCTCCGACGGCTATTACACGAAATATCAACAGCTTAACACGTTGGAGGACGTCGCCGCAAACGAAGGAAGCTGGGCATTTGTTTCTGGAGTCGCCTATGTGCACACGATAGGCGGGATCGAGCCGACCGAGGAAAACGGCATTTTGCTTTTGAACGGCAACAAAAAAACGCCGCTTATCAAAATCACGGCGGGAAATCTCTATCTTGAGAATCTTATCTGTCTTGAAGGTTCGTCGCCACTGCTTGCGGAGACGAATAATAACAACTACAGCGAAATCAATGTATACGGCAAAAACAGCAAATTCTTCTATTCAATGACAATAAACAACGACGTATGCATGATGAAGGGCGTGTCGCTTGCTGTATTCCAAAACTGCGAGGCTTCGTTCGGGTTAAAGGACGGCTTCAATTATCACACGCGGAGCGGAATTATTCCGAAGGCGGTCGAGATCAATTGCAGGGGCATCGGCAACGGCAACATCGAGGACGGCAACGACCAAGGCAGCACTATCCACGACGGAGGCTCTATAATCAGGGTAGGCGACGTCTGCGCGCGGAGCTACGGCTCAAACTATGCCGAGCAGGGCACGGGCACCGAGTCGTGGAATATCGACTGTATCGGCTATGAGTCGTATTGTGCTGTGACAACCATTCAAAACGCGAACTTTTTCGCCTACGGCAACACAAAGGTTTTCTGCGACGGCTGCGTGGGCTTCGGCAGTTTTTTCAACGTCAATAACAGCGCTGACAAAACCAAGGACGAGACCCCGGGAGAGATACATCTGCGCAACGACCGCTTTTCGGGCGTGCTGACGGATAACGCGGTAGAGATCAAATTTTATTAATACAAAAAACGCCGTTCCGGTTTTATCGGGGCGGCGTTTTAATATAGACCTTATGTGCAAATCTGCCAAAATTCGGTTATGTTTTTTTATTTGCGCGTCGTTGATAAAAGTGGTATTATTGTTGTATAAGCTTATAAGGGGAACCGGTATGAAAAAACTAAGCAAGCCTAAAAAAATCTTGTTGCTGCTTTCGTCAGCTATAGTCATTGCGGGTGCAATAACTGTTATTCTTCTTGTGCTACGGACTCCAAAGCCCGAAAGCAGCGCAGCCACTCAGTCTGAAGCGGCGATCGCGGCAGAGCTTGAAAGCGAAGGCTACAGGTACAGGATCAGCAACAGCGCCGCCTATGTTATAAAATATACGGGAAATGAAAAGAATGTTTCCGTTCCGTCGGAGTTAGGTGATTATTCGGTAAAAACAATCGAAGACGACGCGTTTTCAAAGAACAACTCGATTGAAAGCGTCACACTTCCGTCAACCCTTAATAAAATAGGTGCAAACGCGTTCTCCGAATGCGAATCGCTTTCATCGGCTGTTATTCCCGAAAGTGTGACGGAGTTAGGCGAAGGGGCGTTCTGCGGCTGCACAAAGCTGAAAACCGTTGTAAATTCCTCAAAGATAAGGCAAATAAAAAGCGAAACGTTTAAGGATTGCACAGCGCTCAGCTCCGTTTCGATTCCGCCAACTGTGAAAACTATCGGAGCAAACGCGTTTTTTCAATGCACGTCTCTGCCCATGCTCGTTATTCCCGACACGACAGAAAATATTGAAGAAGCGGCATTTGACGGTTGCTCGGGGATCACCTCGTTAACGCTCGGCGCGTCGGTCAAAAAAATCGGCGCATCCGCGTTTTTGGGCTGCAAAGCTCTTTCTTCCGTAACTGTTCCGGACAGTGTAACAACCATTGACAGCGCGGCTTTTAACGGCTGCGACAACCTGAAAACGGTTGTTATTGGCAGCGGTATCGGCGATATGGATAAGTCCGTTTTCGCTTATTGCGGAAAGCTCGAAAGCGTTTCGATAGCCGACGGAGCAAAAGCAATCGGGCTGTCCGCTTTCTACTCCTGCGAATCCATAAAAAGCGTTATCATTCCCGAGAGCGTTGCAGCTATCGTAAGCACAAAAGCGGATGATAATAAGCTTGTTGACAATGACGTATTTTATAAGCACCCCTTATCCTTGGTTGTCTACGGAAAGACAGGCTCCTATGCCGACAAGTTCGCCGCCTCCAACGGAATCACCTTCCGCGCCGTTGTCGAGCCTGCCGCGCTAACTCTTGATAAAACCTCGGTTTCTCTGGTCGCGGGCAGTTCTCAGACTGTTGCGGCGGCGGTGCTGCCCGCAAACGCGACAGGCAAAGCCGTTACATGGACAAGCGACGAGCTCTCCGTCGCGGGAGTCTCAAACGGAAAGATCATCGCAAAAGCTGTGGGCTCCGCGACGATCACGGCAAAAGCGCTCAACGGCAAAACCGTGACCTGCAAGGTTACCGTAACGCCGCCCGCCGCACCGGATGTCAGCCTTTCCAACACCAAAAGCGGTCTTAAAGCTACGTGGAAAAAGGTTGACAACGCAACGTCTTATATAGTTCACTATAAGGCTTCGTCAGACAAAAACTGGACGACAGTCGAGAGCAAAGATACAAGCTATATCATTGAAGACGTTAAGTCAAATAAGCTTTACCATGTTAAGGTGAAGTCTGTGGGAGCCGGAAACGCCAAGAGCGACTCTTCCAAAACAAAGAGTCTTGTTTTTCTCGGGCGCGTTAAAATTTTTTCGCTTGCTTATGCCGGCAACACGATCAAAGCCAAATGGAGTAAAATCAGCGGAGCGGAAAAGTTTCAGGTGGCTTATAAAAAGCGCGGCGAGAAGTCATTTACAACTGTTTACGCGACAAAAACCGCATTTGAGCTTTCGAAAGTCCCCGAAGGGACCTCGTACACCTTTAAGATACGTGCGCAGCTTGTAAAAGACGGCAGCACTGTTTCGGGTGCTTGGTCGGAAGAAAAGAAGGTCGTTAGCCTTGCCGTGCCTGCCGTTACCGCTCGATTGTCGAGCAAATCAAACGGAGTGTATGTCAGCTGGAGACCGGTTAAAGGCGCTTCCGGGTACTCGGTTTATTACAAAGAGTCCACCGCCGAAGAGTGGACGACAAAGACCACCGCCGGCAACAGCTACACAATAAAGGACGTCGCGACCGGCAAAACCTACGACATCAGGGTCTGCGCGTTCAATAATGTAGAAAGCGGTGCGCTCTCAAAGACCAAGTCGGTCACCGTGACCGGCACCCCGACCTCAACCAAAGCCAAATCCTGAAAAATAATCCTTGACTATAATTTATTGCTAAATTCTTGCAAGGGTCATTATCAGGAATAAATAGATAATCGTAAAGGCTGCCCCGGGTTGGGACAGCCTTTTTGACTTTATAGGAAACTTGTTTTTCCCGCCGTAAGCGGGAGGGAGCGCCCACCGGCGCCTTTTTAATGCTAAAATAGAATTATTGCGCCCGTTCGGAATAGCCGTGGGCTTTGTCGAGCAGCATATCCTTTACCTTCATAAGTCTGGTGCGGCTTGAACGGTCATTTTCCTCAAGCTTCATAGAGATATACTTGATAGTTTCCTGATAACGGGGGATCATAACGTGCTCAAGCGAGTTAACGCGGCGGCGCGTTTTTTCAATTTCCGCCGACATAAGCTCGCAGCTTTTTTCATACTGCGCTAACAGGATCAGGTCGGGAAGCACCTTGTCAAGCGACATCACCGCGTCGTCAAGCTCAAACGAGGTGAACGCGAAGCCGTAGGGGAAGATATCTCCCTTGTCGGCTGTTCGCGTCTGCGCCTCAAACTGAGGGATCTCAACGCTCATTACGTTTTTGGAGTCGATTTCAAGATTTATCTGCTGCTTTGGGGAGAGCAGCGCGCCGTCAAGAGCCTGCTTGCTCATAACCGCCGAAGCGTTCACAAAGTGGGCGTTGCAGTTTTCAAGCTCGCGCTCAACCTTGTCGCGCAGCTCGCGGGTCTCGCGCACAAGCTCCAAAAAGCGCCGCATAAGCTCGTCGCGCTTGTCTTTTAACATTTTGTGTCCCCTCACGGCTGTTACAAGCTGCTTTTTCAGCTTGGTAAGCTGCATTCGCGTGGGGTTTACATTCATTACTGCCATACTAATACCTCAAGATGAATTTTTTCAAAATTCATGATTATCCCGGATAGAACTCGTCGAGCATATCGTCCTTGATACGTTTGAGCTCGGAGCGGGGAAGAATGGCAAGCAGCTTCCAGCCGATGTCGAGGGTGTCCTCTATCGAGCGGTTCGCTTCATAGCCCTGTGAGACGTATTCTCTCTCGAAGGCTTCGGCAAATTCGGCGTACTTCTTATCCATGTCGGTCAGCGCTGCCTCGCCCAAGATCACCATAAGCTCGCGGGCGTCCTTGCCTCTCGCGTATGCCGCGAAAAGCTGGTTCATTGTAGCCGCGTGGTCCTTTCTTGTTCTGCCGGGTCCGATACCCTTGTCCTTAAGACGGGACAGCGACGGCAAAACGTCGATTGGCGGAGTTACGCCCTTGCGGTAAAGCTCACGGCTGAGAATGATCTGACCCTCGGTGATGTAGCCCGTGAGGTCGGGGATCGGGTGAGTCTTGTCGTCCTCGGGCATTGTGAGGATCGGGATAAGCGTGATAGAGCCGTCCTTGCCGCGGAGTCTGCCCGCTCTCTCGTACAGAGTTGCGAGGTCGGTGTACATATAGCCGGGATAGCCGCGTCTGCCGGGAACCTCCTTGCGGGCGGCGGAAACCTCGCGCAGCGCGTCGGCGTAGTTTGTGATGTCGGTCATAATAACGAGAACGTGCATTCCCAGATCGAACGCGAGATACTCGGCGGCGGTGAGCGCCATTTTCGGAGTCGCGATACGCTCGATAGCGGGGTCGTTAGCGAGGTTGACGAACATAACGGTGCGGTCGATAGCTCCCGTCTCGCGGAAGGACTGCACGAAGTAGTTGGATTCCTCGAAGGTGATACCCATGGCGGCGAATACAACGGCGAACTGCTCGTTCTTGCCGCGAACCGTAGCCTGACGCGCGATCTGCGCCGCAAGCTGGGCGTGGGGGAGACCCGAAGCCGAGAAGATAGGCAGCTTCTGACCTCTTACAAGTGTGTTAAGACCGTCGATCGCCGAAACGCCCGTCTGGATAAACTCCTGCGGATAGTTGCGGGCGGCGGGATTCATCGGCGTGCCGTTAACGTCGAGGCGCTTTTCGGGAATGAGCGCGGGACCGTCGTCTATCGGGTTGCCGAGACCGTCAAAAACGCGTGAAAGCATATCGGGTGAAACGGGCAGCTCCATTGAGCGTCCGAGGAAACGTACCTTTGAGTTCGCAAGGTTGATTCCGGCGGCGGAGTCAAAAAGCTGAACAAGAGCGTTGGTGCCGTTGACCTCAAGCACCTTGCAGCGGCGGGTCTCGCCGCTCGGAAGCTCGATTTCGCCTAACTCGTCGTACTTGACGTTTTCAACGTCGCTTATCATCATCAGAGGACCTGCTACCTCTCGAATGGTGCGGTATTCCTTTGGCATCAGTCATCACTCCTTTTCAAAACGTCGCTGATCTCGGCGTCAAGCTGAGCCTGGATCGACTCAAATTCCGCCTGAATCTTGTCTTCGGGTTCGTATTTATACCGTCCGATGCGCTCGCGCACGGGGATATTAACAAGCATTTCGATGTTGGCTCCGTTGCTCAAAGCTTCGCGCGCCTTGTCGTAGTAGCTGAGAATGGCGCGCATCATAAGCACCTGCTTTGTAAGCGAGGTGTAGGTGTCGGTGGGGTCGAAGGCGTTCTGGTGCAGATAGTCCTCGCGTATCGACCTTGCGCTCTCAAGCTTAAGTCTGTCGGGAGCCGAGAGAGCGTCCATGCCGACGAGGTTAACGATCTCCTGCAGCTCGCTTTCGTCCTGCAAGAGTGCCATCATTCTGCCGCGCAGCTTCATAAAATCGGGAGCCGCATTCTCGGCGAACCATTTTTCAAGCTGGTCGGTGTAGAGCGAGTAAGAGGTGAGCCAGTTGATGGCGGGGAAGTGACGCTTGTAAGCGAGGTTAGCGTCGAGTCCCCAGAACACCTTTACGATTCTCAGAGTAGCCTGCGAAACAGGCTCGGAGATGTCGCCGCCGGGAGGCGATACCGCGCCGATTACCGACAGCGCGCCCTCGGTGTCCTCGGTGCCGTTTACGATAACACGGCCGGCTCTTTCGTAGAACTGAGCCAGACGGCTGCCCAAGTAGGCGGGATAGCCTTCTTCACCGGGCATTTCCTCAAGACGACCGGACATTTCGCGCAGAGCCTCAGCCCAGCGGGAGGTCGAGTCAGCCATGAGCGCAACGGTGTAGCCCATGTCGCGGAAGTATTCGGCGATAGTGATTCCCGTGTAGATAGAAGCCTCGCGCGCCGCAACGGGCATATCGGAGGTGTTGGCTATGAGCACCGTGCGCTCCATGAGCGAGTTGCCCGTGCGCGGGTCTTTCAGCTCGGGGAATTCGTTGAGAACGTCGGTCATCTCGTTGCCGCGCTCACCGCAGCCGATGTATACGATGATGTCAGCCGCCGCCCACTTCGCGAGCTGGTGCTGAACAACGGTCTTGCCCGAGCCGAACGGACCGGGAACAGCCGCCACGCCGCCCTTAGCGAGCGGGAAGAGAGTGTCGATCGGGCGCTGACCCGTGGTGAGCAGAATGTCGGGCGAGAGCTTCTTTTTGTAGGGTCTGCCCACACGGACAGGCCATGTTGTGAACATTTTTACTTCCTTGTCGCCGTCGTCTGTTTTGATTACGGCAACGGGGTCGTCGAGCGTGAATTCGCCCGCTTGTATTTTTTTGACAGTGCCGTTGATTTTGTTCGGCACCAAAATTTTATGCAGCACGGCGGCGGTTTCGCGGACGGTTCCCAAAATGTCGCCCGCCTTTAGCTTGTCGCCGGTCTTGGCAACGGGCTCAAACTTCCATTTCTTGCTGTGGTTCAGCGAAGGAACGTCTACGCCGCGCTTGAGGTTTGTGCCTGCGACCTTCATTATTTCGTCGAGCGGACGCTGGATACCGTCGTAGATAGCGCCGATAAGTCCGGGACCGAGCTCAACCGACAGCGGAGCGCCTGTTGATACAACGGTTTCTCCGGGGCCGAGACCGGAGGTTTCCTCATAAACCTGAATGGAAGCGCGGTCGCCGTGCATCTCGATTATTTCACCGATCAGACGCTTGCTGCTAACGCGCACAACGTCATACATATTAGCGTCGCGCATTCCCTCCGCGATAACCAGAGGGCCCGCGACCTTTGTTATGATTCCTGATTTCAAATTATACACCTCAATCGTTGAAGATTATGTCGGAGCCGACTGCCTTTTCCACAAATGCCGACAGGCGTTTAACGCCTGTGCCGCGGTTGCCCGTCACTCCCGGGATCGGGATAATGGCGGGGATCAGTCTCTCCTCGTAGCGCGCCCGCGCCTTGTCCGCGGCATAATAAACGGTTTCGGTCACATATATCACGGCGTAGCGGTCGCTGTCGGCAACGCGCCTGAGCAGCGTGCCCGCTTCGGCTGCGTCGTCGCAGGGGTAAATGTCGAGCCCCACGGCGGAAAAGCCCTTTATGCTTTCGCCGTCGCCGATAACGGCAATATTTTTAGCCATAGATCTCACGCAGCCTTTCCCTTATAATATCTGTGTCGGTATTTGTTTTTATTCCGCAGGCTATGATGTGCAGCACTTTTTTCTGAGCCTCCTCGCCCAGATAATATCCGAGCATCGGTTCGGCTCCCTCGCAGGTGCGTTTGCAGCTTTCTTTTGCCAAAATTATCAGCTTGTCGTCCACAAACTTTTCAAAGGCCGAGGGTGATTTTTTGTACTGCTCCACGGCGGCTCTGCATCCGAAGTCGTCGCTTTTGGCGAGCGTTTCGAGCAGGGCGTCAAGCCCTTTTACCGCGGCGGCGATCACCTTGTCGCGGTCAAAGCCCTCAAAGCGCGGCATGGCGGTTTTGAGGTAATGTCTGTCTGCGCCGGTACGTGCGGCGCGAATGGAAATTTTAACACAGTTGTAAAAAACGAGTGTTTTAAAGTATTCTACTAAGAAATTTGAGCGGAAGCCTTTGCTGAGCCGGAGCATTTCCAGCATGACCGCCTTGTCAAGCACGGCGTCGGAGGCGCGCGCGTCTCCCGTGTGCGCAAGGAGGTCGTATGCCTTTTCCGCGGGAACGATCATCCACTCGGGAAGGCTCTTCATGTTGCGGTGCTCAACCGCGTTTATGATTTCGCTGTGCTCGACCGTGCAGGGGGTTATCAGCAGCGCGGTGTAGTAGTCGCGCGCGGACATAACGCCCTTTAACACGATTTTAAAGTTGTGCACGTCGTTCTGAATGAGAAACGGCGAAAAAACAGAGAAGTCGGGCGCTATGCTTTTAAGGTATTCCCAAACGCCGTTCATGTGGTTCTCCGCGATTTCGTCAAAGTCTGCGCCGGTGCCGTAGCCCTTGTCGCTCAGGGTTCGGCAAAGCTCATCGACGGTTCTGCATGCAAGAAACTGTTCTACGTCGGCTTTGGTAAAAAGCCTTGTTTCTCTGGCGCGCACCGAGCCTATGGAGAATTCGTATGATAATGCCATATATCCCCCTTACCGCGCGAAAAGCTCTTTGTTGATGAGGTCTTCTATTTCGTCGCGCCGAGAGTTGATTATGGCGGAAAATTCCATGTTTTCTTCCACGTCGCCGCATTTAAGGATAAAGCCGCCGCTTATATCCGCGGGCGCGGAGCTGACCGTTGCGTCAAGCCCTGCCGCCTTGAGCCTTTTTTCAAAGTTATTGGGCTTGCGGTCGAGGTCTTTTTTGTTGAGGAACACCACGCCGCTTTTGCCGCTGAGCGTTGCGGCAAGGCTGTAGATCGACTCAAAATAATCGTAATCATTTTGGTTGAGCAGATATTCCTCAAGACCCGAAACGGTTTTGTCAATTTCAATTCTGCGCTGTTTTAGCAGAGCGTTGCGTTTTTCAAGCTGGGCGCGGCTTTGCGCCGAGGTTTTGGCGCGCGCGCTCAGTTGAGCTGTCTTTTCGGCAATTTCGGCGGCGCTTTTGTCGGCGTCGTGCTGAGCGGCGGCTATAATGCGACCGCGTTCCGCCTGAGCGTGCTTCTCAATTGCCCTGACGCTTTCGTCGCAGTCTGATTTAATACGGCTCAGGATTCTTTCACTGCCGTTCATTCAGACTCACCATCCTTTCATCGTCGTTGTCGCAAGCCGTGTCTGCCGCGAAAGAGTCGCGGAGCCGCTTGCCGGGTACCGTAAATTCATTTACAATTCTGCCGTAAACGGAATTATTTGAAGTTGGTGATCTGAAGTACAACGAGCAGAGAAACGATGAACGAGAGCAGAGCGTAAATTTCAACGAGCGTTACGGAAACCATGCCCTTGGAGAAGTTTTTCTCGTCCTTGGCTGTCATGGCGATACCGGAAACAGCCGCCTTTCCCTGGGCGATACCCGAGAACAGTCCGCCGAAGCCGATAGCCAGCGAAGCGCCCGCGTATGCGTAGCCCTGAGCGTCTGTAAGAGCGGCAATGTCGCCGCCGAGAACGCCGCTGTTGACGAGGATAAGGAAGCCTACGATGAAGCCGTAAAGACCCTGTGTGCCCGGGAGAAGGGTGAGAACGAGCATTTTACCGAACATTGAGGGATTCTCGGAGAGAACGCCCATTGAAGTCTGAGCGGCAGAGCCGACGCCCTTAGCCGAGCCGATACCGGCGAGTACGGTTGCGATAGCCGCGCCTAAAATTGTAAAAAAGATTCCAGCATTCATAATTATTTGTCCTCCTGAATTTTGATATATTTACTGTTTAATGAAAACGGCTCAAACTCTTTTCCGCCGCCCTCATAAAATTTACTGAACATTTCAACATACTGCAAACGCATTGTGTGCACGTAAGAGCCCAGCGCGTTCAGACCGATGTTGATCAAGTGACCGGCAATTAGAATTACCAGCAAAAATACTATTCCCAAAATGTTTGTGCCCATCATTGTGGCGAGCTTGTTGAACACCTGAGCCATTACGCCCGTGGTCAGTCCGAGCGCCAGCAGACGGGAGTAGGAAAGCAGATCGGAGATGTAGCTTGTGATGTCGTATAGCGAGGCGAGACCGCCCACCGCTTTTCCGACGATTCCCTTTTTGCCGCGTCCCTGTGTCAGAATAAGTCCGACGGCGCAGGCTATTGCTGTCACCGCGCCCACCGTGACAAGTACCGGAGCCATGAAAAGTCCCAGCGCCAGCACCGCGAAGCCTATGAGCATGAGCATCCAAAGCCCCGTGTCAAAGAAAGCGCCGGCGTAATCCTTCTGCTTCATGCACATGATGAATTTGCAGCTCATACCGACTAAAATATGGACAAGTCCGAAGGCTATCGAAATAACCATAAGCACGAGCGCGTCCTTCTGCGGGTCGATGACCGGCCATGGCAGAATGGCGGGCGTCGGGTCGTTCATATTGCTGATGGAATGAGCCATAACCACTTGCGTTTTGGGGTTTGCAAACAGGTTGTACAAAGCCGCCGGCGCATCGCCGAAGATACTTCCGTAAGCCAAGCCCCACAGGGTCGTGAATATTCCGCAGTACTGGAAGAGCTTCAGATTGCTGTGCATTTTTTTGTCGGGCTTGAAAAGCTTTATCAAAAGCCCCGTGCCGATGACCAAAAGTATTCCGTAGCCCGCGTCGGAGAACATCATTCCGAAGAAGAAGTAGAAGAAGAACGCCAAAACGGGCGTGGGGTCAATATCGGTTTTGCCGGGCGAGGAGTACATTGTAAGTATTCCCTGAGCCGGCTCCGCGAATTTGTTGTTCTTGAGCTTGACGGGAGCGTCGTCTCCCGCTTCGCCGAATTCCACTACGCACGTCGCGACCCTGCAACAAAGAGTTTCAAGCTTTTCGCAGTCCTCCTCGGGGACAAAGCCCTCGATGATAAACACGTGCTTTGAGTGGTCAAGATGATTTATGACGTTGTACTTGTCGGCGCGGAAGCGGAAATAATCCTGCGTGGCTTTGATCTTGTCGCGCATTTCGTCAAAAGACGCAATTTCCTCCTGTGCCGCTTTGTCCTCCTCAAGCAGGCGTTGGCTTTTCTTTTTGAGCAGCTCCGCCTTGTCCTTGGGGATCTTGTGAGTGGGGGACATGGGCCGCGCAAAGCCCAAAGCCCTCAGTGCGTCCTCAGCCATTGTTTTCTGGCTTTGAGGAGCAAAGATGACCGCGTTTGTTATGCCCGGCTCGCTGAACTGGATCTCCGTCTCGAATTCAAGCTTCGGGTTTTCGGCGGCAAGCGCTGTTTTAAGCCGTTCCGTATTATATTGCTCGGGGAACGAGCCGATGAACACCGCCGTCGATTTTGTGCCCGTTGTGTTCATTGGAATGTCCAGTTTTTTCCAACTTTCAAGCTGAGCAAGCTGGGTGTTGACGCGGATTCGCTCGGCGGCGTTGTCGGAGCATTCCTTATCAAGCTCCGTTATCCGTGAGCATACCTCAATCACCTGCTTGGCGTTTGAGGCGATGACCCCGATCTCGTCGGGATCGATTTCACGCCGACCCTTGAACGAGGCGAGCAGACCCGCCTTTTCGGGTTTGACGTCGTCGAGGATTTTAAGCGCCTGCTCGGTGAGCTCAACGTTTCGCTCAAATACCTGCATTTGCGGCGAGACGTTGACGCGCCTGAAGCCCTCGCGGGATTTCTCGCTCTTCGTTATCTGCATAAGCGCGCTGTCCTGCAAATGCTCAAGCAGCCGCTTTCTGTCCTGACGAAGGGAGATAATCCTCACTGTTTTCATTTTCAATTTTGCCAATTCGGCCTCACCTCTGTCTTTGCCGCGACGGAGACATTACCGCTCTCGCGTGCCGTCAGCCGTCGGGTAATGTTTTGTTTGGTCAGCGGCCTCCCAGCAACGCTTCCGCCGCTGTTTTGATTACCCTGCTGCGGTTCTTTTCGGCGGTTGCCGAAATTGCCGCGCATTCGTTTTTTGATTCTGCCGCGGTTTTCTTCAGCAGTGCGTCGTTCTCGGCGCGCACGGTGTCAAGCTCAGCCCGAGAGTCCGCTTCCGCCTTTGCCTTGCGAGCCTCAATCAGCGACGCCGCTTCTTTTTTAGCGTCGGCGATTGATTGCTCGGCTTTAGCCTTTGCTTCGCTCTCACGGCGCGCAGACGCTTCCTCTGCCTCGTAAATCGCGGTCAACATATCCTTAGCCATATTCTCTCCTTTCGCCTGTATTGAAGCTGACGGTAAAACCGTCTGTGCAATTACGGATTTTTTTGCTGTCCGCTAAATTAATTATAAAACAGCTATTATATATTATCATATTTTTACATAAATTTCAATAAGAAATCGTTAAATATGTTGCATAAATTAACAATTTTGTCGAACAAAAATGATTGACACTCCCGTCGCTCCGTGATACAATTATGACAAGTGTTCACATGATAACCTGTCACAATGTTTTTTGGAGGTGCAGTTTTGATAAAATCGACCTTTTACAATCTCCCCTACGAAAAGCGCCGGCGAGTTTCTCAGGCGATTGTTTGCGAGTTTGCCGATGCTTCGGACGAAAAGATAAGCATAAACCGCATTGTTAAACGCGCTGGAATATCCCGCGGAAGCTTTTATCAATATTTTGACGACAAGGTTGACCTGATAGAGGTCTTGCTTAAAAGATTTATCGAGCTGATAATAGAGGATCTTAACAAAGTCGTAAAGGATTCAAACGGTGACGTTTTTTATATTTATGAGGAGCTGTTCAATATTGTCACCTCTTTTTCCGAAAATGAGACGTACCGTGTTGTCCTCAGACGGCTTGTGCGCAATTTGAGGACTAACAACGATTTGGTATCGGAATTCATTTTCAACCGTTTCAAGGGACTCAGTGAGTTCCGCGGCAGTTTCAGGAAATTTTCACGAGATGGTTTGAGGTACCGCGACAACCATGATTATGAGCTGCTGACCCAGATATTGAACGGCATTTTGAAAAACGCCGCGTTTAATTATTATGTAATGGAGCAGCCGCTTGAAACAGTGAGAAGCGATTACAAACGCAAGCTTGAGATTTTAAAAACAGGTGCTGTTTTTTAGTACGGAGGATGTATGCTGTCAAAACTTAGTGTAAAAAAACCAATGACTGTTTTTGTGGCGGCGGTGCTGGTCATCGTTTTGGGGATCGTTGCTTTCACCAAAATGACGCCCGACCTTATGCCAAAAATGGATTTGCCTTATGCGCTCGTGCTCACGACGTATATAGGTCAGACGCCCGAAACGGTTGAGACGACGGTCACAAAGCCGCTTGAAAAGTCGATATCCGTTATAGACGGCGTGAAGGAGATACGCTCCACCTCAAACGACAGCTATTCGATGTGTATTATCGAGTTTGAGGACGGAACCGACATGAACACCGCGACGATAGACGTGCGCGCGGCTCTTGATACGCTCTCGGACAACTGGGACGAAGCAGTCGGCAGCCCATATCTTATTAAAATAAACCCCAACATTCTGCCCGTGGCGATGTTGGCGGTGGATTTCGAGGGCAAGGACAGGAATGAGATATCCGACTTTGTCTCCGACGAGCTGATGAACCGTCTGGAGGGAATTGACGGAGTAGCTTCTATCGCGGACAAGGGGATCGTCGTCGAAAAAGAAAACGTGATGATCTCTCAGAAAAAGCTCGATTCGCTCAACAAAGAAATAAACGCCGCTCTCGACAGCCGCTTTTCCGAGGCGGAGGAAAAAATTGATGAAGCGAAAAAGGAGCTTAAAAAGAACGCCGAGCAGGCTGAAAACGGAGCGGCTACGATCACGGAATCCATTGACTCGATAAAGAGTCAGCAGGAGGAGCTGGGCAAAAAGTTAGCTGAGGCTCAGACCGAGGCGGACAACGGCAAAAGCAAGCTTATCTCCGCAAAAATGGAGCTTCTTGACCAGAAGTCAACGCTCACGAATACAAAAACTCTTCTTGAAACGACGTACAAGGCTCTTCTCACGATAAAGACGACCTACGAGGAGCTTTTGCAGAAAAAGGCGGAGCTTGTCGGAAAGCTTGAAACGCTTAATTCTTTAAACGAAAAATATGTTGCGGGGCTGAAAAGGCTCGCCACCGAGGAGCTTACCGAAGAGGAGCGCGCCGAAATTTTTGCCGAGTTTGAGGAGATCGACAGGCAGCTTGAACCGATGGGAATAAAAAAGGAAGGGCTCGCGTTGTCGATAGCAGCGGCAAATGCAGCGCTTGAAAAGGTTGACAGCTCGATTGCCGACGTAAACCAAAAGCTTGCCGAGCTGGGAACGGACACCTCGCGCCTCGACGAAACGCTCAAATCCATGAGCGATCAGATCGCACAGATAAACAGCGGAATCGAGCAGCTTGACACCGCCTTGAAGGGGCTTGACGAAAACACCGTGACGGTCAACGAGGCGCTTGCGACGATCGCTCAGCAGCAGTCGGCGGCTGACTTTCAGATGTCGGGCGCTATCTCGACCCTGACGGCGAAGCAGACCGAGGTCACCGCGGCAGCGGCTCAGCTCAGCGCGGCTGAAACCGAGCTTGATAAAAACCTTGAAACCCTTACGGCGGAAAAGGAAAAAGCAAAAAAACAGGCTGACCCCAACAACCTCGTCACTATCGAAAACGTGTCGGGAATCCTCACCGCTCAGAACTTCTCAATGCCTGCGGGCTATGTCTCCGACGACAACAACAACCGCTTTTTGGTGCGTGTGGGCGACGAGGTGATCGGCGAAAAGGAGCTTGCCGACCTTCCGCTTTTCGACAGTAAAATCGACGGTATCGGCATAATAAGACTGAGCGACGTAGCCGACGTGTTCACCGCCGACAATTCCGACGAGATATACACCAAGGTGAACGGCGAGGACGGCGTGCTGCTGAGCTTTTCAAAGCAGAGCGATATAGCTACGGCGACCGTCTGCGACAACATAAACAATACGACCAAAGCGCTTGAAGCTGAATTTGAGGGTCTTCGCTTTACGACTATCTACAGCCAGGGCGACTACATCGAGATCATAATAAACGGCGTTCTGCAAAACCTGCTTATGGGCGCGGCTTTGGCGATAATAATTCTTCTTATTTTCCTGCGCGATATAAAGCCGACCGTTATCGTTGCCGTGTCTATCCCCGTAAGCGTGATTTTCGCGATAGTGATGATGTATTTCAGCGGGATATCCCTGAATATGTTCTCGCTTTCGGGTCTTGCGATAGGCGTCGGAATGCTTGTTGACAACTCGGTCGTAGTCATCGAGAACACCTACCGCCTCAGACATCTCGGCTACTCGCCCGTGCGTTCCGCCCTTAACGGGGCGCGGCAGGTGGCGGGAGCGATCGTAGCCTCAACGCTCACGACGGTTTGCGTGTTCCTGCCCATCGTGTTCGTAGAGGGCATTACGCGCCAGCTTTTCGTCGATATGGCGCTCACTATAACCTACGCGCTTGCGGCGAGCCTCATCGTCGCTCTGACGCTCGTGCCCGCCATGAGCCGCCATATGCTGCGGCGTGTGAGAACTCCCAAGAGGACGGGCGAGGGCAGGATAAAGAAGTCCTACGAAAAATCTCTCCGCTTTGTGCTCCGTCATAAGGTAGTGTCGATCGCCGTCGTTATAGTTTTGCTTGTCGGCAGCGGATTTTTGGTGTATCTCAGGGGCTTCAGCTTCATGCCGTCAATGAGCAGCACCGAGGTTCAGGTCACGGTAAAGCTCAGCGACAACGCGACCTTTGACGATACGGTGAAAGCCGCCGAAAAGGTCAACGCGGTTTTGAGCGACTACGAAGAATTCGAGACCGTCGGCGTTATGGTCGGCGGAACCTCGGGAATGATGGGCATAGTTCCGTCGAACCTGCAAAGCGGCACGGGCTCGGTGACGGGCTACGGCGTGTTTAAGCCCGAGTACACCAAGCGCGGAAAGGATATTTCAAAGGAGATAGAGGGCAGGCTCGACATAAACGGAGAGATCACCGTCAGCTCCGATTCAAGCTCCTCGCTTACGACGCTTTTGGGCGACAACAGCGTGCAGATGACCCTTTACGGCGACGATTTAAAGCTTTTGAAATCCACCTCGGAGGATATTGCGGACAAGTTAGGCGAGCTTGAAGGAATAGACGAGGCGAAAAGCAATGTCGGCGCCACCTCTCCCGAGCTAAAGGTCACCATAGACCGCAAAAAAGCGGCGGAGAAGGGGCTGACCACCGCTCAGATTTTCCAACAGATAGCGACGGAGATTTCAAGCGAGAAAACCTCCACCTCTCTCAAAACCGAAAACGGAAAGACGATAGATATTGTCACAGTCAAGGACGAGGAAAAGCTTGTCACAGCCGATAAGCTGGGACAAATCATGCTGACCTATACCGACGCCGAGGGCAACGAGAAAAAGACCTCGCTTTCGAGCATAGCGGAGGTAGAGAAATCCGAGACTATGGACGTGATAAACCGCAAGTCGCAGAAGCGTTATCTGACGATAAGCGGCACGATAAAGGACGGTTACAACCTGACCGACGTGACGGCGAGGGCAAGAAGTCTTTTCAGCGATTACGAGCTGCCTTCGGGCTTCTCGATCGACTACGAGGGAGCCGAAAAGCAAACAATGGAGGCTATGCAGCAGCTAATGCTCATGCTTTTGTTGGGCGTTATTATGATATATCTGATAATGGTCGCGCAGTTCCAAAGCCTGAAATCACCGTTCATAATCATGTTCACGATCCCGCTTGCGTTTACGGGCGGCTTCCTGGCTCTGCTTGTGACGGGCTTTGATATAAGCGTGATCTCGCTTGTCGGCTTCATAATGCTGTGCGGAATAATCGTAAACAACGGCATTGTGCTTGTCGATTACATCAATATCCTCCGCGAAGAGGGCAGGGAGCGCGTTGAGGCGATTGTCGAGGCGGGCAAAACGAGAATGCGCCCGATATTCATAACCGCGCTCACAACGGTTCTCGGTCTTTCGGTAATGGCGCTCGGAATCGGCACCGGAGCCGAAATGATGCAGCCGCTCGCGGTGGTCTGCATAGGCGGCTTGCTGTACGCAACGCTTATGACCCTGTTAATAGTTCCGCTCATCTACGACGCGTTCAACAAAAAAGAACTCCGCAGAGTAGAGGAGTCCGAGCTTGAGGAGATAGAGGAGTAGATATTCAGTTGACAGTGGACAGTGGACAGTGGACAGTGGACAATTAAACTAAATCTGAGCGGTGCCGGTCGGCTGAGCCGACGGCACCGCTCAGGTATATAGTTTTTCCCAAAGATGTCATCCTGAGCGGTCGGCGGCAGCCGAATTTGCGGAGCAAATAGTCGAAGGATCTCCCTGACAGGAAAGCGTTGTTCTCCGCCGAGGGGGATTTTTCGACTAACTACTTCGTGGTTTGCCCTGTCGGGCACCGCTCAGAATGACATCTGTTTTTTTACTTGGCGGAACTATCCGACGGGAACCCAAGGCGACCGTCATATCTGCATTATAATCACGTCGTAGGGGCGAACCCGTGCGTTCGCCCTCGGCACCGACGTTTATTTTCCGTCCGATTGTTGATAGGAAACAGAACGTTTGATTCAACGCCCCCGGGCGCACACATCGGTGCGCCCCTACGAATTGGTTTGAATTGTTTATTATACGTTTAAAAATGGTTGTAGGGGCAGCCGTCATATCCCACAGCATTACAAATCAGGAGCGGAGCGACAACCAAAACTCCACACTCCACACTCCACACTAAAAAATCAAAGATTTTTTTCAAAAGGTTGCATAGTTGCATACAACTTTTCGCGTTTTTCCCCCGTATAGTGAGAGGGGTTCCTCTCTAATAAATTTTCGGAGGAAAAATCAATGAATACAGGTGAATTTCTTTCACATCTCATAGGCGTAAAACAGGTCGGGCGGGAGCACTGGGTGGCGCTTTGTCCCTGCCATGACGACCACCGTCCGAGCCTTGACGTCGCCGTTAAGAACGGCAAAACTCTCGTTTACTGTCCCGTTTGCGGGGCTGACGGCGTGCGCGTCACGGGCGCTTTGGGGCTGAACGCTCGGCAGCTCTTTGACGAACAGAGACCCTTTGACGGGCGGAATAACTTTGACGGGCGGAATAACTTTGACGAACGGAATAATTTTGACAGACGGCAGCGCCCTGCTCAGGGCAATCCAGCGCGCCCTCAGAGCGTCGATTACTATTACTCGCCCGATCTCAAAAAGACCCGCTTTTACGTTTTTGACAGGCAAAAGCAGGCTTTTAAGAAATCGTTCTGCTGGTATCATAAGACGGAAAAAGGCTGGGAAAAGGGCTTGCCGAAGGGAGCCGATGGCAGGAGCATTGCGCCTCCGCTCTATCACGACGAGTTCCTGAGAGTAGCCCGCGAACGGGGCGAGAGGGTGTACATAGCCGAGGGCGAAAAGGACGTTGAAACGCTCATAAGCTTAGGTTTTCTTGCGGTCTGCCCGCCTCACGGGGCTGGCAGGGGCAGTCTTGAAAGCAAGTGGACGGCTGACTACAGCGCGGCTTTTGAGGGCTTGGAGGCGGTCATACTGCCCGACAACGACGAGGCGGGGCGGAACCTCGCACAGTACATAGCGGCTCAGATCATGCCCGTCGCCAAATCCGTCAGGGTGCCCGACCTGACCAAAGAGTGGGACGCTCTCCCCGAAAAGGGCGACATCACCGACGTGCTCGAAACCGACACGCCGATAAAGGGCAAGACGGTCGCCGAGACCGTGGCTTTCCGCCTGGAGGCTCTGACCGACTGCACGCCGAAGCTTGAGCCCCCGCGCGTGAAATCGCCGTTTATCCGCCTTTCGGAGGTTGACAGCACCGAGACCGAGTGGCTGTGGTACCCGTACATTCCGCTCGGAAAAATCACGCTCATGACAGCAGACCCGGGCACGGGCAAGACGTTCATGGCGCTTTATTTGGCAGCTCAGACGAGCAAGGGAGCGCCGTTTTACGGGACGGACGCGCCGTGGCGGGAGCCTGCGAACGTGGTGTATCAGACGGCTGAGGACGGCATAGCGGACACGATAAAGCCGCGCTTGGAGCCGATGAAGCCGCGCTTTGAGAACATCTACGTGTTCGACGAGAGCAAGAAGAGCCTGAGCCTGTCGGACGAAAGCATAGAGAAGATAATGCGGGAGCTTCACCCGAGGCTGATGGTTTTCGACCCGTTGCAGGCGTATCTCGGAGCCGACGTCGATATGCACCGAGCGAACGAGGTGCGCCCCGTGCTGGGGCGGATAGGGCACCTTGCGGAGCAGTACGGCTGTGCGGTGATTTTCATAATGCACCACAGCAAGGCGACCCAAAATGCCGCTCTGCACCGCGCGCTCGGTTCAATGGATATCCCCGCCGTCGCGCGCAGTATGCTGATTTTGGCGAACAACCCCGAGGGAGGCAAGCTGATGTGCCACGAGAAGTCGAGCCTTGCAAAGCACGGACAGAGCATTTGCTTCGACGTAGCCCCGCACTTAGGCGGAATCGTGTTCAGCGGCTACTCCGAGCTGAGAGCCGACGACGTCCTATCCTTCCGCCCCGAGCCAAAGAAAAAAGCCGCCCCCAAAAGAGACGAGCTGTGCGACAAGATTTTAGAGATGTTCGGCGGGGAAAAAGAAATAGAGGTGCCCACAAGACAGGAGCTGTGCGAGAGGCTGGGGTGTTCCAGAATGACGCTGAGACGAGCGTGTCAGGAATTGGGTATTCAAACAACCTCAACAGGGTTCGGTAAGGATAAAAAGACCTTGTGGCATATGTCCCACGAAGAAGAATAAACTCCCTAAGGACATACGGTAATATGGGACATATGGTAAAAACCCACTGTTTAAGCCATTTTTTCAAATGTCCCAAGTTAAAATAATGTGGGACAATTGGGGAATATATGGGACGATTGGCAAAAGATACCACGATTTTCTTCGTTCAGCGTTACCATATGTCCCACATAAAAAATGGTTGGGACTTATGTAAAAACCCACTGTTTAAGCCATTTTTCTCAATTGTACCATATTATCTCATGTCTTATGGGACAATTGGGACAAATGGTACCTATGGTATATATGAGCCGTCAGACTGTGCCGTTAATGAGCGCAGTGCGCTCAATTCATGCGCTTGCGCAATTCATTACGCAGTAAATTCATGTTGCGCAGCAACAATTCATTCCTGTATCACAGCTTTCCTTTATATACAACGTTTGAAATGTTATCATACCTTACCGTCAGAAATGAATTGTCCTTCGGACATGAATAGGCTTTGCCGTGAATTGCCTGCGGCATGAATTGTGCCGTTGGCACATTAACGCCCAAGGCGACCTCCATATCCCACAGCATTATAAATCGGAGCGGAGCGACAACCGAAATTGTCAACTGTCCGCTTCTATTTCCCTGTTCAGCTTTTTCAAGGCTTCAAAGGTTTCCACGCTTATGATGTGCTCCATTTTGCAGGCATCGGCAACGGCGTGTTCCCGGCTCACGCCGAGCTTCATAAACAGCTCGCTGAGCACGGTGTGGCGTTCGTAGGTGCGCTCGGCTACCTCCAGACCTGTTTCGGTTAGGTTTAGTCCTCCGTCCTTGCCGACGGTCAGATATCCGCCGTCGCGCAACAAGCCGACGGCTCGGCTGACGCTTGGCTTTGAGTATCCCATTTCCTCGCATACGTCAATAGAGCGCACAAAACCCTTTTGTTGGTGAAGGATATATATTGTTTCAAGATACATTTCACCTGATTCTTTCAGCTGCAACCTAAACACTTCCTTTTTGCCGTTATTTATTGGGAACTTTTTTACTTTGAAGGATATTTCTTTACCCCGCCGTTGATGAAAGCGTCGTTAAGATTTTTTCAAAAGGCGAGAGAGCGCCCACCGGCGCTTATTTACGTTCCCATTATCCACAAATATACCACAAAAATGTAAAATAAGCAACAGATTTTTTGTGCCTTATCCTAAAATGCCAAATAAAAAGCTTTATTTATTCGCGCGGCAGACTGTTGGGGCTTGATTTCTGCGGTGAATTGGTATAGAATAAACGGGTATCGTTAAATAAAGAGGGTATGAAAATGCTTACACTGGACAGAATTTATCACGCTTCCTATGTGCTCAAGGACGTTATCCGCCCCACGCATTTGGTAAAAGCGGGCGGCATAACCGATAAATGCGAGGTTTATCTCAAGCCCGAGAATCTGCAAATTACCGGTTCATTTAAGGTGAGAGGTTCGGGCTACAAGATATCTCAGCTTTCCGACGAGGAAAAGGAGAGGGGCGTTATAGCCTGCTCCGCGGGGAATCACGCTCAGGGAGTCGCGCTTGCCGCCACAAAGTACGGAATCAAGTCGCTGATTTGCCTGCCCGACGGCGCGCCTATCTCAAAGGTTGAGGCTACAAAGGGCTACGGCGCCGACGTGCGCATGGTTCCCGGGGTTTACGACGACGCTTACAACGAGGCTCTCAGGCTCCGCGACGAAAAGAACTACACTTTCATTCACCCGTTCGACGACGAGAACGTTATCGCGGGTCAGGGAACTATCGGACTTGAAATTTTAAACGAAATGCCCGACGTTGACGCTGTTGTGGCGGCGATCGGCGGCGGCGGACTGCTTTCGGGCGTAGCCTGCGCGATAAAGAGTCTCAACCCGAACATCAAGGTTTACGGCGTTCAGGCGGAGGGCGCTCCGTCCATGGTCGAGTCGATAAAGCAGGGCAGACCTGTTCGTCTTGACAAGGTATCGACGATCGCCGACGGCATTCAAGTTAAGGAGCCGGGCGAGCAGACCTTCCAGTACATCAAAAAATATGTTGACGACATTGTAACGGTGTCGGATGACGAGATATCCTCGGCTATTCTCGCTTTGATCGAGGCGCAGAAAATGGTCTCGGAGGGCGCGGGAGCGGCACCCTTGGCGGCAGTTATGTTCGACAAGCTTCCCGTACAGGGCAAAAAGGTAGTCTGCATAGTTTCGGGAGGAAATATCGACGTTACTATCCTGAACAGGGTAATCAAGCGCGGACTCCTGCGCTCAGGCAGACAGCAGACTCTCTGTATCGAGCTTCAGGATAAGCCGGGTCAGCTTGTGGCGGTGTCCAAGATCATAGCCGATCTGGGCGCGAACGTCATATCTGTTCACCACGAAAGAGCGGGCGAGGGCAGCGACGTCACCGCGGCGTACCTGAGAATCGTAATTGAAACAAGGAACTTTGAACACGTTCAGCAGATTTCCGAGTCGCTCACAAACGCGGGCTTCAAGTTAGTTTAAAAATATAACCGGAGGATAATATAGGAGGATAATATAATGGAAAAGGTATACACAAAGAACGCGCCCGACGCGATAGGACCCTACTCTCAGGCTGTAAAGGCTAACGGATTGGTTTTCACATCGGGACAAATCGCGATTGATCCCGCCACGGGAAACGTTGATGCGGCAACTATTGAAGAGCAGACAAAGCAGGTTTGCGAGAACCTGAAAAACGTGCTTGAGGCGGCGGGCAGCAGCCTTGGCAAGGCGGTAAAAACCGTTTGCTTCTTAGCTGATATAAACGACTTCGCCGCATTCAACGCGGTTTACGGGGAATACTTCACGGGCAAGCCCGCACGCTCCTGCGTGGCGGTAAAGACCCTGCCCAAGAATGTTTTAGTCGAGGTAGAGGTCATCGCCGAGTTATAATAAAATTCCGGTAAAGAAAAAAGAGGACGGATAGCGCTGCAATTGCAGATCGCTTATCCGTCCTTTGTTTTGCTTGAAATAGTTTTTTAATCAGGAAACCTAAGCAATGCGATGAACCTCGATATTGTGCTGTCCCTTGCGAAAACGTCAAGATACAGCTTGCGGGAGCCGAATATCTCAAGCTCGTGCCGGATTTCGCTCGATTCAACAATCAGGTCGTCCTTGTCGAGAATTATCCTAAGAACGTATTCAATCAACGGAGTGTTGTTAAAATCACGTTCATAAAATCATCGTCAACGGGACGGAGCCCCATGACTATTTTCCGTATTCCCTCGTTGACCATTATCACATCACCTCCGGGGGTATTGTCAAAAAATAAATTTTTGTAATAATTAACTGTCATAAAACGGACTTTGAAAAGCGCAAAATGTAAAGCTGCAAAAAAACGCCTGTAAGCTGCACAAATAATCTTGTTCGGTATTGCAAATTTTGTCTTTTGATGATATGATAAAATAAAATATCCGAATAGGGGACGATATCAATGAAGGTAAAAATCATTTCAGACAGCACCTGCGACCTTTCGCCGGAGCTAATTCAAAAATATGATATTGCGATCGTGCCGCTTTATGTTCTCATGGGTGACAGAATGCAGAAGGACGGTCTTGAGGTAAACCCGGAAGATATTTATGAATATGTGAAAAAGACGGGAAAGCTTCCATCTACCTCCGCGCCGAATCTGGACGACTTTACAAGCGAGTTCGCCAAGTGGCGCGCTGAGGGCTATGAAATCGTTCATTTTAATATCAGCGCCGATTTTTCAAGCTCCTTCCAGCACGCCTGCGCCGCGGCGGACGAAAACAGCGGAGTTTACGTCGTAGATACCCGCAACCTTTCAACCGGCTCGGGGCTTGTCGTGCTCTACGGAGCCGAGCTTGCAGCTCAGGGTAAATCTGCCGCCGAGATAAAAGCCGCCTGCGACAAAATCACCGACAAGGTTGAGGCGAGCTTTGTCGTTGACAGCATTGACTATCTGCATAAGGGCGGACGCTGCTCGTCCGTTGCAGTTCTCGGGGCAAATCTGCTGAAGCTCAAGCCGCTTATCGAGGTGAAGGACGGCAAGATGAAGGCGGGCAAAAAGTACCGCGGCAACATCGACAAGGTTATCATCAACTATGTGACGGACAAGCTTCGCGGCAGAACCGACATTGACAGGCACCGCATTTTCATCACTCATACAAAATGCAATCCCCTGACCGTTCAGCAGGTGCGCGGAAAAATAAACGAGCTTTATCCCGGCTTCGAGGAGATCCTCGAAACGACCGCAGGCTGCACCATTACGAGCCACTGCGGACCCGGAACGCTCGGTATCCTTTTTATCAGAAAATAGCAGCGTGACGCTGCACCCATGCCCGCCTTTGACAAAGCTTCCTTTTTCGGAAAGATTCATCAACGTCGGGAATCAGAAGTTTATTTAGCAAAAAAGGAGGTAAATATGGCGCTTAACACCCCAAAAAGTCTGAGAAACCAAATGATGTATCAGGTGTTTGTACGCAACTACAGCCGCGAGGGAACCTTTGCTCAGGTTGAAAACGACCTCGACAGAATCAAGGCTCTCGGTACAGACATCGTGTGGCTCATGCCCATTCACCCTATCGGTGAGAAAAACCGCAAGGGAACGCTCGGCTCGCCCTACGCGATAAGCGATTACCGCGCCGTGAATCCCGAATTCGGTTCGCTCGACGATTTTAAGTCGCTCGTCGCCGCGATTCACGCCAAAGGAATGAAGTGCATAATCGACGTTGTGTACAACCACACCGCGCCCGACTCGGTGCTTAGAAAAGAGCACCCCGAATGGTTCTATCATAAGCCCGACGGCAGCTTCGGAAACAGGGTGGGCGACTGGACCGACATAATCGATCTTGATTATTCCAACAAAGAATTATGGAGATATCAGATCGACACGCTCAAAACATGGGCTAAAATAGTTGACGGCTTCCGCTGCGACGTCGCTCCGCTCATTCCCATTGAGTTCTGGGAGCAGGCGCGCGCCGAGGTTGAGCTTGTGCGCCCCGGGGCTATTTGGCTGAGCGAGTCGGTTGAGCCGGGATTTATTATCTATATGCGTTCACGCGGGCTGACCGCTCTGTCTGATTCCGAGATATACCGCGCGTTTGACCTCAGCTACGATTACGACTGCTACGGCGAGCTGAAAAATTATTTCTACGGAAAGGGCACGCTTGCGGATTACGCCGAGGCGATAAACCGTCAGGAGTATACTTATCCCGACAACTATGTAAAGCTGCGCTTTTTGGAGAACCACGATCAGACCCGCGCGCGGTTTTTCATTCCCGATATCGACGTGTTAAAGAGCTGGACGGCATTCATGTTCTTCCAAAAGGGAATGCCGCTCTTGTACGCAGGTCAGGAAAAAGCTGTTTCGCACTTGCCGAGCCTTTTTGACAAGGACACGGTGATTTGGGATGGCGAGGAAACTGTTGACCTGAGCGGGCTGATAGCCAAGTTGTCGCAGATAAAGCGCGGCAAGCTGTTTGCCGACAGCGTCTACCGCGTTGAGGCGGCGGGGGAGAACACCCTGACCGCAAGCCACGAAAAGGACGGCGAAAAAGCGGTGGGAGTTTTCCCGTTCAAAAAGGAGACCTCCTTTGTACCCGTCGATTTGCCCGACGGGGTTTACTCTGACCTTCTCGGCGGAGATAAAAAAGAGGTTTTCCGCGGCGGCGTGATATGCAGCGGAGAAGCGATGATCCTGCATAATTAAAATTATAAAGATCAAAGCCTGACTCGATTAGACGTGGATTGTTGTTATCAGGTCTGACTGTAATTATTTTAATGTACATTGAACAACTCCCATGATGCTTTCAGCGTTAGGGAGAAGGCGGTCGTTTGCTCCGCGCTTCAAGCAAAAGTTAACCTTCCTTTAAATTTAGCGTTGACAACGCCGTTAAAGGAAGGTCTTTTTTGTATCATTTTTTCATCAAGCACCATGCTCTCAGATAGTAATTGGCGCAATGCACAAAAAAATGATTGTCAATTTGTCATATAAAGCATATACATTTTTTAGAAAATTTGATATAATAATAGTGAAAAATTATGAAGGGTGGTTTTTTGATGAAACTGTTCAGAAAACTCGTAAGTATAGCTGTCGGCGCGGCGATACTTACGTCGTCAGTGGCTTTCTCGATTTCGGCGGGCGCTGCGGATATCGACAGCGGCTCGGCTGTCGCAAGCGAACCGAATTTGCAGGAAAAAGCGGAGGACGGCGTAATTTTGCACGCCTTCAACTGGTCTTACAATTCAATCAGGGAGAATCTGCCCCAAATAGCGGCGGCGGGTTATTCCACGGTTCAAACCTCGCCTGTCACTCAGCCGAAGGACTACGGAACCTCGTCTGACGTTGCGGGTCAGTGGTGGAAGCTCTATCAGCCTGTAAGCCTGTCAGTTGCCGAAAGCTCGTGGCTCGGCACCAAGGACGAGCTTACCGCTCTGTGCGAAGAGGCTGAAAAGTACGGCATTAAAATCATTGTTGACATCGTAGCCAACCACATGGCTAACTATGTTGAGGCGAGCGGAAGCGAGAACCCCAACAAGCTCAGCGACGAGGTCAACACCTACGAGCCTGAGATCTACAGCGACTATGACGCTTACTTCCACAGCGAAAAGTACGGCGCGACCGACAGCAGCCCCACGTCTGTAACACGCGGTCACGTCACCAACTGTCCCGACCTCAACTCCGCAAATGAGTTTGTTCAGAGCAAGCTTTACGGTTTGCTCGCCGAATGCATCGACTGCGGCGTAGACGGCTTCCGTTTTGACGCGGCAAAGCACATCGAGACCGAGGACGACCCGAGCGTCGGCTCAGATTTCTGGGTAAACACTCTCGACAAGGCAAAGGTATATTATAAAGAAAAGACTGGCAAAGACCTGTTCGCTTACGGCGAGATACTCAACACCGTCGGCACGGGCAGAAAGGTCACGGGCTACACCAAGCGTATGCGCGTCACCGACAACACCACCGGCAACAATATCCTCTCCGGCGTTGTAAAGGGAAACACCAAAATGGCTTCCACTGCTACATATTCGGTCAGCGGCGGCGCCGACAAGGCGGTTCTCTGGGCTGAGTCACACGACACCTACGAGGACAAGGACGAAAGATCCTCAACAGCCTTTATCGACGATTCCAAGATCGTCAAGGCGTGGGCTATCGTAGCAGCCAAAAAGGACGCTACTGCGCTTTACTTAGCCCGTCCCGGCTCCGCAAAGATGGGCGAAGCCTCAACCGACCTCACCTATAAGAGCAACGTTGTTTCCGAGGTCAACAAGTTCCACAACGCTTTTGCTAATGTCAAAAAGGAAAAGACCGGCTCCTCGGGCAGCTTTGTTTATGTTGCAAGAGGCAACAGCGGTATCGTCATCACCAACGTTGTCGGCGACGCTGCGGACGTTTCGCTTGAGGGCACAGGTCTTGCTCAGGGCGAATACACCGATACCGTTACCGGCTGCAAGTTCACGGTCAACGCGAGCGGCGTTCTCTCAGGCTCTATCGGCGACACGGGCGTTGCGGTCGTTTACAAATCCACCGCCACTCCGAGAGTTATCGCTTCCGTAGAGAGCGGCAGCTTCACCACCGACACAATGACGGTTCAGCTTACCCTTGAAAACGCGGTTTCGGGCACATACGCCCTTGAGGATTCAACTCCCACCGCCTTCACGGGCTCTCCCACAATCAGAATCGGCTCCGACTACGAGGTAGGCGAGACGATCACCCTCAACCTCACAGCGACCGACGCGGATGGCAACACAGCCTCCTCCACATATCTCTACACCAAAAAGCCCTCGACGGCTTCGGGAGTATATATCTTCCTGAATCCCGAGAGAAAGAAAAACTGGACGAACATAAACTGCTTCGTTTACGACGAGACGACCGTTGCAGGTTCCACCTTCTCCAACGGCGGCTGGCCGGGACAGGAAATGCAGTTTGACGAGGCTTCGGGAATGTATTACATCGAGGTTCCCGCGGTTTCCGTTACAAGCAGCTTAAACCTTGCCGATTCGCCCAACACCTATGTTATCTTCAACGCCATTACAACAAAGGGCGCCGCTACCCAGTATCCCGCCGCGAAAGCGCGTGAGGAAGAGAAGTTCAAGCTTCAGGGCAAGTCGCACATCTTCGCGCTCACGGGTCCCGTAAGCTGGGAGGTCACCGACCTGACTCCCGCTCCCGTTGTTGTTGAGGCTACCGACGTTACAAAGACTCCCTCGGATACAGAGCCCTCTTCCGAGCCGCAGCCCGTTCAGCTGGGCATTTACGGCGACGCCAACCTTGACGGCGTTATCACGGTTTCCGACGTTTCGATGATCCAGAGAGAAGTAGCTGAGTTTGAGCCGCGAATGACGGGTCTTGCTTATGATCTGTCTGATGTTGACGGCGACGGCAGCGTTACCGTTAAGGACGTTACTTACATTCAGATATTCCTCGCGGAATATTCTACGGGCTACGCCCACACCAACGAGCCTTACTATGGCAATAATTCCACTGCTGTTAAGGAGAATATTGATTTTTTTCCTGAAAGGTCGGTATATTGTAGCGCAAACCGGGCGGTAAAAAATGAAAGCTCCGGTTTTATGCCGGCCGCATCAAACGGCAAAACAGCTTCGGTAGGAGCGCAGACCGGTATTCGCGGCGACGCCAATATGGACGGTGTTGTTGACGTTAAGGACGTTACCGCCGTCCAGCGCGAGGTTTCGGAGTTTGAGCCCCGTTTGGAGGGCTTTGCGAAAACTCTCGCGGACGTTGACAAGGACGGCAGCATAACCGTAAAGGATATCACCGCTCTGCAAATTTATCTCGCCGAATTTGAATCGGGTTACGGAAACGCGGGAGAGCCAGTCAGCCTTGAACCGTTCACCGTGACCGCTAAATCGAACTTCTTCCCCGAAAACACCGCAAGCTTTGACAGCGACGCCGAGTATATTACAGTTACCTATTCGATCAACTGCGATAAAGACCTGCTCGGCACAGACTGGCTTTTGACCTACGACGGCACGGCATTGCAGCCCTACGGCTCCGACTTCATGCCCTTCGTTTCGGGTCTTGCGTTCAACACAGCACCTCATTCGGTGGATTACGGCGTATCGGGCAACTACTCCTGCCTCACACTCTCTCCGCTGAAAATGAGCGGCAAAGACGCGGTTCCCTTTGTTTCCGTGACCTTCAAGGTGCTCGACGCGATGAATACCACTGTTGAGCTGACGGTCAAGGACCTTGTGGTTTCAAAGCTCAACAGCGGCGAGACGACCTCTCACAAGGTCAACGAGACCGATTTGGTCGAGGACGGACAGACAAAAACTCCCGACGCGGCGTACAAGCTTATCACCTCGGTTTACAGCGGAAGCTTTGACGAGGACTACAGCGATCCCGACGACCCGACGATCGTTTACGAGCCCGAGGTTCCCACAACGGCTCCCACTCAGCCCTCAACAGCGCCTACCACGGCTCCGACCCAGCCCACGACTCAGCCCACGACCGTTTCGCAGAAGGTAGTATACCTTAATGCGTATTGGACAAGCTACGGCAATATGGAAGATTTCTGGATCTGGACATGGAACACCTCTTCCGACGGCGTTTGGATAAAGGGAACGGGAGAGCCCTCGCTTGTCACCTTCACGGGCGACATCAAGAACAATCTCCTGTTCGCAAGAGTTCAAAAGGGCTCGGCTCCCGTTTGGGGCTCCACCGTTTGGAACCAGACCTCCGATCAGGTCACCCGTTTAGGCGGCACCTTCGTCACCACAGGCTACAGCGACGAAATCATGCTCGGTTCTTGGCAGTAAATTAAAAGGACAATAATTCATACAAAAAGGGAGAGGCGTCAGGCTGAATCCGATAAGGATGCTTTGATTTAAGCCGTTGCCCTGCAAGCAGGCGGACAGTTCAGGCTGTCCGCCTTTGTCATGCCTGTATTTACAAATGCACATATAAAACAATCAGCCGAACACGAAACTCAATTCGCATTCGGCTGATTATTTCAAAATTTTTCGGTGTTTTATCGGTTTTGAATAGAAGAAAAAAGAAAAGAGGCGGTAAAAACCGCCTCCGTTGTCCTTGCCGACCAAAAAGATGTTTTTCACGAAAAAGCTTTGTGGATGTGAAGTTGCGTATTTTAGCCGTCCGCAGAAGCAATATCTGCATTCCTCTTAATTTGCTTCTGCCAAGTTTTGACAGTCTGTGCTTTCAAAAATTCAATCATAGGGGCAAGGTCTTGTCCGGTATCCCATGCTTCCAGCGCCTCAAAGTATTCGCGGCGATCTTCCTCGTGAACAACTATCGGCGGGTGGTTATGCAGAAGGAGAAAATAATTCATTGTCAGCCGTCCGACACGTCCGTTGCCATCGGCGAAGGGATGGATATTCTCAAGCTTGACGTGGAAGTACGCAGCGGCAGTCATAGCTTTTTCATTGGGAATATCCTGAATTTCAAAGAGCAATTCGCTAACTTCCTCGGCAACATCCTCGGGAGAAGCGCCGACTTCTTCTCTGCCCGTTATAAAATCATGTTTCTTGTATTCGCCCGGACGTTCACCTATTTTCCACCGTCTTGTGTCGTAGGTGTTTTTCGTAAGCTGAAACTGAAACTCTTTGATGAGCTCTTCGTCAAGTGGTCTCCGCTCATTAAATGCATTCAACAGCAATTCATTCGCGTCTTTTGCATTACGGATCTCAAAAAGCGTCCGAAGGTCGCCTGTATAGGCGGTCACGCCGTCATGTTCAAAAATCTCGCGGGTATCATGGTAGGTGATCTTTTCATTTTCGATTTTACCCGAATGATATGCAAAGGCAATGCTGTGACCGTTCAAAGCCTCGGCAAGTTCTGCGTCATTTTGAATGTTGCGCTTTTGCCATAGCTCAAGCGAGATTTCGTAATCTGTCAAGCTGATCACCTTCCAATTTAAATAATAGATAATGCGAAAAAGCGAAAAAAATCCTGCCGACTTTTGCCGACAGGATTTTCGCTGTGGTCGAGGTGACAGGATTCGAACCTGCGACTCCATCGTCCCGAACGATGTGCGCTACCAAACTGCGCTACACCTCGAAAAAAATAGCCCCGATGTATTCGAGGCTGTTGGCTGAGGAATAGGGATTCGAACCCCAACAAACAGAGTCAGAGTCTGTCGTGCTACCGTTACACTATTCCTCACAATCTGTTACATCTCGTATGCAACGTTAATTATTATAAACCAAAAAATCCGATTTGTCAATAGCATTTTTAAAATTTTTTTGAAAGAACAGCAAAAAACATTTGCTTTGTGCAAAACTGCAAAAAACCGGCAGATTTTTTTGGATTGCTTTTTTCTTTTTAGTATGATATGATGATACCGATAGGTTGGAGCGTATTATCTGCGCTCACAAATAATTTGCTTTTACAGGAGGCTTGTTTATGAAAAAGAGATTCAAAATAATCGCGGCTGTTCTGCTTGCGGCAATGCTGCTGATCTCAGCCGTTCCGTTGTCGGTTTCGGCGGCTCAGACGTCGCAGAGCGTGGGAGCTAAAAGCGGCTCAACGGGCGACTGCACCTGGAAGCTCGACAATAACGGTGTGCTGACGATAAGCGGCAGCGGCAAAATGGCCAATTACACCGAGTCGGGACCTTGGGGGCATTCCGTTACAAGCGTTGTTATCAACAACGGCGTAACTTATATCGGCAAAAAAGCCTTTGAAAGCTGCTATAGCTTAACAAGTGTAGAAATATCAGACAGCGTAAAAGAGATCGGCAACTACGCTTTCGCGAACTGCGAGGACTTGGAAAGTATGTATATCCCCGAGAGTGTTGTGAGAATCGGAGCATACGCTGTCGGCAGCCTTTATGATTTCAGTGATGATTACTATTATTATGACAGGTATTTTACCGTTATCGGAAAAAGGGGTTCCTATGCCGAGGAATACGCGGCTGAAAACGGCTTGTATTTTAAAGAAAACGAATCCGATCCCGTGACAGGCGTGACCGGCGACTGTACATGGGCGCTTGACAAGAACGGTGTTCTTACAATAAGCGGTAACGGCGAAATGGGTAATTTCAGGTTCTTTTATGACGATGATTATGTTATAAGACACCCATGGGACGACTCTAAGGTGAAAAAGGTCGTTATTATGTCCGGCGTTACGGGAATAAATGATTGCGCGTTTGCGCTGCACTACGATTTGGAAAGCGTAGAGATCTCCGAAAGTGTGACTTACATCGGAAAAAAAGCGTTTATCCATTGCAGCAGTCTAACAAGTATTGATATTCCGGGCAGCGTTACCTCTGTCGGCGAGGGGGCTTTCTTTAACTGCAAAAAGCTTACCAGAATCAAGTTATCGGGCAGGCTTGCCTCTGTCGGCGAGCGGGCGTTTTGCAACTGCGAAAGCCTGACGGACATTGCTTTTCCGGACAGACTTTATTGTGTGGGAAGAGACGCGCTGTATAACACCGCCTGGTATGAAGCTCAGCCTGACGGTATTGTTTGGGCGGGCAAGGTGCTTTATGATTACAAGGGCTCGTGTCCCGACAGCCTTGTTATTCCCGACGGAACCGTTTCTGTCGCCTCGTTTGCCTTATCCGAAAGCAACCTGAAGAATATCACATTTCCCGACAGTTTAAAATATGTTGGAAATTGCGCGTTTTCCGGAACCAAATGGTTAAAGGCTCAGCCCGACGGTTTGGTTTATGCCGGAAAGGTCGCTTATGTATACAAGGGCGATATGCCTGAATACACAAGCATAGATTTAAAAGACGACACCCTCGGCATAGCGGAAAACGCGTTCGAGGATTGCTGTAATTTAACAGAGATCACCATTCCGGAAGGCGTAATAACCATTGGACAATACGCGTTTTTGACCTGTGACAATCTTGATTCGGTGACAATTCCCAAAAGCGTCAAATTAATAGGCGAGCGCGCCCTGGGTTATGGATTTGATGAAGAATATTATTGGGATTATGGGGATAAGGAATCGAGTTATTATTCTACAAGATTGACCGTTTACGGTTATGACGGTACCGCTGCCGAAAAATACGCGGATAAGAACGGGCTGACCTTTGTTTCTCTGGGACCCGCAAACAGCTACGGCTGGAGATTAGACAGCGGCGTGCTGACGATATACGGTCAGGGCGCGATGGATGATATAGAGGATTACGAGTACCATCCCGAGACCGATACCTATACTTACTATCAGCCGTGGGGCAAGAATTTCGGCAAAGCTGTTATCGAAGAGGGGATAACGCGCGTAGGAGCCGCGTCCTTCCATTACTGCAAGAGCCTTTCGGGCGTTGATTTGCCCGAGAGCCTTAAAGAGATAGGTGACAAGGCGTTCAACGGCTGCTCCGCGCTGACGGGCGTTGTGATTCCCGACGGCGTTGAAAATATCGGAGTATCCGCCTTCCGCGGCTGCAACGGTCTTGAAAACGTGACCATAGGCAGCGATGTGGAGTCCATAGGCGACACGGCTTTCTATTACTGCAAGAACCTGAAAAGCGTTACAATCCCCGAAAGCGTTACGCAGATAGGGGAGATGGCGTTTGGCTATATCAGTTCCAGCAGAAAGACGGAGGATTTCACGATTTACGGATACAAGGGAACCGCCGCTGAAGCCTACGCAACGGCAAACGGATTTAAGTTTGTCGCGCTTAATCAGCAGAAGATAGGCGATGTGAATCTTGACGGCGACGTTAATATAAAAGACGTCACCGAAATACAAAGCTATCTCGCCGAGTTCAAAGAGCTTTCCGCCGAACAGCTTGTCTGCGCCGACGTTGACAAGGACGGCGACGTGACCGTTTCCGACGCTACCCGCCTGCAAATGTACCTTGCGGAGTTTGATGTTGTTATAGGGTAAGCGGTAACGAAAATGCCGATACAGAAATAAACAAAGCGCAGCGGTCGAAAAACTGCTGCGCTTTTGGATTACTGTTTGTTTCTCATTCCTATCCTGAAATCCTCGCCGAGGAAGTCAAGCTTCTGTGCGGCTCCGTTTATCCTTGACACGAAGCGGCTGCTGTAGTCCCTTTCCATTTCAGCCATCGTCAGGTTGGTGCTTATGATAACGGGCTTGCGGCTGAGAAAGCGTGAGTTGAAGATCGTGTATACCTGCGAATCCGTAAAAGCGCTGTGATTCTCGGTTCCGAGGTCATCAACGATCAGCAGATCGCAGCCGGTCAGCATTTCGAGAAGGTCGTTGTTGTCCTCTCCGCGGCTGAATCGCTCGCGTTCAAGCCTTATGACAAGCTCGGGAGCCGACACGTACATCACGCCGTAGCCGCGCCTTATCACCTCGTTCGCTATCGCTAAAGAAAGGTGGGTTTTGCCGAGCCCCGTCGCGCCCTTCATCAAAATACTTTTTGATGTTGGTGTGAAGTTTTGCGTGTAAGCGCGGCAGTATTTGTAAATCTTTTCCATGTGATAGTACGGAGCGATCCCGGTTTTAGGGTCGGTATTTTTGCTGTATCGGTCAACCTTAAAGCTCTCAAAGGTAGAAAGCGTCAGAGGGACAATGCGGTTTATTTCCTCGCAGGCGCAGGCGGCGAGCTGCTGCTTCATGCAGCCGCACATGACGGTTCTGCCATTGATTTCAACATAGCCGCTGTCGGAACACTTCGGGCACGAGTAACGCGGTTCCAGCACGTCCTCGGAGTAGCCCGCTTCGCGCAAAAGCATTTTAAGCTCTGACTGCAAGGTGAGATTTTTTTCCTTTAGCTTCGTCATTTCTTCGACAACGTCGCCTCCGCGCAGAACTGTTCTGACCGCCGCTGTGCCGCAGCCCGCTATTTCCCGTTCAAGCTCCCTTGCACGGGGTATTCTTTTATATATTTCCTCGCGGCGCGCGTCAGCCTGCTTCTGAGCGTTAAGCCGCTTCTGAGCCAGCCTGTCCTCCGCGCTTTTGTATACACTGCTGCTGTATCCCATTATCCACCTCAGTCAATAAAGTCAAGCGTGTCTATTTTTTCAAGCTCGTCAATGTCGTAGGAGGTGTTTTGCTTTGGAGCGGGCTTTGATTTTGCCGTTTCGCTCGCCTTTAAGTCCTCGGGATTCTTAATGCCCTGAGCCTCCCATTTTTTCAGTATACCGTCAATGTAGTTGAATTTGACCTCGCCCTTTGTGTCCACGCAGCGCTCGTATGCCTCGCGGAGCATTTGCGACGAGAACTTCCATTCGCCGACCCATTTGCTGCTGTATTCAAGCTGTTTTTTGGTGGGGGAGCCTGCATTTTGCAGACCGAACGCCGACGATACAACCGAAAAGCAGCGGCTTGAATGGTGGGCGCGCGCTATTTTGCTGTCTGCCGCTTCAACCGAGTTGATTCCCTCGTCTGCCCATGAAATACCGATTTTCTCGACCGTGTGCATATTGCGCTTGTCAATGCTGACGCAGTACTGGAGCAGCATGAGAATAACGTCGGAGCCCAGACCGCAGGTGTCCTTCAGCATGAGAAGAGTCGCCACGTCGGAATTTGAAAGAGTTTTGCCGAGCGCCGTCTGAGCCTCTCCCACAAGCATTTTCAGCTCCTCGTCAACAGCCAGCCGCTGCGATGTAAAAACATAGTCGGGCTTCTGCGGCTTTGTTACAACGAACCGCTGCTTCTGTTCGTTCACGGCTTGGGAGATTTTTTCAGGCTCGGGTTTTTCTTTTGGAGAAATATCCTGCGCTTTTGTTTCTTTAATTTCTTTATCGGAATTAACAGGCGAATAAACGCGGTCGCTCTTTTGCAGGATCTCCATATTCACCCAGTAATCGAGAGCTTCGGGAATGTCGGTGACGTTCACGCCCGTCGATTTGGAAATAGCTTCAAGTGACAAATCGGAGTCGGCGTTGCGAAGCACATAGAGCAGGACCTTAAGCTTAACTCCGTCGGCAAATTTAAGCCCCTCGTCAACTACCATTGACGGCACGGCAAAAACCGACCGCCAAGCCCCTAAATGTATTTTAATTGACATTTTATCATCCTTTGTATTTCAAAAGTAAAAAGTGATAAATTATATTCTATCATAAAGTGCATTATTTGAAATAAGAAAAAAGAAAAATAGAAAAATAAAACTAAAAATATTTTAAAAAACGACATATCGCGTATAATAATGTGATACAAATACTATAGGGAGCCTATAGCAATTCCCGGTCGCGCATAAGCACGGAATCTTCACGGCATAATTTTGCCACAAATCTTCCGCACTTCTGCACAACTTTGAATTATTATAGATTCCCTATAAAACCTTGACCTGAACTCCCCATTTCCTGTGCTTTTTCAACATTGTAAAAAACAGAAAAATGTGGTAAAATCATTCTCGGCAGGCAGCTTGAAGCTGCACCCATGCCCGCCTTTGCAGGAGTTTGATTTTCAGGAACACTTCATCAACGGCGGGATATAGAAAATTCCAAAAAAGAAAAAATAATAACCAGAGGTGCGTAAATGAGAAAGCTTGCGCAAAGAACCGAGGCTGTTGTCAGCCTGAGCGCGCTTGAGCATAACGTCAGCCGTATACGCGAGATAATCGGAGACGGCGTTGAGATAATGGCGGTGCTTAAGGGCGACGGCTACGGTCACGGCGAAAAGGGAATATATTCAACACTGAAAAAATGCGGAATAGAGCGTTATGCCGTCGCGGTTTGGGAGGAAGGCGCTTCGCTGCGCGAGGCGGGCTGCGTGGAGCCGATTTTGCTTTTGGGCGACACCTGCGACGGTCAGCTTGAAAATATTATAAAATACAACCTTACTCCCGCAATTTTTAACTACGACACCGCGCAAAAGCTGAATATGCTGGCGCGCTGGAGCGGTATAACCTGTCCCGTTCACATCAAGATCGACACGGGCATGAGCCGCATAGGTTTTGCCTGCGATGAGCGTTCGGTAGAGCTTATCCAACGCATCAACGATTTGGAAAACCTGAAAATCACCGGCGCGTTCACACACTTTGCCCGGGCGGACGAGCCCGACGGAGAGAGCGCGAAGGCTCAGTTTGAACAATACATCAGAATGCTTGAGAGGCTTGAGGACGCGGGAATAATAATCCCGTGCAAGCACGTCGCAAACAGTCCCGCTATCCTGCTCCGCCCCGAAACGCAGCTTGACGCGGTCCGCGCGGGAGATATCCTTTTCGGGCTTTGTCCCGTTGACGAGGAGATATGGGCGGAAGCCGATTTCCGTCAGGTAATGCACTGGTACACCTACGTTGTCATGGTCAAAGAGGTTCCCGAGGGTACCGAGGTTGGCTACGGCGGCACGTTTGTGACAAAACGCCCCACAAGGATAGCAACTATCCCGGTGGGCTTTGCCGACGGCTACAGCCGTGAGCTTTCAAACACCGGTAAGGTAAAAATCAACGGCAAGACCGCGCCTATCATCGGACGCGTGTGCATGGACCAGTTCATGGTCGATGTGACGGATATTGATGACGTCAAGCGCGGCGACGCCGTGGCGCTGCTTGATGACGAGCTGAGCGTGCTGTGGATGGCTGATTTGCTCGGCAGAAACGTCGATGAGATCGTCTGCGGGATCTCAAAGCGTGTTCCGAGAATTTATGAGTATTAACAGGAGTGGTAATTGATGGCAAAGGGATACATTTTTAAGATAATTTCACACGCGAGCCTCGGCAAAATGACTCAGGCGGTAAAAACCGTGCATGAGCGCTCCGGCAAAAACAAGGTCAAGATTTTCTTTGATATGCTTTACTGCGCCAAAAAATACGGCGCCGGCTACTACGACTATCAGATTTTCGCGTTTTACAACCTCAGCAAGGAGCAGCGCGCCACATATGTTACCCGTCTTATAAGCAAGAAGTTCAACACGTTTATGAACGACTACGATTACGCGCACTTCCTTGAAAACAAGGACGAGTTCAACAAGCTCTATAAAAAATACCTCGGCAGAGGCTTCATTCAGTTTCAGGAGGCGACAAAGGACGAGGTTCGCGAGTTCTGCTCAACCAGAGAATATCTTTTCTGCAAGATGCAGGACTTGGAGTGCGGTCACGGCTGCGAGAGGATCAGAATCAGCGACTTTGAAAGCTTCGACAAGCTCTACGATTATCTGAAGGAAAAGGATTTCTGTATTCTTGAGGACAACATCGAGCAGCACCCCGCGCTCAAAAAGCTGTACCCCAACGCTGTTAACTCCATGCGCTTCATCACTGTTATTGACAAGGACGGCGAGCCGCATTTGCTCTATATCGTGCAGAAAATGGGTCTCGGCGGCAGCATTATCGACAACAACTGCCTGTTTACGCCCGTTGACCCCGAAACGGGAGTTATGAAGTATCCCGCGCACTCGGGCGATACGCTTAAGGGCATTATCTACGAGGAGCACCCCGACACCCATGTAAAGATTCAGGGCTATAAGATCCCGTTTGTCAAAGAGGCTGTTCAGATGGTGCTCGAAGCGGCAAAAATCACCCCGCAAATACGTTACGTCGGCTGGGACGTGGCAACTACCCCCAACGGTCCCGCTATCATCGAGGGCAACACCTACTGCGCCCACGATTTCTGGCAGCTCCCGCCGCACACCCCCGACGGGATAGGTATGCTTCCCACAATCAAAAAGTACATCCCCGAGTTCTTTGAGGGTAAAATTAAATAACTCGTATTATAAGGAGTAAAAAACAATAAAATACAAAAATATCAAAAACGAAAAAAAGCGGAATTTTGTTCCGCGCAACATATATTCATAAAAAACCTTCCTTCAACACCCGCGTTTGAATGCGGCGTTGAAGGAAGGTTAATTTTATATCATCTTTTTAAATTGCATAAACCTAAATTAATATCGCAATAAGTGAAAACAATTAATAACTTTTGCTGCGCATGTAAACACTCCATAATAATATTCAGTATTATTTAAAGTGTAAGGAGATCCTTATATTACATTTGAGTAGTCCGAGCTACTTGACATTTGTACATATGCCGCATCAACAGCACCATATAATTCTCTTAGTTTTATCCTGCCAACAAGATTATATTCATCACACACACTATAATTTATGTCGTTTCCGTGAGCACAAGTTATAAAACCATATTTCCAACCGTCATTAGTATATCTCTTCACTCTAAACGCAGTTGACGCTTCATAAATAGCATTAATTTTAGCTTTGTTACCTGAATAAAACATATCATCTGCAGGTTGACCATGTAATAGCTTGAATCTTAAATAAGGTTCGCTGCATATATTTGTCTTAAACCATTCTATTGCGTCGCTGTCTGTATCACTGAGTATAACTTCTATAATATTTTTATCATCTATTAATGACATTTCAATATAAGTATTTTTATGGGCGTCGTTTTCATCTAACGAAGCAATCTTTTTGTTTATTAAATTGATTGTGTTAACCAAATCGCAGTATGAGTATTGACAATCTAAAAATTCAGCGCCGCTGACGAATGAGTTAACAATTTCTTTTCCGCTGTTGTCTGTCAGCATAACAATCAGCTTGCCGTCGCTGTCAATCAACGAGCCGCCGTACCAGTTGGGAAAATACTTTCCGTCATAATCACTATCCGGATTCAGCTTAAAGAAATAATTTAACATTTCGGTATTTTCCTTTACAGACTGCCACTCAACCTCATTTCGGTTTTTTGTTATCTTTTTTTCAGTCGCGGCTGCTATATTGATAATGCAAAATGCAAGTATAAGAAGCAGCATAATTGATGTACAAATAATTTTTGTTATCGTTTTCATTACAAGCACTCTCCTATCTCAAAAATGAAATTTATCTTTAGTGTATAATCTTACAATACTATAATATCATTTTTTCTTGTCCAAAAGCAAGCATAAACAGTAAATTGACGCGTAGAAAAACAGTTGAAAGAATTGTATGCTTTCAACAAAAAAACATACACTTGTTTTTGAACAAAACATTCCCGTGCAATCGAGGAATTTTTCGGGTGTATTTTGCATAGAGAGTGGAGCCGCTAATCAGTCCGCGTCCGTTGCCACGGGAGGGCAATCCACGCTTCTGAACAACATGAAAAACCTTCCTCCAACACACGCGTCAGACTGCGCCGTTGAAGGAAGGCTGTTTTTTTATATCATCTTTTTAATAGGCGCACTGGATGCAACGTCACGTTGCTTAGCAGCCGCAGCCGTCGTTGCAGCCGCAGCCGTTGCCGCAGCCTCCGTTGTTGCCGCAGCCATTGTTGCCGCAGCAGCACAGAATAAGAAGAATCAGAATGATACAGCCGCAGTTGTTGTTACCGAAGAAATTCATTGATTTCCCTCCTTTCGTTTACACTACATTCTATTGCGAAAGGGGAGAAGTGTTACATAATTTTATTCGGAAGCTTCAAGCGGAACGGCTTCCGTTACCGTTACAACGTCGTCCGATATTCTGAATTTTATGTTATATCCTCCGTAGGCAAAGCCGTAGATCCGCTCGGGGTCGTTCTGATAGCCCGGGCGCGGGTCGTATTCAAGCACCTCGCGAAGCGCGTCAAGCTGCTTTTCGCTGAAAAGAGCTTGTATCTCTTCGGGAATCTCCACCGCAAGCTTGGTTTGACGGTCGGGTCCGTAGTCTCCCGCTGCCGCTTTGGGCGCGCTGTCGGCAAACGGCAGATAGGGCTTGATGTCCAAAATCGCCGTGCCGCTCATTAAATCCGCTCCCGAAACAGTCAGCACTGTGCCGTCGCTTTCGGTCTGTTCAACGCCGAGCAGCCTTACGCGCGTCAGCCCTATCGGGTTGGGTCGGTTCGGCGAGCGCGTCGCGAAAACTCCCATGCGCTTGTTGCCGCCGAGCTTTGGCGGTCTTACGGTGGGCGACCACGTCCGCTTTCCCATTGGCTCAAATTCCCAGAGCAGCCAAAGGAATTCAAATTCCCCGATTCCTCTGAACGCCTCGGGGTTCTGATATTCCTTTTCCATGATTATTTTTGAGATAAGGTGCTCAGCCATTCCGCTTTGGCGCGGAAGACCGAATTTTGTCGGGAAGTCATTGTAAATGTGCGCGATTGGTTTGCAGTTCATGTTTATCACCGTTGGAGTTGAATTGTTATTATTCTAAATATGAAAAATAAAAGTTTTTTGTAGACATACGTTAAATAATTTGATATCATTAAATCATAAATTCAAAACAGGGGAGGATAATGGTATGGCGTTTTTCGGCAGGTTTTATCTTGACAAGGAAAAGGACATAATCGTAGAGCTTGATATGACGGACGGCGGCTTGTCTTATGTGCTCCGCACGCCTAATCACGCTAAGGGAAATTTGATAACGAATCTTGCGCGGCTCTGCGCTTTGCCTTTGAGCTTTGGTGATGACGGCTTAAAGGTTATCCGCGGAGAGGTGCCCTGCTATGTGGACGAGCGCAACCGCGAGGTGTATGTGCTCCGCCTTGCCGATACAAAGGTTGCCAATATTTATCCCGGCGGAGAAATCGAGCGCAAGGCGTATATCCCCGCCATCTCAAAAACCCTTATGAGCCAGACGAAGGACTATCGGCTCGACGTTAAAAAGACGCTTGTGAAAACTTATATCAGGCGCGAATACAAGTTCCGCACCGATCTGCACACCCACATGAACGCGAATCTCGACGCCGATCTGCTTATCGCTCTGGGCATTTTTCATCAGATACGCTATCCGCTTTATTACATCAAAAAGTTAGCCCTTCGCTGCACCGATTCTCAGCGCGAAATGCTTGCGCGCCACAGGGAGAATGTCGCGAGGCAGTTTGAGGGTTCGCCTCTGAAAGGGAAGTATCTGACGCGGAAAATCGACGACAACACCTACATAAATTTTGCCGATTTTATTTTGAACAACCTTGAAAATGCCGCTTATAATCTGCCGAAAATCCGCGCGTCGCTCACTATTTTGAAGGACGGTCAGGCGGTTTTCACAAATCTTGAAAAGGTCTATCTGTACCGCTACGTCTTTACAAAGGGCAAACCGGGCGGCACGCGTATACCTCTTGAACGCTTCGGCGAGATTCCCGATAAGGACGTCGCGGACGCGGTTGGGCAAATGCTTCTCGACAGCCGAAACCCCGATTATAAAAACCTTACGCTGTTTCAGAACAAGCTGCTTTGGATAGCGCGAAGCCTGAAAAAATGCGGAGTGATGTACGCTGAGATCTCCGACACAACGCTCGTAAAGCCAGAGGGCGCGGCGCATATGCTCGCTCAGGTTCACGCCGTTATGCCCGCCGTGACGCGCGAAACGGGCGTAACCTTGCGGTTCCTTGCCGCTATCCGCCGCATACCGCTGACTATCGTGCGCGAGAAGGCTATGGTTAAGGAGGACGTTCAGAAGCAGCTTGGAGTTATAAGGGCGGTCGCCGCCGACCCTTATGTTGCGGGCAGCGATATCATCGGCGAGGAGATCAACGATATCCGCGAGCTGCGCCCGGTGATTCGTGGGCTTGCCGATATCGCGCGGAAAAACGAGGGCTTTGTTATACGTATCCATGCGGGCGAAAACGACAGCCTGCGGGATAATGTCGCGAACAGCCTCGCGTGCGTAAGGGAGTCGCTTGCCGAGGGACAGCCTATGCCGCCTATGCGGATAGGTCACGGGCTGTATACGGCAAATTTGAATTCAAATAAAGGAAAGCAGCTTATAAAGGAGCTGCGCGAGAGCGGCGCGGTGCTTGAGTTTCAGCTCACCTCAAACGTGCGGCTGAACAATCTGAACGGCTTGGGCAATCACCCGCTGCGGCAGTATATTCGCGGTGGTGTCGCCTGCGTTCAGGGAACCGACGGCGGCGCGATTTACGGCACCGACTCCATAGACGAGCAGCTCGCGCTTGAGCGGCTGCTTGACCTGAGCTACGACGATATGACCGCCATGCGAAAAGCCGAGGACAGGGTGCTGAGCGCGGCTCTTAAAACATTTGCCGAAAAATCCGAGACCTTTAGCCGTCTGATAGGCGAAAATTCTATAAAAGAATATTTGCAGGAGCAAATCGACCATTCTGCTTCACCTGAAAGCTCTGCCGCAAGCTCTACCCGAAAGCTTGACAGCGCGGCGTGCCTTCAAGCCCAAATCCGCGATATCCCGTCGGACAAGGTGCCTGTTATCCTGCTCGGCGGAAGCTTCAACAGCAGCCGCCACGACACGCGCGTAAAGGAGCCGCTTGTTGAGCTTTTGCGCGAGCTGACCTCCCGTCTGAACCCCGACATGGTTTGCTTTGTTATAGGCAACCGACTGACGGGTTATGAGCGAGAGCTTGTCGAAATGGTCAAGGGGCGGTTTGAGGTGTATGCTATCGTCCCGACCGTAATAACCTCGACGGAGGCAAGGCGCATTAAGCGCAGCGGGGCAGGTGTGAGAGTTTCGATAGAGCCGACCCGCATGGGCTTGTACAAGAGCTTCGCCTATGAGATATTCAAACGCAGACCGTCGGTTGTGTTGGCGCTTGACGGCAACTCGGCAGGAGCGAACACGATTCAGGAGGCGAAGAACGGCAAGAGAAAGGCATGGGTGTTCGTCTACCGCCGCGCGCGCGTGCTCAATGTCAAGGCGCAGGCTCTGCAGGGCTACGTGAGCGTGTTTGACGGCGCGGAAGCGGCGGACAAGATAGTAAGGGCTGTGCAAAAGGTTTGGGAAGAACAGAGCACAATGGACAGTTGACAATTGACATTTGACAATGGACAATTAGGCAGTGGGCAGTTGATAGTGGACAGTGGACAGTTGATAGTGGACAGTTTTAGTGGGCAATTGAAAATTTGAAATTATGGCGTTAACGGTATAATCGTAGGGGCGCACCCGCGTGTGCGCCCAAGGGCGTTGAATCAAACGTTTATGTCCATGGCAACGGGCAGACGGGAAACAAACGTCGGTGCAAGGGCGAACACACGGGTTCGCCCCTACAATCACAAGGAAATGCACAGTTTAATCAACATAAACGCGTGAGCAAACCTTTGCGAAAATCAACGGTCAGGAGCGCGGACCGGGTCGAGCGTCACGCTCGGGCAGTCCGGGTCTGCTGTGTCATACCTGCCCGTTTTGGCGTAGGCAGCGCATTTTGAACCGCCCCGGCACATTTCTTTATACTTGCAGGCTTTGCAGCCGTCGGGGATTTCAAGCGCTCTCAGCCTTTGCAGGACGGGGCTTTTGCGGTAAATGTTCAGCAGGCTTTCGTCTTTTATATTGCCCGCGATAAGCGGAAGCCTTCGGCAGGGCATTACCGTGCCGTCGGCAAGCAGCGCAAGAAGTGAGTCTCCCGCCGTGCACTTGTAGATGTGTTTTTCGCGGCAGGGAATAAACTGCAGCGCCCTGCCGCAGGTGACTATCCCGTTTTTGCTAAGCCGCGCCGCAGTTTTGCACAGCCGTTTGTATTCTGCGGCGCTCAGCGCAAGCCCGTGAATATCTTCTTCGGCGGGTATTATCACGCGGTCAAACCACAGCATATCCGCTCCCAATTGATTGCAGACCTCGGCAAGCTTTTTCAGCTGGCGGAGGTTGTTTTTTTGCGCCGTAAAGGAAACGCTCGTGAAAATTCCCTGTGACCGCAGGGCGATTATTCCCTCAGCCGCCTGCTCAAAGCTGCCCTCGCCGCGTATCATGTCGTGCGTTTTCCGCGTTCCGTCAAGGCTGACCTGAACATAGCTTACGCCCGACGCCTTTAGCATACGCGCCTCGCGCAGCCCTATGAGTGTTCCGTTTGTGAGCACGGCGGTTGAAATCGAGCGGCGCTTTGCCTGCTGCAACAGCCAAAACAGCTCCGGGTGAAGCATTGGCTCGCCGCCCGTTATGTTTATATGACCGCGAAAGCCGCAGGCGGAAAGAAGCTCGTCAAATTGTTCAAGGACGCTTTCCATCTCCTGACGGGAAGTGAACGCGGCGTAGTCGTTTTGGTAGCAATGGCGGCACCTGAGATTGCAGCGGTGGGTTATGTGCCATTGCAAAATAAATTCGCGCTTTGTGTTGATATCCATAGCTTGATACTGTCAGAATGAGGCGCTTCCGCCGCTTCCGCAGCCTCCGCCGCCCGAGCTTCCTCCTCCAAAGCCGCCTGAGCTGCCGCCCGAGCTTCTGCCGCCGGAGCTTCCTCCGCCGCTGCCTACGGTGCTGATAACGGCATCTAAAAAGAACATCAAAATCGACGGAACCAAGCCGGGCTCGGTGTCCTTTGAAACGACCGAGACCTTGACGTCACGGCAGAAGGAGTCGGCGCTTTCGGCTTCGGCAAACTGCTTGGTGTCCTCGGTGAGCGGATTAGCCCGCTTTGAGAACACAAACGCCAAAGCTGCGATAAGACCTATGATGAGAGCAAGCACGGCGTAGCTTGCGTATTTCATCGGCTCGGGAATGTTTTCGCCCCGAATCACATTGTACATCTGCGAAAACGCCTCTTTAGCGGCTGAGTAATAGTCCTTTGAGGAAGCGTAGCTCTTTACGTTGTCGGTTATCGAGCGCGCCTTTGAGTCGGTGACATACTCGTTTATTTTGCCGATAGACTGAATGGTGAGCTTGCGGTTGTTCATGTTGACAGCGAAAACTACAGCGCTGTCAAAGCCGAACAGCTCCTTGCGCTTCTGCCTTGCCTGATCAATTTCGTTTGAGGTGTGAACGCCTGTAGACCAGAAAGCCGCGTTGCCGTATTCGGTTATCGGCTTCATGTCCCCGATAAGCAGCAGCTCTTCCTCGTCGGTGAGCAGATCGTCCTCGTCACGGATCACCGCCCTGTAGCCCGTTTCGGGGTTGACATAGTCCACCTGTTGGGTGACAAGCTCGGTAGACTCGCCCGAGAGCGCCTGTTCAGCCTGAGCGAATATCCTTTTTATAGCGGAGTATTTGTCGGGATTATCCTGCCAACCGCCCGCAGCGTCGAAAATCAGACTTTTTTCGTCCTTTGTTATCAGGCTAAGAGCCTTGCCGTCCCTGTACTGCCACATCTGATTGCTCTTCATGTCGAAAATTGCGGCGAAAACGTCGTCATAGTTGAGCGGAGGCTCTGCTTTTTCGGTGAATTTTTGAAGCTCTTCCTCATTGTAGGCGTCGGTTGTAAAGCAGACCGCGTTCACAAACTCGGTCAGAGGCTTCATGTCCTCGGTGAGCGATTTCTCCTGCTGCTCGGTCAACAAATTGCAGTCGTCACGAATCAGGACGTTGAATTTCGTTTCGGGGTTTGTGTATGTTATATATTCGGCGTTTTTGTCTGCCGGGGCTGTTGAGGACGGAGAGGAGGATTCCTCGGCTCCCGCGCAGAACACCGAGCAGAGGACAATAAGAGCCGCAGCTAACAGAGCAGCCGAGCTTCCGAAAATTTTAGTTTTCATCATAAGGCTGATTCCGAAAAGGATGTTTTCAGTTTAAGGCGGTGCCCTATGCGCAGGCGGACAGTTCAGGCTGTCCGCCTTTCGTCATAAGGTTTTTCTTC
>CACYTI010000007.1 GCA_902777275.1 uncultured Ruminococcus sp. | reverse complement strand
ATCTCGTCGCACAGCTTTTCGGCAACCTCGAGCACGTGTGTTGAAAAGAACACCGAGTTCCCTTTTTGTACGTGCTCACGCATCATCTGCTTGAGCTCAAATGCCGACTGCGGATCGAGACCGGTCAAGGGCTCGTCCAAAATCCATGCGGACGGGTTATGAATCAGCGCTCCCATGATCATGATTTTCTGACGCATTCCATGAGAATACGAGAGGATTGTGCTGTTCAGTGAGTCGTAAATGCCGAAGCGTTTGGCGTAATCCTCAATGAACGCGGATCTTCCTTCTAAAGACGTATCATAAATATCCGCCATAAAATTCAGATATTCGATGCCGCTGAGCCTCAAAAAGTGATCGGGGCTGTCGGAAACATAGCCAAACTGATTTTTCGCCTTTTTTCCGTCCTTTTGAATGTCGATCCCATTGATTGTAATAGAACCGCTTGTCGGGCGTATTACACCCGTGATCGCTTTGATCGTTGTTGATTTACCGGCTCCGTTGTGGCCGATAAATCCGGTGATCGCGCCGTCTTTCGCGGTGAACGAGATATCGTTTACAACGGTTTTATCGCCGTACTTCTTGGTATAGTTTTGTACGCAAATCATACTTATCATCTCCTGTATAATCGAATGCTTTGCATTCGCTACCCGGTGCCAGTTAATTATTCAATTATGCGATTGTTTTCGCTTTGCACAACTATCTGCATCGTTTGGCGTAAGTTTGGCGTAAATCCGAGACATCGCAACTCTCGAAACCCGCATAAACACTGGGGTTTTGGGGTATTACTTATCCAAGGATTTCATTGTCGGGAATTAACGAACAACATAATATATTGCTATATATACGAAATAAAATATATTATATTGCTGTTGTGTAAAGCTGTTTTGTGACTCATTTTTACAAAAACTTTATAAAATGCGTTTTATTTTCTTATATCTTTAGCCTATTATTTTTACAAATTTTTTATAAATCCGTATCATTTATAAATTTTGTGAGAACATTATATTTCTTTTCAAGAATTTTTGCAAATCCCAATTCGGTTAGTGCGTCAGCAAAAGCACAATGCAGATTATACGCTTTTGCGGCTTCTTCGGCGCGTTCACCTGCGATAACCAGAACACCATTATACTTTGTGTCTATCGTGGCTTGCCCCTGTTTCAATGCTTGTTCCATCTTATAGTTGGCGTTATCATCTACAGCTTCATCTATACTCTTTTGGAACGTATCAAAATCCTTGCTAACTAACTGCAATTCAAAACCACAAGCATTAGCTATCATTGACAACTCAAAATCACGCAGACCACCACGCGATAACTTATTTGATAGGTTTTGCGTGGTTATTTTTTCTTCTGGATATAGCACGTTCAGCCGCTTAACTAAATCAGTTAATTTCATTCTGGACAGATAAAGCATTTCATTAACCGCAGCCCTACTGTTAGATGGGCTATCCTTGTTATCAAAACGCTTATCCTTTATCGGAATGATAAAATCACGTTCAGTAATCATAGCATATCACCGAAATAATTATATCGTAAACTGAATAATTTGTCAATATCACAATTTTTTGACAGAAAATATCATATACAATTTTCCTGTATATTAAAAAATGAACAGATATAGCTATAACCGTTGACAAACAACACTATATGGTGTATACTAATAACAACATCAATAAACGATGTATCAAACAAGAAAGGAGCGAAAAGAAATGAGGATGAATTTAACAGGTCAGAAATTTAACCATCTAACTGTTATCGAGATTGCGGAGAAAACCCCACGCGCTACATTTTGGCGGTGTCTTTGCGATTGTGGAAATGAAACAATCGTTTCAACAAACGACTTGACAAGCGGACATACAAAATCGTGCGGTTGCCTGAAACGCAAATCCCACGCAAAGGATTTAAAAGGTCAGCGGTTCGGACGGCTAACAGTATGGAAAAGAATCGGAACGGTCGGGAGCCGTGCATTATGGCGTTGCAAATGTGACTGTGGCAATCTAACAAGCGTTCGGTCAATCGACCTATTAAGCGGTAATACAAAATCCTGCGGATGTTTACATAAACATTTCGCGGTATATCATTAAAGTTGCGCCAGAGGAACTTGACCGCGTACAGAATCCAAAAAGCAAAAGTAAATAAGGATTATTATAAATGGGTAGTCTTTTGGCTACCCACCAAATTTTTTTACTTTCTCCCTTCTGCACAAATCCACACACCATATTTTGTTAGCAATATACCATTATAACAAATTGTCAATATAAACTGTGAGATTATTTTCTTTTTGACTTGACACAAATGCGAAAATTTTCTAATTTGTCAAGTAATTGTGTAATTTGCATATAGCAAGCTATATGACGCGCTTACAATTTAGCAACTTGACTAAATTATTTTTCTGTGCTACAATAATAACACGGTTAAAACCTATCCCAAAAATATCGCAATATTTTATACGGGAAATCAAAAATTGAAAGAGGTACAAGAAATGAAAATAATTAAGGCACAAGAACACAATGACACTGGAAAAATAACCGTTTCTGAAATGGAAACGAATAATAACATTATCCATCCTGATTTTTCCAAAAATGAAATTGAATCAAAAGCAACCGAAATCTTAAAATCTATTGCAAGCAAAAGCAATTTAGATTTTTACGAGTATTTCTTTAGTGGAAATAACAAAAACAGCCTAAAACTTGAAAGAATAAACCTTACCAACGGTAAAAAAGATTATGACCGTGTTGTTGAGCCTTTAGCGAATGAGCTTTTTTACGGCTTATTTGATTGGGCGTTAAAAAAGTACGAAGAATTAAATCCAAATTTTTCAGAGAGTTTTGATAACAAATTAATCGTTTATGATTTTATTTATCGTGTTTTTACAACGGGCGAAATCTTCAGCCTTGATGAATATGTGAACATCCTTTTTACCGCATTACAATCAACAAATAACAATTAAGAAAGAGGTAAACAAATGCAAAGAACAATCTACAGCTTGACACAAAAAGGAATTGACTATCTCAAAAACCGCAAATTCTACGCGGCAATCAATGAATCCATCCATACCGTTTTAGCTGAATTTGACACGGAGCAAGATAGACAGCAATGGTTAGATTATAACACCGAATACGATAAGATGTACGGCAACGCGCCGAGCAAACAATCAAGACGTATTCCGATGGACGACCCGCGAATCATTAACCGATTCACAGACAATCCGAAAGCTGAACACTTCGCAGATGAAAACATCCCGCGCCTGAATTGGTACGCATTAATATAACGAATGAATGAATAGCACATACCCGATAACGAATGACCGATTAGCCGATTGAATGACGACAATCAAATGATGATTTTATTTTTTCCGTTATCCGTTGTGATAGCGGATTTTTTTTATGTTAGCTTACCGTTTTGAAGATGATTGATTTTTAGGGTAGTTAAAAAGCCATTATTCAAGCGGTTAATTTACCATATAAAAATCTATATATGTTTTTCGTTTAATGGTGGAGAAAAAATGCTTTATAAATCTTGGTTTTCGTTGACCCCTAAAAAATCAAATAAACAAGCCATTTTTGATGGTATCAAAAATCAAACTGTGTTTTCTGTATAGTGATGTGGATATTTGGACAGTTTTATTTCAAGATGAATCCAAAAACAAATAGCGATTTTCCGCATAGATATTTGAAAAACCACAATCATAATTTACACCTATATATTTTGTTATATGGTGAAGAAAGCAAATTCCGTTTTTATATTTCAAGATGAATCATCAGAACGAATAGCGATAATCGGCAATGCTACGCGGAGAATAACGCTTCTCAATTTTGTATATGTGTTTTGTTTAATGAATATAATACCTGTTCATTTTTAGATGAATACTGAAATGATATATCAATAATCCGCATTATTAGTGGAGAATAACGCACATCAAATATTTATATGTGTTTTGTTTAATGGTAGAACTATCAAAACGGTTTAGATTTAACAACGAAATTCATCATCACAAATAAATCCCCCATAAAACTATTGATACTATCGGTGATTTCTTTGGCACAAAATTTCTTGTCAAATTGTCAAAAAATTAAAACCTATTTTTTGTTTAATGAAGGACAAAAAAAGAACAGGAGAAAAACGCCCATATCTTAAAAACCGCATAAGCAAGGGAAAATCAAATGCTTATGTCAATTTTCTATATGAGTAAAAAAAACTATAGCTATCTGTTAGATGGCTGTGTTTTTATTTTTTAGGCTATATATCAGTATGTAGCCATAATAAAAGGAGGCAATTATATATGCTTAAAACCAGAGTAAAAGAATTTTTATCAGCGTTAGGACTTCCTAAATCACGATTTGCCGCTGATGTTGGTATCAGCATTTCCGCATTGAAGAAATGGCTAAACGATGATTTGGAATTAGCGCAATCAACACAGAATCGCATAGATGAATTTCTACGGCGGTACAACTCATAAGGAGGTGAACAATATAGACCAGTTAAAAATCAAATTACAGCGTTACTTGACCGAACACAATCTAACCGCGCTAAAGTTTGCGATGTTCGCGCAGATTAATCCAATCAAAATATATTGCTGGATGAACGATGAGGGTTATATGCTTGATGATTTTTCAAGAGCGCAAGTATTATCATACATCAATCAAAACTAAAAAAATAATGAAAGTGAAAAGGTGATTAATTATGCTTAACAAGGAATTTACTAAAGAACAAAAAGAAAAGATATTGAAATCAAGTTTTTGCAAAACTGATAAAAAGTTTTGGCAGAAAGCAATGGCGAAGGTTGAGGATTTACCAAACGAGGAATGGCGCACATTTCGCAATACGATGTACAGCGTTTCAAATTTTGGACGCGTCAAACACGACCGAGGCGAAAAATTCTATTCAGACGGTGGTTATAAATTCTTCGCAGAAAAATTATTAAAACCATTTTTGCGGTTTAATCCTAAAAGTAAAAGATGGGAATATGCTATCGTTTTGATGATAGAAGGTAAACGTAAACATTTCTATATTTCGCGTTTGGTTGCGGAATGTTTCATTTTTAATGATGACCCAGAGTACAAGAATCAAGTAAATCATCGAAACGAAAACACGCTTGATAATCGTGCGGTAAATCTTGAATGGTGTACCGCAGAATATAATTCAAACTATGGCACAAGAAACGAAAGAATAAGCAAAGCCTTAAAATTGAAAACAGCATAATGTATAAGGGAGTGATTCTATACGGAAGAATTGTCAACGGGGAGTGCTTAAACTTGAATCCACAACTTTAAGCAAATCGGAGTGGAAAATCAACCTAACATCAGCCGAAATAGCAGATTTAACCGTGTCTGTGGCTGAAAATCAGGTAATCCGATGGATAGATGAAATCAATGGCAACGATAACGCCAACGATAAAATCAATAGCATTAAAAATAAAATCAAAAAGCTAAAGAAAAAGCGCAAGGAGAAAAACGCTAAAATATCCGCGCTTTATAATGAATTAAATAAGCTACAATATATCCCCGATTTGGTTGAGGTCATAATGAACAATAATAAGGATTACGACCGCGCTAATCGTGGATTTACAATCAATGGAATTACTTATCGTAGATTTATGGCTACCAACGGCGGCAAAAAGAAATCAACGATAATCTATATAAACGAATCAATATTTGATGAAATCAATTCAAAAATCAATAACGGACGAAACCCAAAACAAAAGATTGTTCCTGCCAAATTGGAATCATACCGCAGCTTGACATTCTCGGAAACTGTGCCGATTTCAAAACCAAAGGGAATAATTGTGGTTAAGGATTGTATTACTACTTTCCGCGAAAACGTCATAGAAATCAAAGATATTAAAGGAGAAGCCGAGCTATTATTACAATACATAGATGATTACCAAATCGAACATAACAATAGTGATGGGTTCGGTTTAATGCTGCCGAGCTATGCGGCGAAAATCAACAAGGAATTAAATGGCGAATCCGAGCCGTTAAGCGGTATGGTTATCCGTTATGCGTGGACAAAGGGACTATTAGTAACTTTTGACTTTTTGGAATTTGCCAAGGAGAAAAACGCTAATAATTTTATGATAACTGATGTTTGGGGTACTCCGCGCGACGTTCGCAATGCTGATGTTATCATAACCGAATCAATGCTAAAGCTATGGGATTCATATACAAGTTGGGAAGATTACAAAAGTAATTGTATTGCAAATGGTTTTGATTTCGGTGTTACAAAGACCTGCCCGAACGAATTAGAGCGCGTACATACATCAAACTATCAATTCTTGAATCCGTATAATTTCACGGAAACGGAACTAAAGGAACTATGCAAGCCAACTGTAAAAGAAATCAAAGATATAATGAGCAACGATTATCGGAAATCAATTCTATATCTTGCTGGCGAAAATCTGAATGAAGATAGTTTTGAAAAATTAGTTGATAATAATATAGCTAAAGCCTTGATGATAAATCCCGATATGGTTAACGACCCATATATCCGTAACAGAATCAGTAATGCAATATCAAAGCGGATTGAACGTGCCAAGCGCGGAAAGCTAACACTAAATGCAAACTACGCTATGATTTGCGGCGACCCTTATGCCCTATGTCAATCAATGTTTGGTTTAGAGGTAACGGGCATTTTAGAAAAAGGTGAAATATACCATCAATTCTGGATGGAAAAAGGTGCGGATTATCTTGCGTGTTTCCGTGCGCCTATGTCAGCCAAAAACAACATCAGGAAAAGAAAACTAAACAAGACGGCAACAGCGGCATATTGGTTTGAGCATATCAAAACCGTATGTATTTTGAACGCTTGGGATTCAACAGCTGAAGCCGAGGATGGCGCAGACTTCGACGGAGATTTATTTTACTGTACTGATAATCCTATCATCTTAAACAATACCGAGGAATTACCAAGTATTATATCGGTACAGGCAAAAGCGGAAAAGAAAATACCAAAGGAAAAAGATATTATTACTTCTGACAAGAAGGCATTTAGCGATAAGACGGGCGAAATCACAAACACCATCACATCAATGTTTGACCTCCTGCGGCGGTTCGAGCCGAACAGCGACGAATACAAGGAACTGCAATACCGTATTATGTGCGGTATACATTATCAGCAGGGACAAATTGACAAAACGAAAGGCGCAATTGTTAAAGAAATGCCCGACTATTGGAAACACCTAAAGAAAGACGGTGACTATACCGACCTTCAACGGGCGATTGTCTGTGATAAAAAGGCATATATGTTTATGTATGTTTATCCGAAAGAAAAAGAAAACTACAGGAAAATCAAAGAATCCTATGAGAAAAACGCCCGCCGAAAAGAACGGATGGAGCTAACGGATTTATTAAAATCTGATAGCCCAAAGGGTAAACAATGGAAGGCTGATTTTGATAAGGATAGCAACTTGACCGATTTCGGATGTACTGTTAATCAGATTGCGCATTATTTTGAACGTGAAATAGGCGATTTCAAATCGCTTCTTGCAACGAAGGAATTTGATTATAGCATAATGAAATCCGATGTTGAGTATACGACGGCGCATTATAACGCTATTGAAAAGATATATAAAGAATTTTCCATAAAAGAACAAAACTTTATGCGCGTGAGCCGTAACGACAAAATGGACAAAGACGACGTATTAAAGGAACGTCAAAGAATGATAGACCAATTCACAGCGGAATGTGATAAACTCTGCCGTGAAGATGAATTAGTGAATATTGTTTTAGATATGGTTTATCAAAAGGGCAATATAACAAAGAATTTTGCTTGGTGTGTATGTGGTGATAAAATTATTGAAAATCTGTTGAAAGCCAACAATAACACATATTATATCCCTGTTAAGGCTGATGATGGAGATTTTGAATTTAACGGAAATAATTATAGGATGATAGAAAGAAGGATATATGATGAAACCAATGATGATAATTAACGAAAAGGATTATATTAAAAATCTTTACGACAATGATATATTGATTGAGGATTACCCGAAAATCACATTAGATTTATTAGCAATCTATTTATGGGATGAATTAGGCTATAACAAAGAAAGAATAGCCGAAGAATTACAGCGATTTATACGGGACAGATACCCCGATTACAATAAAAATAAATCATTTTGGGACAGCTACGCCGAGAAAGCGGCAAAGGCGCAGGAAAAGAACGCCAACGGCAAAAACCCCAAAGGTGTTAGAATCCGATTGCTTGAATGTGCTGGAATCCCCATCACGAAATCAGAACTTGAAACGATTGAAACGCTGCCCGATAAGATGGATGATGTTGATACCAACACGGCGAAATCTTTTCAACGGTTATTATTTACAATTCTTGTTGTCGGCAAATGGCAACGAATGAAAGATGAATCCAATCGGGACGGCTACACTAACATCAAGGATAATACGCTATTTGATTTGTCAAGAGTAACAGCGCGTGAAAACGACCGCGATTATATTCTAAATGCTTTATCGAAAGCTGGATATGTTGCCTTCCCATTTTCAAAAAAGCGTGTGAATGTCAGACCTACGTTTATAGATGATTCTTCGGAGGTGGTGCAGCTTATTACCGACCTCCGCGAAATCGGATGGCAATGGAATCAAATCAACGGTGAACATTATCGAAGGTGTATCAACTGCGGATTGTTACTATCTCCGCGCGTTAAATTACAAAGATGTATGTGTAAGGATTGCGAGGAAAACAATCTTATTGAATATGTGCGGTGTGAGGATTGCGATTGCTTATTTATGCGCCTACGGACAACACCGACACGCACAAGATGTATTTCCTGTCAGCACAAACGGAATCAACAAAAGAAAAATGAATCAAAAAAACGTACCAAAAAGGTACAAGAGAAGAACGCTATATATTAAAAATTGGCTTGTTTATGGGCTTTTTAGGGTCACATAGGGATTTTCTATATGATGAAAAATCAAGAAAAAATCAATAGAATTTCTCCTAATTATTATTTTTGTCTGGGGGATAGGTTTATTCTTATCCCCCTATTGTCATTTTTCAAAAATGATACCAAAAAGGTACAAGAGAAAAACGCTAACTTGCTAAAAATGGCTTATCTATGCGGTTTTTAGCCTCTTTGTGCTATTTTCTATATGATGAAAAAAGATGTATTTCATCAAAAAATTAGGGTTTAGAAATCGCGCGGCGAAAAACGCCCTTTATATATATATTATAAGGCGCGGAACGCGCCTACGAAGGAATTTAACACATTTAATTAAACACCTGATTCAGGTTATAAGGTAGTTAGTTAAGTGTATTAATCACTTTTCCTTATTCTTTCATATATAATTAAAAAGATGGTTCTTTGCCATTCTCCATCAATAAAAGAATGGCGATAGCCTAAAGAATAGAATGGCTTTAGCCAAATAGAACGTGACACGAATTACCGCGATTTTGTGAAACTTCTTTTTAATCACAGCGGAAAAGCGGTGATGAATGGCGCGAAAAGATTAGTGTATGCTCCTATTAATGCTTTAGGTATTTGACATTTATAACAGGAATCACAGAATAATCATTTGATTATGCTTATTTCTATAAAAGAATAAATATAATCAAGTGATTATTAAATCACTTGGATTCATTGTAAAGTATTAGACATACTCTTACTCTTTCTATCTTTTGTTTCCGAATTATTATTAATGATGTTTCTCGGTAATCTTTATCATCAAAAAGATTACCACATCATCCTTTTTCTTGCGTGTTCCGTTGGTGATTTAAGGCAAAGCAGATAACACGCTTCTATTTCACGCTTGCCTGTGTTTACTATGATGGTTAATATAGCCATACAATCAAAACACATTCAAACGTGATTCATTGTTACCCATAACGGGTACTTTTGATGAATATAGCTATTATTCTTTAATAGAATTATCTGTTGAATAATAATAGGTGTATTCAGCCAATACACCAATCCTTATAATAAAAAAATTTGTCTTTATTGGGTTGGGTTTTGCTATCCTTTCCCTTGTGGTTTCTTTGCCATAGATTACCCTCTTTCCTTATCCTCTATAACTGTTCTACCGCCACAAAAAAAGGATAGCAATTCATTTATAACAAAAAATAATATATCCCGATTATCGGGAACAACAATAAACGGAGGTTTAATATGACTACGATAAGATTATCCGAATGTGAGATTTCCGATATTAAGGGAAAATTAAATAAATCAATCAATAACGAAACTGAATCCAATGATATAGCAGATTATGCTGTTACGTTGGTTTTAGATTGTGTAAATCAGCATATTATCAATGAACACTTGCTAACATTGGATGAATGTGCTGATACAATGCAGAATCTATTAGATATGATTAACGATACCAAATACAAACCTCTGATAAATTTTTTAGGAACAATCGGAGGTGATTAAACAATGGCTAATTTAACAGAATCACGGCTATACAAGATTAGCGCGTGGAAGGATAACGCCGTTAAAATCGTACTGACACAGGGCGAAGGAACAAACGCGGCGAATCCTAATTATAACAAAAAGATTAAATTTCAATTATATGATAGTGATGGATTGTTGACTATTCCATCTTCTGGCGTCGATATTTTCCTTGCGTTCGACCGTACAGACGGAACAAGTGATATTATTGAAGGCGAACGCATTAATGAATCTGATGTTGGTTTTACCATCAAAAACACACTAACTACAGTATCAGGAATTGTTAAGGGTGAAATCAGATTGATTTCCTCAGATTCTATTGTAAAATTCTATGGTATTAATTTTAATGTGTATGGTGGTACAAATAACAGCAATATCGAAAATACAGAAGAGTTTGAAGCACTAACAAGAGCATTACAAAAGGTTGTAAATCTTACAGGTGATGGCACGATTGCCGACCTTGACACAGTAATTGCGCATAGCGGTACTAATCCCGTTGCAAGCGGTGTTATTTATGATTATTTGGTTGCTAACTATTATAATAAATCACAAGCTGATAGCCGATTTCAAATCACAAGTTATCGTGTAAATGATATGTCTGGTGTTGTATCGCAAGATAATGTTAAATATCCGAGTGTTAGAGCAGTTAAAGCGTTTTTGACGGCTAATCACTATACCGAAGCCGAGATAGACGCTTTAATGGCGACGGTATATAGTAAGACGGAATCTGATGATAAGTTTGCATTAAAAAGCAATACATATACAAAGAGTGAAACATACACGAAATCAGAATCCGATGATAAATTTGCGCTAAAAAATAATACCTATACTAAATCGGAAATTGCTGCTATTCAGACCGAAAACAACAAACGATTTGCATTAGCAATGACAGTTGCATTTGATTCTAATGGTGTTCCTGTTCAATTCAGCAGTAACACAAGTTTTAGTGCTGGTGCATTTTCAAACGCTGCTATTACAACCGTATTTATCGGAAATAATGTGCAGTTGATTCAAAGTGGTGCATTTGTAACTTGTACTAATCTAACGGATGTTTATATTGATAAAGCACAATCAACAATTACAATCCAAAATCAAGCATTTCCTGATAATGCTACGATTCATTATATGAACGGATTTAATGTTGGTGAATTGATTATTGCGGCGATTAAATATCTTAATACTATCAAAGCAAATGCCGCCGATGTCTATACAAAGACCGAAGCAGACAATAAATATCAAACATTAGCAAATAAGACACATCAAATTGATAGCAATAGAATGACTACTACAACGGATTCCGAGCACTATCCGAGTGTTACAGGATTAAAGGATTTTGCTTATGGTAATTTCTACGATAAGGACGAAACCGACGATTTAATTACTTCTATTGTTCCTGTTGAATTTACGGTAACGCTAATGTCAAATCAATGGACTTTAGACGGAAAACAATATATTGACCTTCCATCAGGAATTACAATAGGTGATAACACAAGAGTTATGGATGTTGAATGTTTGAATGAAAGTGCTGTTGCTAATGCTTGGGACGGTCAATCAATTAACATTGTAATTGATACCGAAGGCAATGCAAATGAAGAAATCTATGCGCTTGCTGTTGCTGATGATGATTCAGTGCCTAATATTAACGTAAATATCAAGATAATTTTATCCGAGGTGAATGTAATTGAATCAGTACCACAATGACGAGCTGAATTTTTATTGTTATAGCTTACAGCTTCATTATTTCCTGTTGGCTTTTAATGAAAAATGTTATACATCAAAAATAAATAAAAATAGTAATACCCGTTATTGGGTGTATCACAAGAGCGAAAATCTGGATAGATTGATTTCGCAATATAAAGAATTAAAAAACAAAAATCTAAACAAATAAAGGAGTTTATTCAAATGAAAGATAAGATAAATCTAAAACAAGACCACGCGATGAAAATAATTGCGGAACTAACACATACAAAGCCTATCAAATTGAGAAGCGGCGCGGACTATCTGTTCTTGTACGAAAGAACGGACACATATAGTTTTGCCATCGTAGATGGAAAAATAATCAATCAAGATTGTTTTTATGCGCTGATGGCAGAATACAATCCATTTGATATTCCTGCTGTGGATTCTGATGTTATTAGTGAGGCGTGTGAAAATATTGGTTAAGTTAAATCAAAAATTATTGCTATCCCCTAAAGAGTGCGCGGAATATACGCATATAGGCGAACAGAAAATAAGGGAGATAGCAGAAAATAATCCTACTATGGATTGGATTTTAAGGATAGGCGCACACTTGAAAATTAAAAGACCATTATTTGAACGGTGGTTAGATTCAGTAAATTTTATTTAAGAATTAATTGTTATTAATCAAAACTAAAGAAGGAGTTTATGCTATGACAAGTATTTTGATTATTTTGACAGCGATTATTTTAACCGTAGTTTTTGCGGTGATTAGCCTGATTGCGTGGATTGGGATTAGTTTAGCTGAAAATTATAATTCTATAAAAGAAATATCTGCAAAGATTAAAAATAAATTTATGAGAGGTACAGCGAAATGAAAATTGATGATTTACCTGATTGTGTGCGTGAATTTTTTGTGAATGAGATATTGGCGCAAAATGACGATGAATATTTAGACGGTAAATATTTTGCTTGTACTGACGGCGATAATAAATACGAATATAAGATTAAATTGGTAAAGGAATTTCATTTTATTCCTGTTACTGTTGACTAATATATATCTTGCAAATGAAAGGAGGTTGCAAGCTACTATGAGTGAAACCGAAAACAAAACTAAACGTAAGAAAGCCCCACAAATATTTGAATTTGATGGATTGAATGAAAGGCAATTAAAAGCTGTTGAATTGCTTGAAACAGGTGAATATACTAAAATGCAAATTGCGGATATGGTTGGTGTACATAGGAATACGATAACGGAATGGTGCAAAAATGATAGATTTCGTGCTGCGCTAAAAGAATGTGCAGAGGAAAAAATAAAAGCAGCTAATCGGCAAATGGAGTATAATATCAGTATTGCTACCTCCAAAATATTAGACCTGATTAATTGTGGTGATAAAGATACCGAATTTAAGGCGGCTAAATATCTGCTTGACCGCATATTTGGCAAAACTACAGCTAAAATCCAGATTGAGGATAACGACAAAGACGAAAGCAGGATTGATATTGAAGCCGAGCTTGAAGCAATGGACAACGGCGACGACCCTATTGATGTTGATTTCGACTAATCCATTTCCATAAAAGATGATGTTTATGGACTTGGCAACGATACTATCACATTTTGTATTTACAAGTGACAATAAAAGAAACATTTTATTGACATTCATTCTTACACAAAGAAGAACATACACCATCAAAAGGCGCATAAATAGCGGATTTTTAGCCCCTATGTGCTTTTCGTACCGTGGGAATATAAAACCCTATGTAAAAATAACCGCGTTATTTAGCCGTATATAGCCCTAATCGGCGTGGTTATCCTGTTGGTTAGATATTTATAATCAATAACAACTTATATCTAAAACCCCTAAAAAAACAAGGCTTTTTTTGATAAAGTGTTTAGGTATATGTTTATATTACCTATTTTAATAAATAATTAAAACCCCTTTGTAGCTACCGTTTTATAGCAAAAGAAAAGCATTGTGAGGATAATGTTTGATTCACAACATTATTTATGGTGTTTTTCGTGGGGATTATAAGATTTTTTATATGATGGGTATGTGTTTGTTGATTTCAATTTGATTTCAAAAAACAAAAAAAGAATAATAAAGTAAAACAAAGTTGTGATTGCGCCTGCTGGTGGTGATTACAACTTTTTTATATATCAATGGTTTTCTGTTAGCATTTGGTGTTGTTATGATTGTGTTGGGTGGATGGGGGGTATCCTTCTATTTTTGGGACTACCCCCTACCGATATTTCGGTTAATTTCAAAAAAATCCATACCAAAATTTTAAGACAAGTAATCCAAAATTCCAAGACAATCCATTAACCTATTACCCTATTTTGATTCATTAGGAGGTGTTACCGATGAATAATCTTGACCGTTATCGTGCTAAAAAAATAACGCTTAAATGTTGCAAACAGCTTTATGGTAAAGATAAAGGCGCAAGAATCTATGCAGCCCACGAAGATGATTTATTTACTTATCACGGCTTAGCTTGGGAAATCGGACGAATCAATTTCAAATATTTCTGTTCTGTATTCCTTTACAATCTTTTGTTTGATTATTCAGGTGATAACATCCCCCTATCTAAAAAACATTATGAAATCTGGAAAGAGCTTCAAGATGTAATGCTAAACAGAAACAACACAAGAAATTGTTATGTGTTCCCGCGCTCCTTCGGTAAAAGTACAACTATAACAATACCGCTTGCATTATGGGCGGCTCTATACTGTATTCATCCTTTTGTTGTTGTGGATTCCGCGACGGAGAAACAAGCCGAAAATTTTATAAACACTATGAAAATACAAATAGAGGATAACGATTACATCAAATCCTGTTTTGGTGCAGTTATCAATAAAGACTTGAAATATAACGCAAGCGAAATAGAACTTGACATAAAACCGCAACGGAGCAAAATACAATGCGTTTCAAGTACATCATCTGTGCGTGGTATCAATTACGGTTCTTTCCGTGTTGGTTTACTTATCCTTGACGACGCGCAGGACGAAAAGCAAATAACAACAGATAAAGCGTGTGCAGACCTTAACGCGAGAATAAACAACGGTATATTAAAAGCCTTGCAAAACAAAAATAATCACGTTGTCGCGCTTGGCACTGTTCAGCGCAAGGGCGATTTATATGATACATTTTTACATTCTCCAACTTGGAAATCACACACGGAAAAATGTATTTTACTTGACGATATAGACGAATATTTTAGAATGTCTGAAGGCTGGCAGACCATCCGTAAAATCCTAAAGACCAAATCGACAAATGAAAATGCTTTATACGAAGCCGAAAACTATTATTTAGAACATAAACAAGAATTAGAATATCCGTTGATTTGGGATAACTACGATTGTTTTGATTTGGCTTTAGAATACTTTGAGGATTCAGTATCATTCAAAAAGGAACGGCAATGCGATATAAATTGCTTGGGCGAAAAGCGTATAAAATCGCTATCCGCTATTCCTGCTGTTGATATTGAAAACAAAGAATATACAAATACTATTCTATCTGTTGACCCTGCAAGCACAGCAAATAATAAATCGGACTATTCCGCTTTTTGTGTTCTATCCGACACAGAAAACAACATTAAATATGCGCGGAAATGTATTATAGACAAGTTGGAATTTAACGATTATATCAAAATGATTCTTTCCCTGTTGATTCAATATCCCGATATTTCAACTGTTAGTGTTGAAAAACAAACATACAGCGGCGCGGACGTTATCAAGCTACGGGAACAAATACAACGGATTCCCGAATTGATGAATAGACCGATTACATACATAAATAAAGCACGGACAAAGAACAAGGATAATCGAATTGATACGGTGATTCCTGATATAAATATGGGTAGAATCATTTTTAACGAAGATGATATAGCGGCGATAGACCAAATAAAAGAATTTGCAGGAACGGCATACACGGCGCACGATGATATGATTGATTGCGTAGCCGACGCAGCGGAAAACATTATAAATATTGAAAAACAAGTACCAAAATTAAAAGTGTTTTCACTTTCTGATTTTGGCTTTTAATATATATAACCCAAAACATCGGAGGTGAAAACGAAATGAATTTGAACGATAAAATGATTGCGGAATTTCGTTCTGTGGTTACAGATTATGAATTGATGGAGCTTTATTATAAGGGCGACCAAGACATAAACCGAACATATAACAAATTCCCTAATAGAAGCAATCAGATTGTTATTGATAACTTTATTAACAAGTTTATCAATGAGGAAATCGGATATAGTTTAGGCAATCCATTATCTTTTGTTTCAATCAGCGGTAACAAAGAATTAACAGATGATATTTACCGCGCTACTTTTCATTGGAAAGATAATCACGACCAAAAACTAATGCGTACATTAGAGATTTTCGGCAAGGCTTTTATTTTGAATTATATTGACGGAAAAGGCAGATTCTCCGAAAAGGTACTATCACCGAAAAATGCAATCGTTTATACAGATGATGACGGTGTACCTTTAAGGTTTATCCATTTCTATAAACCAAAATACCAGACGGAGGAATATCACGATGTTTATTATCCTGATGGACGGATTGAGATTTACAAAGGAAATTCATTAGTCAATACTAAACATCATCCTTTTAATGGTGTTCCTGTTTCCGTTTGTGAGCTTGACAATATCGAAGATACTATATTTTTCAAAATAAAACACTTGCAGGACGCGTATAACGAAATTCTATCCGACCAAACAAATACTATTTCTGATTTTCGACGCGCCTATTTGGTTATCACAGGTGTGGAAGTTGACGAAAAAATGAAAGATATGCTAAAACAGCACGGATTAGTTAATCTGCCATCCGTACAAAATACAAGTGTTAAATGGTTGATTAAAGATATGCCCGATGGGTACATTCAGAACACATTGGAGCGATTACGCGCGGCAATGTATGAAACGTGCAATCATATTGACGGTAACGAAAAATTACAATCAAATACAAGCGGTACAGCCTTACGAAATAGATTAGTATTCTTGGAGCAAAGATGTAATGCTATTTTGGATATTGTATTGAATACCGTATATGACCGCACGGAACGCCTATTAGAATATTTGGCGGCAAAGGGTAAAACATACGATTTTACAGATATTAAAATCAATGCTACACCTTGTATTCCACAAGATGAAATTTCAATTATTCAAGGGCTTGTGCAGCTTGGCATTGGTACAAATATCAGCCTTGAAACAGCGTTATCACGCTTGCCATTTGTGGAGAATCCCGCGAATGAAATCGCAAAAATCAAGCAGGAGCAAAAGACCAATAACCGAATTGAACTTGATAAGATTGATTTGGTTGATGATTCCGCTGAAGGCGGTGGAGCTGCTTGAATGAATATGTAAAGGTTCGCGCGGATATTGATAAAGCTACGCAGAAAAAGATTAAAACAATATTGCGTAGATATAAATATTCACAAGACAAATTAGTAAATGAAATCTCCGTGCTTGTTATAGATAATCTATCGGGCAACGGTAAAATATTATTATCCCCGAATTTGGTTGCAGAGGTGCGGCAAACAGTAACCGCAAATCTAAACGATTTCAAGGATTATCAAATTGATTTCGTTACTGACGTGGTGGAGGATTGTTACACTACGGCGGTACAGAAAACAGCAAAGTTAATCGGAATGAAAGCGGATTTTTCTTTGGTTAGACAAGAAATGATTGATAGGGCGGTTAATGCTCCCATCAATGGAAAAACCTTCTCTAATCGAATTTGGGATAATACAAATCAATTAGCTAATCGCATTTATAATGATGTGATTGATTGCGTTAAGAACGGCGAACAGCCAAAGCGCATTGTTAAAAAGATTAAAGATGATTATGGCGTTTCGGCATATCAGGCTAAAAGGCTTGTTAATACTGAGGTTGCAAAGGTTGTAAACGCGGCGCAGTTGGATATATACCGCGATTCTGGTGTGGTTGAAAGGGTGTTATATACCGCAACATTAGAGGATAACACTTGTGATACTTGTGCGGATTTGGACGGAAAAATATTTGATTTGGATAAAGCTCCAAATATTCCCGTTCATCCTTGTTGTCGGTGCTGCCTTGTGCCGATAGTTGACGATTGGAAACCGAATAAACGCGCCGACAATTTAACAAAACAAAATATTGATTATGTTACCTATAACGATTGGGAACATCAACTATAATCCATAGTATTTATTACTGTGGTTATTTTTATATAGATTGAACTTTATGGATTGAACGATACATAAAGGGCAAAGGAGAATTTTTATGACATTTGAAGAATTAATGAAAGAATTAAAGCAGTTTGAAAATACTGACGAATACAAGAATTTTATTAGCGGTTTGATTAATGACGATAGAGTAACCGCTTATTTAGATACAGACAGCGGCAAGAAATTAATGCAGCCTAAACTTGATTCTTATTTCTCAAAGGGCTTGGAAACTTGGAAATCTAATAATCTTGATAAGTTGGTTAATGAAAAGGTTAAAGAACTTTATCCCGAAGCCGACCCGAAAGATACAGAATTAGCGGCGGTAAAGGCTGAATTAGAAAAAATGAAATCAGAATCCTTGCGCAAGGATTTGACAAACAAAGCCTTGAAAATTGCAAATGATAAGGGTTTACCCGCTGATTTGGTTGATTTCTTCATTGGCGCAGATGAAAAGGCGACTAATGCGAACATTGCCAAATTTGAAAAAGCATTTACTGATTCCGTTGGTTCAGCCGTTGAAAAGAAACTAAAAGATTCAAGTTATGTACCCCCTGAAAGTGACGATACACCTATTGATGGTGTAACGGCGGCATTTCAAAAGCTGAATCCAAGTATTCAGATTCAAACTGCTGAATAAAATATAAATTTGAAAGGAATGAAAAAATTATGGATTTAAGCGTAAGATATTCTAATCTTGTTGACACTAAAACAAGAGTACAGTTACAACTCAAAGACGGAGTTGTTTTCAATAACAGATATGAAGGTTCTGCAAAGGCTGGCGCGGTAAAGGTTCGCAAGAGCGGCGCGGCTTCCGTTGTAGACTATAATAAATCCACTGGCGTAGCTCTGACAGAGGGCGCAAGCGAATGGATTACTATTAGCGATTTTAAGGATAAGGCGGTTAATGAGCTGATTGATGGTTATAACGCTGCTGCTGTTCCCGATGGACTTGTAGCGGATAGACTTGATGAAGCTGGCTATGGCATTGCCCTGAAACTTGACAGTGATGGTGCAAAAGCACTTGCTACCGAAGGTACAACATTAGCAGATACTGTCGCAATGACTAAAAGCAATGTTTACAGCAAGATTGTTGACGCGCGTGTTGCCTTAACAACTGCGGGTGTACCTAATGACGGACAAAGATATGTACTTGTTTCACCTGATGCTATGGCTTATGTATTGAAATCTGATGAATTTACTCCCGCTTCAAATCTGGGTGATGTTGTAAAGGGTACTGGCATTGTTGGTACTATTGCGGGATTCAACGTTCTTGAATCCGCTAATCTTGGCACTGTAACAAAGGGCGAAGGCGATAATGCTGTTACATACAAGGTTGAATTTGTCGCTGGTCATCCTGCCTATGCTACCCGTGTTAATGAGTGGGCTGTTCCTGTTCACGTTCAGGATTTAAGCGGTTCTGGCAAGTACATCGGTGCTTCCGCTGTTCAGGGCAGAAAGGTTTATGCCCACAAGGTTACTAATCCCGCTTGTATTCTTGTAAAGACTACAACTGCATAATCACTTTTGATTATATTTTCTTTTATGGGGTATGGTTTAGGCTATACCCCATTATACTAATCGGAGGTGATTATTATGAGTATAGTCAGCAATTATTTTAATAGCAATCCTATTTATGTTGTAAAAGGTTCTGAAGAATTAAATTCCGACCCCGTTTCTGACTTTGATGAATACATCGAAAAATATAGATTTGCCGATAGAAATCTAAGTCGTATGTTAATGGAAAACGGAATCAATCTTGACGAAGAATCATCATTAATGTATTTAGATTTGGCTTGGCAAGCGATTTCTAAATACCTGTTTTGTGAGTATGACGATTCCGCGATGTTGCATAGGTGTAGTTTTGCTGTGGCACAACTGGCATATGTGTACTATTATAATGACCGTGTAAAAAGGGAAACTATGTCAGGAAAAGCACCAGTAACCCAAATGTCAATCGGTAATAATTCGGTGACGTTCGGACAAAAGAAAATCGAGCTTGATTCTAATGGCTTGACCGCTGATGTTAAAGCGGCATTACCAATGCGGCGAATGAGGGTGTTATAAATGAACATTGCAGATTGTTATAATTCAATGTCACAAGCTATTCAATGGTTTTATGATAAGCAAATCACCATCCGAAAAAAGGCGAACACCTACGATGATGTAACTGGTATGTATAGCCGCACAGGTTCAGATACCATCACAGTTAATTGTAATGTACAATCACTTGACACGAAAATTGACCTTGATGAACACGGAAAGTTAATCAATGCTGAATATAAAATCTTTTGCGATTCTAACAGCTTTATTGATGATACTTGTGTGGTAACTTATAAGGACAAAGATTATAAGGTTGTCAAAATTACCGATTGGGATTACTATTACATCGTTTACATTCGGGCGGTGGTTTAATGGCTAATTTTGACCATTTCGATACCGAGCTTGACAAGGTTTTGAAAGCTGCCGAACGTGGAATGAAAAAGGCGGTTATCAAGTTTGAAGCCGATACAAAACTATTAACTCACGTTGATACAGGTACATTGCGCCGTTCGTGGACACACAAAACCCAAACCGACAAAGACGGCAACATCATCGGCGCGGTTGGCTCAAACGTTGAATATGCTCCCTATGAGGACGCGTACCATCCAAACATTTCACAGGCGTTAGATGATAACATTGATAGCTATATGCAGACGGTATCAAAAGAAATTGAAAAAGCGATAGGCGGTGATTCAAATGGTTAATTTCAATAATGTTAGAACATACATCATTGATAATATAGCGGCGTTCGGTGATATTGCTTTTACGGCTACCGATGAAACCAACGGAAATAATTATCCGTCAATTTATTTAATCGAAAAGCCGCAAAATCATAAAATCACATCGGGCAACGCTTTAATTATAAAATTTCACGAATTAGACGGCGGTAATCCTGTTAGAAAATATTATGTTGAGATTGGGATGTTATCGGAGAATTTAACCGATATAGTTACAATCAAAGATGTATTAGTTGATATGCTGGACTTTTATAAAATGCCGTGCCTGATTCCTTATATAAATAAATTCCGCTTGGATTCCGAGAGTGGAATTGCATTTGATGAATCAACACAGATGTATACAAATCGGATATACTTTAATTGCAACAAACTTATAAAGGAGTGAAAAGAAGTATGCAGATTTTTAATCCTGGCAAAGATTCCGTTCTAATCGGTTCTGGCTATCTTTATGCTATGCTTGCTGATAGTTTTGATAATACAAATGTAGATATAACCGATATGACCGAAATCGGATATATTAAAGACAGCGCAGTTTTTAAGAGAACACACGAATCAAAAGATATTGAAACTGCTAATTATGGCGTGGTTGAATCTTACAATCATAAATATACTACCACATTTGAAACAGGTATCATCTCCTACAATGCTGCTAATGTGGCGCAGTTTATGACAGGTGATGATTATGTGGCTGGTACTGCTGCTAATGGTGTAGTCACAAACAAGACCTATTATATTGAGGGTGCAAAGACTCCCGCGATCGCGCTTGTTTTCGTTGGTAAAGACGAAGATACAAATGAGGAATTTAAGCTGATTATGCCTAAATGCAAATGGCAGGGTGAATATACACTTGATTTCAACAATGATAATCCCGTTGAGATGAACTATAGTTTTAAGTGTTTTAATACCACGCTGCCAAACAATAAGACAGGTGCGGCTTGGTTAGAGGAAACCGTAACAGCTACAACTTGATTTTGATTTATAGGGCGGTTTTCGGACTGCCCTTTATTTTTTTTGAAAATAGTATTGCAATATTATTTTAAGTTTATACGAATAAGAATAATTTGAATCGGAGGGCTAAATAATGGCTTATTACAAGAATAACAATTATAGAAAAAAAGGCGGGTATAAAAAGAATAGTAATTACAAGTATTATGAAAACAAAAATTATGTAGACAATAGACCGCAGGAAAGACCCGCAAGAGAATTTGACGCGACAAGATACAAGAAAGACGATATTACAATTAGAGATTTGAATGGAAAAGTATATACAATCAATGGTAATTTCTCTACTGCATTTACAGAGGAATTAGTGAAAGCACAAAAACAGCTTGAAAAGATTAATCAAAGTAAAGATATGGCAGAACGCTATCCCGAATTATTAAAGATGTTGAAATCATTTTGTCTGGTGTTAATCAATCAGAACGTAGACGGCGAGAAATACACGCTTGATGATGTAGAGCGTGGATTCAATGATATTGAAGTGTTAAAGGCATTAGTAACGTATATCGGACAACTTATTTTTGACGGTAGGGTGGTTAAGTGAAAATAAAAGATAAAGCCGCATTTTTACCGCATAAACAAACTTTGATAATAGACATATACGGTATGAAAGAGAAATTTAGTATTTCGTTAAATCTTAATGTTGATATATATTATTCCGTATTGTGCTATTTGTCGGATTTTGAAGAAACAAAAAATATAAATGATATTACAGAAGCGGTAACAACTATATTGCATTATGCGAATAGAAAAATTGATAAGAAATATGTAGTAAATAGATTAGACCTTGAAAACCAAATGGAAATCATCACACAAACAATAAGCGGAATAAATAGATTGTTGAGCGCGGATTATTTGCAGATTCCTAATATTCAAGTACAAGAAAAATCTGCAACATCAAAATATGAAAAGGAACGAGCTGAAAAGAAAAACAAAATCAAAAGTGCAAATTCTTTATTAGCGAAAAAACAAGAAGTTAGTTTAATCGAGGATATTACATTGGTAATGATGAAAACAGGCAACACCTACAAAGATATTATGAATATGCCCATTTTAATTTTTAAGAATTTAGTAAAACAAATAGTAATAAATGAAATGCGAACGGACGAAGATTATAATTTAGCGTATTTACAATACGAATTGAACGAGTATAGAAAAGAATTGAACAGCGGTGAAGCCGTTATTAGCACCTCCCCGAAGGGTGCAAATCTAAAAGAATTAAAACAATTCTTCGGATAATTGTACCCACCTAAAAAGGTGGTGTTTTTATTATGGCTAAAAAAGTTATAGCCAATTACGAAGCACAAATATCATTTGACGCTTCAAAATTCAAAAAAGGTATGAACGAATCCCATTCGGATTTCAATGCCTTTTCGAGCAAATTAAAATCCATTAGCGGCGGTATTGTTGCGGGCGTTAGTACAGCAATTACTGCCGCGAGTGGTGCGATTGTTGCTTTTGGTAAATCAGCGGTTGATTCAGGAAAAGAATTTGATTCAGCCGTATCACAGATAGCCGCGACCACAGGAAAGACGGTAGACCAAATAAGCGCATTGCGCGACAAAGCAATAGAATTAGGCTCTGCAACATCATTTAGCGCAACGCAAGCCGCAGAAGCTGAAAACATCCTTGCTATGGCAGGATTGAACGAACAAGAAATATTATCATCAATCGGTGATGTTCTTAATTTGGCGGCGGCTGGCTCAATCGAAATGGGCGACGCGGCAAGTTATGTAACGGGTGCGGTTAAAGGCTTTAATGATGAATTTTCAAACACGCAGTATTACACCGATTTGATGGCAAAGGGCGCGACCCTTGCGGCAACAGATGTTAATAATTTAGGCGCGGCATTGTCTAAATCATCTTCAACAGCGGCGGCATATGGACAAACCGCAGAAGATACCATAGTTGCATTATTGAGATTAGCGGAACAAAATGTAACGGGTGAAGCCGCCTTTACTGCATTAAACCGCGCTATGACTGACCTTTATGCACCTACGGAAAAGACCGCAGGAGCGTTAAAGGCTCTTGGTGTTAGTTGCTATGATTCCAACGGTAAAGCAAAGGAATTTAATAGCGTAGTGGATGAAATCAATGGCAAGCTATCCACGATGAGCGAGGAAGAAGCCAACGCATACAAAAAGATGTTGTTTACAACACAGGGTATGCAAGCCTTTAATATGATGACCGTTTCGAGCACTGAAAAGGTTGAGGAATTTAGAAAAGGTTTAGCTTCAGCAAGTGATGGCATAGGTTCAGCGGCACAGCAAGCCGAAACAATGCTTGATAACTTACAAGGTGATATTACTATCTTTGGTTCAGCCGTTGAAGGCTTGCAAATCGGCGTTTCTGATTCCGTTAATGGTTTAATGCGCGAATGTGTGCAGTTTGGAACGGAGCAAATCGGCATATTAACGGAAGCGGTTAAGAAAAACGGATTAGAAGGTTTAGCTGGTGCAGTTGGTGAGGTATTAGCCAACGTTATCACAAAAATTGGTGAATATCTACCTAAACTAATCAATCTTGGTGTCCAGGTTGTTAAATCATTCTTAACAGGACTATCAGACCACGCAGACGAAATATCAAAAATCCTTGTTGACCTTGCGGAAACGCTTGTAAATGGTATATCGGATATATTACCGCAACTAATCCAAACCGTATTTGATATTGTGGTTGCGATAGCTAACGCATTAGCGGAGAAACTACCCACATTGATACCTACGATTGTACAGGGTATATTAAAGATTGTTCAGACTATCATTGATAATTTGCCTACATTCTTAAATGCTGTATTAGAGGTTATCAAGGCAATTTCAAAGGGTATATTAGACGCGCTGCCGATAATCTTACAATCGTTACCGTTGATTATTCGCGGTATAGTTAATTTTGTTGTTGGTGCGATTCCGCAAATCCTAAATGCTATTATTGAAATCGCAAAGGCGATATTAGACTATCTGCCCGAAATAATCAATAGCATTGTTTCTGTATTGGTAGAGAACATTCCTATTATTATACAGGGCATTATTACTATCATTAATGGTATTGTGGCGGCTCTGCCCGATTTGATAACTGCGATCGTAGAGGCTCTGCCCGATATTATTTCATCTATCATTAGTGCAGTTGTTGAATTGTTGCCCGTGCTGATTAATGGCTTGATTCAATTAGTTTTGGGTATTGTTGAAGCCTTACCAGAAATCATAAAATCATTAGTTGAAGCATTACCAGATATAATTACAGCGGTAATTACGGGACTAATGGAGGCATTGCCGCAACTGATTATGGGCTTGATTCAATTAGTGATGGAGCTTGTATTACATCTGCCTGAAATTATCCTTGCGTTGGTTGAAGCTATCCCCGATATTATCGAAACTTTAGTTGATACGCTATTAGACCCCGATAATCTCGAAAAGCTGATTGATGGCATTATAGAAATGAATGTAAAAATTTCGCAAGAAACCCCACGGATTATAGCAAGCCTGATTCAGAAAATCCCCGAAATCGTGGAAAAGATTGTTTCTAAATTTGGCTCATTGGTTGGTAAATTTGTAGAGCTTGGCGGTAATATGATAAAAGGAATTTGGGAAGGTATTTCAAATTTCGGTCAATGGCTCTGGGATAAGATTAGCGGATTCTTTAGCGGCATTTGGGATGGAATATGTAATTTCTTCGGTATTCATTCACCATCTACATTGTTCCGTTTTGGACTTGGTAAGAATCTTATTTTAGGACTTGCCGAGGGTATCAACGACGAAGCCGATACAGCGGCTAAAGCAATGCAGAATGTTAATAATGCTATTCTGGAAAATGCTAATGCTGAATTAGAAAGCAACGTAAAACTAACAGCGGAAACCGATTATTCAAACGGTGATTATTCCGTTGCGTTTATTGACCCGTTGAATCTATTTGCTGATAGATTAGAGCGCATATTTGCTAACGCTAATATTTCATTTAGTGAAGGTATGGCGCACGGTGTAACGGGTTCAGGAACTATTATAAACAATAGTACAACGGGCGGTAATTATAAAGTTAATGCGCCTATTACGGTAAATATTCACGGTGATGTTGACGAGAATACAGCAAAACAAATCAGTGATGAAGCGTTTAATCAGTTTATGAATCGTATTCTTGCAAATTCAAACGTGATTTAATATATACAAGCCCGCTATTTTTGGCGGGCTTATTTTTTTTTTACAAGGTGGTGACACTATGAACAATTATTTTACATTTGATGGTGTGGATTCCTTTAATTTCGGATTATACATTGCTTATTTTGACGGTGCGCCTAATGTTGGTGTATCAGGCGGTAAATACGAATTAGCGGTTGATTCTATCCCGACAAATCCACAGCAAATCTATTATGGTAAAAACTACAGCACACAGCCATTAGAATTTCAAGCGGATATTATGCTTGAATCCTTACCCGATAATAGCGAGGTTGATTATTCCGAGCAATGGGCAGAAATCAATGATTGGCTGTTTGGCGCTGATGGCTATAAACAGTTTTCTATGGGCGTAAATTCGGATTATTATTTGCAATGCGTTATTATTCCTTTAGAGAATTTATTTATCGGTGGTAAGCAAATCGGCACAAGGGTACTAATTCATAATGACAGTCCGTTTTGGTATAAAGATAAACACATTGCATTTGATTTCACAGGAACGACCGCAGACGAAAATGGAGATGTATTATTTACAAAGAACATTGACAGCGCAACAGAAATAAAGGTTTTTCCAACAATCAATTTTAAGCCGCAATCGGTGAACGGTGGAAATACTGATTATTTCCTTTTCCGCGTTCTGAATCTTGATAATAATTCCGAGTTTAGAACATATATCAAAAAGCAGGATTCTAATAAAGATTGGGTTATTGATTGCCGATACTTAACGATTACCGCAAATGATGAATTGCGTACATTGAATTTAGGTAATACACAGCCTACAAGAAATTGGTTTTATTTGTCGGACGGCTCGAACAGAATCAAGGTTAATGTTTTAGATACTAATGGTAATTCCGCGCCGTTTCAATACCTGAATATGGATTACACGAAATATATTAGAAAGGGTGAAATCATAGTATGAGGATTAACAAAGAAATTCCATTACTAACAGTTTATTCACCAAACAGAAAAGATATATTGTGTTCCGTAGCTCAACCAAAACACGCTAAAATCACATATAATTTTAATTCCTGTTCTACACTACAATTTCAAGTTGACAAGAATATATTTGATAGCAAAACGGGTAAATGGATTGAAAACCCTTGTTATAATGATTTAGCCGAAAATAATCTATTGTATATGGCTAATGCTTCAAATGTGTTAAATTATAACGGTGCGCCGTTACTGCCCGATGGTAGTTATCAACTAATTGCGGATGAAAACCAATCATCAAAGAAAACATATCAAGGTAATTATTTACCATACGTTTACCGTTATTCTCCTGCATTTGTAAATAATAACATAACGCTACAAACCGAAGATACATTGTTTGATGTGTCTGCTACCGCTGGTTATCCTTTTATACAGTATTATACTATAATGTACCGTAATAACAGAAACTACAATAGATATGTTACAACGGGCGCGGGATTCAAGTATTATATGAACGCAACGGAAATGATGGTAGAGCAATTTTTTCCTGCTAAAGTTGGTGACGTTATATTTTTAGGAAGTAAAACAAATAATAATATGGCGTTTGCTGGTGATGATGGCGGCGGTACGGCGTTATATGGATATACATTATTCTTTTATTCTGGTGATTCCGCTGATAAATGCGAAAAATACGGACAAACAAGTACCCCAAATAATTTGCATTGGGATAAAACATATTATAACCCAACAATCAGATACCGTATTAAAGACGGCGATTTTGGATATTACACATATGAAGAAGCAGACGGAACAATTAAACGTTCATACCGCAAAGAAGGATATATAAGAATTTGCGGCGAAACTGGCGGCTCACTTCCTGTTGCTGGTTTTACTTATATATTAAGTGGTGAAAGAAAAGTAAGTAATATAAAAATCGGTACTAAAACAAATCATCAACATTCCATTCCGTGGTTTGTTATCCAAGATGTTCAGGAGGTAAAGGACGGGCGCGGCGTTCATAAGACCGTTACCGCGTATTCTTATGAATACACGCTATCAAAGCATTATTTCTCGGTTGATGAATCTGCATTACCGCTTTATATCCCCGATGAAGTTATAGACCAAGTTACAAGTGATAACTGGATAATTGATAAATGGGAAAATCAGAACGGCGATATTACATATAATCGCGGTTATCAGTATATGCGGCGCGGTATCATCAATCAGATTTTGGATTATCTTCCCGAATGGCGAATTGGTTATGTATCTAATTCTGCGCTGCTAACAAAATATAGACCTATTCCAAAAGCGGATAATGTCAATATATATTCATACCTGATGAATGAAATTCAAAAATTATATGGTTGTTATGTTATTTTCAATACTGAAGATAAAACAATCAATCTTATAGAGCAATCCGATATTTTTATGTTTAACGCTGGTACTGTTATTAGTTGGCGAAACGCATTAAAAGCCTTGACGATTTCTAACCAAAACACAAAGTATATAACCGCTATGAGGGTTAATACGGATTCTGAAACATTTGGTATTTCTATGGTTAATCCAAATGGCACGAACGTTATTTATAATTTTGATTCCGTGATTGACAAGCTGGATTATAGTGTGGATAACACACACATAAACCCAGATACTAATAATCCTTATACTCTAAAGGAATTGATGATTAAATATAAAGCCGATTACGCTGCACAATTATCTACATATCGTAGTTATGGAAAAAGCCTAATTGAAGCTACACGAAAATTAGCGGATGACGAAAGACTATTAAAACAAAGTTTAGAGAATTACAAGAAAACAGTTGCAGCTTGTAAGCCATCAACAAATAATAATGCTATTCCCGATATTCCACAAGCAAAATATCAATTTGAAACAGATGGATTGTACGAGCCTACAACATATAATATCAATAATAAATATGGGTCACAAGAATTATTTAACGATGTAAAGGCGGCAAATACTGCATATTGGGATTTCTTTGATACTTACGAAGCCACACAAAAGAATGTTGCAAAGTATTCAGCGAAAATGAGAGCTATTGCATTGGAATTTAGTTTTAATATCAAAACCTTAACGACCGAATACGCAAACGGAATTGAAAACTACACGCCATTATTTACACCGTCAGAAATGAAAGAGCTTCAGAATTTTATTGTTGAAGGTGATTGGGAAAGCTCTGTTATTACTTTTGATGATAATTTCAAGCCAAACGAAATATATAATTCTTTGGTGGATATGTTCAACACGGCAAAAACCGAAATGGATAATATCTATTCTAAACCTATTTATGAGTTTAGCGCAGAGATTGCGGACATTTTCAGAATGAAAGAAACACGGGCGGCGTGTGATTCTATTTGTTTGGGTAATTCACTTTATATCGCTGATGGTGATAATTGGATTACGCCGATTCTATTACAAGTGAATGTTGATTTCGATAATATGAACGGTACAACAATGCTATTCAGTACCGATTATAAGCGCAAGCCGCTTGAATACCGATTTAGTAAGCTATTCGCAACGATACAACAAACGAGCGTATCAACGCCTAAATATACATTTGATTAACAATAAGCCTTGCAATTATGCAGGGCTTTATTTTTTGAAACTAGAAAAATTTGCAAAAACTATCACTAACCCGTTGACTTCTAACACTATTTAGTGTATAATGTAAACTGTAGATAGAAGAACATCATCAAATAGTTGTTAGGAGGGCTTATTATGAAGTACATTACACAGGCAACCGAAAATAAAATCAATGCAATGGTAAAAGCTGATAACGGTTTTTATTCTTGGGGATATGCGCTAAAGCAGATTCTTAATGTGATTAAAGCACAGCATAGTTATTTAGGCGGTACAATCAAAGAAGCTAACAAAAACGGCGTATTCTTTGAAAATGATTTTGAAATCATCATCGAGGAACATTATCCCTATAACGGGTTCGCGGTTGATTATCCTGAAATCTTTGATTACAAAGCAACCTATGAATATCTTTTCTGTTGTGACTTTAATAAGCTGGTTAGATTGCTTTATAACCGCTTTATTACCGAAAGAGGGTGATGGGATGGAGCTATTACCCCACGAAAAATATTTACTATCCATAGACGAAGCCGCCGAATATTCGGGAATAGGTCAAAACAGATTAAGACAGATTATAGACGAGAATCCCGATTTAGATTTTATCATCAGGCGCGGCGAAAAGAAAAAGCAAAAGTTAATCCATCGGAAAAAGTTTGAAAACTGGATAATGACATTAAATTTTATTTGATAAGGGAGTTTTGATTATGGCAAAGGTAAGAACAGATAAAAAAGGCAGAAAGTTAGATAAAGGTGAATACCAAAATCCAGACGGGCGGTATTTCTACATCTATACCGATATTAACGGTAAGCAATGCCGAGCTTATTCTTGGCGTTTGAAAGATACCGACAAAGTGCCAAAGGGTAAAAAGTGTGATAAGAGTTTATACGCACTTGAAGCAGAAATCAAGAGTGAACTGCAAAAGGGTATTGATACCACCAAAGCAAAGAAATTGACGGTTGATGATTTGTTTGATAAATTTCTTGAAATCCGCAAATTAAGAGAATCAACCGAAACCAATTACCGATATATGTATGAGAAATTCATACAACCGACATTTGGAAAAAGGAAAGCAAAGGAAATCAAGAAATCACACATAGCGAAGTTTTATAAATCCCTGATTGATGATAAAAAGCTGAAGCCCAACACGATAGAGAATATCCACACATTATTAAGACCGATTCTGCAAGTTGGTGTTGATGATGATACACTTGTTAAGAACTACAGCATAGCAGCCTATAACGAAATTCGCAACGGCTATAAAGATTATTGGGATTTCAACACGGTTAAAAAATCATCCTTTACGAAAGACCAACAAGAAGCATTTATGAATTACGTTCGAGAGAATCAAGAACAATATGACGGCTGGTATAATATTCTGGTTGCATTTCTCGGTACTGGTTGCCGCGTTAGTGAGTTGGTTGGTTTAACGTGGGATGATGTTGATTTCAACAACAACACCATTTTAATCAATCATCAGGTGCAATACGGTAAAGCCAAAGATAGCGGTAAATTCGAGAAGCGGATTGTACCACCTAAAACAAAAGCAGGATTACGACCCATCGCAATGCCTAAGAAAGTACGAGCCGCATTATTGAATGAAAAAGAACGTCAGATGAAACAAGCGTTATTCTCCCACGACGTTATCAGCGGTACAAGGTGGAAACAAGTAACGGAGAACAACAGGAAAAAGATTGTCGAAGAATCCGTTACACTTTCCGATTTTATTTTCCTTAATCGTTTTGGTTGCGTACAGTTACCGCATAACACTAACCGCGCATTTGAAAGAATCCGCAGAGATTATAACAACTACGAAATAGACCTTGCAAACAAGGAACACAGAGAGCCTATAGAAATGCCCCATTTTTCAAATCACATTTTACGCCATACATTCATCACACGCGCTTGTGAGGCAGGCGGCGATATAGATGTTATCAGTGAAATGTCAGGACACAGCGACACATCAACAACACGAAATATATATAACGAAATTCAACAAGGGCGCAGAGAAAAAGCAGTTACAGACCTTGAATCTAAAATGTTAATAGGCTAAAAAATAAAGGTGTGATTTGATTATCACACCTTTTTCATTTCATAAACTTTTTATAAAAATGCTATCAAAATTTACAAATTCTTTTACAAATCCCGATTTTTTCAGCCTTAAAGCGTTAAAAACCGCATAGATAAGCCATTTTTTTACTTACTCTGTTTAAGGGTCGGGAACAGCAGCACATCTCTTATCGCTGCGGAGTCGGTGAAGAGCATTACCATTCTGTCTATGCCGTAGCCTATGCCGCCGGTGGGTGCCATTCCGATTTCAAGCGCGTTGAGGAAATCCTCGTCTGTTGTGTTGGCTTCCTCGTCGCCCTGCGCTAATGCCTCCTCCTGCGCCTTGAAGCGCTCGCGCTGGTCGATCGGGTCGTTCAGCTCGGAATATGCGTTAGCCATTTCCCAACCGTTTACAAAGAACTCGAAACGCTCAACATATTCGGGGTTTTCGGGTTTCTTTTTTGTGAGCGGAGAAATCTCGATAGGGTGATCCATTACAAATGTGGGCTGAACCATGTGCTCCTCAGCAAATTCCTCGAAGAACAGGCTGAGGATGTCGCCCTTCTTATGTCTTTCCTCAAACTCGACGTGATGTTCCTTTGCGATCGCCTTGGCTTCCTCGTCGGTTTTGATTTCGTTGAAATCAACGCCTGCGTATTTTTTGACCGCGTCGAGCATCGTTATGCGCTCAAAGGGCTTGCCGAAATCTATCTCGATACCGTTGTAGGTGATTTTTGTGGTGCCGAGCACCTCCTGCGCCACGTGACGGTACATTCTCTCGGTGAGGTCCATCATGCCGTGATAGTCGGTGTATGCCTGATACAGCTCCATGAGCGTGAATTCGGGGTTGTGGCGGGTGTCTACGCCCTCGTTGCGGAAGACTCTGCCTATTTCATATACGCGCTCCAAGCCGCCTACTATGAGTCTTTTGAGGTAGAGCTCAAGCGAAATGCGGAGCTTCAAATCCTCGTCAAGGGCGTTAAAGTGGGTCAAAAACGGTCTTGCCGCAGCGCCGCCCGCGTTGGCTACGAGCATGGGGGTCTCGACCTCCATAAAGCCCTGAGCGTCGAGGAACCTGCGAATGCTGCTGATGATCTGTGAGCGCTTGATGAAAGTGTCCTTGACCTCGGGGTTCATGATCAAATCGACATAGCGCTGACGGTATCTTAAATCCGTGTTCGTCAGTCCGTGATACTTTTCGGGGAGAGGCTTGAGCGACTTTGAGAGCAGGCGCACTTCCTTTGCGTGGATCGAAATCTCGCCCATTTGTGTCTTGAATACGAATCCCTTGACCTCAACGATGTCGCCGATGTCCCACTTTTTCAAAAAGCCGTATTCAACCTCGCCCAAATCGTCAAATTTTGCGAAAATCTGGATTTTGCCGGTTTTGTCGTGCAGATCAAGAAAAGAAACCTTGCCCTTGCCGCGCTTCGACATGATTCTGCCCGCAACGCATACGTCGGTGTTCTCGAACTTTTCAAAATCGTTTTTGATTTCTTCGGTGTAGGTATCTCTGTCGCTGGTGGTGATAACAAACGGATCCCTGCCCGCTTCTCTGAGCGCGTTCAGCTTGTCGTAACGAACCTGAATAACATCGCTGCTGTTTGCCTGCTGCGGCTTCTTACTCATATTTGAAACGTCCTTCCTGTGAAATTACTTGTTGATTTCCAAAATCTTAAGCGCTACAACGCCGCCGGGAGTTTCAACCTCAACCACATCTCCCACGCTCTTTTCCATGAGAGCCTTGCCGATGGGGGACTCGTCGGAGATTTTTCCCTCCTTGGGATTTGCTTCGTTCGAGCCGGAGCCGACAATGCGGTATTCGACCTGTCTGCCGGTTTTGAGCATTTCGACCTTTACAAGCGAGGTGAGGTGAACGTGCTCTGTAGAGGTGTTTGACTCGTCGATGATAACGGCGGTTTTGAGGATGCTTTCAATGGTGGTGATTCGCGCCTCCATGATAGCTTGCTCGTTTTTTGCGTCGTCATATTCGCTGTTCTCCGAGAGGTCGCCGTAGGAGCGAGCGACCTTGATTTTTTCGGCGATTTCTTTACGTTTTACGTTATGTAAATATTCGAGCTCTTCTTCAAGCTTTCTGAGACCTTCCTCGGTGAGCATGGTGGGTTTTGCAGCCATTTCAATCAATCCTTTCAAGCGGGATAAATAATCCCAAAGCGTTTTATACTGATTTATATACTAACCTGTATATTATATTCTTTTTGTTTTCGCTTGTCAAGATTTACACGGCGTATTTTTTATGTACGATTTTTTACGGTTTTTTCGGGCTTTTTTTGATTTTACCCGTGTAAAATTTTATGATTCGACGCCTTTATATTTCGTTTTAGGAAAAAAGAAAAGCAGCGATTTATACTAAGCGCTGTATGTTTTAAATTATTTGACGTTTTTTCTTTACTTTACCGGCAATATATTGTATAATATTAAATAATTATAAATAATGAGGTGTTATATATGCAACCCAAATATAAGAGGATATTATTAAAGCTTTCGGGAGAGTCGCTTGCCGGTGAGCAAAAGCACGGCATCGACTTTGACACCGTGCTGAAAATCTGCGAACCTATAAAGAGATGCGTCGATGCCGGAGTTCAGGTCGGCATTGTCGTGGGCGGCGGCAACTTCTGGCGCGGAAGAGCATCGGGAGAGATGGACAGGACCCGCGCTGACCACATGGGAATGCTTGCCACAACGATCAACGCTCTCGGAGTTTGCGACGCTTTGGAGCAGTTAGGGCTTGACGTGAGAGTGCAGACAGCTATTTCTATGCGTCAGGTCGCCGAGCCGTATATCCGCAACAAGGCTGTAAGCCATCTGAACAAAGGCAGAGTTGTGATTTTCGGCTGCGGAACAGGCAACCCGTTCTTCAGCACAGACACCGCCGCCGCGCTGAGAGCTGTCGAGATAGAGGCGGATGTCATTATGAAGGCGACAATGGTTGACGGCGTTTACGACAGCGACCCCAAAAAGAATCCCGACGCCCAAAAGTTTGACTCGATCTCCTACAGCGAGGTGCTGAGAAGGGATTTAGCTGTTATGGACAGCACCGCCACCGCGCTGTGCAAGGACAACGAGCTTCCGATTATTGTGTTCAGCATCGAAGAACCCGAAAACATTTTCCGTGCAGTTTGCGGAGAGAATATCGGCACGGTCGTTACCTGCTGATTTGACATACCGAACAATCTTAACTTATTTTTTATTAATAAATTCTCAGGAGGCTTAAGCATGAAAGAACAGTTAAAAAAAGCAGAGGAAAGAATGGGAAGAAGAGTTGACCATATGCGCAAGGAATTTTCCGAGATCAGAGCGGGCAGAGCAAATCCCGCCGTTCTCGATAAGGTAAAGGTCGATTACTACGGCGCACCAACACCCGTTAACCAGCTTGCTGCCGTATCGGTCACAGAGGCGAGAACGCTCACTATTCAGCCGTGGGATATGTCTATCATCAAAAAAATCGAAAAGGCTATCCAGAAATCGGATATCGGCATCAACCCCAACAACGACGGCAAGGTCATCCGCCTTGTTTTCCCGCCTCTCACAGAGGAAAGACGTAAAATGATCGTCAAGGACGTTCAGAAAATCGCCGAGGATACAAAGGTTCAGGTCAGAAACGTAAGACGTGACACCATTGAAAAGCTTAAGGCAATGAAAAAATCCGGAGAGCTCACTGAAGACGATCTCAAGCAGGGCGAGAAAAAGACTCAGGAGCTTACCGACAAAACGACAAAACAGATCGAGAAGCTTTCGGCAGAAAAGCAAAAAGAGGTTTTGGAGCTGTAAAATGGCGATTTTCGGTAAAAATAAAAAAGAAAGCTCGGCACCGAGTCAATTGCCCGCAGACGAAGGTCTTATTCTGCCTGTTCACGTCGGGATCATTATGGACGGCAACGGCAGATGGGCAAAAAAGCGGGGGCTTCCGCGCAAGGCGGGGCACCGCGAGGGCGCAAAAACCTTTCGCACGATAACGCGTTACTGTTCGGAGATCGGAATAAAATACCTTACGGTCTACGCGTTTTCAACCGAAAATTGGAAGCGTCCCGAGGACGAGGTCGGAGCGCTGATGGGCTTGTTCAAGTCCTATCTGAAAGAGGCTATTGAGGATTTTAAGGACGACGATATCATTGTGCGATTCATCGGGGACAAAAGCGGATTTTCACCCGAGCTGCAGGAGCTGATGGCGGAGAATGAAGAGAGCTCCGCCCACAGGGACGGCATGGTGCTGAACATCGCCATGAACTACGGCAGCAGGGATGAGATAGTCCGCGCGGTGAAAAATATCAGCGCCGACGTAAAGCTCGGTAAAATCTCGGTTGAAGATATCGGGGAGCAGCTTGTTTCGGACTATCTTTACACCGCGGGTCAGCCCGACCCCGATCTGATCATTCGTCCCAGCGGCGAATACCGCATTTCAAATTTTATGCTTTGGCAGTCGGCATATACCGAGTTTGTCATTATGAACAAGCTGTGGCCGGATTTTCAAAAATCCGACCTTGACGAGGCTGTCCGCATTTATTCGCAGCGGAACCGCCGCTACGGCGGGGTATAACAGCGCTGCATAATCTGTTATTTAATTATTTCTAAGTTTCGCTGAAAACGCCGCGTTCCATTTTTTCGGAATCGCATGACGGCGCGCGGCTTTCGGCGGATCCGCTTCCGGCGGGCAGAAAGGTGATGGGGATCATTATGAAATCATTAAAGCCGCGTTTGCTTACAGCGGCAATCGGAATACCGGCGGTTTTGCTTGTTATTATTATCTCGGAATTCTGGCACCCGCTCACGGGTATTGTCGTCGGTCTCGCCTCGGTTTTGATGGTGGGTGAGTTTTTGGACGCCAAAAAAATGCTGGGCTGCATTCCGCTCACGATTGTTTGTATGCTATACGCGTTGGTTATGCCGATTTCGGTGTCTGTCGGCGCGCTTACCTATATTTTTACCTATTTGTTCCTGACGCTGGGGTTTGTGGTTAGCCTTGCTTATCACAAAAAGCTTCATTTTATCAACCTTGCCTACGCGATGTTCGGCACAACGCTTATCACGTTCGGAATGAGCGCGGTTCCGCTCGCGTGCGTCACAAACGGCTACAGCGTCAGCTTTTTCTTCGTCACAATTTTTCTGCTTCCGTGGATGGCTGACGGCGGAGGATATTTTATCGGCAGCTATTTCGGCAGGCGCAAGCTGTGCCCGAATATCAGCCCCAAAAAGACGGTCGAGGGAGTGCTCGGCGGCATGGTTTTCTGCGTCGCTTCGGCTATGATAATGGGTCTGGTGTTCCAGTTCCTCGTTTTCACGGGAGAGCCCGAGATCCGCGTGAACTTCGGTTCTTTAGTGGTGCTCGCCCTTTTCGATTCCGTGGTTTCGATTATCGGCGATATCAGCTTCTCGCTGATAAAACGCAACATGAAAATAAAAGACTTCGGCTCGCTTTTCCCGGGTCACGGCGGAATGCTCGACAGATGCGACAGCATTATTTTCACCGCGCCTTTGGTTGTTGTTCTGGGACAGTTTATGCCGTTTTTACAGGTCGTGGAGTAAATTATGAAGAAAAATATCTCCGTTCTCGGCTCAACAGGCTCTATCGGCACTCAGACTCTTGACGTTGCCGACAAGCTCGGGCTGCGCGTTTCCGCGCTCGCCGCAGCCAAGAATATCACATTACTTGAACGGCAGGCGCGTAAATATAAGCCTAAGCTTGCCGTTGTATTTGACGAACAAAAGGCGGAGGAGCTTAAAATAGCTCTCGCCGATACCGATATAAAAGTGCTCGGCGGTATGGACGGTCTAATCGAGGCGGCGCGTCTGCCTCAGGCGGATTTGGTCGTTAACTCCGTTGTGGGCATGGTTGGTCTGCAGCCGACGATCGCGGCGGCTCAGGCTAAAAAGGATATCGCGCTTGCCAACAAGGAAACTCTTGTTGCGGGCGGCGACCTTGTCACAGACGCAGTGCGCGAAAACGGCGTTAAGCTGCTTCCCGTCGACAGCGAGCATTCCGCTATTTTCCAGTGCCTTCAGGGAATACCCGACAAAAAGGTGATAAAAAAGCTGATCCTCACCGCGTCGGGCGGACCCTTCTTCGGCAAAACAACCGACGAGCTTCGCGGTGTCACAGTGGAGCAGGCTTTAAAGCATCCAAACTGGAGCATGGGAGCAAAAATCACCATCGACTCCGCCACTATGATGAACAAGGGTCTTGAGATCATAGAGGCGGGCAGGCTCTTCGGCGTAAGCGGCGGCGACATCGACGTTGTCGTTCACCGCGAAAGCATTATTCATTCGCTCGTTGAGTTCACCGACAATTCGGTGCTGGCTCAGCTCGGCGTTCCCGATATGCGCATTCCGATCCAATACGCGATCACTTATCCGATGCGTTATGAATCTCCCGTCGCGGAGCTTGATTTGGCTCAAATCGGCAAAATGACCTTTTTTGAGCCGGACTACGAAACCTTTGAATGCCTGCGAGCCTGTAAAAAGGCGTTTGCCATGGGCGGCGCGGCGACCGCTATAGCTAACGGAGCGAACGAGGAGGCTAACCTCATGTTCCGTCAGGGAAAGATAAAATTCCTTGATATCGGCGAGCTTGTCAGCGGAGCGTTGGAAAGCATTCAAAACTTTACGCCGTCCTGCGTCGGGGATATTTTAGAGGTTGACGCGAGGGCGCGCGAATACGTAAAGGGAAAAATATCTTAATCAATTATATTTACAGTCAATTATTTAGCAATCAATTATTTTAACAGGGTAAACAAGAACTGATTTTTCTGCGGAATCTTTTTTGGAGTTGATATTTTTTTGCAGGTACTCATAACAATAGCGCTGATCATCATCGGCGTTCTTCTCTTTGAATTTATTATTTTCGCTCACGAGTTCGGGCATTTTATATGCGCCAAAAAATCGGGGGTTCAGGTCAACGAGTTCGCGTTGGGCATGGGGCCCAAGATCATAAGCTTTAAAAAGGGCGAGACCCGTTATTCGCTTAGGTTGTTTCCGATAGGCGGTTATTGCGCTATGGAAGGCGAGGATCAGTCAAGCGACAATCCCCGCGCGTTCACAAACGCCAAGATCTGGAAGCGCATGATCATAATTGTCGCGGGCGCTGTGATGAATATTCTTGTCGGCTTTTTGCTGATGTTCATTGTCACAATAAACCAGACCGAGTTTATAGACACCACCGTGACTGACTTCACGCCCGAATCCTACACCGCTAATTCGGGCTTGGAGGTCGGCGATAAATTCACCTCGGTGGGCGGATATTCCGTCGCGAATTCCCGAGATCTGCTCATGGGAATACAGCTTCTTCCCTGCGAGGAGGTTGACCCGGATTCTGTCACGGTATATAAGCAGGATTGCTGTGTGGACGCGAAGAACTATATTCTTGAAATGCGCGACAATAAGCTTATCGACGACGATATGGCAAATAAGCTGTACAGCGAGGTTCTCCCGCCGGAGACCAAGCGTATAAACGCCGCTCAGACAAAGGATGAGGCATACTCGATTTTTAAGGGTATCATCGACAGCTACTACACAACTGCGAAGGTCGAAAAGCCGAAGGATTTTAAATATCCCGAAATCGAGGTCAGAGATAAGCGCGTCCGCTACACGGGCGACGTGACGGTCATAAGAAACGGAGAAAAGACAGAGTTAGAGGACGTTCAGTTCTTCACATATAAAAAATCAGAGGACGAGACCGCCGTGGGTATCGACTTTTATTTAGCGCCCAAGGACAAGAATTTCTTCACTGTTACGGAAGAAACCTTCACGGGTACGGTCAGCCTTGCAAAGAGCGTGTGGAAGTCATTTGAGCTTTTGATACGCGGCAAATTCAGCCTTTCGGATATGTCGGGACCCGTCGGAATAACAAAGGCGGTGTCGGACGTGGCTTCAAAGGGACTTGAAACCGGCTTCGGGGACGCGGTGCTTAACATTGTGTTCATAATGGCGCTTATAACCGTTAACCTCGGCATCGTGAATATGTTCCCGTTCCCCGCGCTCGACGGCGGACGCTTTGTTTTCCTTATTATAGAAGCGATTTTCCGCAAGCCCGTTCCGCGCAAGGTGGAGTATATTGTTAACGGCATAGGCTTGGCTTTGCTTATTGTATTGATAGTGATAATTACAGGCAACGATATATTTAAACTGATTACGGGAACTTTCCCGAAAATGGAATAGAATGGGGGAGACAGTATGAGCAGTAAAATTCAGGTAAAGGCGGGAAATGTTTTGATAGGCGGCGGTGCGCCCGTTTCGGTGCAGTCAATGCTCAATGTGCTATCAACCGATATTGACGGCAGTGTCGCTCAGGCAAAGCGGCTTGAGGAAGCGGGCTGTCAGATCATCCGTGCCGCGATCCCCGATATGGAGGCAGTTAAGCTTATTCCCGCCATTAAGCAGGCGGTAGACATTCCCCTTGTGGCGGATATTCATTTTAACTACAAGCTTGCGCTTGAAGCGTGTGCCGCAGGCGTGGATAAAATACGAATCAATCCCGGCAACATAGGCTCCGACGACAGGGTAAAGGCTGTCGCCGATGCCTGCCGTCAGCGCGGGATACCGATTCGCATAGGCGTAAATTCGGGTTCGCTCGAAAAGGAAATTTTAGCTAAATACGGGCATCCCACTCCTCAGGCTTTGTGCGACAGCGCGCTTTATCACGCGTCGCTCCTTGAAAAATTCGATTTTTACGACATCGTGCTTTCTATGAAAAGCTCTACCGTGTCAACTATGATAAAGGCGTATGAGCTTGCCGCCGACCGGTGCGATTATCCGCTTCACTTAGGAGTTACCGAGGCGGGCACCGAGCGTATGGGCATAATCAAATCCGCCGCAGGCATCGGCTCGCTTCTCATGCACGGCATAGGCGATACGATAAGGGTGTCGCTTACGGCTGACCCGGTGCGCGAGATATATGCCGCCGACGACATTCTCAGAGCGCTCGACTTAAAGCAGGGCGGCGTGCAGTTTGTGTCATGCCCAACCTGCGGCAGAACAAGAATTGACTTGGTAAAAATTGCCAACGAGGTTGAAGACCGTCTGCGCGGCTGTGAAAAGAACATAAAGGTAGCCGTTATGGGCTGCGTTGTAAACGGTCCCGGCGAGGCGAGAGAGGCGGATATCGGCATAGCGGGCGGCGACGGCTGCGGGCTGGTATTCAAGAAGGGCGAGGTTATAGCAAAGGTTGACGAGGATAAGCTCGTTGACGCGCTTATGGAAGAAATTGAAAAAATGTAAAGGATATTGAATGAAAACACTGGACGATATTTTCAGCTCCTTTGCGGAGAGCCGCGCGGTTCCTAAGGCGATCCGCAGGGGAGCAGTCATAAAAGTGAATATTATAAACGAGGTGCGCGTTGTAACGCTTTGGGTCGAGTTTTCCGAGCTGATACCGCGCGATCAGCTCCTTGCGGCGGAAAAAACCTACGCCAAGCTCCTTGATGCTTCGGTATGCATAAAGCCGCATTTCGGCTCCAAGCTGTTTACAGCGGATTATTTTCCCGAGCTTTACGCGGCGCTCAAACGCGAAATGCCGAGCATAAACGGAACGCTCAACAACGCCGACGTCAGACTTGACGACAAAACGCTTATTATAAATCTGAACAACGGGGGAAAGGCTCTGCTCGACGCGAAGGGCTTTGACCGTGCGCTGACTCGGATAATTGCAGACGAGTTTGACCTTTCTCTGAATGTTAAATACACGGGGATCTTTGAGGTCAGTGATAGCAGCGACGAGTACAAGCAGGTTATAAAAAGCGCGCAGACTCAGATAAAACGCGAACAGCTTCAAAAGGCGGCGGAGTTCTTCCGCGAAGAAGAGGAGGACGCAGCCGACAGAGATGAGCGCAGGGAGGACGCCGTAACGGAGATAGAGCTCCGTGAGGGAGCTTTCACTGTTCCTCAAATAGTCCGCTCCTCGGTGCGCCCGCTCTACGGCAGGAGCATTCGCGGCAAAATGACGCAAATCAAGAACCTCGGCGACAGCGTAAAGGGCGCCGTCGTCTGGGGCGACGTTATAGAAACCGAAAAAAGAATAACCAAAAACAACAAAAACGCGATAATCACCATAGATATAACCGACTACACAGGCTCGATCACCGTAAAGCTGTTCTGCGGCGTCAAGGAGTCGGAAATACTCGATTCGCTCAAATCCGGCAAAACAATCGTCGTTATGGGCAACGTGGAGTTTGACGACTTTATGAAGGAGGTCGTGCTTAACGCAAACTCTATCGGGACCGCCGAGAAAATCAAGATTACCGACAAGGCTGAGGAAAAGCGCGTAGAGCTTCATCTGCATACAAATATGTCGCAGATGGACGCGCTCACTCCCGCGGGAACTCTTGTTCAGCGCGCTTACGACTGGGGACACAAGGCTATTGCTATAACCGACCACGGCGTAGCGCAGGCGTTCCCTGACGCGATGAAGGCGGCTGAAACGATAAAATACAAGCTCGGTGGAGATATAAAGGTCATCTACGGCATGGAAGCCTATTTCATGGACGATTTGGTTGAATCTGTGTCGGGCGGACAGGATGAACCGCTCGACGGAACGTTTGTCTGCTTTGACATTGAAACAACGGGTCTTTCGCCGCTTCGCGATAAAATAACCGAAATCGGCGCGGTCAAGGTCGTTAACGGGGAAATCACCGATACCTTTTCAACCTTCGCGAATCCCGAAATGCCCATTCCCGCAAAGATAACACAGCTCACGGGCATAACCGATGAAATGGTGAAGGACGCGCCCTCTCAGAGCGAGGCGGTGTCGGCGTTCCTCGAATTCGCCGGCGACAGTATTCTTGTGGCGCACAACGCTCCGTTCGACACATCTTTTATCCGCCGCGCCTGCGAAAATATGAATGTCGAGTATAACTACACCTCGATCGACACCGTGGCGATTGCCCGCGCTATTTTGCCCGGAATAAAAAATGTCAAGCTTGACACGGTCGCCGAATTCCTGCGGCTGGGAAGCTTCAATCATCACCGCGCGACGGACGACGCCGAAATTTTAGCTAAGATTTTTATTTCGCTGTGCAGCAGGCTTAACGACGATTACGGAATTTTTTCCGCAAAGGATATTAATACAAAAATTGCGGGCGGCGATTTTAAGAAGCTGCCGACGTATCATCAGATAATTCTTGCAAAGAATAATGTTGGCTTGAAGAATCTTTATAAGCTGATTTCAAAAAGCCATCTTCAAACCTTTTATAAAAAACCGAGGATCGCGAAAAGTGATTTGATAAAGCACCGCGAGGGCTTGATAATCGGCTCGGCTTGCTGCGAGGGGCAGCTCTACCGCGCTATATTAAAGGGCGCGCCGTGGGGCGAGCTGAAACAGATAGCCTCATTTTACGATTATCTTGAAATCCAGCCCTCGGGCAACAACGAGTTTCTTATACGCAACGGCACCTTCAAGACGGTTGACGAGCTGCGGGAGATCGACCGCAAAATAATCAGACTCGGCAAGGAGCTGAACAAGCCCGTCTGCGCCACCTGCGACGTCCATTTTATGGATCCATCCGACAGCGAATACCGCAAGATTTTGCAGGCAGCTCTTAAATTCAAGGACGCCGACCAACAGGCACCGCTGTTCTTCCGAACAACAGCCGAAATGCTGAAAGAATTTGAATGGCTGGGCAAGGACAAGGCGTTTGAGGTCGTTGTTACAAACACAAATAAAATCGCCGATATGTGCGAGGATATAAGACCTATCCCCAAGGGAACCTTCCCGCCGTACATCGAGGGCGCTCAGGAGCAGCTTATCTCGATAACATGGGAGAGGGCAAAAAAGAAATACGGCGACCCTCTGCCCGAGATTGTAAAGGCGAGACTCGACAAGGAGCTCAATTCTATCACTACCTACGGCTTCTCGGTTCTGTATATGACCGCGCAGAAGCTTGTTGCCGACAGTGAGGCTCACGGCTATTTAGTCGGCTCGCGAGGCTCGGTCGGTTCCTCCTTCGTGGCTACTATGTCGGGAATCTCAGAGGTAAACCCGCTTTGCCCGCATTATATTTGCCCCAAGTGCAAGCACAGCGAGTTTATAACGGACGGCAGCTACGGCTCGGGTTTTGACCTTCCGCCTAAGGACTGCCCCGAATGCGGGACAAAAATGGATCAGGACGGTCACGAGATACCGTTTGAAACGTTTTTGGGCTTTAAGGGCGACAAGGTCCCTGATATCGACCTGAATTTCAGCGGCGAGTATCAGTCGAAATCTCACCGCTACACCGAGCAGCTTTTTGGCAAGGACAACGTTTTCAAGGCTGGAACTATCTCTACCGTAGCCGAAAAAACCGCGATCGGCTTCGCCAAGAAATATCTTGAGGAGCGCGGGATCGTCGGCTGCAATAAGGCGGAGATTAAGCGTTTGGCAAAGGGCTGTACGGGCGTAAAGCGCACCACGGGTCAGCACCCGGGCGGCATGGTCGTAGTCCCTCGCACCAACGAGGTCTACGATTTTTGTCCCGTTCAGCACCCCGCAAACGACATGAAGTCGGACAACATTACAACTCACTTCGACTTCCACTCGATTCACGATACGATCACCAAGCTCGACGAGCTTGGACACGATGTTCCCACGATTTACCACTATCTGGAAATGTTCACGGGCATTCCCGTTATGAATGTCTCGATGAGCGACCCCGAAGTTATTTCGCTCTTCACATCCACCAAGGCACTGGGAGTGAAGCCCGAGGATATTGACTCTCAGACCGGCACGTTCAGCATTCCCGAATGCGGCACCGGCTTTGTGCGCGGAATGCTGCTTGAGGCAAAGCCCAAAACATTTACCGACCTTCTCCAGATCTCGGGGCTTTCTCACGGCACCGACGTTTGGCTGGGCAACGCGCAGGAGCTTATTCACAACGGCACCTGCACTATCTCGGAGGTTATCGGTACGCGTGACTCGATCATGACCTACCTCATGCACAAGGGGCTTGAGGATTCAATGGCGTTTAAGATAATGGAAATAGTCCGTAAGGGCAATGCCACAAAGCTGCTAACCGAGGAGCATTTCAAGGCGATGCGCGAGCATGGTGTGCCCGAATGGTACATAGATTCATGCATGAAGATAAAGTATATGTTCCCCAAGGCTCACGCCGCCGCCTATATGATCGCCGCTCTGAGGCTGGGCTGGTACAAGGTTCACAAGCCTGTGGAATATTACGCAGCCTATTTTACCGTCCGCAGTGAAAACCTCGACGGCGCTCTCCTTATGAGGGGACACAGCGCGGTCAAAGCGCGTATGAGTCAGATAAAGCAGCTTCAGAATGCCCACGAGTCGAGCGATAAGGACGACAAGGATTACGCGACGCTCCAAATCGTAAACGAGATGATGGCTCGCGGGATCGAGGTGCTCCCGGTTGATATCTACCGCTCCGAGGCTTCGATGTTCGCTGTGGAGGACGGAAAGATACGCCTTCCGTTCTCGTCCTTAGCGGGAGTCGGCGGTGCCGCCGCCGAGTCGCTTGCCGCCGAGGGCAAAAAAACAAGCGAGTATCTTTCAATTGAGGATATTCAGGCAAAAACAAAGGTTACAAAAGCAGTAATCGAAACGCTTCAAAGCGTTGGCGTTCTGACGGGAATCCCCGAAAGCGCGCAGATGTCTTTATTCTGAGGAGGAATCAAGTATGAAGAGAAACCGGATACGAATCCGCTATCTGTTTTTGGCAATAGCGTTCGCAGTGTTGTTGATTTTCTTTTTTATCAACATCTCTTGGGTATGGGGCATAATCACGATGATTTTTGGTATCCTCACACCGTTTTTTATCGGATTTTTAATAGCTTATATTCTAAACTTCCCTTACAAATTTTTGTATACAAAAGCGTTCGCGAAGATGGGTGAAAAGCACAAGCTTCTGAAAAATTTTCGCAAGCCTTTGGCACTGATAATAACTTATGTCGGTACAATCGCGATTTTTGCGGCTTTGATCATCGTGCTGATTCCTCAAATCATAAGCAATCTGTCAAAATTAGTCAACGATATTCCTTCCTATTATAATACGATCCAGGGTACCTTTGAAAACTGGGGCGAAATGATTTCCGAAGCGAATATTCCGTTTTTGCAGTCCGTTTCGGTTGATGATTTGTTAAAGGGCGTTACCGACTTTTTCACGGGCAGCCAAGATTTGACAAAGAGTGTGCTCAATTGGCTGCAAGGCTTTCTGTCAAACGCCGCAACGTTTATTTACAACTCGCTCATGGGAGTTATCATCTCAGTTTATTTCCTGATTTACAAGGATCAGCTTTGTGTTCAGCTAAAAAAGTTGGCTGTGGCTTTTATCCCGATTAAATATCTTCCGAAGGTTTATGAGGTAGTGGATATCACCGACACCAAATGCGGCCGCTTTTTGGTGGGCGACATACTCGATGCGGGGCTTATCGGAGTGCTGTTTTTTATCGTTCTCTCAATATTCAACTTCCCTTACGCCTCTCTTATCGCGGTGCTTTGCGGCCTTGCAAATGTTATCCCGTTTTTCGGACCATTTATCGGAGGAATTCCGAGCGCGTTTATTCTGTTTATGATCAATCCCTGGCTTGCGCTGTGGTTTATTCTGATAGCGTTCGTCATTCAGCAGGTAGACGGCAACATTCTTAAGCCGAAGATCATCGGCAACCAAGTCGGTCTGTCAAGCTTTTGGGTTCTTTTCAGCGTTATCGTAGGCGGCGCGCTGTTCGGTGTTCCCGGATTCATTTTAGGTACGCCGATTTACGCGGTAATTTACTTTTTGATTGCAAAAAAAGCTCGCATCAGAATCGAAGAAAAGGGAAATATCGCAAAGGAAGCGCTCGAATTCCGCGTGCTAAACTATGCCGAGATCGCAGAAGAGCAAAAGCGTATACGCGCAGAAAAGGAGTTGGAACAGAAGAAAAAGCTGCATAAGCTTCTTCATTTCGGCATCGACTCCGATGATGAGGATGACGAAGAGGAAAACGGCGACACGAAAAATGATAACAACGATAATAAAGGCAAAAGCGAGGAAAAATTTGCCGATCAGGTTAATAAAAACAAATAATATTCCGAAAATGAAATATTAATATAACGGTGCCGCACAGTTATGAAAATAATTGTGCGGCGCGTCTTGACAGAACTGATTTATTATGGTAATATGTTAGCACATTACCACACTAAAGCGAATTATATAAACGAACAGTTTGCAATATGCAACAGACAATTTGCGGGAAGGTTTTTATATGAAAAAGTATTTAAAAATGACCCCGGAGGGAACAAAGGATTTCCTTTTTGCGGAATGTGCCGCTATGGACGACGTATGCGGAAGGATCGAAAGTGTCTTTGTCACACGGGGTTTTAAAAGGGTCATAACGCCCGGAATAGAATTTTACGATTTGTTTTCTTTGCCGTGCAGCGGTATTTCGCTTGAGGATATGTTCAAAACGACCGATAACAGGGGGAGGCTCATGGTAGTCCGCCCCGACTCAACACTCCCTATCGCCAGAATGGTCGCAACACGGCTCCAAAATAATATTATGCCCGTGCGCCTTTATTACAAACAGGCGGTTTACCGCAATAACCCGACTCTGACGGGCAGGCGCAACGAGCTTATGCAGATGGGCGTTGAGCTGTTAGGCGTAAAGGGAGTCCGCGCCGATTTGGAGATCATCACGACAGCGGTTCAGGCGCTTAAAAACGTGGCGTCTGATTTCCGCGTTGAGCTCGGTCATGCCGAGGTTTTCGACGCTCTCTCTGACGAGCTTGAGATAAACGATATCGAAAAAGAAAAAATAAGGCTTTCGATCGAGGGCAAGAATTATTCCGCGCTCAACAACCTGCTCGACAGGTTGGCTCCCTGCCGCGCTGTATCGGCTATCAGAAGCCTGCCCTCGCTCTTCGGCGGCGAGGAGATCTTTGAAAAGGCGCGCAAAATATGTGAAGGCACAAAGGCGGAGCAGGCGCTTGATTATCTCCATAAGATTTACGACAGCCTTCGCGCGCTCGGCTTGGGCGAAAAGTTGATCATAGACTTGGGTCTGGTTCAGCGCAACGACTACTACACGGGGATCGTGTTCACGGGTTATATAAACGGGATAGGCGACGCGGTGCTTTCGGGCGGAAGATACGACGCTCTGCTCTCCGAGTTTGACGCGCCTATGGGAGCCGCAGGTTTTGCGATAGATACCGACGCCGTCACACTGAAAACTCTCGCGGACGCGAAAAGAAGCTATTCCGACAACCCCGCCGTGCTGATCTACGCGAAGGACGGCTTTGAAATGCAGGCTATCGAGCTTGCAGCAAAGCTGAACGGAGAGGGCAAAAAAGCCCAATTCAGCGTGCTTTCCACGTTGGAGGAAACAGAGGAATTCGCTCGCAAGCGCGGGATTCCCGAGGTCATAACGGTCGGATAAAGGAGAAACACAAATGCAGCCATTGAGAATTGCCCTGACAAAGGGCAGGCTTGAAAAGACAACAATTGAATTACTTGAAAAAATCGGCTACAACTGCGACGAGGTGAAGAACAAGGGCAGACGTCTCATTTTGCCCGTCGGCGACAACGATTTTGAGGTCGTGCTCGCTAAGGCGGCAGACGTTATAACCTACGTGGAGCACGGAGTCTGCGATTTGGGCGTGGTCGGCAAGGACACCATTTTGGAGCACGGCAGTTCGTTTTATGAGCTGCTTGACCTCGGCTTCGGCAAATGCAGGTTTGCTCTCGCCACAAAGAAGGGCTCCGATTTTTACGGCGGCTACAACACAAAGACGATCGCGACAAAATACCCCGTTGTTACCCGCGCGTTTTTTGATGACAAAAATATGGATGTCCGCATTATAAAGATAGAGGGCAGCGTAGAGCTTGCCCCGCTTGTGGGACTTGCGGACGGCATTGTAGATATAGTTGAGACCGGCTCAACGCTCAAGGCGAACGGTCTTGAGGTAATAGAGTGGGTGACGGACATTTCCGCGAGGCTTATCGCAAACACCGCGAGCCTTAAGCTGAGAAAAGCGGAGATCGAGGAATTACAGAAGAAACTGGAGGAAGCGGTAAAATGATAAAGACGGTAATTGCCGACGGCAAAACTGAATACGAGTTTATTGAATATTTAAAAAACAGGGCGCAGAACTCAGACAAAAACGTTGTGCCCGTTGTGACGGAAATACTTGAGAACGTGCGCGAAAACGGCGACGCGGCGGTGCGGGACTACACGATCAAATTTGACGGAAAAGCCCCCGAAAAGACGGAGATCACGGCGGAGGATATCGACGCGATAATCTCAAAATGCGATCCCGAGTACTTGGAAACCGTCAAAAAAGCGGCGGCGAACATAAGAGATTTTCACCAAAGACAGGTTCAGCAGAGCTGGCTCACAACAAAGCAGAACGGCGTTATCATGGGTCAGCGCGTGCGCGGCTTAAAGCGCGTCGGAATTTACGTTCCGGGCGGCACCGCGGCGTATCCCTCGTCGGTGCTTATGAACGCGATCCCCGCCAAGATAGCGGGCGTGCAGGAGATAATTATGTGTACTCCGCCTCAAAAGGACGGCACGCCCAACCCCGATATTATTGCCGCCGCGAAAATCGCGGGCGTTGACAGAATATTTTTAATGGGCGGCGCTCAGGCTGTGGCTGCTATGGCTTACGGCACCGAAGCCGTTCCCAAGGTCGATAAAATCGTGGGACCCGGAAATATCTTCGTAGCGACAGCTAAAAAGCTCCTTTACGGCGTGGTAGATATTGATATGATAGCGGGACCCAGCGAGATATTGATAGTCGCCGATGAAACCGCAAATCCAAAATTCCTTGCCGCCGATTTAATGAGTCAGGCGGAGCACGACAGGCTCGCCTCCTCTATTCTGCTGACCGATTCGGCGGAAATCGCCGAAAAAACAAAGGAGGAGCTCGCGTGTCAGGCTGAAAAGCTTGAAAGAAAGGATATAATCAATTATTCGCTCGACAACTACGGAGCGATAATCGTTTGCAGCGACATTTCTCAGGTTATAGATTTCGCCAACGAGCTTGCGCCCGAGCACCTTGAGGTTTGCTGCGCAAATCCGATGGAATATGTGGGCAGACTCGACAACGCGGGCTCCGTATTTTTGGGAAATTACAGCCCCGAACCGCTTGGCGATTATTTCGCGGGACCGAACCACGTTCTCCCCACAAGCGGCACGGCGAGGTTTTTCTCCCCGCTCTCGGTTGACAGCTTCATCAAAAAGTCAAGCTTTATTTACTACACCGAAGAAGCGCTCAAAGCCGACGCAAGCGACGTTGTCCGCTTTGCTCAAACAGAGGGTCTGACAGCGCACGCGAATTCAATAAAGGTTAGGTTTGAGTGATCAAAAACGCTTAGCGTTTTTGAAGTGTGTAGAGTGGAGTTAAGGGGCGCAAAGCGTCGAGCTTGTAATGCCGTGGGATATGACCGTTTCCTTGAGCATGTAAGGACAGCCGTAGCCGGCTGTCCGTGGGCGTTGAACAAAACGTTTTGTTTCCTATCGACAATCGGACGTTGAAACAACGTAGGTTCAAGGGCGCACACGCGGGTGCGCCCCTACAATCTCACTGAATAATTCATCTTTATTTAACAACCAAACATCAACTTATACATACTCTATTCAAAAAAATGAATTCCGAATAAATACAGAGGTAAAACAAAAACAATGTACGAACTAAACGATAAAATAAAAAATCTTGTGCCGTATGAGCCTATCAGCGGCGTTTATGATATCCGACTTGACGCCAATGAATGTCCCGACAATCTTCCCGATGATGTTCGGGCGGAGCTTTCGCGGCGGCTTTCGGAAATTGCTTTCAACCGATATCCCGACCCGTTGGCTGAGAGATTGGTTAATTCTTTTGCGGAATATTACGGAGTTAAGCCCGAGCTTGTTACGGCGGGCAACGGCTCCGACGAGCTGATTTTCCTGATTGAGTCGGCGTTTATGGAGAAGGGCGACAAAATGCTTGTCGCGTCTCCCGACTTCTCGATGTATAATTTTTACTCCTCGATCTGCGAGGTGGAGTGCGGAACATTTTTCAAGGACGAGAACCTCGACCTCGACGTTGACGCGCTCATAGAGAAAATCAACAGCGACAACATCAGCCTTGTAATTTTCTCAAATCCCTGCAACCCGACGGGCAGGGGTATCACCCGCGCTCAGGCTGAGAAGCTTGTAAGCTCGGTGAACGCCCTTGTTATCCTCGACGAAGCCTATATGGACTTCTGGACGGAGAGCCTGCTTGACAAGGTCGAGGACTATTCAAATCTGATAATCTTCCGCACAGCCTCAAAGCTTGTGGGAGCGGCGGCGCTCAGGCTCGGCTTTGCGGTGGCGAATCCCGTGATTTCTCGCGCGATAAAGGCGGTAAAATCGCCCTACAACGTCAACAGCATATCGCAGGCGTTCGGCGAGGTAATCTTCCTCCAAAAAGAATATTTAAAAAATCGACAAAAAACAATTGTCAACAATAAAGAAATGCTGTATAATGGACTTAAAGAAATTACAGCGCCTCAAAACGACATAGTTGTTTATGAAAGCGTTGCGAATTTCGTCTTTATGAAAACAGGCTGTTCCCGTGAGATATGGGAATATTTAAAGAGCAGATCCATTGTGGTGCGCCTTATGGGAGAATACCTCCGCATAACGGCAGGCACCGAAAAAGAGGTAGGCGCGGTTTTGGACGCGCTCAGGCAATTCTTTGCGAGGTAAGCGTATATGAGAACGGCAGTTGTTGAAAGAACAACAAAGGAAACCGATATCAGGCTGACTCTTGACCTAGACGGGGGAGAGATAAGCGTCGACACAGGCGTGGGCTTTTTTGACCATATGCTCAATTCATTCGCGATACACGGCGGCTTCGGCTTGAAGCTCAGTGTAAAGGGCGATTTGTATGTTGACGAGCACCACACCGTTGAGGACACGGGCATAGCGCTCGGTCAGGCTTTCGCGAAAGCCTTGGGCGACAAGGGCTCGATCGACCGCTTCGGCAGCTTTTATGTGCCGATGGACGAGGCGCTGGCGTTCGCGTCGGTCGATATCAGCGGCAGACCGTATCTTGTGTTTGACGCCCGGTTTCCGCAGGCGCGCTGCGGCGGCTACGACTGTGCAATGACCGTCGAGTTTATGCGCGCTTTGGCGTTCAATGCGGGAATAACCCTTCATCTCAAGGCTCTCTACGGCGACAACTCGCATCACATAACCGAGGCGCTTTACAAGGCGGCTGCGCACGCGCTAAGGCTTGCGGTAAAGCAAAACGGCAGCGGCAAACCTCTTTCTGCAAAAGGAGTGTTGTAATTGATTATTTTACCCGCGATCGACATAAAGGACGGCAACTGCGTAAGACTTCAAAAGGGCGTTTATTCCACCGCCCACAAGGTTGCCGAATCACCCTACGAGGCGGCTTCCGCCTTCGCTCAGGCAGGCGCTAAGTGGCTGCACATGGTTGACCTTGACGGAGCAAAGGACGCAAAGCTTATCAACGCCGATTTGATAGCCGACGTAGCCAAAAGCTGCTCAATGAGCGTTGAGGTCGGCGGCGGCATTCGGAGTATGCAGGCTGTTGAATATTATCTGAGCAGGGGGATAGACAGAGTTATCCTCGGCTCGGCGGCGGTCAAGAACCCTCAGCTCGTCACCGAGGCTGTCAGGGAATACGGCGGCAAAATCGCAGTCGGGATCGACGCCATGGAAGGAATGGTTCAGGCGGAGGGCTGGCTCGACAGCAGCGAGATAAATTATATTGAGCTTGCCAAGCGCATGGAGGACGTCGGTGTGCAGACGATCATCTTCACTGACATTTCGCGCGACGGAATGCTGTCGGGTCCCAATCTAAAGCAGCTTGACGACCTTGTAAATCAGGTTAGCTGCAACATAATCGCGAGCGGCGGCGTTTCGGTGCTAAAGGACATAATCAATTTATCCGAGCTGAAAATCTACGGTGCGATTTGCGGCAAGTCGATTTACAGCGGCACGCTTGACTTGAAACAGGCGATTGAGGTTGCGGAGAAGATGTAAGCTATGGATTTGGACAAATATTTTGTAAAGGCGGACTTGATTCCCGCCATAATTCAGGAAAAGGACACGGGCGAGGTCTTAATGCTCGCCTATATGAACCGCGAAAGCCTGCAAAAGACGCTCGAAACAGGCTATACCTGGTTCTGGTCGCGCAGCCGTCAGGAGCTTTGGAACAAGGGCGCGACCTCGGGGCACTATCAGCGTGTCACGGAAATAAGTGCCGACTGCGACGACGACACACTGCTCATAACCGTTGAACAGACGGGAGCTGCGTGTCACACGGGCAGGCATTCATGTTTTTTCAAAAAAATAAAATAGGCGTTTGCCGCTTAGGAACCTGACAGAAATAAACGAGTTCCTTATTGCGGCGGCTCCGACTTTATCCATATTATTAAGGAGGCATTTTTAAATGTTAGATCAGGAAAAATTAGTTCTTACCAATCTTTACAAGACAATCGAGAACAGAAGAGACAATCCCGTAGAAAACTCCTACACCTGCTATCTTCTTGACAAGGGAATCGACAAGATACTCAAGAAGGTCGGCGAGGAGTGCGCCGAAACTATCATCGCCGCGAAGAATGGCGACCATGTTGAGACCATCTACGAAATTGCCGATTTGCTCTATCATCTGACTGTTATGATGGTTGATCAGGGTATTCCGCTTGAGGAGGTTTTGGCTGAAATCGCGAGCCGCAGCAAAAAGACACAGAATCTCAAGCCGAAACATAAGGTTGACAAGAATACTTGATTAATAAAGCAAGCCCTATGACCGGTTGTGTCATAGGGCTTATGTTTAAAGCAGTTTGTATGTAATTATTCTTCAATGAACCGAAGCGGGCAAAAAGCGGGAAATCGCGTTTTTGAATTCTTCGTCAGGCTCTTTATCAAGCAGCAGCTCAATGGGTTTGTTGATGTCAAGTGAAAAAACACCTATAAGCGAATGAGCGTCTACGGTATATTCGCCGCTTTTTATCATCATCCCTATATTGGGAAACTGTGCGAGAGTTTCAAAAATGTCGATTAACCCGTTTTTGTTAACGGCAGCAATGGGTAAGGAATACATTGTGATCACCTCATATTTTGACAAAAAAGAATTATATTACATCACTGTAATAATATTTTATCATCTTTTCGACAGATAATCAATAGAAAAATGCAAAATAATGTAAAATCAACATATTGAATAAAAAGGAAGAACAAAATTATGCAATTTAATATACTTACGCTCGGCTGCAAGGTAAATCAGTATGAATCTCAAGCGATGCGCGAGGATTTGCTGCGGCACGGCTTTGAACAATCGCCCGACAGGGACAGAGCGGACATCACCGTGATAAACACCTGCACCGTGACCTCTGTAAGCGACGCCAAGAACCGCAAGCTGATTAACCGCGTAAGGAGGAACAACCCCGGCGGTATAATCGTGCTTACGGGCTGTATGCCGCAGGCGTTTCCCGACGAGATGAAGGCTTTTACCAACTGCGACGTCATTTTAGGCAACAAGGATCGCGCAAGGCTGGTGCCCGCAATCGAGGAGTATATTTCAAATAAAACCCCCTTAACGGATATCCCCGCTTATTTAAGCGCCGATTCATATGAGAACCTGACCGTCACCTCGTTTGACGAGCACACAAGAGCGTTTATAAAAATAGAGGACGGCTGCAACCGCTTTTGCTCTTACTGCATAATTCCCTATGCGAGAGGAAGGGTGCGCTCAAAGCCGCTTGACGATTTGCGCCGTGAGCTTGAAAACGTCGCGCTCAACGGCTACCGCGAGGTCGTGCTTGTGGGGATAAATCTGTCCGCCTACGGGCTGGGGGAGAGTTTCGACCTTGCCGACGCGGTAGAAGCCGCCTGCGCCGTGGAGGGGATAGACCGAGTGCGCCTCGGCTCGATAGAGCCAGAGCAGATGGACGAGCCGCTTATCAAACGCCTTGCCGCTCAGCCGAAGTTCTGCCCGCAGTTTCACCTCTCGCTCCAAAGCGGCTGCGACAATACATTAAAAGCGATGAACCGCCATTACGACTCCGCCGAATACGCGGAGATCGTCTCGCGTCTGCGCTCGGCGTTCGACAACGCCGCAATAACGACCGACGTAATGGTTGGCTTTGCGGGTGAGAGCGAGGCGGATTTTCAGGCTTCAATGGATTTTGTAAAGAGCATAGGCTTTGCCAAGGTTCATGTTTTTCCGTATTCGCTCAGAAAGGGAACGCGCGCCGAGCGTATGCCCGACCATGTTCCGCCCGCCGAAAAGGAGCGCCGCGCGCGCCTTATGGGAGAGCTTACCGATAATGAAAGGCAGAAATTTCTGCGCTCGCAGACGGGGAGAGTCGAACCCGTGCTGTTCGAGCGTCTCCGCCGCGGATACCTCGAGGGCTACACCAAAAACTACACCCCCGTTCGAGTGTATTCCGATGACACATCACTCTGCGGCACAATAGCGAACGTAAAGCTGACAGAGGCAAAAGAGGATTGGTGCGATGGGGAATTGACATTGGTTCCGGGCTAAAATCTCTTTTACAAACGATAGACAGTTATTTGACCACCGTGAAGTTACATTTCACGGTGGTTGTGTCGTTTTAATCTTACAAAAAAATCTTAAACCCTGTACTTTTTAAGTAAAATATGTTGATTTTATTTGCTTTTGATTAATAAAAACATCTTAGTGTTCTTGTTTTTTGTTGTTTTTATAATAGCAGGCATTTGGGGGCATTGCTTTGAGCAGCTCAAGTCGAAAACAATCGATTTAGCCGCCGGAATCAAACACGGAAACATTAGCAAATTCCTTGATTATAAAAACGACGTGGATGATATTTCCAACAAAGCATTAAGCTATCACAACGAAATGATTGATGTCAACTCAATTAAAGATAATTTGCTGGGAACAAGAGTAGTAAAAGATGACACTACTGTTGTTAAGGCGGATTCAGATAGTTTAATTGATTCTGTAAAAAAGCTCGATAGCGGAGAAATAAAAAAAGTGGTTTCTGCCATTGATGAAATAAAAACAGTAAGCGAAAGCAATGGAGCAAGTTTTCTTTATTGTGCCGTTCCGGGTAAAGAGTATTATCAGAAGTCTCCATTGAATATTGACAACTATTCTATTGACAATTATAACTCGTTTATAACAGAATTGGATAACAGCAAGATCCCATACGTTGATTTTTCAAAAGTGTTGACAGAGAACGAATCGAAATTCAAAACATATTATAATTCAGACCATCACTGGACAGTAAGATCGGGCTTTGCGGCGAATAACGCCCTGCTCAAAGAATTAAACTCACGCTATAAATTTAATTATTCCAATCAGTGCACTGATATTAATAATTATGATGTTACTAATTACCCCAATTGGTTCCTCGGATCTAAAGGAAAAAAAGTCGGCACTTTTTTCTCTTGGAATGGAGCTGATGATTTTGAATTGATTACTCCGAAATTCAAAACCGATATGACTGAAGAACAACCTATAAAGAATCAAATACGTAACGGAGAATTCAAGGATACTGTTCTTTATATGGAAAATATGGAGAAAGACTATTACAAAAGTAATACATATGCAACCTACAGCGGAGGAGATTTCCGTTTGCAGATTATGTATAATAATCTTAATCCTAAGGGAAAGAAAATCTTGATGATCAGAGACTCTTTTTCTTGCGTAGTTGCTCCTTTTCTGTCTTTGCAAACATCGGAACTGCATATTTGTGATATGAGAGATTTCGAATACTATGTAGGCGACAAACTTAATGCAGAAGAATATATCAAGCAAATAGCCCCGGATTATGTTATTGTTCTATACTCCGGTGTTTCAAATTTTGAAGAATCACACGGAAAATATGATTTCTTTTAATAATTATGCACCAAACATTGGGCGAAGATGAAATAAATCACCTTCGCCCATTTTTCTATTTGTATATCAATTCATTGTTTATAATTTCAGTCACCCGGTTTCTAAAACCCGATATATACTTTCTCCTACAGTACTCCGAACAAATCTTCAATCTGTGCGTTCCGGATGATTCTCTTGCCGGGTTTATCGACATTTGCGAGCATGGATTCTATGCGGCTTGAAATGACCACATCCACAAAGCGGTTCGTGTCGATGCCGCGCAGGGAAAAGAACAACAGAGGTTCCTCATCAAGCCTTGCACCGACGCCGTAAAGGGACGCGGCGACGTGCTTGCACATGACCGCCCAGTCCGGGCAGGAGCAGGAAAACGAAATCTCTCTCGGTTTCGGGAACAGACCTCCCTCATCCAAAAAGACTTCCTTCAACTCCTCGGGGAAGTCGCCGTTGACCAATTGATCGAGCGATTCCACTCGCGTGGTGCATTTGCCGGTGATTTTCTCGATGCGCTGCTCGGACAGCGGACTGATGCGGATCTCCACCTTATACGGTGTCTTGCGAGTGCCCTGCACACGCGCCGTTATTTTGCCCTTTTTCATCTGCAAGTCGATGACCGCTCCGGTGCGGACGTACCGTCTGCCGCGCGGGAGTCTCGTGTCAAAATCGGCGTAACGCTCCAAGTTTTCACACCATGATTTGCCCCACCAGCTTTTAGCGATCTGTCGTGAGGTGATCACGATCGGGTGCAGGGTTTGACCTTTTGCCGCAGCTTTTTTGCGCGTGTTCTTCGCGTTTTCCTTCAACTCTTTCTCGGTCGGCTGAGAATAATTCATTTCGTTCCAGTATCTTGCCATTTCTACACCTCCAAGCGCAGCAGATCCATCAGCTCGTCGTTATTCATTTCGGTGATCCAGCTCTCTCCGCCCGCACCGATGACGTTTTCGGCAAGCTCCTTTTTTGAGGAGATCAGAGTGTCGATCTTTTCCTCAACCGAGCCCTTGCAGACGAATTTGTGCACCATTACATTTTTCTGCTGACCGATACGGAAGGCTCGGTCAGTCGCCTGATTTTCCACTGACGGGTTCCACCAGCGGTCAAAGTGAATGACGTGATTTGCGTTCGTCAGGTTCAAGCCCGTTCCGCCTGCCTTGACAGACAGCACTAAATAAGGCACATAGGCGTCACTTTGAAAACGCTCAACGATCTCACTGCGTTCCTTGACGGGAACGCCGCCATGTATCACGCTGCCGCGCCTGCCAAACACCTCCGCCAAGTAATCATCAAGATGACCCGTCAGCTCTTTGAATTGAGTGAACACCAACACACGCTCGCGTTTTTCGGCAATCGTCTGCGCAAGCTGTTTGAGCAGCTCAAACTTGCCGCTCTGCGTCGGGCTGTATTCCTCTGTTCCCAGATACTGGTCGGGATGATTGCAAATCTGCTTCAAATGCAGCAGAAGGGCGAGCACAATGCCCCTGCGCTGTATACCGTCGCTTGTCAACACCTTCTCCTGCGTTTCCGCAAGCAGCTTGCGATAGAGCACTGTCTGCTTGGGAGAAAGCGTAACATAATCAATTTGCTCCAGCTTGTCGGGCAAATCGGAAATAATCTTTTTATCGGTTTTGACGCGCCTGAGCAGGAACGGCGCGATCATTCTTTTCAGCTTGGCGTAACCCTCCGGGTTTTGCTCCAAGCCTTTGCAAAAGCGCCGGAATTCCTCCGAGCTGCCCAGCAGTCCCTTGTTCAGAAAATCGAACAGCGACCAGAGATTAGACAAGTCGTTTTCGATAGGCGTACCCGTCATGGCGATACGCATACGGCTCCGAAGCTTTTTGATTTGCTTTGTCTGTTTGGCAAGCGGATTCTTGATAGCCTGCGCCTCGTCAAGAATTACACAACTCCATAACGGCTTTGTGAGAGCTTCAATAGAGAGCGCCATGCGGTAGGTGGTTATGGTGAGAAACGCGGCAGATCGCTCGAACCGTTCGGATAATGTTGAACTGTTGGAGCCGTGCAGGATATCCATGGTCAAACCGGGTGCGAACCGCGCAGCCTCCTTTTGCCAGTTGCCTAATAGCGAGGCGGGTACGATCAGCAGCACCTTTGCGCTCGGCTTTTTCTCACGCAGTGCTTCCAAAAAGGCTAAAATCTGCACGGTTTTGCCCAGTCCCATATCGTCGGCAAGACAAGCGCCGAAGCCGAGCTGATTCATTTGCAGGAGCCATTGATAGCCAACCTCCTGATAAGGGCGCAATTCTCCGCAAAAGCTCCCAGGCGTGCCTATGTTTTTCTGTTTCCGCGGATTTCGCAGGCTTTTCAGCAAACCGCCCAGCCATTTGCCGTTGGTAATGACAGGTCCGACGTCCTCTTCATCATCGACATTTTTGATTTCCGAACGCAGCGCGTCCAAAAGCGTAATATCGCCGTCATATTTTTTCATCTCGTCAAGCAATCTGCGAAGACGCTCGTGATCTACGGCAATCCACTTGCCCTTTATAAATGACAATCCCTCTGACTGACTGAGCAGGTCGCGGATCTCTTCCTCTGTAAGCGGAACGCCGCCGACCGTGAGAGACGGCACCATGTGCAGCAAGCCGTCAAGACCGAGCAGAGCGGGCTTGTCCTCGCCCATTTTAACCGTCATCGTTACAGAGCTGTAGCGGCGTTTCCACCAATTCGGAATACGGCACAGAATTCCGCAGCTCTCATAAATCGGAACATCCTTCAAAAATCGGAACGCTTCATCGGCGTTGAACCGCAGCGGATGGAACAGCTCGCCGCTTTCCATCAACTCTCCGATCAACTCTGATCGTTCCGCCGCCTTATTCAGACAGGCGAGCAGCTCCAGCAGCTTTGAGCGGTCATCGCGGTACTCCGTCAGCGCGTATCGCAGCGGCACGTGACGCACGCGTCCGCCGTCGCCCTTGGTAGCGTAGGTGGCTAAAAACGCGAAGGGACACTCGCCCTCACTGTTTTCCACCAAATGGAAAAACACGCGTTCGGGAACATGGAGCTTCTGGCTTTTTTCGGCAAAGTAGAGCGAAACCTTCCCATTATACGTTTTGATTTGCTTTGCGAACACCGCCAACAGCTTACGGTACTGCCGTTTTATCCAAGTGCGCGTCACAAATTCCGCGCCAAGCGCAAACGGAACGGAGTCGAGCAATATTTCGATAGTTTCTTCGTTTGGAACAAGCTCTGTTTTTTCACGGCTAAGCTCCAAGCCCGAGACAGCCGTTAATTCAGCTGTAAAATGTTCCGCGAATTGACACAGAAATATTCCCGCAGCGTCAAAGCAATCGGGTCGCTCCCGAAACGACAGCTCATAGAGCGTTTCATAGGGTGATTTTGTAAATTTTACAAACCATTTTACCGGATCTTTCTCCGCATAAACAACATCGTCCGCGCGAAAGCCTTCCTTGGTCAGTATAAACCGTAGCTTTTCCATATCTTTCCTCATCCCCGCAAAATGTTAATATGTTTGAATTATACATTATTTCCAATCGTATTACAAGACTTTGGCAAATCATGTGGTGTTTATTTCAATGTGTTTTATCTGACAGCCACCTGATAATATAACTCAATGCGGAAAGCTGAGCGATTTAATGCGAATTAAGAAATAAATCGGCGTGAATCCATCTGATCATATTAGCTCTAATGCTTCACTCGAAAAAATCACGTAAAAAGACAAGGCAGAAGAATAACGGATTGAACCGCAACTCTTCTGCCTGTATTTTTATCGTTGTTATTCTAAAAAATTATTGTGTGCCCTTTTTCTTTTTAAAACACGCTTTGTCAAATTCCGGGTTGAACGCATAGAAGTTTCGCTCGTCAAGCTTATCGGTCAGCAGCCGCAGGTTTTCTCCGAAGCGCTGGTAGTGAACGACCTCGCGCTCGCGCAAAAATCGTATTGCGTCCTTGACGTCGGGATCGTCAGCCAACCGAAGAATATTGTCGTAAGTGGTCCGCGCTTTCTGCTCCGCCGCAAGGTCCTCGTGCAAATCTGTTATAGCGTCGCCCTTTGAGGCTATATATGCCGTTGTGAAGGGCACGCCTCCCGCAGACTGAGGATAAACTCCCAACGTGTGATCCACAAAATAAGCGTCAAAGCCCGCCGCCTTTATTTGCTCAACCGTTAGATTTTTTGTGAGCTGATACAATATTGTACCGATCATCTCAATGTGGTTAAGCTCTTCGGTGCCTATATCCGTCAGTGTCGCCTTCAATTCCGGCATCGGCATGGTGTATCGCTGGTTCAGATACCTTAATGCCGCACCGAGCTCACCGTCCGGACCTCCGAGCTGGCTCATTATAACTTTTGCAAGCTTTGCGTTGGGGGTTTTTATATTTATCGGGTATTGAAGCTTTTTTTCATAAACAAACATCAGCAATCCTCCCCGTTTTCCCACGGCCATGGAGCTTTTATCCAGTTCCAGTTGTTGCCGTCATCATCTCTTTTTGTAAGCGAGCCGTATTGCTCCTCGTACTGCTCCGCAAGCGGTTCGGCGAGCCTAAGGTAACGGCTCATCTGTTCAATTGTCGTCTCGTCGCCGGGGTGGGTGTCTAAGAACAACTGCAAATCGTGTGCCGCAAACTGATAGGTCGATAGCTTTTTCAGCAGAGCCTCTCGTTTAGTCACTGTTATCACCGCACTTACTGCCGTAAAACGGCTTGTTCAAATCCGGGTACATTGTTCCGAGCATAAACCCATGATCGGGTGAGAAAGTCTTTGACCGCTCTCCCTGAAACGGAACATACGCCATTGCGCATACGGGATCGTCGGGGAGTGGGGCAATTCCGTATTGCTGTTCCGCCGCTTTTACTATATTCAATTTAATTCTCCTTTTCGTTTTCTTGGGAACCTTCGGTTCCTGAGCGCCGCTCACCTTCATAATATGAACGGGAACGGATGTTGTGACGAATGAGCTTTAAATATGCGAAACGACAGCGCAGAGCGCGATTCCGCAGACGGTCGGAACCGCCATTGAAAGCAGCGTCCACTTTATGCTTCCCGTCTCTTTTTTTATGGTGAGGCAGGTTGTGGAGCAGGGAAAATGCATCACGGTCATTATTATCATGCAGACAACGGTAGTTATAGTCCAGCCGTTTTGCGAAAGCAGGCTGAAAAGCTCGTTATAGCCCTCAAAATCGGTCAGCGCTCCCGTTGCCGAGTATGACATGATAATAATCGGTATGACGGTTTCATTTGCGGGAAAGCCCAAAATAAACGCCATTACTATTACGCCGTCCAAGCCTAAAAAGCGTCCGAACGGATCTAAAAAATCGGTGCAGTGCTTTAAAATCGAAGCGTCTCCAACATAAATGTTCGCGCACAGCCAGATTATTGCTCCTGCGGGAGCGGCTACGACAACGGCTCTGCCGAGCACGATCAAGGTTCTGTCCCAAAAGGAGCGCGCTAAGGTTTTGATTATCTGAGGTCTGCGGAAGGGAGGAAGCTCCAGCACAAAGCCCGATTCTCCGCCGCTCTTTAACAGCGCGGAAAGCAGCTTTGAAACAAGCAGCGTGACGATCACGCAGCAGGCTATCACCCCGACCAAGGAAAAAGAAATAAGAAACGACGAGCTAAACCCGAACTCCGCGCCCGAAAAGCACATCATGAGAAGCGAGATCAGAATGGGCATACGTCCGTTGCAGGGCATAAAATTATTTGTAATTACGGCGATAAGCCTCTCTTTTTTGTTTTCGATTATCCGGCAGCCCGTAACTCCGCAGGCGTTGCAGCCTATACCCATCATCATGCACAGGCTTTGCTTGCCGTGCGCTCCGCAGCGCGAAAAAATCCTGTCAAGGTTAAAAGCGATCCTCGGCATATATCCCGAATCCTCAAGCAGAGAAAACAGCGGAAAGAATATCGCCATCGGCGGAAGCATTACGGCTATTACCCGAGTCAGCGTTGAATACACTCCGTCAATGAGCAAGCCCGACAAAAACGGCGGGAGACTAAGCGCCGCGCTCCATTCGTCAAGCCTGTTTTTAACGGCTCCGAACAGGTAATTCAGCCATTCGCTCGGATAATTCGCGCCCGCGACCGTTATCCAAAACAGCAGACCGCACAGCAAAAGCATAACGGGAATGCCGAGAGCTTTTGAGGTCAGCATTCTGTCAAGCCTGCGGTCATGTTTTATTTTATCGCCTTCGGTCACGGTGACGCAGCCCGAGCAGAGCTTTCTGCTGTATTTGCTGATTATTTCAATATTTTTCTTTCCGTCCGAATAATCCGGACAGAAATCAAGCCTTGCGGTTCTTGGAGCTTCGCAGGCGTTATTTACGGCGGCTTTCAGCTCTTTTATACCTTGCTTTTTAACGGCACAGCACCTCACAACAGGCAAACCGAAAGCCTCAGATAAAGCTTTATCGTCGATGATTATGCCCTTTTGCTCCGCTTCATCGGTTAGATTCAGGCAGATAACGGCATTTACGTTCAGCGACAGCACCTCAAGCGCAAAGCAAAGGTTCCGCTCAAGCGCTCCCGCGTCGAGCACAAGAATCACGCAGTCATATTCTCGCTTTCTCAGGCAATGCGCCGTGACAGCTTCCTCGCGGGAGTATGAGATCAATGAATACGCTCCCGGCAGATCGGTGACGAAAAACTCCGCCTGGTTTTCCTCAAACTGTCCCTCAAAGCAGTCGACGGTTTTCCCCGTCCAGTTTCCCGTGTGCTGCTTCAAGCCCGTCAGCGCGTTGAATATCGTACTTTTTCCTACATTAGGGTTGCCCGCAAGCGCGACGCTGTATTTTTTCATCACTTTACCTCAACGCCGACTTTTATCGCTTCGCAGTCCGATTTTCTCAGCGCGACCACGCAGCCCTTTACGCTGTATGCGATGGGATCTCCGAACGGGCTTTTAAAAACAGGCGTGATCATCTCACCCCGTGAAATTCCGAGCTGAGCCATTCTCCTTGTAAGCGCGTTGTCAATTTCGACGCTCGTTATTGCGGCCTCGGTCATCAGTGGAAGCTCGCTGAGCTTGCAGCAGTTGTTTTTCATCAAATCATCTCCGTGTTCCTGTTGTCATTTTATGAGGAGCTGGGGATCAGGTGAAAAAAACTTGATTTCAACTTTTCAAAGTGCTAAAATATCTTTGGTTGAATCGGGAGTGGGATTATGACAAAATCAAACAATTTGAGAAGCAGCGTATATCTTTCGCTTACAGCTGTTATTTGGGGCATCGCCTTTGTGTTTCAATCCATGGGAAACAATAACATGGGCGCGTTTACCTTTATCGCGTCGCGATATTTGCTCGGCGGTCTGCTGCTTGTGCCTATTGTGCTGATAAAGTACGATCACCCGCGCTTTTTGGCGGACATTGACGAGATCCCCGTTAAAAAGGTTCCAGTTAAGCTTACGGCATTGGGCGGAATTTTGTGCGGCGCCGCGCTCTGCTCGGCTTCAATCGTACAGCAGTTCGGAATAAAATACACCACGGTCGGCAAGGCGGGCTTTATCACCACGCTCTATATAATCTTTACGCCGATCATCGGTATTTTTATAGGAAGAAAATGCCGCTTTACCGTCTGGATAGGCGCGGCTGCCGCTGTGTTGGGAATGTATCTTCTGTGCGTCACCGAAAGTTTTTCTCTGTCGCAGGGCGATTCTCTTGTGATGATCTGCGCGGTGCTGTTCTCTATCCATATTCTGCTTGTAGATCATTTCGCGCCGAAAACAAACGGCGTTCTGCTGTCGTGTATTCAGTTTTTTGTGAGCGCGATAATCAGCGGTATATTGGCTTTTTGCTTTGAGCAGCCGACGCTTTCACAGCTTTGGGACGGACTTGTTCCGGTTCTGTACGCGGGAATTATGTCGAGCGGCGTAGCGTACACCTTGCAGATCCTCGGTCAGCGGAACTTCAATCCGACTATCGCGGCTATGATAATGAGCATGGAGTCGGTTTTTTCGGCTTTGGCGGGCTATGCCGCATACCGTATGGGCTGGCTTACTCAGAATCAAACCCTGTCGGCGATCCAGATTTTGGGCTGCGCAATAATGTTTGCAGCTGTCATATTTGTTCAGCTTCCGCTTGAAAAAATCGGGCGTCGGCGTTGACTTGCGCTTTTGTATGTGATATACTGATTAACAGCAAACAGAAAAATTAATAGGGGAGAGCATCCGCAAAAATCGGCGTTCTCCCGACAGCTTTCGCGTTCCGCTACTTTGGGGCGGGTAATAGGGAATGCGGTCAGAATCCGCAGCAACTTTCATTACCGTGTATCCGCTTTTTGCGGGTGAGTCGGGTCGCTTCCGCGTTGGCTTGGATTGTATTCTTGGATAAGAAGAAGCACAACCACAATTATAAAACAACCGCATTGCCGTGCGGTTATTTGTGATGTGCTTTTCTTTATAAAAATAAAGAAAGGCATTTTGCTTTTTTGGAAGCTATTTGTCTGAAAAATCAGGAGGAACAAATGAAAAAAATCATCTCAACAACATTGGCTTTCGGTATCGTATTATCCGCCGCGGGCGCTTTGGGCGCGTCTGCGGAAAGCTCGGACATGGTTCACATTGTCGTAAAGAACGACAAATTCTCAACCGCCGACGGCGCGGCTTGGGACGGCGTGCTTATCGACGAGTGGGCGCCGCTTTCGGAAACTGATTCGATGGAATCGGTTATTGAAAACGCGATCACATCAAAGGGCTTCCCGTTTGAGATATCGGACTACGGCTACATTTCGTCGATCAACGGTCTCAGCGAAATGGCTCACGACGGCAGCGGCGGCTGGATGGCGACTTTGAACGACTGGTTCACAAGCAGCGCAACCACAGATTACACCGTTGAAAACGGCGGTCTTGAGGCTAACGACGAAATTGTAATGATGTACACAAATGACTGGGGCGCGGATTGCGGCAGTCTGTACGGCGATTTGAACACCTCGCTCAACGCGCTTTCGGCAACGGGAGGAACGTTCACGGCGGAGTTTGATCCGGCTCAGACAGAATACACGGTAAACATCTCAAAAGAAAACGCCGAAATCACCCTTGCGCCCGAAGCCTACAACAAAAATTATCAGGTCAGGGTTTATAAAAACGAGTATCAGCCCGAGGTAAACGGAACCGAGCTTAAAAAGAGCCTGCCGGTTGAGGTGAGCGACGGCGACGTGCTTTACATCGGAGTAGGCAATCCGGCGTGGCCTACGATGAACAGCTGGGTCGGCATAGCCGATGAAACGGTTTATACCGTAAACGTGAAATTCGTTCCCGTTTTGGGAGATTTCAACGGCAGCGGCGAGGTTGAGATAGAAGACGTAACATTTTTGCAGCGCTGCCTCTGCGAGTTTGAAACTCTCAGCGAGTCACAGCTTGCTGTTGCCGACGTTGACGGCAACGGAAAAGTCGATATCAACGACGCAACTCAAATGCAGAGAATCATTGCCGAATATGATTTAAAGGGTTGATAAAATATGGGTCTTAACCGCCGTTCTTTGCGATATACCGCGCTGTGCCTGCTGCTTTGCACATTGACTTTGTTCGGCTCGGTCGGACACGCCTCTGCGCTGTCGCGGGAAGCTTTTAATGAAAAATACAGCGGCACCGCCGAACATCTAAAAACGCTCCCGATGCAGGTCGGCTCGATCGGCGGCGAATGGAGAGTTATTGGGCTGTCGCGCGGAGAGCTTCTTGATGACGCCGAAAAAACAGAGTATTATAACACGGTTTGCGAATACGTTAAGGCGGTCGGCTCGGACAAGCTGCACCGCCGCAAATCGACCGAGAACTCGCGCGTTATTTTAGCTTTGGCTTCAATCGGAAAAACAGCCGATGATGTTGAAGGCTATGATTTGCTCGCGCCGCTATCCGATTACGATTACGTGTCGGCTCAGGGCTTGAACGGCGTTATTTGGGCGCTGATAGCCTTGGATTCCCATAACTATCCCATTCCCGAAAATAACAGCGGCGAAAACCAAGTGACGCGCGAAAATCTGATTTCGGCTATAATAGATAATCAATGTCCCGACGGCGGCTGGAGCATGAACGGTGACGTTTCCGATCCCGATATGACAGGCATGGCTTTGCAGGCGCTGGCGCCCTACCGCTTTTACGGCGAAGAAGTTCGATCCGCTGTTGACCGCGCCGTCAACAGGCTTGCTGCAATGCAAAACGAAAGCGCCGGCTTTAATCCCGAAAGCTGCGCTCAGGTCATTACCGCGCTGTGCGCTTTGGGCATTAACTGCGAAACCGACGAACGGTTTGTCTCAGGCGGCGTTTCCCTGTGGGATACCGTAATGAAGTTCTCTGTACCGAACGGCTTTGAGCACGAATCGGGAGCGGGCTATAACCAAATGGCAACCGAACAGGTTTTTTATGCAATGACAGCTTTTAAAAGGCTTAAAAACAATCAAAAATTCCTGTATGATATGACCGATATCAAAAACCTTGCGGTGTACGACGTTGACGGCGACAGATATCTGACTATAAACGACGCAACATATTTGCAGCGTTTTCTTGCCGAATTTGACTCTCCGCTGAGCACTTCGCAAAAAAAGCTCGCTGACCTGAATGAAAACGGACAGGTCGATATCGGAGACGTTACTCTGCTGCAAAAGCTGCTCGCTCAATAGAGGAATAGTTATGATCCCGTTTATTAAAAAACACAAACTGATTATCGGAATTTCAGCGGCTGTCATAGCGGCTCTTGTCATAGCGTTTTTATGCGGCGGAAGCCTTTCAAAAAGCACGCTTGAGCAACAGACGCAGTCTGCGGTTAATTCTAAAAAAGAAATTTACACTTCCGCTGCGGCAAACGGCGCAGCGGAAAAAACCTCTCAGGCTGCCTCCGGACAATTATCATCAACGGCTTCTCCTGCTGCTTCGACCGCAGTCGGTTCCACAGCTCCTGCAACGTCGGTTTCATCTAAAGCGACGGTAAATCAGGCGGCAAATCCGTCTCTGGGTAATCAAACTCCCGAAAAGTCCGAAGCCGGAACCCGCGCGGCGGAACAAAAGGCGACCGATCCTCCAAAAACCTCTCCCGCTCCGACCTCGGCACAGCCCGCGACAAAGCCGAAGCCTCAGGAGAAAACGACCGTTTCAACCGAGAAAACCTGCACTGTTTCAATATCCTGTTCTACCGCCCTCGCGCGCATTGACGAGCTTGACGATGACGTTGCCGAGGTGATACCCTCAGACGGGGTGATTCTAAGCGTGACGACCGAAAAATTCACCGAGGGAGAAAACGTTTTTGACATACTGAGCCGCGTTTGCGTACGGAATAATATACATATGGAATACACCACCACACCCTTATACAACACCGCTTACATCGAGGGAATCGGCAATCTTTACGAGTTTGACTGCGGCTCCGGCTCGGGCTGGATGTACAGGGTCAACGGCGTTTTTCCGAATTACGGGTGTTCGCGGTACACCGTTCACGACGGCGATAAAATAGAATGGCTGTACACCTGCGATTTGGGCAGGGATATCGGTGGAGACAACATCAAATATAACTGATATGAGAGATTCGTTTTCAAAAACACATCCGCTTGTGAGCTTTCTGTTCTTCGCGGCTGCGATCACATTTTCATTTTTAATAACTCAGCCCGTTTGCGTTGCGATAGGTCTGCTCTGCGCTCTTGCAAACGCGCTGTATCTGAACGGAAAAAAAGCCGTGTCGCTGAGCCTTAAATTCCTGCTTCCGGCTTCTTTGTTTATAATTATCATCAATCCGCTTGTAAATCACAGGGGAGCGACAGTGCTGTGCTATCTGCCGTGGGGCAATCCGCTGACGCTGGAATCAATACTTTACGGCTTTGTATCGGCGGCTGTGATCAGCTCGGCGGCGCTGTGGTTCAGCTCCTTCAACGCCGTTATAAACTCGGACAAGATTATTTTTCTTTTTGGGAAAATATCTCCCGCGCTCAGCTTGATTTTGGCTATGGCGCTGCGCTTTATCCCGCTTTTTACAATGCGGTTCAAAGAAACAATGAGGGCGCAGCGGCAAATGACGCGAGCATCAACGTCGGGATCAAAAGCTTCCCGCAAACTATTGGCGCGGTTCAAAGCCGTGTCGGGGGTGTTTTCGGCTATGATCGGTTGGTCAATGGAAAACGCCATAGAAACCTCGGACTCGATGAAAAGCCGCGGATACGGGCTGAAAGGGCGCACGGCGTTCTCGCTTTTCAGTTTTCATAGGAGCGACGCCGCAGCGCTTTCGGTTATTGTATCTGAAACCGTCGCGCTCTGCGCTTTGCTGTTCGGCGGACAACTCAAATTCAGATATTTTCCGTCGTTAAAGGGCGAGCTTACGGGCGTGTTTCCCGTAATTTTTTACTGCGTTTATGCCTTGCTGCTGCTTACGCCGCTGATTATCAATGTTTCGGAGGGGATAAAATGGAAATGCTTGCGATCGAGAATCTAAGCTTTTGCTATCCCCAAAGCGACAGCGACGTTTTAAAAAATATAAACATCCGAATCAGGAACGGCGAATTTGTGACCCTGTGCGGCGTTTCGGGCAGCGGAAAAAGCACTCTGCTGCGCCATTTAAAGCCCGCGCTCACTCCGCACGGCACAGGGCAGGGGAGAGTGCTGTTTAACGGACAGGACATAAAATCTCTTGACATGAGAGAGCAGAGCGAAAAAATCGGCTTTGTTCAGCAGTCGCCCGAAAACCAGATAGTGACCGACAAGGTGTGGCACGAGCTTTCCTTCGGCTTGGAAAATCTCGGGCTGCCGCAGGATGTGATTCGCCGAAGAACGGCTGAAACGGCGTCGTTTTTCGGAATTCAGCAGATGTTCGAGTCGAGCGTATCTCAACTTTCGGGCGGTCAAAAGCAGCTGCTTAACCTCGCCTCTGTCACTGCAATGCAGCCGGAGCTTCTCATTCTTGACGAGCCGACTTCTCAGCTTGACCCGATCGCGGCGGCGGATTTCCTCGCCTGCGTAGCAAAAATCAACCGTGAGCTCGGGGTGACGGTAATCATAACCGAGCACCGCCTTGAGGAAATTATCCCCGTAAGCGACCGAGTCATTGTGATCGAAAACGGCGCGATAATCTCGGACGACACGCCGCAAAACACCGGCGCAAACCTGAAAAAAGCAAAAAGCGGCTGCTTTTACTCGCTGCCTTCTCCTATGCGGATATGGGACGCGGTCGATAAAGACGGCGCGCCCTGTCCCGTTACCATCGCTCAGGGCAGGGAATGGCTTGGGCACTTTTCCAAAACGAACGAGCTTGTCGCGCTTCCGCCCGAGAAAATCCCGCCTGCCGGAGAAACGGCTGTTGAGCTGAAAAACGTGTGGTTCAGATATGAAAAGAACTCTCCCGACGTTATAAAGAGTCTTAGCCTGACTGTGAAAAAGGGCGAGTTTTTAGCGGTTCTGGGCGGCAACGGCACGGGCAAAAGCACTCTGATCTCTCTGCTGAACGGCACAAACAAGCCGTACAGTGGAAAATATATTTCTAATAACGAATTATGCCTTACTATGCCGCAAAATCCGCAGGTGCTTTTTGACGGCTCCACCGTGGCTCAGACTCTTGAAAACGCCCTGATCAACGCGAATTTTCCGCAGGGGGAACGGGAGCTTCGGCTTCAATCGGTAATAGAGCTATGTCAGCTTGAGGATTTGACCGAAAGGCACCCTTTTGATTTGTCAGGCGGAGAAATGCAAAAGGCGGCGCTCGCCAAGCTGCTTCTGCTGTCTCCGGATATTCTGCTGCTTGACGAGCCGACAAAAGGGCTTGACGCGCATTTCAAGGCAGAGTTCGCAATAATAATCAACAGTCTTGTAAAAAACGGCGCAGCTGTGGTGATGATTAGCCACGACACCGAGTTTTGCGCGAAATACTGCCACCGCTGCCTTATGATGTTCAACGGCGAGCTTATCGCGGGCGGTACGCCGAGAGAATTCTTCGGCTCAAACAGCTTTTATGTGACCTCGGCAACGCGAATGGCGGCAAAAATTATCCCCGGCGCGATAACGGCTGAGGACGTGATTTTCTGCTGCACGGGGGAGCTTCCGCCCGATATCCCTTTGAATAAACCGAAAGCTGCGACAGCGGTTCACAAAAAAATACCCGAAAAGTCAAAAAAAAAGCTGCCGCTTTGGAAAAGGCTTTGCGGAGCATCAGGCGCGGTTATGCTGTTATTCGGTATTTTAGTGAATCTGAACGCGCTTCCGTTTTTAAAGACTGAAACGCTTCCGATTTGGGCAAATTATTCTTTTATCGCAATTGCAGTTGTGCTCCTCATGGTCGCATTCGGCACAAAAACGCGACGGATAAAGCCAAAGGCATACAAAAATCAAAAGCCCGCAAAAGCGATCGTCGCGGCAGCCGTTGTCACAGCGCTGCTTATTCCGTTCACGATTTACGCGGGAGTGGTGTTTTTGCAGGATCAAAAATATATTTTCATCTCGCTGCTGATAATTCTTGAAGCAATGGTTCCGTTCTTTTTGATGTTCGAGGGCAGAAAGCCGCAGGCGCGCGAGCTTGTGCTCATCGCGGTGATGTGTGCGATAACCATCGCGGGGCGCTCAGCCTTTGCCGCGCTTCCGCAAGTCAAGCCTGTTTTAGCGCTCGTTATGATCTGCGGCGCGGCGTTCGGAAGTGAAACGGGCTTTGTGATAGGAGCGGTGTCAATGTTAGTGTCAAATATTTTTTTCGGGCAGGGCGCGTGGACGCCGTGGCAGATGTTCGCGGCGGGCATAATCGGCTTTATCTCGGGGTTATTGCTCGGCAGAGGCTTCTTTCTGCAAAACAAAGCGGTTCTGTGTGTGTACGGCTTTGTAATGACAGTGGCGGTTTACGGAGGAATAATGAATTTTTCCTCGCTTATTCTGTCGCGCACGCTCGTGAGCTATGAATCCGTTTTGGCGTTTATGGCGCAGGGCTTGCCGTTCGACATGATCCACGGCGCGTCAACAGCGGTTTTCCTGTTCTTTTTGGCTGATCCAATGCTCGAAAAGCTTGACAGAATAAAAATAAAATATGATATGTATAATTCTATTATAGAATAAATAAAGCCGGCCTTTGCTCTTTAAGTAAAAGTCGGCAATTATATTTGATTTGAATACTAACATTTAATAACTAATAATCTCATAACCGTCATCGGTGACGAGGACTTGTATTTCCCACTGGGCAGAGGGCGAGCCGTCCTTTGAATAAACCGTCCAGCCGTTTTCCTCGTCGGTGAAAATATCGGGCTTGCCCAAATTTATCATCGGCTCAATAGTAAAGCAGAAGCCCGGAACCATGAGCATTTCGGTGCCCTTTTCGGTGACGTAGCTTACCCACGGGTCCTCGTGGAATTCAAGCCCTATTCCGTGACCGCCGACCTCTCTGACGACCGAGCAGCCGTTCGCCGTGACGAAATCGTTTATCGCCTGCGCCATATCGCCCAAAAATCCCCATGGCTTTACCGCCTTCAAGCCCTCGTCAAGAGCCTGCTTCGCTACCTTGACGAGCCTTTTCTTTTCCTCGCTGACCTCGCCTATAAGGAACATACGCGACGAATCGGAGTAATAGCCGTTCAGGTTGGTTGAAACATCAACGTTAACGATGTCGCCATCTTTCAGAATAATATCCTCGGACGGGATCCCGTGGCAAACCTCGTCGTTTATAGAAGTGCAGACGCTCTTGGGAAAGCCCTCGTAACCCAAGGGCGCGGGAACGCCGCCCATAGAGGTCGTGACGTCATACACCCAGCGGTCGATTTCCGCTGTGGATATTCCCGCTTTGATATGCTCTGCTACATAATCAAGCACCGCGATATTGATTTTGGCGCTCTCCTTGATTTTTTCGATTTGCGCGGGAGTTTTGATAATGCTGTGGTCGGGGACGATATGCCCCTGAGCTTCAATTTCCTCGATCCTCTCGTCAAAATCAATATGGCATTTTTTGTATTTCTTTCCGCTTCCGCACCAGCAAGCTTCGTTTCTGCCGGGTTTCTTCATGCTAACCGCTCCTTAATTTATTCTCCGATTTAATATTATATCACTTTGTTAAAACAACTACAAGAGAAATTTTATTTTTGTTGCCAATGATATTAAAATGATGTATAATAATGTAGGTCTGCGGCATATTTTTAGGCAGAGGTGTTTGTATGAGGATCAAAAAATTTCTGCCCGCCGCGGCTGGTGCGCTCTGTCTTTCAGTGTTTTTGTTTTTAATGATAAAATCCGCCCGAACCGTAACGCTTACAACCTTCGCTGTTCCAAATGTCCCCGCAAAAAAGGTTCTGATAGATCCGGGGCACGGCGGAGAGGACGGGGGAGCGGTATGCGGCGGAGTCACCGAAAAGGATATTAATTTAAGCGTTTCGCTCGATACAGCCGACCTGCTGTTTTTATGCGGCTTTGACGTTGAAATGACGCGCAAAACCGACGACGCGCTCTCCAAGGAGGGAGAGAACGTTAAGCAGCGCAAATACAACGACATGAAAACGCGGCTTGAAATGTACAATTCCGCCGGCAACAGCGCTGTAATCAGCATTCACCAGAACAAGTTTTCCGACTCGGCTTCTCACGGCGCTCAGGTGTTTTATTCGCCCAACAATGAAAAAAGCGCGACTCTTGCCCAAAGCCTGAGACATTCCCTGAGATCAATGCTCCAACCCGACAACGAGCGCGAATGCAAGGCAGCAGGGAAGGATATCTATCTCTTAATAAACGCGGAAAATCCCGCCGTGATCGTCGAATGCGGGTTCATTTCAAACAAAAATGAGCGTGAAATGCTTGTTACAGACGAGTACCAAAAGCAGATAGCCTTAGCGGTCTGCACGGGATTTATAGATTATTACAACACTAACGGATGTGATTAAATATGGCAAAAATAAAAAGCGTTTATGTTTGTTCACAGTGCGGCCACGAAACCGCTAAATGGTACGGAAAATGCCCGTCCTGCGGCGAGTGGAACACCATGAACGAGGAAATCAAGGACACGGCAAAAACCGTATCGACAGCGAAAACGCGCACATTTTCCTCATATTCCGCGCCTTTTTCAATCAACGAGATATCAACCGGCGACGAACAGCGCTACGACACGGGCTGCAAAGAGCTGAACCGAGTGCTGGGCGGCGGAATCGTAAAGGGCAGCCTGATCCTTTTGGGCGGCGACCCGGGCATAGGAAAATCTACCGTTCTTTTACAAATTTGCCGATTTTTGGGAGAAAGCCTTAAAATTCTTTATGTATCGGGCGAAGAGAGCAAGCGCCAGCTAAAGCTCCGCGCAATCAGGCTCGAAGTCAATTCCCCAAATCTTTATGTTATGACCGAAACCGACGTGGAAATAATCTGCGGTCAAATCAAAAATCTAAAGCCCGATTTGGTCATGATCGACTCTATCCAGACAATGAACCTGACCGAGCTAAGCTCGTCACCGGGTAGCGTCACTCAGGTCAGGGAATGCACAAATATGCTCATGCGTACCGCCAAGGACATGGATATACCGATGTTTGTCGTCGGACACGTAAACAAGGAAGGCTCTATCGCGGGACCCAAGGTGTTAGAGCACGTTGTCGATACAGTGCTTCATTTTGAAGGCGACAAACAGATGTCGTGCCGTATTCTGCGCGCCGTCAAAAACCGCTACGGCTCCACAAACGAAATCGGCGTTTTTGAAATGACAGACAAGGGCTTGAAAGAGGTCGATAACCCCTCAGTCATGCTGCTTTCGGGCAGACCGACAAACGTTTCGGGAACCTGCGTTACCTGCACGGTCGAGGGCTCGCGCCCGATTTTAGCCGAAACTCAGGGTCTTGCAACTCAAAGCGGCTACGGCAACGCGCGCCGAATGGCTACGGGCTGGGACTACAATCGCCTTTCAATGCTGCTTGCCGTGCTCGAAAAACGCGCGGGCTACTACTTTTCAAACTATGACGCTTACATAAACATAGTCGGCGGACTCAGGGTGGACGAGCCCGCGATCGACCTCGCTATAGCAATGGCGCTTATAAGCAGCATGAAGGACACTCCCGTGGACGAGCACGCCGTGGTTTTTGGAGAAATCGGTTTAGCAGGCGAGATACGCGCGGTTTCTCAGGCGCAAATGCGGATAAACGAGGCGGTCAGGCTGGGCTTTACAAGAATCGTCATGCCGTTTCACAATCTTAAAGGCGTGTCTTGCGACGAAGCCGAGCTGATAGGAGTTAAAAATATCCGCGAGGCGTTCGAGGCGGTTTGCCGATGAAGCGGCTTATAACGAGCGGCTTATACCCGTGCTTCTGTGATGAAGCGGCAGTGCGAGGCTCCAAAATAATTCTTACAAAGAAAATTGATACCTTTCACAAGCCCGAGCAGCTTCACGCCGATATGCAGATCCTTAAAATCCGCAACAGGCTTTTCACGCTTGATAACTGCGTAAATTCACCCGAACAAAGTTATCCGAAAAACGTTTTGCTCAATTGTCTGTTCTTTAACAACAGGCTCTACGGAAAGCTCGGCGCGGTTGACCCCTCGGTGCTTGATTACTGCCGCGAAAGCGGAATTGAAACCGTCAATGTCAATCAGGGCTACACCCGCTGCTCCGCGCTTGTCGTTGGCGTAAAAGGCAAATCGGGAATCATCACGGCGGACAAGTCGATCGAAAAAGCGCTGAAAAACAACGGGGAAGAGGTTCTGCTGATTTCTTCGGGTAATATCAGGCTTGAAGGCTTTGAATACGGGTTTATCGGCGGTTCGGGATTTTGCGACGACGGACGGGTTTTCTTTTTCGGAGACGTACAAAAACACCCTGATTACGAGAAAATCAAGGCGTTCTGCGATAAGAATAATTCCAATATAGAAATATTATGCGAATCTGAACCGCTGACGGATATCGGCGGAGCAGTTGTTCTTTGATCAATTGTTTTTCTTCTTCATTGCTCTTGTGCCGACCTTTGAAAGGGGATTAGCTTCGGCGGCGTTTTTCATCTGCTCGTTGCTCAGGTGCGTGTATATTTCGGTGGTACCGAGGTTTTCGTGCCCGAGAACATCTTTAAGCACTCTGACGTCAACGCCTCCGTGCTGATACATAAGCGTAGCGGCGGTGTGGCGGAGCTTGTGGCAGGAATAGCCCTGAGCGTTCAGCCCGATTTTTTCAAGATACTTGTAAACCATAGCCTGAATCGTTTTAACAGACATTCGGCGGTGGTTGCGGCTGATGAACAGCGCGTTTTTGTCCTTTACGCCGTCGACGGGGCGCACGCGCATATAATCGTTCACAGCGTTGATGCAAGCCGTGTTCAGATAAATAATGCGTTCCTTGTTGCCCTTGCCGAGCACGCGGATAGTGTGGTCGCTGCGGATATCGGTGTAATTTAGTCTTGCCATTTCGGACACGCGAAGACCGCAGTTGAGGAACAATGTGAGAATAGCGTAATCGCGGTCGCGGTTATCGCCGTCAACGGCATTCAGAAGCTCAAGGCTTTGTTCAAGGGTAAGATACTTGGGCAAGGCTTTTTTCTTTTTAGGCGTTTCAAGCTCCTCAAGCGGGTCCTTATCAAGATAATGCTTTTTTACAGATAGAAACTTGAAAAAACCCTTCAAGCTTGAACATTTTCTTGCGCGGGAGGCAGCGCTGTTCTCACGCTCGCGAAGCAGATAATTCATAAACTCGTAAGCGTCGTTAAGCTCAATTGTTTTCAGAAAATCTAAATCAATGTCGTCAATAACGATTTCGTCAAACTCAGTATCAGCCGGAACAAGCCCGCGATAAATTTTCATATAACGGAAAAATGTTCGCAGATCCAAAAAGTATTCGTCAATTGTCTTTGGAGATTTCTGTCGTATAGTCTGCTGATAAAATAAATATTCCTTGAGAATGGGAAAAGCTTCATCCTGAAAACGAACCGCCATTTAATCAACTCCTAATCATTGTATTATTTAACCTTATATATACATTATAACACATAAAGAGAGAGGTATAATTCCATATCGGAATAATTATACAAAATGAATATTTTGTATAATTCGGGGAAGTCAGTGAACGCTTTAGGCTACTTTTGACAAAACCGTTTAAAGATTACCCACCGCCGTGTCAGAAAGCCCCATCAGATCAATCACAACATAAATAATCGACAGTAAGAAGCGCGGATCCGGTGCAGCTTCAATCTGCAGAAAAAGAGATATAAAAAAACGCACGCACAAGTGCGCACGCTTTTTTATATATGGTATATGGTAGATTTTTTAAACTAAATCAAACAACACCCTGATCGATCATTGCCTGAGCAACCTTCTCAAAGCCCGCGATGTTCGCGCCTACTACGAAGTTATCCTCGTAGCCGTACTTCTTGGCTGCCGCGGAGATGTTCTTGTAGATGGTTTCCATGATGTCCTTGAGCTTCGCGTCAACCTCTTCAAAGGTCCATGAAAGTCTCTGAGAGTTCTGGCTCATTTCGAGAGCTGATGTGGCAACGCCGCCCGCGTTGGCAGCCTTGCCGGGAGCAAACAGAAGTCCTGCTTCCTGAATAAGCTTTGTAGCCTCAAGAGTGGTAGGCATATTAGCGCCTTCGCAAACAGCGAAGCAGCCGTTGGCGATAAGTCTCTTGGCGTCTTCCTCGTTCAACTCGTTCTGAGTTGCACAGGGAAGCGCTACATCGCACTTAATCGACCAGTCGAATTTGCCTGCGGTGTACTGCGAGTTGGGTCTGTAGTTCTTGTATTCGGAAAGTCTTGCTCTCTTAACTTCTTTGATTTCCTTTACAGCGTCGAGGTCGATTCCCTCTTCGTCGTAGATCCAGCCTGTTGAATCAGCCATTGTAACGACCTTAGCGCCGAGCTGAGTAGCCTTTTCGGTGGCGTAGATCGCAACGTTGCCCGAGCCTGAAACGCAAACGGTAGCGCCTTCAAGCGACTTGCCGTGATCTCTGAGCATGGCGTCTGTAAGGTAAAGCAGACCGTAGCCTGTAGCCTCTGTACGGGCAAGCGAGCCGCCCCAGTTGAGGCCCTTACCTGTGAGAACGCCCTCATAAACGTTCTTGAGTCTCTTGTACTGACCGAACATATAACCGATCTCACGAGCGCCTGTGCCGATGTCGCCGGCGGGAACGTCTGTGTCGGCGCCGATGTGCTTGAAAAGCTCTGTCATAAAGCTCTGGCAGAAGCGCATGACCTCGTTGTCGCTCTTGCCCTTGGGATCAAAGTCAGAGCCGCCCTTGCCGCCGCCGATGGGAAGTCCGGTAAGCGAGTTCTTGAAAATCTGCTCAAAACCGAGGAATTTGATAACGCCGAGGTTTACCGAGGGGTGAAGTCTCAAGCCGCCCTTGTAGGGACCGATAGCGCTGTTGAACTGTACGCGGAAGCCGCGGTTGACCTGAACCTTACCGTTGTCGTCTACCCACGGAACTCTGAAAATGATCTGTCTTTCAGGCTCGGTGATTCTTTCGAGAATGGCGTTTTCCTGATACTTGGGGTTCTGCTCAAAAACAGGCTCCAGTGATGTGAGTACCTCTGTTGCCGCCTGGATAAACTCAGGCTCATTGGCATTTTTTGCTTTCAGCTTTTCAAGTTGTTCGCTAACGTAAGACATAATAAAATTTCTCTCCTTTTATAAGATAAAAAAATCAAAAACTCATTTGTTTGCAGGGAAATAGTGGTGTGATTTCACCAACGCTATTATATTACTATAACTTTAACGATTTTGCAAGTGCTTTTTGCAAGTTTTTTTAAAAAAGTTTCATTTTACCGCTTTTCAACCGCTGCTTTTTCGCAAATTGCACGAAATTTTGCAGGATTTGCTGTTGACAAACTGGCATTTTTGAAAAAAATACATACTAATAAAATAAATATTGCAAAAAAAATATGTTTGATGTATAATAGAAAACAATGCAAAATTATGAAAATACAATCGGAGGTAAGAAACTTGGAGAAAAAAACAGTGGATCTGTCCCTGCTCGACGGTGTTCTTGAGGAATACGCGCCGGTAAAGGGCAGTCTGATCACCATCTTACAGCACACTCAGGATATCTACGGATATCTCCCTAAGGAAGCCATTGAGCTGATTTCCGACAAAACAGGTATAGCGACATCCGAAATAATGGGCGTGGGAACCTTTTACACCCAGTTCCGTTTTGAGCCTGTCGGAAAGTATCTTATCATGCTCTGTCAGGGCACGGCGTGCCACGTTAACTCATCGGAGCTGATTTTACAGACTATCAAGGACGAGCTCGGCATCGAGGACGGACAAACTACAGAGGACGGCTTGTTCTCGCTGAAATGCGTTGCCTGTCTGGGCTGCTGCTCACTGTCACCCGTTATGATGATCAACGAGGACACCTACGGCAGCCTTACGCCCGACAAGACAAAGAAAATCCTCAAAGAATTAAGGGAGGCGGCACTGTGAGAATAGTTATCGGTCAAGGCTCCTGCGGCATAGCGGCAGGCGCGGAAAAGGTGAGAAAGGCATTGCTCGGCGCCGATATCAACTGCGAGGTTTCGGTTACCGGCTGTATCGGTATGTGTTACCTCGAACCGATTGTGGATATTTATGACGACGACAACAAGCTGACAAGACTTGTTAAGGTATCCGAGAACGACGCGGAGGCTATCGCTTCTTATATAAATAGCGGCGACAAAAGCTTTATTGAAAAGTTAGAGGTTTCCGCCGAGGACAGCGAGTTCTTATCAAAGCAGATCCGCATTGCTCTGCGCAACTGCGGCATTATAAACCCCGAGCAGATAGACGCTTATCTTGAGGCTGACGGTTACACCGCGCTGAAAAAAGCTCTCTGCGACATGACGCCCGAAGAGGTCATAGATGTTATCAAGACCTCGGGACTCGCCGGCAGAGGCGGCGCGGGCTTCCCGACATGGTTCAAATGGAACGCCGCGAGACAGAGTGCGGGTGAAGAAAAATATCTTATCTGCAACGCCGATGAGGGCGACCCCGGCGCGTTCATGGACAGAGCTGTCATCGAGTCCGACCCGCATAATTTAATCGAAGGTATGCTCATCGGCGCTTACGCCATCGGCGCAAAGCACGCGGTCGTTTATGTCCGTGCTGAGTATCCTTTAGCAATCAAAAGATTGAAGAATGCAATTGCTCAGGCTACCGAAAAAGGGATCATCGGCAACAATATTTTCGGCTCGGATTTCTCATGCGACTTTACTATTAAGGCGGGCGCCGGCGCGTTTGTATGCGGCGAGGAGACCGCGCTTATCGAGAGTCTTGAAGGTCACAGAGGAATGCCCAGACTCAAGCCTCCCTTCCCTGCTCAGTCGGGCTTCTGGAGAAAGCCTTCAAACATCAACAATGTTGAAACCTTCGCTAACGTCGCTTGGATAATCAACAACGGCGGCGAGGCATTCGCCGCTATGGGCACCGAGGGCTCAAAGGGCACCAAGGTGTTCGCGGTAACCGGCAAGGTAAAACGTTCGGGTCTTGTTGAGATCCCGATGGGCAAGACGCTCCGCGACGTTATTTTTGATATCGGCGGCGGCATAAAAACCGGCAAGGAGTTCAAGGCTGTGCAGATGGGCGGTCCTTCGGGCGGCTGTATCCCCACCGACCTTATCGACACCGTGATCGACTACAAGGCTCTCGGCGCAACGGGCGCTATCATGGGCTCGGGCGGCATGGTCGTAATGGACGAGAGCACCTGCATGGTCGGCATGGCGAAGTTCTTCCTCGATTTCACGGCTAAGGAAAGCTGCGGAAAATGCATTCACTGCCGCATCGGCACCAAGCGTATGCTTGAGATCCTTGAACGCATTACAAACGGCGAGGGCAAAGAGGGAGATATCGAGCTGCTTGAGGAGCTGTGCTACTCCATTAAGGACGGCGCGCTCTGTGGTCTCGGTCAGACTGCTCCCAACCCCGTTTTGACGACCATCAAATATTTCCGCGACGAATACGAGGCGCACATCCGCGACAAGAAATGTCCTGCGGGCGAATGCAGCGCTCTTATCGAATATAAAATCATTCCCGAAAAGTGCAAAGGCTGCACGCTCTGCGCGAGAAACTGCCCCGTTAACGCAATTTCGGGAACAGTTAAGAATCCCCATGTGATCGACCCGAACAAGTGCATAAAGTGCGGCAAGTGCTTTACCGTGTGCAAATTCGGCGCGGTCGTAAAAGAGTAAGGAGGGCTGAAAATGATCAACTTAACAATTAACGGAAAAGCTATAACAGCCCCCGAGGGCTCAACGATTTTGGAAGCCGCCAAAGCGAACGGTATTGATATTCCAACACTGTGTTACGACAAGGCGGTCGAGATTTACGGCGCCTGCGGTCTGTGCGTTGTTGAAGCTGAGGGTATTCCCAAGCTGCTGCGCTCATGCTCCGCCAAGGTGATGGAAGGCATGGTAGTAAACACCGAGAGCGAGCGCGTTGTTCGTTCGCGAAAAATCGCGATGGAGCTTTTGATGTCAGCTCACGACGGCGACTGCGTGGCTCCCTGTCAGCTAAACTGCCCCGCAAAAACAGATTGTCAGGGCTATGTTGGCTTGATCGCAAACGGCGAATACGACGCGGCTATCAAGCTTATCAAGAATAAAATTCCGCTTCCCGCTTCAATAGGCAGAGTTTGCCCGCACCCCTGCGAGAAAGCCTGCCGCAGAAAGAATGTTGAGGAACCGATAAACATCGCTCAGCTCAAGGCTTTTGCCGCAGATATGGATTTGAAATCTGAGAGCTATCTCCCCGAAAAGCAGCCCGCAACAGGCAAAAAGGTAGCCGTTATCGGCGGCGGTCCTGCGGGTCTTACGGCGGCATTCTATCTCACGATCATGGGGCACAGCGTCACCGTATACGATATGATGGACAAGATGGGCGGTATGCTCCGCTACGGAATCCCGCAGTACCGTCTTCCCAAAGAGGTTTTAGATAAGGAAATTTCTATTATAGAAAAATCAGGCGTAAAGCTTGTAAACAACGTGAAGCTCGGAAAAGACTTCACCATTGAATCGCTCAAAGCCGAAAACGACGCGGTCATCGTGGCTGTCGGCGCTTGGAAATCGAGCTCGATGCGCACTCCCGGAGAGGATTTAGAGGGCGTATACGGCGGTATCGACTTCCTGCGAGCCGTTATTCAGAAGAATCCTCCCGAAATCGGTGAGAAGGTCGCGATCTGCGGCGGCGGCAACACCGCTATGGACGCCTGCAGAACAGCCGTCCGTCTCGGAGCCAAAGAGGTTTATGTAGTTTACAGAAGAACGCGCAACGAAATGCCCGCCGACAAGCTTGAAATCGACGAGGCTGAGGAAGAGGGCGTAATTTACAAGTTCCTCACCAATCCGCTTTCCTTCAACGGCGAGAACGGAAAGGTTAAATCTATCACTCTGCAAATCATGGAGCTCGGCGAGCCCGACGCTTCCGGCAGACGCAGACCTGTTCCCGTAGAGGGCAAAACAGAGGAAATCGCTGTTGACAGCGTGATTTTAGCTATCGGTCAAAAGCTCGTTACCGAGGACGTTTCCGAGCTTGAGCTGAACAACCGCGGCAATATTGTCGCTGACGACGATTTCTTCACCACAAGCATTGACGGTGTGTTCGCCATAGGTGACGCGACCAACCGCGGCGCGTCTATCGCTATTGAGGCCATCGGAGAAGCCGACCGCTGTGCAAAGGCTGTTGACGCATATCTCAACGGTCAGGCTCTTGATACCCGTGTTCCCTACATCAGCAAGCGGAACGAAAGCACGATTGATTACTCAGACAGGAAAAAGGAGAGCAGAATTTCTCCTAAGGTTCTTCCCGCCGACGTGCGCAACAAGAGCTTTGACGAGGTTTCGCTCGGCTTTACCGAAGAAGAGGCAAAGGCAGAGGCTTCACGCTGCCTTGAATGCGGCTGCCGCGAGTACTTCAAGTGTAAGCTCCTCAACGCCGCGCAGCGTTATGACATCGATCCCGACCGTTTTGCCGGTGAGATGCCGCAAAAATACACCCGCGACGAAAACTCGTTCATCGAGAGAAACACCGCTAAATGTATTCTCTGCGGTCTGTGCGTGAGAAGCTGCCGCGAGGTTATGGATATCCACGCTATCGGCTTGATGGGCAGAGGCTTTAAAACCGAGGTTTCACCCGCGTTCGCGCTTCCGCTCGATCAGACAAAATGCAACAACTGCGGACTGTGCGTGCAGCTCTGTCCCACAGGCGCGCTTACCGAAAAAGCAAACCTTGTTAAGCAGGTTCCGCTCGACGAGCAGTACACCGAGGAGACCGTTGAAATAAACGGCGAGAAGGCGAGCGTCATGGTATCGCGCTACAACGGAAAGATCCTCCGCGTTATCCCCAACGACAAGCTTTCGGAAACCTGCGGACTCAGCCGCGAGGAATTGATGAAGTTAGTTAAGGAATAATCGCTTCAAAAAATTTAACATTTAACTTAGCTGTCTTACCAATGTGTAAGGCAGCTTTTTTTGCAGCGTCACGCTGCTTTTGTATAATTCGGAAGCCTTGTTTTAACAATGGTGTCAACATAAATTTTAGTTGCAATTGGACATATTAACATGTTATAATAGTGTTGAAAGTTATATTATACAGATTGTATAATTCTCATTTAGAACAATAAGCCCTAAAAGAATAAACTGTACCCATAAATCGGAGGCTATTATGAATTACTGCAAGCGTTTGAAAGAGCTGAGAATCAAAAACGGATACACACAGGAGCAGATTGCTTTTATTCTCCACACCCGTCAGGAGCAATACAGCAAATACGAAAGCGGAAAGCGTGAGCTGCCGATAAAGCATTTGATTGCCTTATGCTGTCTCTACCGCGTTTCCGCCGACTATATTCTTGATATTGAAAAGTTTGTTAAGTGATTCGCAGGGTATTTTGCGCCTTCTCTCCCCTGCCCCGCCGCTTGTTTACAGGCGCGCGCTGACGCAAAAAAAAACCGGCTCAACCCCCAAAAGGAGCAGAGCCGTTTAAGAATATTATTATTTTTTGAAAACAGTTGAAATTCCCCGACGGCGTTTAGAGGTGCCCTTTATTTAAAGATACGCAGCAGATCGTCCTTGCAGCTCATTACGCAGTCATACCCCTCCTGAATGGTCAGGTTCAAATTTTCCATTGAGAAAATCGCGGTATTGCTGTTTTTGATTTCCACACAATAATCCGCAAGCTTCATGGATTCGCGCGTGCTGTTGATCGAATACAGGTCGAGCGCGCGCCACACAACCTTCATCATGCCTTCAAGTCCCGTTTCGGGAACATAGTCCATAATATCAAAGCTTATGGCAAGCACCTTGCCGACACCCATATCGCGCAGTATCTTAACCGGCAGATTGTCCTTGGAGCCGCCGTCGATAAAGTTGAACTGATTATAATTGCAGGTGGTGTATATCGCAGGGAATGTCATGCTGGCGCGAACCGCAAGCTCAAGCGGAGCGCCGTGGATATAGTGAATGTGGTCGCTTTGGAGCCCCTCGTCAAGCGTTGTAAAAATGCACTCGTCGGTGGTGTATGTATCGTTTGTACAAATGGACAGGTTTATCGGAAGGTCATCAAAGCCTGTGACCCCGTTTTCGTCCATGGCCTTTTTAATGACATTGGAAATAACCGAGCCGTCCTTTAGTCCGTCCTTGCCGGTATTTTTTTTGAATTTGAGCGCCGCAAGCTGTGCCACTATGGGAATGGGTCTGAAATCAGCCAAGCTTTCCCAGTAGCGTTCCGCAAAGCTTTTCATATAATTATAGTCGCAGCCCATAGCCACAAGCGCCGCCATAGCCGCGCCCGAGCTTGTGCCTGAAACATACTCCGGAAACAGCTCTAACTCATGCAGCGCCTTGACCGCGCCTACATGAGCTATTCCCTGCAAGCCTCCGCCCGAGAACACAACGCCAAATGCGTTTTTTCTGCTTTCCTTATCACTTTTACCCATGATTTCACCCTTTATTTATAGAATCTGTAAACATTGCAATACGACTCGGTTTCAACAAAGTAGTCGTACCAATTGTAAAATTCATCAAACTGCCTGTCCTTCTGAATCAGCTCATAATTTTTCAGGTCGGTTTCCGAGGTGATTTTATTGATAACCTTATCGCTGTCGGCAAGACGCGAGATGTAAACCGTCACCTCGTCAAGCCCCCTGAGCTTTTCATCGTTGACCATAACGCCAAGGCTGTCGCTTTCCTTGCGGTCAACGCTTCCGTTGTTCATAAAGCTCTGCGCCAGCGAACTGACCTTTCCGTTTGTGATAACGCCGCGCTCCTGAGCAAACTCGTCAAGCTCGTCGTAAAGCGTGCTTGACATATCGGTAGTTTTGGCTATCATCACACTGTCGTAGTTCATAAACTTGTCGATGCACTTGTTCCACTCCATCATCGCCGTGCCGACAAATACGCAGTTGTCGGTTTTGGGATCGTAAAGATTTGTTTCGCCGTAGACATAATAAGGCTTTACCAAGGCAAAAGCAAGCGCGCTCGCCGCCACGATTCCCGCAGGAACCGCAAGGCTGAGCTTTTTATTCCTGATAATGCCGAATGCTCTGATAAATCCAAAGCTGAACACAAGCGACAGCAGCGGCAGACAAGCCATGACATAACGGTCGCTGTTGAAGGGTGATACAAGCGAAATTCCGATAAAATACAGCACTCCCGGCACTATTATGAACCACGCCTTGCGGGGCAGCTTTTTCTTTTTGAATATTCTGAGATAAATAAACGAAACGATCAGGCAAACCGTGCAAAGGATGAGCAGCCAAATCTGATTAAGGAACATATCCTTAGCCAAAATCTGCACATAACAGAACACTTTATAAATAAAGTATGTCACGATGGTTATCATGTCGATATCTAACTTCAACGAACCGAAGCCTCTGTTTCCGCCGAGCACATTTGTGATTATGTAGGGATAGATAGCGAGAGCGGCTCCCGCCCCGATTGCTGCGGTGATGATGTAGAAAATCAAATCCTTGCAGCATTTCTCTTTGATTTTAAAAATAAGGAATACCAAGCCGATCAAGCCCGCGCAGAGAATAAAATAATACTGCGTAAGGATTCCGAGCGTGACCGTGAAGAACAACAGCAGGCAGTCAACAAAGCCAACGGTGTTCTTTTTGTCGTACATACGCAGGGTGAGATACAGGAACGCAAGCACCCAAAAGGTGAGCGACGCGTACATCCGTAAATAGATTGTGGTGGTGATACAGGCTATGCTCAACGCGTAGCCGCCCGTACCTATCAGCGCGTAAAGGTTGTTACCCGTGACGCGTTTTCCTATTTTGTACAGCAAAATCAGAGAGCCCGTCATCATAACGACATTTATTGAAAACGCCAGCCAACGGCTGAACACTCCGGGGAAAAACGAGCAGACGGTGTGAACAAGCGCGTAATAAAGCGGCGGATGAGATGCGTCTGTTATCTGATTCTCGTAAACGTTTTTGTAGTCAAAGCGGTGCTCGCCCGCGGCGAGATATTCGTTAAAATCCTGCGGTGTGTTCCACTCTCCGTCAACTCCGAGCTGCTTTGAGGAATTGGCGAGATTATAGGTGAGCAGCTCGTCCTCGTGATAACCCTGTTTTACCGCCATGAAAATAAAGCTTACAGCGAGACTGACCAAGATAATTACCGTTAGCGTGATTCGCGACGCTTTGTTGCCAAGTTTCATTTCATCCATCCTTTTTGGTAAATTTTGCACCCAAAGGCGCTTTCACCCGCCCTTGGGTGCCGGTGGGCAATTTTGCCGCCTTTGAAAAATCATTTCAAACGATGTGCAAAGACGGGGTAAATAAGCTTGATGTAAAAGTAATGCGATTACAGCTTGTGTCCGCACTCTATGCAGAACAAAACCCCGGGGTCATCGGTGGTAAAGCCGCAGCGCGGACATCTCTTTTTGATAGAAGGCTTGGCGGCGCCCGCGAATGAACTGCTTTCAAGGCGTGAGCCGCAGCTGTTGCAAAAAACAGCCTCGGGGTCGGTTACGCGATAGCCGCATTTACAGAAGCGGACATTGTCTTGCTGAGACTTTTCCTCCGTTTTTGCGGCAGGCATTTCGTCCTTCTCAACAAGCTTTCCGCATTCAATGCAGAAGAAGCAGTCGTCGTCAATTTCAGCTCCGCAGTGCTTGCAGATGATTTTTCCGTTTGCGGGCTCGGAATCTGCTGCGGGAGCAGGCTCGAAAGCAGGAGCGATATCCGGTTCGCTTTCAGGCAATTGTTCCTCGTCCGGCTCAGGCTCACTGACGGGAGCTTTTTCAAAGTGAAAATCCTCAAAATCCGATTCCATATCAATTTCCGTATCTGTAAAGCCGCTGACGTCAGGCTCATCTACGGCAGATCCTTCGGGAACAGGCTCTTCCGCAACGGTCTCTTCGGGAGCAGGTTCCTCTGCCGCAGGCTCTTCTGCAACGGGCTCGGCCGGCTTTTCCTCAACAACTCTTATACCGCAGAAGTTGCAGAAAATAGATTTGTAATAAATCTGTTCTCCGCAGCGCGGACAAAGCATAAGTCCGTTTGCCAGCAAAACCTCGGCTTTGTGGTCAGCCATCGCTTTTTCGCTTTTCTTTACCGAGTCAAACAAATCGGCAAATTCGGGCTCCGCGTCATTTTTGTGGGAGGCATAGTATTGACGACCGATTTCGGTATAGCAATCCTCAATCTTCTGCTGTTCTCCGCTCAAAAAATCTTCATCATATAGCACGATAATACACGCTCCTTTTTGTGTAAAATTATATATTTTTACATTTTCATTATATAATAGACAACCCGCTATGTCAATGCTTTTTTGCATATAGCAACGCGGAAGAATGATTTGTTTTAGCTTATAGTTTTCCTTTGATTTGACCGATTTGTTCAAAATTTTAAAGAATTTTTATTTTTAGCTTTATTTTTTTTAAATAATCTGCTATAATATGTCTGCGATTACATATCAGTTGGAATGGTATGCGTAAAAAAGAAAAGATTTTGAAAAGGAAGTGGCATTATGTCATCAAAAAAACACATCATTAACAGCTCGCTTGCAGCTATAATCGCGGCTGCCGTACTCGCTGCGGGCGCAATGGCGGGCTGCGGCGGCAACAGTGAATCAAAAAGCGCCACGCCCGACACCGTGGTGGAAACCCAGGTCGTTACCGAGATCGTAAACGGCGTATACGTTGACGAAAACGGCAACGCGATCACTGACCCGAGCGGCAACCCGATCAAGGCTACCGAAGAGACGACAAAGGCAAAGGATTCAAAAACCTCAAAATCCGACAGCAAGCAGCAGAGCAGCTCCTCGGGCTCGGCTTCAAGCAAAACCGAAAGCAAGAGCAGCTCGTCAAAGACGGAATCGGATAAAGCTCAAAGCTCAAAAAGCGCGCAAAGCTCCGCAGCTCCTCAAAGCTCAGGCAGCAAGACCGACAGCGGCTCCCGCAAGCCGACCCCCTCGGGCGCAGCCGATACCAAAACAAAACCGGAAACAAAAAAGGATGACAGCGCTAAGGAGCTGAAAATCGCCGGAAAGAGCTATAAGGTCGGCGACAAAGTGACCTGCACATATTATCTCACCGTTCCCAACCAAATGCTGAACTTCCAGGGACGCGTTCAGTATGACACAAGTATGCTTAAAAAGACCGACGCTTATCTGATTGCTCCCGCAAGCTACAACTCGCTTGTTAACCCCAATCTTGAAGGACGTGTCGTATTCAACGGCTCCGACCTCAGCGGCTACGACTTCAAATCACCCGGCTACGAGTTCCTTGTAGTTGAGTACGAGGTTCTTAAAACAGGCACCACAGAGCCGTCTATCTCCTTTGAAGTTCTTACCGACACAGGCGACAAGGCTTACGCGGGCAGCGACGGAGCTTTGACAAACGGCGCAAAGGTTTCCGAGGTTTATTCATAATATCAAATGCATTTATGGCGGCGCAAATCGCGCCGCTTTTTTTATTCTTTTTTGGAAATTTCTGCAAAGAAATAAAATACCCGCTCAGCTGCGCGCGCATGAACGATGGCTGAAAAAAACGCACGCACAGGGTGCGCACGCCTTTTTGCCGCCTAAAACTGTACTCTTTATTTTTGATATAACTGTCTATTTCTTTATGTACAGTGATGTGGTAGAATTCAAATAAGATATCATTGCGGGAGGGATAGCATGACTAAAAAAGCAGCGGTAATAAGCGATTTATCATCATTCGGCAGGTGTTCGCTCGCCGTATTCCTCCCGATTTTGGCGGTTATGGGAATTCAGGCTTGTCCCTTCCCCACTGCTGTTCTGAGCGCGCAATCGGAGTTCCCTGTTTTTTTCAAAAAGGATTTGACTGATATCATGCCGGGGTTCCGTGCTGCATGGGCGGCAAACAATGAAAGCTTTGACGGCATATGTACCGGCTACTTCTCAAGCGGCAGACAGATTGATGAAGCTCTTGCGGTGATTCACGCGTTTAAAAAGGAAGAGTCGGTCGTTCTCGTTGACCCCGTTATGGGCGATAACGGCAGCCTGTACCCCGGCTATGAAAGCGAAGCGCGGGAAAAAATGATGCTTCTCACAGACGCCGCGACCGTTATCACTCCAAACCTGACCGAGCTTTGTATTTTAACCGGAGCCGATTACGGAGAACTGACGAGCCACGAAGGAGAGGCGGATTATGCCGAAAGGATCGCCTCGCTCGCTTCTCCCCTTTCCGAAAAGCGCGGCGTTGTAATAACGGGGATTAACAGCGGCGAAAAAATCCTTAACCTCGCGGTTTACCGTGACCGTTGTACTGTTATCGGCGCAAAACGCGTGGGCGGAAGCTTTTCCGGCACGGGAGATATTTTTTCCTCGGTCGTATTCGGCTGTCTGCTGAACGGCAAAGACTTGATCAAGGCGGCTCAGACCGCCGCGGACTTTGTTGAATTATCTGTTTCAGGCACGGTCAACGAACCCCATGATCCGCTGTACGGCGTCAACTTTGAAAAATATTTAAAAAAACTATCGGAGGTAATGTAATATGCAAACTCTAAAAACCGCAGACAAAAAACGCTTAAATACAAAAATGCTTGCGCTCGGAGCCGTTTTTGCCGCTCTTATCACTGTGGCAACAGCGTTTATCCGCATTCCCGCGCCGCTCGGTTACGCTCATGCGGGTGATTCAATGGTTTTCTTAACCGCGTCTGTTCTTCCCGCGCCGCTCAGCTTTATCGCGGCAGCGATAGGAGGCGCTCTCGCCGACCTGCTCTCGGGAGCGGCTGTGTGGGCGATCCCGACCGCTATAATAAAGGCTTTGAATGTTCTGCCCTTCTTTATTGTAAGAAAAATTCTTTCAAAGAAAAATAAAGACGGCAAAATCCTTCATATCTCAGTTGTGATCTCCCTTATTATTTCCTCGGCAATAACCGTCGCGGGTTACTTTGCCGCCGAATGCGTGCTCTACGATTTCAGCGCTGCAGCGGCGGAGATCCCTTTCAACATCATGCAGTCCGTTATAGGCGCGGTGTTGTTTACGGCGCTGGGTCTCGCGCTTGACGCCGTAAGGTTCAAGCAGTTGATCAGTGCATCCTAAAATAAATCTGTCAAATAAAATTTTATACTCCGTCATCTTTTTTCGGAGATATCAATTTAACGAGGTGCTCCATGACTTCGCTTACCAAGGACGCGATCAAGCAATCCTTTCTAAAGCTGCTGAACAGCAAACCGATAGATAAAATCACCGTGAAGGAGATCGTTCAGGACTGCGGGATCAACCGCAATTCCTTCTATTATCATTTTGCCGATATCCCTTCGCTGATGGAAGAGATCTTCAACGATCAGGCTGATGAATTTGTCAGCCGCAGCTTTTCTTACGAGAATTTGTATGACAGCATAATGGCGGCTATCGCGTTTTCTCTTGAAAATAAAACCGCGATCTTACACGTATTCAATTCCCCTAACCGTCAGTTTCTCGACCGTTATCTGAACCGTGTGGCGCGCAGAACTGTGACCGGGTTTTTTGACAATTACACTAAGGGTGTAAAAAATATAAGCGAGGAAGATCGCGAGGCTATTGTGATGTATTACAAGAGCTTGTTGATAGGCTTTGTGTTTGACTGGATCAACGACGGAGTTCAGTACGACCTATCTATGAAAGCCAAGCGTATCTGTGAGCTGTTTGAGGGAACGCTTGAGCTTGCAATCGAAAGGTGCAAATAATAAAATATTCAACAATTATCGCCAAGTCGTGTCTGTCCGGCTTGGCGTTTTGCGTTTAGGGAAAACAGTAAAAAATGTCTGAAAAACAGTCAAATGCATTTCTTTGACTGTTTATAGAAAAACCGTGGTGGGTGTGGTGGGGTTCCGGGGTTTTCTTATTGTTGTGTATAGAAAAAACGTGGTGGGTTGTGGTGGGGTTCCGGGGTTTTCTTATTGTTGTGTATAAAAAAATTATAATTCTATATAAGAATATAAAATATATAGAGAGTTTATGAAAAACGGCTAAACCTCACCACAACCCACCACAATACGCCGCGCAGGTTATGTGGTCAGCCAAAGAGTTATTTCTGAACCGGGTATGCTGTTCATTATCCGTTTTTGCTTGACTCAAGCGTTGTAAAGGTGCTACAATAATAAAAACCCCGCCTGTGAAAACATTCTTCAACGGCGGGATAAATCCAATAAAATGCAAAGGTAGATGAAAATGTCGCACAATCACATCAATTCAATTTCAGCCGCAGAAGCTTTGGAAAGGCTGAAAAACGGAAACAAAATATTTCTTAACAGCAAAACAGGCAGCGGCGATATCTCGCCCGAGAAGCGGCTTGACACCTGCGAAAACGGTCAGTTCCCCTATGCAATAATAATCACCTGCTCGGATTCGCGCGTGATCCCCGAAAGCATTTTCAACGCGGGGATCGGCGAGCTGTTTGTCATTCGCGTGGCGGGCAACGTTATGGATGATCATCAGCTCGGTTCGGTGGAATACGCCGCGTCACATCTCGGCGCCAAGCTTATCGTCGTAATGGGTCACGATCACTGCGGAGCGGTGGACGCCGCTATCAATCACGACCCCGACGGATATATAAAATTCATCACCGATGAGATCCGCCTTGCCGTTGGTGACGAAACCGACGAGGAAGAAGCCTGCCGTCTTAATGTCCGCCACAGCATAGAGATAATCAAGAGCAGCTTTGCCATTCACGAGGAAGAGGAACACGGCTTGAGGGTCACAGGCGCGCTGTATCACCTGGGCGTCTCAAACTCGGTTTCAGCTTGTTACAGATATGGGTTTTACGCATTTCAAGGAGCTTTGGCAAGATCATGCCGGCTTCTGCGCGGTAGAGAATCGTCAGAGGTTCCCTTCAAATCAAACCACGGCACAGCCTGTTTTTACGGTCTTGCAGACAAAGGTTTCGGGATATTTTTCTTTCAGCTTTTCGGCGCATTTTTTCGCTTTGCTTTCGCTTGAAAAAACCGCGAACACCGCCGAGCCGGAGCCTGACATTCCCGCGCCCATAGCCTTGCTTTCGAGCATGGCTTTTTTTATTTCGGTCACCTCGGGAATTTGCAGGGCAAGCTCAAAGTCGTTGAAAATGGTTGAGGTTATCATGTACAGGTCGCGGCTGTAAAGCGCCTTTACCATTTCGTCGGTAAAGCACGGGTGCGGCGCGAGCGCGTCAACCTTTTGGTACGCCTCCGCCGTTGAAACGCTCACGGTGTCGGGCTTGCAGATAACTATATGAACTCCGCGCAGCGACGGCACTTTTTTCATCGTCGCGCCTATTCCCGTACATAGCTTTGTTCCGCCCTCAATGCAAAACGGCACGTCGGCTCCTATCCTCGCGCCTATATCAAGCATTTCGGAGGGCGTGAGCTTGGCGTTGAACAGATAGTTCAGACCGACGATGACCGCGGCTCCGTCGCTGCTTCCGCCCGCAAGCCCCGCCTGCGCGGGTATTGTTTTGTGAATGTCGATGTGAACGCCCGATACGGGAATACGGCTGTAATCAAAAAACTTGTATGCCGCCTTTACGCAGATGTTCCTCTCGTCGCAGGGGATCCCCTCATAGTCGCAGGAAACCGTCACCTTGCCGCTGTCGTTGTCGGTCAGGGTTATTTCGTCGTACAAATCGACCGTCTGCATTACCGTTGAAAGCTCGTGATATCCGTCGGGACGCCTGCCCAGCACGTCGAGCGATAAATTTATTTTGGCGGGCGCTTTAAGCTTTACTTCCATTCCTAAGCTCCTCCGCAAATTCTTTTATGCGCGCGAGCGCTACCTTTAAATGCTTCAAGGAATACGAGTACGAAACTCTTACAAAGCCCTCGCCGCATTTGCCGAAGGCGTTGCCCGGAACGACTGCGACTTGCTTGTCCATAATAAGACGCGTGCAGAACTCCTCGGAGCTGAGCCCCGTGGACTTAATGCACGGGAACACATAAAAGGCTCCGAGCGGCTCAAAGCAGCTTAGCCCCATGTCGTTGAAGCCGTCAACCACCAAACGGCGGCGCATATCGTACTCGTCGCGCATATGGTTAACATCGCGGTCGCCGTTGCGCAGAGCCTCGATAGCGGCGTACTGCGCGGTGGTGGGAGCGCACATTATACCGTACTGGTGCAGCTTTGTCATTTGAGAGATGATCGGCGCGGGTCCCAGCGCGTAGCCGAGCCGCCAGCCCGTCATGGCGTAGGATTTTGAGAAGCCGTTGATAACGACGGTACGCTCGTACATCCCGTCTATTGAAGCGATAGAAACGTGGTTTCTTCCGCCGTAGGTCAGCTCGGAGTAGATTTCATCCGAAAGCACGATAAGGTCGTGCCGCTTGACCACCTCGGCTATCTCCTCCAAATCTCTGTGCTCCATTATAGCGCCCGTGGGATTGTTCGGGAACGGGAGAACGAGCATTTTTGATTTGGGCGTTATAGCCGCCTCTAAATCGGCTGCCTTAAGCCTGAAATTGTCCTCGTTCTTTGTATTGATGTTAACGGGAACGCCGCCCGCCATTACGCAGAGCGGGTTGTAGCAGACGAACGCGGGCTGCGGGATAATGACCTCGTCGCCCTCGTCAACCAGGGTGCGGAACGCAAGGTCTATCGCCTCGCTGCCGCCGACGGTGACGAGCGTCTGATCCTGAGGATTGTATGTAAGCGAAAAACGCCTTTCGTAGTAATTTGAAATTTCTTTTAATAAATCGGAAAAGCCGCGGTTGGGCGAGTACCATGTCCTGCCCTTTTCAAGGCTGCGGATACCCTCGTCGCGGATATGCCACGGCGTCTGAAAATCGGGCTCGCCTATGCTCAGCGAAATCACATTGTCCATCTCGTTGGCTATATCGAAAAATTTGCGTATGCCCGACGGAGCAAGCGATTTTACAGCGCCGTTTAAATACTTGTCATAATCTATCACAGAATTAAGCTCCTCTCGTCCTTATCGGCGTCAAAGTCGGTAAGGCAGATACCTCTGTCCTTGTAGCGGCGCATTATAAAGTGTGTGCCGGTGGAAAGAACGCCTTCGATAGTGGAAAGCTTTTTAGCCACAAACATGGCGATTTCCTGCATGGTCTGACCGCGCACGATAAGCGCAAGGTCGTACACGCCCGCCATGAGATACACCGACTCAACCTCCTCAAACGCCATGCACATCTCCGCGATGTCGTCAAAGCCTGTCTCCTTTTTGGGCGTGACCTTTAGCTCGATAAGCGCCTCAACAAAGCTGTCCTCTATATTTTCAGAGTTGATGATAGCCTGATAGCCCTTTATTACGCCATTTTTCTCATATTCGCATATTTGATTCTTTACAAATTCCTCGGGCTTGCCCAGCATAGCCGCAAGCTCTGCGGTTGAAAAATGCGCGTTTTCACTTAAAAGCTTTAACAGTTTGTCCATAGTGTACCTCCAATTATATATTCGCCGTCTTGACGACGGGCTTTTCAATGGTATTTATCAAATTCGCGCAAACCGACACCGCAATACAGTACAGCTCGTTTTCGGGATCGAAAATTTCAAGGGTGCAGTGATCGGCGTGGCGGCGGTGGCTTAGGATAACGGTGTTGTCAACGTCGCTTACGGTGAAATCCTTGGCGGCTATGCTGCCGTTTATGTGCCAGTTGTTGCCGTAAAAATTAGAGAGTATGCCGTTTTTGGTGGGAACGATAACAAATGTGATGTGAGCGCGACCGACCTTGAGAACAAAGGTGCACGTGCCGACAATGGGCAGACGGCGGATTTTGGCTGCCGTGTTGCCTTGGTTGTCAAGCAGAATAAGATTTGTCCGTTTTGTGACCTTGGTGCTGACCTGAACAGCGCGGAACTTTTCCGCGCCCGACTCGTCAAACACCGAAAAACAGGCGTCGCCCGCCGAAACGTCACGTTTTAAATGAAGCTTCATGATATTGCAGCACCACCAAAAGCAATAATAACCACAGATATGCACGAATGTATACCTATTGTTATTATACTACAGTTTCATAATTTATACAAGGGATTTTTTGTATTTATCACGGAAATCAATTTTGGAAAATGCACATATTTTCCTTTACATTGTAGGGGCGAACCCATGTGTTCGCCCTTGCGCCAACGTTGTTTTCACGTCCGATTGTCGGTAGGAACACAAACGATTTGTTCAGCGTCCCCGGGCGCACACATCGGTGCGCCCCTACGACAGTACGGTTAACAGTTAATTTGACAAAATGATAAAAATTGATTTCCGTATGTTTTAAAAATAAATCGTCATCAACCCTCCGAAAAATCCGTATCCATAACGGCATAAAAATTATATTCGGGGAACCTTTTTTCAACGGCGCTTACAGCTTGGGCAAAAACGCCCGCCCTGTCCTTTGCGTCAAGGCTGACAACGAAATCCACCCGCACGGTTTTGCTCTCCCTTTGAATTGAAAGCGCGTGCATACCGAGGATATAGGGATGATCGGAGATGACTTCGGCGATACCCTTGCGCAGGGAAACAAGCTCCTTATCTTCCGAATTGATTGAGTAAATGCTTATAGCGGTCATAATTATCCCGTGCTTTTGGTAAACCTCGGAGGTTATCTCGCGGATAAGCTCATCGGCTCGGTTCAAAGTGCAGTCGTCGGGAAGCTCGATATGTATGGAGCCGTTGAAGCGGTCGGGACCGTAATTGTTAAGAACAAGGTCATAGGCTCCCTTCACCTCGGGAAAAGAACAGACCGTCGCCTTGACGTCCCTTGCAAGCTGCGCGTCGGCTCTTTCTCCCAAAATTTGGGATATCGCGCTTCCGAGCATTTCAATTCCGGATTTTATGATAACGATAGAGATGACCGCGCCCAGCCATGCCTCAAGAGATATCCCCCAAATCAGGTAAACTGCGGCAGCCGCAAGAGTTGAAGCGGAAATAATTGAGTCGAGAGTAGCGTCCGCGCCCGAATTGATAAGCGATTCCGAATTGATTTTTTCTCCGACCGACTTGACGTAACGACCGAGCACTATCTTTACCACCACGCCGACGGCAACGATGATAAGGACCACCGGCGGATAATCGGGAGTCTCGGGCGTAATGATTTTTTTGACGGATTCGGTGAACGAGGTTATTCCGGCATAGAGCACGATCACCGCTATTATCATCGCGCTGAGATATTCTATTCTTCCGTAGCCGAAGGGGTGCTTTTTGTCAGGAGCTTTACCCGCAAGCTTTGTTCCTATGATTGTAATAACCGAGGAAGCCGCGTCGGATATGTTGTTGACCGCGTCAAGGGTAATGGCTATGGAATTTGAGAGGAGACCCATAGCCGCCTTAAAGCCCGCAAGAAGCACATTGGCGGCAATTCCTATAATACTGGTGCGGATAACTTTTTTCTCGCGCGTGATTTCATTTTTTGTTTCGGTTGATGTCATTTTTTACCTCCGTTAAAAAAACATAGTAATAATGTATAGCTTGCTGTTGATTAAGGGAATCCCTAATAATTCAATGTAATTCAGAAGTGCGGAAGATTTATGGCAAAATATTGATATACTCGCGGAAATCAATTTTGCCAACAGCGCTTTTTTCATTTAAATTGTGCGGTTTGCTGACAGAATCAGCTGCAATCAGAATTCCGCGATTGATACTGTCGTGCTTTTCAGGCTGCTCCGTTCGGATAACTCCTGCTTCTGAAACAGCGGTTTAATTTAATGGCACTATGTGTTTTTTTCTTTTTTGAAAAAATCAACCATTGGTTTAATTACTAAAACAACGGTTTAGTAATTAAACTTACATTTGATTGACAACTGTGCTTCGCAATGCTAAAATATGCTTGTAAAAAATATTAATGCTTTTAAGAGCCTCTGATTTCTGCCGCGCTAACCGCGCTTATCCCAAAAAGAATTAGCTATCCAATTCTTTTATCTGTCTTTTGTTTCTTTAGTCTTTTGTTTAACGGTGCGCTTAGCGCAGGCTTTTTATCAGCGGCTCCTAAATAATCCGAATCGGTTTCCGTAAAAGGAACGGTTTGGATTTTTTTTTGCTTTATTGTAAACTTCTTTTCCCGCCGTTTATGAACGCGTTGTAAGATGAACGCTTCCAAAGGCGGGAAGCAGCGCCCACCGGCGCTTTTTTTCAATCAAATCATATTACGAAAAGGAATTAAAAAATCCTTTGGCAAGTCGGTTTTTATAATGATCTCCCGATTTGTAACGGGGTGAACAAATGTCATTTCGGCGCAGTGCAGCGCCTGACGCGGAATTATTTCGCGGCTGCCGCCGTACAGATCATCGCCTGACAGCGGATGTCCCAAATAAGCCATGTGGCAGCGGATTTGGTGTGTTTTGCCCGTTTCGAGCCAAAGCCTAATCAATGAATATTCTTTTTTGGAATAAACAGACTCATAGTGAGTTACAGCGGGCGTCCCCTCGCTTAAAACATGACGTACTATTTTGGAATCCTCTTTAAGTCCTATCGGCTCGGAAACCGTTCCGCTTCCGTTCAGCTCCCCGTGAACGAGCGCGTAATAAACCTTGTGAACGCGGTTTTTAAGCTTATTTACAGTGTATCTGTCCTTTGCTGTCATCACCAAGCCCGAGGTGTTGCGGTCAAGGCGGTTGACGGCTCTGAAAACGTACCTCTCTCCCCTGCCCTGCGCGTGTGCCATTACCCTGTTTGCAAGAGTGTCTGTCTGATACTGCTTAACGGGGTGAACGGGCATATAGGGCGGCTTGTTGACGATAAGCAAAAAGCTGTCCTCATACCTGATATCAAGCTCGCCGCCGACAGGCTTGATATACGGGCTGTCCTCGTCGGGAAGAGTTATCACTATCTCCTGACCGGCAAAAACAGGGTCAACCGTGCGCAAAATTTTGCCGCTCAGCATGATCCCCTCTTTTTCGCGCTTCAAAGATGTTATCATTCTTGTGGACAAGCCGCAAAAGCCCTTCAAAAAAATTTTGGCGGGCTTGCCGTCGTACTCCGCAGGAACCGTAAATCTAAGCTGCTCAGGCATATAAAACTCTCCAAACGATGATAACAGCAGCAGCCTGCAATATAATTATTGCGGGAATGCCTAACATAAATTTAAGCTTTCTTGTTTTATGGTGAATCAGCAGCATTGTCAGGAGCATTGCGGCGCTTCCTCCGAGCGCGGCTGTAACAAGCAGGGTCGATTCCCTGACGCGCCAGCCGTGATGTATCGCCCGAACCTTGTCAAATACTGTTATTATGACAGCAATTAAGCTTATCAATGCTAAATATATATAGAGAAAAATCATTTTTTAAACTCCGGAGATGATATTTTTTGAAACATAAAAAACCTGCCGCCTTTATTACAGCCGCCGTATTACTTATTGCGATGATAGTCATCAGCTCGGTCAGCAGGCAAAATTCTGACAAGAGCGCAGCGCGGCAGACAGCCGCCACTGTATCGCAGGCTTACCCGGTGCATACGGACGAAACAACGGACGATATGCGCGCGGTGTGGGTCAGCTTTATGGATTTGACAATGGAATACGAAAGCGACAAAAGCGAAGCCGCGTTCACTGACAAATTCGATTCGATTGCCGCCGAATGTAAGGATTTCGGGTTCAACACCCTGATCGTTCAGGTGCGCCCGTTCTGCGACGCGCTTTACGAATCGTCGATTTATCCGCCGTCGCACATTCTCTCGGGCGAACAGGGCAAGAGCGCGGGCTATGACGCTCTCAGTATTATCTGCGATATCTGCGGCAAATACGGGCTAAAGCTTCACGCGTGGGTCAATCCTTACCGCGTAACGGCTGAGAACACGCCCTCAAAGCTCAGCGCGGATAATCCTTATATAATAGAAAGCGGATTGGGAATCGAAACAGAGAGCGGAATAATCCTCGACCCCTCAAACGAAAAGACGCGCAGGCTGATAACCGACGGCGTAAAAGAGATCGTGGAGAACTATCCCGTGGACGGCATACAGTTTGACGACTACTTCTACCCTGAGGACATCGAGGACGAGGACAGCGACAGCTACGAAAGCTACCTTGAAACCGCGCCTAAGGACAGCGCTATGGATTTGCACACGTGGCGCTGCTTCAACGTCGATCTGCTTATAGCCGAAACATATATGACGGTTCACAAAAGCCGTGCCGACGCCGTTTTCGGTGTTTCTCCTCAGGGCAACCTTTCAAACAACGATTTTCTGTGCGCTGACGTTGTGACATGGTGCGGCAAAAAAGGCTATATAGATTACATATGCCCGCAGCTTTATCTGAGCATAGACCACCCGTATTTAGGCTTTGAAACGGCTCTTAACGAATGGGAGTCGCTGAGCTATGCCGAGGGCGTTCGCCTTTACGCGGGACTTGCAGGCTACAAGGCAGGCTCAGACGCGGACGGGGGTACATGGCTGGACAGCGACGATATGCTCGCCCGGGAATACAATATTCTTAAAAGGAATAATAAATACAAGGGCTTTATGCTGTACAGCTATGCCTCGCTGAACGACCCCAAGGCGGAAAAGGAGCTTGAAAACCTGAAGGAAGCAATAGGGACGGTTGACAGTTGACAACGGACTTTTAAATTTTATGCAGGGTTGTGCAGGGTTTGGGGCATTTTCTATAAACCCTCTATATATTTATATATTCTTTTATAGAATTATAATTTTTTTATACACAACAATAGAAAAAACCCGTCACCCCGTCACAACCCGTCACAGTTCTAAAAAGTTTATAAGGTAAAAAGGCTTTCCCCCGGACTGTGTTGAGTTTTTAGGAGCGTTTGCTCGGTCGGCTGAGCCGACGGGCGGTCCGCGCCCCTTGCCTGCTTTATTATAACGGAAAACCGGAAAATAGTCTACAAAAACCTTCGCTAAAATGTAAAAAGCGAAACGGAGATCAAGTTCATTTCTTTGGCTTTGAATATTTGACAACGCATTACCGTCACAGGCAGCCGCTCACGTGCGGCTGTTTGTTTTTGCAAAAATATTCTTGCTGCCCGCAAACGGGTCTGTAAGCTCTTTGAGAGCCAACCGGTCGTTGGCGCAATACTCTGTTAACGGCACCGCCAAAAACAACCCCGCGGTCTGTCCGCAGGGCTGCTTTTGGTTAGGAGTATATTTAAATGTTTAGGAGAGAGAAAAAGTAAAAAGAAATGTTCAAAATTTTATTTATTACCAATCGAGGAGCTGCTTCCAGAGGTTGTCGTTAGACTTGAATTCCTGCTGATCCTGCTCTTCGTTGGGCTTGACTGTCGGAACATACTCGCTCAGCTCAAGACTGAGATTCTGCTGCTTGCCGGAGCGAGTCACGGTAAATGTCACGGTGTCGCCGACCTTGCTGTTCTCAAGCGCCTTGTCGATTTCGGCTGACGAAGACACCGACGTGCCGTTGACCTCGGAAATCATGTCGCCCGATCTGAAGCCCGCCTTCTCCGCGTTGGAGCCGCTTTCAACGGAAAGCACATACACGCCTAAAGCGGAAACATTATAGTAGAAAGCGCTGTCGTATGAGTTTATATCTACAAACTCCATTCCGGTGGATATTTTGCCCGTTACATAGCCGTAATCCTTGAGGTCCTTGATGATGCCGACAACATTGTTGACCGGAATAGCGAACGCGATACCCTCAACCTCGGTCGCGCTGTCCTTGGCGTTTACAATGCCGACAAGCTCGCCCTTTGCGTTAAAGAGTCCGCCGCCGGAGTTGCCGGGGCTTATCTGCGCATTTGTCTGCAGCAGGGTAAGGTTCTTGTTCTCAATTGTGACCTCACGCGCCAGTGCGCTGATGATACCGTCGGTAACGGTGCCGCCCAGGGTGCCGAGCGGGTTGCCTATCGCTACAACATAGTCGCCTACAACGAGGTCGCTGCTGTTGCCGAAGGTGGCTGCCGAAAGACCGGACGCGTCAATTTTGAGAAGCGCTATGTCATTGTCCTCGTCGCTGCCGATCAGCTTGGCGTCATATGTCGTTGTGCCGTCGCGAAGGGTGACAGTGATTTTGTTCGCGCCGTCGATAACGTGGTGGTTGGTCACTATATAACCGTCCTCCGAAATGATAACGCCCGAGCCCGCGCCCTTTGTAACATATTGCTGGGCAAAGGTGCCTGTTGTTATTCCCTCGGTCGCGATCTCAACAACGCTGTTCGCTGTCTTTTTAACGATGTCAGAGGTGGTTGAAAGCGTTGTGCCGTCGGAAGCGACGTTTGTGGCGTTCTCGCTGTCAGAGGAGACCTGCTTGATCGTCAGGCTGCCGCTTGAGCTTGTCTGCGAGCTGTTCTGAGACTTAGCGATCAGGAATCCTCCGCCGAGCCCCGCCGCTGTGGAGCCGAGCACCGCGATCGCCAGGGCTGCCGCTACAAAGCCGCGTGAAGCTCCCTTTGACTTGCGCTTTTCTTTCTTCTTTTGCGGAGCGGGCTCTGTTCCGTAGGAGTAGACCCTCGTGCTGTCCGCCTGACCCGTGTAGCTGCTGCTGTAGGGGTTCGAGCTGTCGTCATTGCGCTCTGAGGCGTAGCTGTCGGAGCTGCCCGTGGTGGAAAAAGCGTCGTCATAGTTGTTGGGGTTGTGGTCGGCGCCGCTGTTGTTGCCGTTGATATACGAATAATGATATTCGCCGTTTCTGTAGCTGCGGTCAGAGTTCCATTCGTATGAGCTTTCCTCTACCGCTTCGTCGGGACGGCTGAAATAGTTTTCGTCACCGTCGTATATATTGCGGGTATTCTCGCCGTTGGTATTCTCGCCGTTGGTATTCTCGCTGTTATCAATACGGTTGCTTTCATTGTTATCAAAGTATTCGTTGTTTTCGTTATTAAAATATTTGTCTGACATATTGAATCCTCCTTAAAAACTCAGAAGCCTTGCGTGAAGGTTTTTTTGTTTTTTGATGTTGTCAATATAATAATACCCTAAAGTGAAAACTGTATGAAATAATACTGAAAAACACAGGATTTTTTCTGATTTTAGTGTGACGGAATATTTTATTTTTTGTGAAACCGTTTTTTAACGCCGCAAATCAGCGGTCCCTTTACGCGCAGTTTGGCATTTTTCGCAAAAATACGCGGCGGCGGGCGCAAATGTGATGTAATTTTCAAGTTGCAAAGTCGGCGGCGCAGTGTTATAATAATTATATATATAAATAAGTATAAAAATAAGCATAAAAATCAGAATCGGAGAAGCATTATGGACGTTAGAGAAGATTTAAGAAATATTGCGATAATAGCGCACGTTGACCACGGCAAGACAACTCTTGTTGATCAGCTTCTGCGCCAGAGCGGAGTGTTCCGCGACAACGAGGCTGTTGAGGAGCGAGTAATGGACTCCAACGATTTGGAGCGCGAGCGCGGCATTACGATATTGTCAAAGCCGACCTCGGTCATGTACAACGGAATCAAAATAAACATTGTGGATACGCCCGGTCACGCGGACTTCGGCGGCGAGGTTGAGCGCATTTTGCAGCTTGTTGACGGAGTCGTGCTTTTGGTGGACGCTTTTGAGGGCTGTATGCCCCAGACGCGCTTCGTGCTGAAGAAAGCCCTTGGGCTCGGCAAAAAGCCGCTTGTTGTCCTCAACAAGATTGACCGCCCCGGAGCACGCCCCGAGGAAGTCACCGACGAGGTGCTTGATCTGTTTATCGAGTTGGGCGCCGACGAGGATCAGCTTGAGTTCCCCGTTGTTTACGCCTCGGCACGCGACGGCTACGCCACCGACGACTATACAAAGCAGGGAACCGACATGAAGCCGCTGTTCGAGGCTATCATCAACGATATCCCCGCGCCTAAGGGCGACGCCGACGGCGGGCTTCAAATACTCATCTCAAACATCGACGCTGACAACTTCGTTGGAAGGATAGGCGTGGGACGCGTTGAGCGCGGCACTGTAAAAACAGGTCAGTCCGTCACGCTCTGTCACACCGACGGAACGACAAAGCAGGTAAAGATCGGCAAGCTTTATCAGTTTGAGGGCTTGAAGCGCATAGAGTGCGAGCAGGCGAATTTAGGCGACATCGTATGCGTCAGCGGCATTCAGGATATAAATATCGGAGAAACCATCTGCTCAAACGACTGCGTTGAGCCGCTTCCTTTTGTTAAGATAGACGAGCCGACAGTCACAATGAACTTTATCGTAAACAACTCCCCCTTCGCGGGCAAGGAGGGCAAATACGTCACCTCAAGAAACATCCGCGACCGTCTTTTTAAGGAAACCGAAACAAACATCGCCCTGCGCGTTGAGGAAACCGACAGCGCCGACACATTCAAGGTGTCGGGCAGAGGCGAGCTTCATCTTTCAATATTAATCGAAACAATGCGCCGCCAGAACTTTGAGTTTCAGGTGTCGCGCCCGCAGGTTATCACCAAAACCGTTGACGGCAAGCTCTGCGAGCCAATAGAGTACCTTATTGTTGAGGTTCCCGATTCATACGTCGGCGCGGTCATGGAAAAGTTAGGCGCACGCAAGGCTGAGCTTGTAAACATGGGCACCCGCGACGGCGGCGTAACACATATCGAATTCAGGATACCCGCCAGGGGTCTCATGGGCTATCGCCCCGAATTTCTCACCGACACCAACGGCAACGGAATAATGAACCATGTATTCGACGGCTACGAGCCGTTCAAGGGCGAAATAATCACCCGTCACCAGGGCTCGCTCATAGCCTTTGAAACGGGCGAGACCGTTACCTACGGCTTGTACGCTGCGCAGGAGCGCGGCAGACTGTTTATAGGCGCGGGCGTTCCCGTTTATGAGGGAATGATCGTTGGGGCAAGCCCGAAAGCCGAGGACATCACCGTAAATGTCTGCAAAAAGAAGCACATCACCAACACCCGAGCCTCAGGCTCCGACGACGCGCTGAAGCTGACTCCCCCGACTATAATGTCGTTGGAGCAGTGCCTTGAGTTCATCGCCGACGACGAGTTGGTTGAGGTCACGCCTGAGAATATCAGGATGCGCAAAAGAATACTCTCGAAGGAACAGCGCATGAAGCAGCAGTTCAGAAAGAAATCCTGACAGAAGGCGCAATATGGACTATGTTATTTTGGATTTAGAGTGGAACAGCGCCTACAGCAGGTCGGTGCACAGGTTCCTGAATGAAATTATAGAGTTCGGCGCGGTAAAGGTTGACGGCGACTTCAACCCGGTGGGCGAGTTTTCACAGCTTATCGCCCCACGCGTAAAGAAAAGGCTGAGCGGCAGAGTAAAGGAGCTTACTCACCTGACAAACGAGGCAGTTGCCGAAGGCGGAGATTTTTTGACCGTTAGCCGCGCGTTCACCGACTTTGTGGACGGCGCTACGGTGATGACATGGGGCACCACCGACATACATACGCTTATCGAGAATTACCGCTTTTACACAAACGACGGTCACATCCCGTTTCTGCACAGCTACTGCGATTTGCAGGAGTACTGCGAAAGGGCTATTAACCAATATGACGAGGGCAATCAAATCGGCTTGGGCAGGTTCGCCGGGATTATCGGAGTGGAGTTTTCCGAGGAGGAACAGCACCGCGCCGCCGCCGACGCTTATCTCAGCCTTAAATGCCTTAAAAAGGTCATGAACGGCTATCCGCTTGAAAGCTGCGTGCAAAAGGCGGACTGCGAGGAATTTTACGAGCGGCTCCTGTTTAAAAACTACTTTATCACCGACATAACCTCCCCCGACATTGACCGCAAGGAAATGACATTTAACTGCGACGTCTGCGGCAGCCCCGCAAAGCGCGTCAAAAAATGGCATATCCGCAACAGAAGCTTCTGCGCGGATTTCTACTGCGCCAAATGCGGCCGCCGTTTTACAGGGCGGGTTTCGTTCAAAAAACGCTACGACAGCGTGACCGTGAACAAGCGTGTGACAGAAAAACCGGATAATACTGAAAAACAGAACAACATGAAATCACAGATAAAGCCGTAAAAGCATAAACAAGGGCAGACATTCATTTTAGAATAACTTGACCCGTTCAAGGCGGCTATTTCATAAAAACATAAAATTTTGCCGGCACGGAATGAACCGCGCCGGCTGTTGTTTTGTTCATATCAATTTTTCAAAAAGCTCACTGCTTTGTATAAGTGGTTGAAACATTGGCTGCGTCTGTCATTGTGAGCTTGTCGCCCTCAATTGTGTAGGTTGATGACTGAGCGTCAGCATTTGCAAACTTTATTTCAACGGAAGAGCCGTTGTCAACATAGGTGAAAGACTCCTCATAAGCTCCTGTTTTGATAACGCCCGTTCCGTCGGAGTTGAAGGTAATCGATCCTTCTTCCTTATCGCTGTTCCATGTGCCCGCAAGCACGGAACCGTTTTCTGTCGCGGAAACGGTGCCTTCGGTGGATTTTGCCTCACCCTTTGTGTATGTGAGCGTTGCGCCATCCGCGTCTGTCATTGAGAGCTTATCGCCCACAATCGTGTAGTTCCAGACTAAAGCCGAAGTGTTTCCCTCGCTGGTCAATTCCACCGAAGCGCCCTTGTCAACATAGTTCATTTTAATAGTATAACCCTCGCCGCCGATAACGCCTGTGCCGTCCTCGTTGAAGGTGTAGTATGTGCCGGGGGCTTCTACGGAATCCCATGTGCCGATAAGAGCTGATTTCGCGGCTTCTGTAGTTGCCGGAGCTGCGGTCGTTTCAACAGCGGCGGTAGTGGCTGCCGCAGTGGTCTCAGTGCTGCTTGAGCTGCCGCCCGAATTGCCGCATCCTGTCAGGGCGAATGTCGCGGTTATCGCGGAAAGTGATATAGCTATTGCGCCGATTGTAATTTTTTTCATTTTGAAATACTCCTTTTCATTTTGAATCAAGTAATTTAAAAGAGCGGATGAGCTGTCTTTTCTAAGACAGCACGATTAGTATATCATACCTTTTTCAAATTTGATACACAAACTTCGGAATTTTGAAAAAATCTTCCTTTTACACAGTATCTCAAAGGACAATGCGATTTCTTACTGCAAAATATATATTACTAAAGTTTTGTTTAGTGACACTTCTGTCGTTTACAGCTTTGAAAGCGGCGGAAATCTCCGTTTGCACAGTCACGACAGGCGAAAGCGAGCAATTATCTATAGATTTATAACAATAGTTTAATAGGGAATATTTTTGTAAATCCCGCTGTTTTCGCTTTGTTCTGCCAAAACCGAGGATTTATGTCCGATTTTTTCAAAATCAATTGACTTTATCCCAAAAATCCTTATAATAGATAATGAAAAATACTGTATTATAAAAAACTAAGGATAAATGCCATGGAAACTTCTATTCTGAACCGACTTGACAAAACAGCCGGGGCTTATGCCGAAAAAATGATGTTTAAGGACGAAGCCTCCGGGATAACCTTCGGCGAATTTAACCGCCTTACAAAAGCCGTCGGCACCTTTATTGCGAATAAGGTTCCCTGCGGCTCGCCCGTAGCCGTGATGTCCGGCAGACACGTTCTTACACCCGCCTGCTTTTTGGGCGCGGTAAGAGCTGGCTGCTTCTACGCGCCGATGGACGGAGATATGCCCAAAGCAAGGTTGAATCAGATAATCGGCGTTATCAAAGCCGACTTCATGCTTGTTGACAGGGCGCACCTTGAAACCGCGCAGTCGCTCGATTTTCAGGGTGAGATCGCGGTGTTTGAGGACATTTGCGACACGGCTCCCGACGACGCGCTGCTCGCTCAAAGAGAAGCGACTCTCGGCTGCACCTCTCCCCTTTACGTCATCTTCACATCGGGTTCCACCGGAGTGCCCAAGGGCGTGATCACCTCGCACCAGTCGCTGATGTGCTATATCGATGCGGTCGCTAAGGTGCTCTCGATAGACGATACCGACGTTTTCGGCAACCAAAGCCCGCTCGATTATATTGCCGCTGTCAGAGATATCTATTTCCCGATAAGCTTCGGCGCTTCTACTTATATCATTCCCAAGAATGAATTCGCGGTCCCCGCCGCGCTGTTTGAAACCCTCAACCGCGAGAAGATCACCGCGCTTTGCTGGAGCGTCGCAGGCGTTGAGCTTCCCGCAAAGCTGGGCGCGTTTGATATAGGCAAGCCCGAATATTTGAAAAAGCTCTGCTTCTCAGGATCGGTCATGCCGTGCAAATACCTGAAAATCTGGCAGGAGCACCTGCCCGACGTTCTCTATGTGAACCAGTACGGTCCCACCGAAGCAACCGCCTCGTGCACCTATTATGTTGTTAAAGAAAAGGTTACCGACGATACCGTGCTGCCGATTGGCAAGCCCTATGACAACTACAAGGTGACACTTCTCAACGAGGACAACACCGCAACGCCCGCGGGAAGCACAGGCGAGATTTGCGTAAGCGGACCGATATTGGCTCTGGGCTACTACGGAAACGCGGAGCAGACAGCAAAATCGTTTATACAGAATCCGCTCAACGATAATTACCGCGAGCTGATTTACAAAACAGGCGACCTCGGTCACTTTGACGAAGACGGCGTTCTTCACTTCCACGGAAGAAAAGACCGTCAGATCAAGCACTTGGGTCACCGCATAGAGTTAGGCGAGATTGAGGAGACCGCCAAAAAAATACCGGGCGTTACAGACTGCTGCGCGCTTTACTACAAGGAAAAGGCTACGCTGTACCTGTTCTACACGGGAGAAGCAGCTTCAAAGCAGATTGTGCTGTATTTCCGTCAGAATATGCCCGCCTTTATGGTGCCGCGCAAGCTTATCAGCCTCGACAGCCTCCCCACCCTTCCCAACGGGAAGACCGATATGCAGACATTAAAAACATACTTCAAGTGAGCAGCGTGATAATTAATTATTGCAAAGCTAATGCTTCACACATATAAAAACCTGAATTTATAAGTATTTTCACGTTATTATTCGGCGGCTGAAAACCGCTGTCAAAATAAAATATTAATATTTCTAAAGGAGAAAAATATCATGGAAGAATTAATGCAAATTTTGGAAGAACTCAGACCCGACGTTGATTTCGCAAACGAAACCGCTCTCATCACCAACGGAGTGCTCGATTCATTTGACATTGTTGCGCTCGTAGGCGAGCTGAACGACGCTTTTGACATTGAGATCAAGCCCAACAATCTCGTTCCCGAAAACTTCAACTCAGCCGAAGCTATGATGAAGCTGATCGAGCAGCTTCAGGATGAATAAGCATGAATACTCAGGTATTAAAAACGCTTGCCGCTCAGCTTGACACGCCCTCGTACATCTTTGATTTAGATGAATTCCGCAAGCGTGCCGAGCTGGTGCGCAAATATTTCGGCGATAAAACGGGGCTTTGCTTTTCTATAAAGGCAAATCCGTTTTTGCTGGGCAGACTTCCGGAGATTTTTGACAAAATCGAGGTTTGCAGCCCGGGCGAACTGACTGTTTGCGAAAAAACAGGCGTTGACAAGAATAAAATCATTTTTTCGGGCGTAAACAAAACCGAAAAGGACGTAAAGCGCGCCGCCGATGACGAGGTCGGCACATTCACCGCAGAAAGTCTGCTGCACGTTGAGATGATCAACGCCGAGGGCAAATCTCGCGGCAAGGTCTACCCCGTTTTGCTGCGCGTCACCGACGTGAAGGGCGGCAGCCAGTTCGGCATGGAGGAAGCTCAGGTGCTCGACATAATCAGCCGCCGCGTCGAATATCCCGGCATTGAGATCGTCGGCATCCACTACTTCACCGGCACCCAAAAGAAAAAAGCGAAGCCTATTATTCGCGAGCTTGATTATCTTGACGAGCTTATTCTCCGAATAAAAACCGATCTTGATTTTACAGTAGAGCGCGTTGAGTACGGCACGGGTCTCGCGGTTGATTATTTCGACGCAAACGCCGACGCTCTTGAAGAGGAGCGCCTCGCTTCTGTTTCGGAGAAGATCCGCGCTCTGTCGGAAAAGGTCAGCCTTACGGTTGAGATGGGCAGATTCTTCGCCGCTCCGTGCGGTTATTATCTGACCAAGGTAATCGACGTAAAAACAAACTACGGAATAAATTACGCCATTGTTGACGGAGGCTTGAACCAACTGAAATATGACGGTCAGCTTCAGGGAATGCAGATTCCCCAAATAATTCACTTAAAGAATAATTCTCAGGATAACGACGAGCAGCCGTGGACGCTCTGCGGAAGTCTTTGCACCACCGCCGACGTTTTGTCGCGCAACGCGATGTTCAGCGCGCTTTCAATCGGAGATATCCTGGTATTCTGCCGCACCGGCGCATACTCGGTCACCGAGGGTATGGCTGTGTTCCTCAGCAGAGAAATGCCTGTTGTTTCGGTTTACAGCGAAAAGGACGGATTGACCGTGATCCGCGAAATGCTGTACTCCGACGTATTTAACACCCCCGCCATCTAATTCCTTGGAGTTGTTACTGTGCTTTTCAATATCTCATACACCACATTTAATTTTATCTTTTTTGTACTGGCTACCATGCTGGTATACTTTCTGTTCCCCGTAAAAAAATACAAGTGGACGGTTCTGCTTGCGGCGAGTATGTTCTTTTATGCCGTCGCGGGTTACAAATTTGCGGCGTTCATTCTTATAACCTCCGTCAGCACGTATTTCATCGCGCTTTGGCTGGAGAAAATGACCGCAAGCTCCAAAAAGCTTCTAAAAGAAAAAAAGAAGGAATGGAGCCGCGAGGAAAAAAAGAAGTATAAAAACCGATTAAAGGTTCAAAAGCGTTTGGTAATGACGCTCGCGCTGGTGATCAACTTCGGAATACTCGCGTTTTTGAAGTACTACAATTTCTTCGCGGGCAGCCTGAACGACATCATGGGCAACTTCGGTTTCGATTTTTCGGCGCCGACGCTCAAGTTGTTTCTGCCGCTTGGTATTTCGTTCTACACCTTCCAGTCAATGGGATATATCATTGACGTGTACCGCGAAAAAACCGAGACGCAGAAAAACCCTCTCAAGCTGCTGCTGTTCGTTTCGTTTTTTCCGCAGATCGTTCAGGGTCCTATCAGCATTTACGACCAGCTCGCACATCAGTTATACGAGCCTCATGATTTCGACTTTACGCGCGTAAAGCACGGCATGGAGCTTATTCTGTGGGGCTTTGCCAAAAAGCTTATCATCGCCGACAGAGCCGTTATCGCAATAAGCGCGGTTCAGGACGACTATGGCAGCTACAACGGCACAACGCTTACCTTTATTATTCTTCTTTACGCTTTACAGCTTTATGCCGACTTCTCCGGCGGAATTGACATTTCGCGCGGCGTAGCTCAAATATTAGGCATAGACATGATCGACAACTTTAAGCGCCCGTACTTCTCAAAATCAATCAACGAGTATTGGCGCAGATGGCACATTTCGCTGGGCGCGTGGCTCAAGAACTATCTCTTCTACCCCATCGCCATGTCGAATGTGTTCCTCACTGCAAGCAAAAAGATGAAGGGTACTCGCTTCGGCAAAACTGCGGCGGGCGCACACATTTCAAAGGTGCTGCCGACAAGCGTAGCCTCTCTGATCGTCTTTCTTGTAGTCGGTATCTGGCACGGCTCCGACTGGAAGTACGTGGCGTTCGGCGTTTGGAACGGCATGATCATCATGCTCAGCATTCTGCTGCAGCCGGTGTTCGACCTTATCATCGCCAAGCTTCACATCAGGCGCGAGAGTTGGTGGTACAGCCTTTTCCAGATGTTCAGAACCTTTATCGTTGTTCTCGTAGGCTATGTATTTGATGTTGCCCCGTCTTTCGGCGACGGAATGAACACCATCGGAAAGTTCTTCTCAAACCAGAACTTTTCAACGGCTCTTTCGCAGATTGAGACGCTCGGACTTTGGAAAAAGGATTATTTTGTGATTCTTTTGGGAGCTGTAACTATCCTTATCGCAAGCATTATCCAGGAGCGCCACAAAGATACAAACCTACGCACCATGCTCGACAAAAAGCCTTTTATCCTCAGGTTTGCGCTGTTATATCTGGGAATTATGGCTGTTGTAATATTCGGAATTTACGGCTCGGGCTACAGCGCCGCAGATTTTGTTTATATGCAATTCTAATTACATTGAGGCGAAATTGAAACTATGAAGAAAAAGCTATATATAACGCGAGTCGTTAAAATAACTTGTTTTCTCCTTGCGGTTATTATAAGTCTTTCGCTTTTACAAACATATTTTTTGCGTCGGCTCGACCATAACAGCATACGGCTCAACGGCTACTATCACGAAAAAGAGGAATCTATTGACGTTGTGCTTTTGGGAGCGAGCGAGATTTACACAAGTTTTTCCGCAGGACTCGCTTACAACAAGTACGGCTTTACAAGCTATCCTTTTGCCACCGAGTCGATAACCGCTGCCGGAACGATTACCGCTCTTAAGGAAATCGTCAGAACGCAAAATCCCAAGCTTATATTAATTGAGCCAAACGCGTTTCTTTACAGCAACACAAAAAACGAAGAAAAGGAACCGCACATCAGAAAGCTTATAGACAATATTCCGCTTAACTCAAACAAAATCGAATATATCAACAACAACGTCGAACCCGACGAAAAGCTTGAATACTATGTGCCGCTTATAAAATATCATGGTATGTGGCGTGATTATCCCGAACCCGCCCGCAGAGTTGTTTCGACAATATTGCAGGATATCAGGGGCAGATCCATTTTAAAGGGCTATCGCACCACAACAGATATCTACAATTCCGACGTAAAAAAAATAAACAAAAGAATTGGTTCCGAAACAGGAGTTCTTCCGCTTAACCAAGAGTTGGAGCGAAAGCTCCGCGAGCTGCTAACTTACTGTGTAGAGCAGGATTTGAATGTTGTGTTTGTCCGTATGCCGCACATGGTCTACAACAAAACCTACGACCGCGTAAAGCGTTCCAACCGCGCCGAGCAGATCGTAAACGGATATGGCTTTGATTACCTGAATCTTGAGCGCTCTTGGGACAAAATAGGCATCGACATTAAAACCGATTACTACAATCTGGATCATCTCAATATTTACGGCACCGTAAAAATGACAAACTACCTCGGCAACATCATTCAGAACGATTACGGGATCGGCAAAAGCGAGCTCAGCGACTCACAAAAGGAGAACTGGGAATCCGCAGCAAAAAGCTTTAATCAGCTTTACCGCTATTGCGACGAATTGATCAAAAAGGATGAAAGGATCCAGTTGGAGGAGGACATCAACACCCTGAGCGCAATTAAAAAATATTCAAGCGAAGATTTTTGGTAACATCAGCTTAAAAAAGCTTCATAATTAAAACAGAAGACGCGTAACCGAAAGCTTTGACGGTTACGCGTCTTATTATCTTTGTATTTGATTTTCCTTCTTTGAAAAACATTGAAATTAACTCTCAGCCTTTTCCGTTAAAAGCTTGTTAAGCTCCTCCAAAAATGTATTGATGTCCTTAAACTGGCGATAAACCGAAGCAAAACGCACATAAGAAACCTCGTCAACCTTTTTGATTTCCTCCATGGCAAGCTCGCCTATCTGTGCAGCTGTGATTTCACGCTCAAGGGCGCTTTGAATTTTTGTTTCAATGGAATTTACCATAGCCTCAATTTGCTGAATTGAAACGGGGCGTTTTTCACAAGCGCGCAAAATTCCCGCAGTCAGCTTATTGCGGTCGAAGACCTCGCGCGATTTGTCGCGCTTTACAACAATAATCGGCACGGTTTCAATTATTTCATGAGTGGTAAAACGCTTGCCGCACTTCAGGCACTCACGGCGCCGGCGTATTCTCTCGCCGTCGTCGGCGGAACGCGAGTCGATTACCTTGCTTTCCTCAAAGCCGCAATAGGGACATTTCATGTGATTCACCTCGTGGTTTTTTAATTTGCTTTACAGAACAATTATCGGTTTATTTCCCATAAAAGAATTATAACATATATCCCTTATCAATACAACAACAAATTCTTTACAATGTTGTAAGCTTATATTCGGGCGGCTATTAAACAATTTTGGATCAAAAAACCGCCTGCCGAAGCAAGCGGTTTTTATGAATATTAAGCAGTTTCGCGGCGCATCCCATCAAGGATACTCTTTTTTTCAGCAAGAGCTTCTTCTTCGAGTTGGCGAATTCTCGATCTTCTCTCATCAGAGCTCATTTTTTGATTTCGTCGGGAATTACTACATAAACACCGGCTTTTTGGGGGTTTTTATGTCTATTCCCACTCTTAAGTGCAAAGCAATCATTAAACAACTCCGTTTAATAAATATTGCTTCTCGTGGAAAAATAGTTTAGTTATCACAGCTTGTGCTATCAAAAAGCTATCAGTCATTTGCTATCATTCGTAGCTTGGTTTATTTCTGATCGCTTTTGGTTTATTATAGCATAATCACCCTTTAAAATCAACACTTTAAAGCGGTAAAATAAAATGCATTTTGAGCTGAGTAACAAATCGAAAAAGTGTCACGCTTTTATGCTTCAAAAGGCACTGTTTATGCGCCTTTTGGGAAGCAAAATCTGTTATGAAGGGTAAATGTGTTTAGGCGTTACGGATAATCTTAAAGCATAAATATAATCTTTTTTTCAAGTAATATCTGCAATGACCTTTCGGACAATCATTTTAAATATCGAACACAATTTCCTTTATTCGTATTTTCCGTTCTTTTGTTTTACATATTCATATACTTTTTCT
>CACYTI010000006.1 GCA_902777275.1 uncultured Ruminococcus sp. | reverse complement strand
ATGGCTTACGGCTTCCGCAACATCGACAATCTCATTTCGATGATCATGCTCCGCTGCGGTGGCTTAAACATTGGCTTACCCGGCAGAGCGCAGAGAATTTAACCCACACTTTCTAGGGAAGGCTCTAATTCTAATTTTATGAAAGTGGTGATATTATGTCCGTAAGAATGAGGACGATACCCAAAGCCTTTGCTGAAATTAAGGCGGCTGATCCGAATACCGATTTTTCTAAAAAGGCATTGAGAAAAATGGTGAAAGAGGGCAGAATCCCCTCGGTAAAAATCGAAAACAAAGTGTTGGTAAATTTAGACTTGATTTTTGAAACACTGTCATGCTATACTAACGGCAGTGATTCTTGTGCTTGTATGCCACCAGAAAGAGGGTAATACAGCATGACTATACTTCCGCGAGAAACAAAAAACGGCACGGTTTATTTCATCAGGGTTAGCTTAGGCTATATCAACGGCAAACAGCAGACAAAAGGTATGACCTATAAGCCCGAAAAAGTAATGAAGCCAAAAGCAGTTGATAAGGAGTTAAACAGAATTGCAGTTTTGTTTGAAGAAAAAGCCAAGCAAGAATATGCGCTTCAATTACAGCGTGAAGCCGACAGGCAGGAACAGGAAAATAACGAGATTGAGTTTGCAAAGAAACATATGACCTTTCAAGAGCTTGCCGAAGAATGGGTCTCTTTGCAGGAAGAAACACATGAGCTGAAAAACAGTAGCTTATTACGAATGAAATCATGCAGAGAACGCACATACAAGGCAATCGGAGACGTTTTAGTTAGCAAGCTGACATATAGGAAAATTCAAGCGTTTATAACTTCGCTCGGTAGAATAGGCGTTAATCAAAAGACAGGGTTAGGCTTGTCGAAGAAAACGCAAAAGCATTATCTTACATTTATCAGTGATGTAATGATTTATGCCAAGAGATGCGGAATTATAAACGATAATCCTTGTCGTGACATTTCTTTTTCCAAGTCGACGACAAAAGAAATAGAGATTTACTCTCTTGATGAAGCAAAAAAGATATTAGCGGCTATCGACGATAAAGCTCCACTGAAATACAAGTTGTTTTTCAATCTTTTAGCGTATTGCGGTATGCGTCGCGGTGAAGCGTTGGGCTTGGAGTATAAAGATATTTGTTTTGATACATCTGTATTGACTGTTTCCAGAACCTCGAATTATCATCAAGGCTATGGCGTATATACAGATACACCGAAAACAAAATCAAGTTATCGTTCCTTGTATATCCAACATTCAATTATTGAATTGATTCAGCAGTTACGCAAAGAACAACAAGAGCAAGCGAAAAAATGCAGTGATTTGTGGGTTGAATGTGACAGGCTTTTTATCACTTGGAACGGCAAGCCGCTGCACCCCAGTGCACCCTATAAATGGCTTAAACGCTTCTGTGAGAATGAGAAACTAACATTTAAGGCATTACATAGCTTTAGACACTTCGTAGCTACACAAGCGTTAGCAAGTGGCGTTGATGTAAAGGCTGTATCAAATATGTTAGGTCACAGCCAAACAAGCACCACGCTGAATATTTACGCCCACGCCGTTCAGCAGGCAAACGAGAACGCATTAAACAGCGTTGCCAAATTGCTTGAAACAGGATAATACATAACAAATAAAGAACACGATAAAGAACAAAGAGATGTCCGAGCAAAAAAGAAAACCCGAAAACGGCTTAAATAAGCCAGGGGTTGGCGGAGGACAAGGGATTTGAACCCTCGCGCCGCGTTAGCGACCTACTCCCTTAGCAGGGGAGCCTCTTCACCACTTGAGTAATCCTCCGTATGGTAAAGCGTTTGCTTATTTATTAAGTTGGCGGAGAGAAAGGGATTCGAACCCTTGGTCCCTTGCGGGATCACTAGTTTTCAAGACTAGCTCCTTAAACCACTCGGACATCTCTCCCAATGATCTGTTCATCAGCAGTCATTATTCTAACACAAAACTGGATATTTGTCAAGACTATTTTTTATAAATTCACATATTTTGTAAAATCGGAAAAACGGTTCTGTTTTCGCGAAAAATATTGCGCTTCCGCGATGAGTGATGTATAATTATGTTATCGGCAGCTCCGCTTTAAAAACACGGCGGTCTGACCGAATTCTCAGCAAAAAGGCAGGTATAAGCTATGAAACGGCCGTTTGGAGTAACAGGGCTTTCGTATCTTGTTACGCTTGCGGCTGTCTTTCATTTTTATTCACAAGCGTTGGTTACGGGTATCGTGTGCGCTGCTGCGGTCGCTTCGGTCATCGCGGTGCTCGCACGGCTTGTAAACAAAAATATTAAAGCTCACATCGGCATAATCGCCACCGCTCTTTCATGCCTGGCTGCGGTCGTGTCTTTATTTCTTTATCAGAATTTTATTATTGATCCGATCGTTTCGTCATACGCGGGAAAGCAAATCCGCGCCGAGGGCTATATCGACGAGGATATCAGCTTCAAAAACTCGCTTGTCACCTACGTTCTCCACGCCGAGAAAATCGACGGCGGCGACTGCGACGTAAAAATCAGCTTTACGGCGGTCGGAACCTACGACCTTGAACCTTTTGACAAAATCGCCGTCACGCTCAATCCGGTCAAAGCCGATTACTCATATTCCCTGAGCAGGAAGATTTTCCTGCGGGCTTACGAGGGCGACAACTCAAACCTGACGATTACCGGTGAGAAGCACACCTCACTTTACACTGCGGCGGTATCGGTCAGGAAAATGATGCGAAACGCATTAAACGATTCGCTTGACGGCGACGCCGCAGACTTGGCGCGGGCAGTTCTGCTCGGTGAAAAACAGGCTTTGTCCGATGATATCAAGGACGCGTTCAACGTGACCGGAACCTCATATCTTATAGTGGTGTCGGGAATGCATTTAGCTGTCGTCACCCTGCTCCTGCGCCGCATTTTTGAAAAAATCGGCTCAGCGAGGATAATCCCGTTCGTGCTGATAACTATTTTTATTTTGGCGTATATGGCGATAACGGGCTTTGCCCCTTCGGTGATGCGCGCGGGAATAATGATGATCGTCGTGTACTTGGGAAAGCTGTTTCTGCGCGACCCCGACGGGATAAATTCGCTCGGAATCGCAGCCCTTATACTTACCGTTCCCAACCCATACGCGGTAGGCGATGTGGGAATGCTGCTGTCCTTTGCTGCGACTGCGGGCATAATTTTATGGGCGGATAAGATAAGCGGATTTTGCCTTGAAAAGCTGAGTCTTAATAATCCAAAGCCGCTCTCCGCCGAAAAATCTTTTACGGACAAGCTGAAAAATCTTCTCAAAAGACCGGTTCGGTGGATCATCACTCTTTTCGCGGTATCTCTGTCGGCGACGATTTGGGTAATTCCCGTAACCGTGCTGCTGCTCGGAAAAATATCTCCGCTCACGGTCATAATATCCTTGTTTGCCTATCCGTTAGCCTGTGCGCTGCTGCTTATGTCGATGGCGCTCGTGATGCTTCGCGCGGCTTTACCGTTTATCTCTGTTTGGAAATATATTTTTGCGCCGCCGATCGAGCTTGTTTCGGCTTGGCTGGTCGCAGTTATAAAGTTCTTCTCAAAGCTCCCGTTTTGCAGCGTCGGAACGGACAAAACGTTTTATTACATCTGGATAGCTGTTTCCGCAGCTCTGACCGCCGCCGGGTATATCATTCACGGCAAAAGGCTCTACATATTCTCCGCCGTGACGATATCTGCGCTGACACTTGCGATCGGAGGCTCGGTCACATACCTCACGGCAGATTACTCCTCTGTTCTCACGGTTTACCGTTTCGGGAACGCGTACACCGTCATGGTTCAAAAAGGGGACAACATCTCGTTGCTTAGCTGCGGTTCCGACGCAAGCGGAAAGCGCGCGCTGATGAACGAACTGAAAGACACGGAAAAGCTTGACGATATTATAATCACGAGCAAGCACAGCCGAAACGTCTCTTTCTGCTCCGGGCTGCTGAGTGAATTTGAAGCGGAAAACATTTTCGTATCGGAAGGACATTTTGAGAAGCGAAAAATCCCCGCAGAGAATGTCAGTATTATCAGGAAAAACACATCCTTCACGCTTGAGCTGAACAGCGATACCGAGGTTGAAGCCGCCAACATCAGCGGAACGGTTTATCAGTTTGTTAGCGGCACGGACACTTCGGTGCTGATCGTACCCGAAAACGCGAAGCTTTCAACTCTACCCGAGAATATGCGCCTTGCTGACGTCGCGATTTTTGAGGGCAGGGCATACGAAACCGATCTGCTTCAAGCCGAAAGAATGCTTTCACTTTCGGACAAAGCAAACGACTTAGAGATTATACCCGACGGCGCAAAGCTTCAAATAAAGCTGTCGAAATAAATAATAATTTACAAAAGACGCAAACCTCAGTTAAAAACAGGGTTTGCGTCTTTTTGTGCGGAGCATTACGCGCCGACAATTGATATTTTATCGTAATCGACCTTGTAGTGCGAGGTGACCGCGTCGTCTATAACAAGGGCAGATGTGTCGTTGAGCTGCTCTCCGGGCACGATGACCGTCACACCCTCATCGCTTATGATGCAAAGGCACTCCTTGAAGCCCTTAGCCTTGACAATGCTTTCGATGCTGTCCTGGACCGTAAAGCGTTTCAGCATTTGTTCAACGCTATTCTGAGCCTCGGATTTTTCGTCCTCGCCCGCGTTATCCAAATCAAAAGCCTTTCCCGCTTCGTCGAGCACCTTATCCTGTGTGCTTTGGCGTTTGACCCTTTCGGCGGCGAAAAAGCTCTCCTGACTGCCGGAAAGCGCTGAGGTCTGCACGCTGTCTGCCGTAGCCGACGACACTCCCGCGCTTACATATGAAGCCTCGCCGAGTTGCTTCGAGGTCGTTTTAGCTGACGCTCCCCCGAACTGCCAATTTACGTAAACTGCTGTTCCGAGCGCGAGCACCAGCGCGGCTGAAACTATATGCTTTTTTTTAATTTTCATAACAATACCGACCTTCAATCTGTTAGTTTTTCGATACATACCTTTGCCGCCGAAACATCGAGCGCCTTGGTTACGGCATCTGTGATCCTGCTGACCGTGACGGGGTCGTCTCCCCCGTCGCACAGCACCAAAACACCCCTTATGCGCGGCTCAATCTCCTTTGTTTTTGTCGTTCCGTTTTCAAGATAAACAAACTCAGCGCTGTTTTCCATAGTCAGGAGCACGCGCGTTTTGCCGGCTCCCTGAATCCTCGACAACAGCTCCTCCAAATCACTTTGGATTTTTCCGCAGTAGTCCGTCACCGAAAATCCCGATTCTTCGGGTCCCTGCGGTTTATCAAAGCTGAAAAAGCCGGAGATAAAAATCAGCGCTATCCCCAGCGCGCCCGCCGCAATAATAAGCTTTCGCGCGCCGCCGCTGTCAGCTAATTGTTTTAGCTTTTCCCGAATTTTGTTCATGTTTTACTCCGTGATCACTCGCGGACGCACCGTAAAATGCTTTTCGGTTATTTCCGCGATCTCTTCACTGTTTTCCGCCTGCTCCTCTCCGATCGTAACGGTGATCGACGAAATTATAACGCGGTTACCGTCGGCGAGCGCAAGCGTTATCTCCGCGCCTGAAATTTCATAGCCGTTTTGCGAGAGGATATCTCCGAGTGCCGTTTCAAGATTTTCCTTTGTCTGCGCGAGTACCTGACGGTTATAGACTTCATCAGGCGTCGCCGTATCCTCCTGTGATGACAGCACGCCGTTCAAATCAGCCTTTATGCCGCCGATCGCGCGGGCGACAGGCGCGAGCATACAGCACAGAATAAACGCGCCCATAACCAGACTCAGTATTTTCTTGGTGCCGCCGTCTGTGACAAAATGCGAGAGCAGGGCGGTGATTATACAGCAGGCGCAGACCGTAGCCGCGACGGTGTAAAGACCGCTCACGCGCCTTCACCTCCAATTGTAAACGCTGCGGCGGTAGAGATGATAAACACCGCCATTACGCACAGCAGAACGGCGATCAGCGCCGAAAAAACCATTCCGAGAGCGTCAAGCAGAGCGGCACAGCCGTCTATGCCCATCACCTCGGCAAACGACTTTCCGACTAAAATGCAGAGCGACCAGCCTATCCCTTGGAGCACAACGGGCAAAAACGTAATGGCAAGCGCGAGAATAACAAAGATCCCGAGACCCGATTTCAGCACGTGCAAGCTGCCCTGAACGCTTTTGTAAGCCTCACTGAGCGCTCCTCCGACCATCGGAACAAACGAGCTTAACGCGAACCTCGCCGTTCGTGAGGCTAAAGAATCAAGCGCTCCCGACGCCGCCTGACGCATTGAAAGCACCGCCGTGAAAACCGTCATCGCGAAGGCAAGCATCCACTTTGTTATCTTTGTGACAAGCGAGAGAAAGCCCTTCAACCGAGCCTCAGGCGTGATTCCCGAGGTGACTGCAACGCCTAAAAAAATGTTCATCAGCGGAACTATAACGTCTGAGGATATCCTCGCCACCCCCTGCCCCGCCGCTATCATTCCGCCCTTATACGCGACCGATCCGAAAGCTTTGCCGGATGCCGCCATCATAACCGAAGCAAGGGGTATGTAAGCTAAAAACAGGTTGGCGCAGTGCGTAATTACATTTCCCGCCGAGCAGATAAACGACACCGCAGGCGCTGCCGCAGCGCAGCTCAGACAAAGCGACGCCGCTGTTTGAACCGTTTCGCTTATATCGCCCGACAAGCTGCTTTTATATGCGGAAAGCATGGCACATAGAATAAGCACCGCGATAATGGTTACAAGCCCCTTCATCGGGTGCGAAAAGCTCTCGCCCGTCATTTTCAGAAGCTGTCCCATAACTCCCTCAAAGCTGAGCTTTGACAGCGAGTTCGCGTCGGCGGAATTTATGCCGAGCGCATCAAGAGCGCGGACAGCATCGTCGGACAGGCTATTATAAACCCCCGAAAAATCGTATGCTACAGACATATTTCACTTCCTTTTCAGCCGCTCAGCAGAGAGCTTACCATGTTCAGAATATCCGCGTACAACGGCAGCGCGGTAAACGTCACCATAAGTTTCCCCGCTAAAGTCACGTTTGAAGCGAGCGCGCTGCTTCCCGCGTCGCGGCAGATATTGGCGGTAAATTCTGTCAGCAGACAGATTCCGATGACCTTCAGCATAACAGCGATATATCCCGTGCTGATTTGCGAGGCAGCTACGATGCTTTGAACCGTCGAGATGATTGAAGCCGCATTTCCGAGCACAGACGATAAAATCATAACGGCGCAGGCAACGGTCAGCAAAAGAGCCGTTTCTCCGCTTTTGGGACGCAGGGTCAGCGCAAGAACCGCCGCGGTCACTGCGAGAGCGCAAACTGCAACTACGTTCATTAAAAGCCGAACAACCGCTTTATTGTGGAAAACAGATTGCTGATTTGTCCCACGATCAGCGTCAGCACCACTATAAGACCTGCAAGCGAGGTCAGCATTGCCTGCTCCTCGCGCCCGCTTCGGATTAACAGCTGACACAGCACCGCCACGATTATGCCGATCGCCGCGATTTTAAAAATCAATTCTACGTCCATTTTTTACCTCTATAACAGCATGATCGCCGCCGAAACTCCGGCAAACAGACCCAGCGTTTTATACATCTTTGTTTTTTGCTCCTCATCTCTCCGCGCTTCGGCAAGCTGCCTTTCAAAAAGCGCTCTGTAATGTGCAAGATGAGACAGTTGCCCCTCCGAATCGGTCGTACCGAGGCGTGAACCAAGCTCATCAAGGAGATCCATGTCGCGCGGAGTCAAGCTCCACCTGCGCCGCAGCTTGCCGATACAAGCCCGCCATGATGAATAAAACGGTGACGAGCCGCTTTGACTGACCTGAAATAATTCTCCGCAGGAATTAACAAGTGAGAAGATATCGTCGTTCCTGTAGCGCAGCTCGGTTGAAAGGCAGCTTATAAAGGTCAGCACCCGTCCCAAAAACTCCCGTCTTTGGGCAAGCCTGCGCGCACGGGTGCAGCCAAAACCGAGTCCCGCCGCCGCAAGAAGAAAACCACCGATGATTTTAAGCGGCAAGTCGTTCCTCCGTTTGCTCCGAGAAGGCAATTTCTCCGGCGTGATTTCTTCCGCGCAGGAACACAACGGTGCCGAATGCGCCCGTGGAAAGAATACTTTTCATTGCTGGACGTGCGTAAAGCTCCTCCCGGCTTGAAGCGTGAGCCGCCGCAATGACCCTCACTCCGCAGTTGACGCAGCCTTTGATCGCGGCTTCGTCAGCCTGCGAACCGATTTCATCACAGATGATAAGCTGAGGAGCCATGCATCGCAAAGCCTGCTCCACCGCCTGAGCCTTCGGGTATCCGCTGTAGATATCGCAAAATCCGACGTCGTTCTGAGGTTCGCCGCCCGACACCGCCGCAAGCTCTCCGCGCTCGTCGATAAGCGAGACGTTTTGGGCTTCAGCCGTTGAAAAGAGCCTTGCCAAATCGCGCAGAAGGGTTGTTTTCCCCGAACACGGTGCGCCGCAGATCAGAACGCCGCCGATAGAGTCCTTCAACCTTCGGAACAGTTCTTCGCCGCAGCCTATGTGCTCACGGGCGACCCGGATACAAAGCGAGGTTATATCTCTGACATTTAAAATTCTGTCTCCCTCGTTTACGGCGGTTCCGCACACCCCGACGCGGTGACCGCCGCGCAAAGTGACATAGCCGTTTTGAATTTCGCGCTGACGGGCATAGACTGAAAAATCACAGGCGCGCTGAAAGGTATCGTCAATATCGGTACGCGTTGTGATATACAAATCTCCGCAGGGCAAATCCGTCAGCCCGCCGCTTTTGGTTAAAAAAAGTGTTTCGTCCTCACAATCAACCGCTGCGGGACGGGCAACACGCAGACGTATCTCCTGCACTTTATTTTCTAATGAAGAAAAATACGGGCACAGCAGCCGATTCAAGGGCGGACTCAAGCACCCCGCCGCCTGCGCCAAACGATATGTCAACGACCGATCCATAAACATTCCTCCCCGTCGCTATGGTTAATACTATGCGGACTTGCCCTGTTTTAGAACGCAAAAACACTTTTTAGAATTCAAATGCGGAGCCGGCTCAAAGCTTGTAATTTGTGTTTGTGCCAACCATCGCCGTCGGGCGCACTAAAAAAGAGGTGTGCTCTCGCACACCTCTTAAGATGTTTATTAAATTGAATTAATACTCTCTTCTCTTTCTGGCAAGGAAGAATACGCCTGCCGCAGCAAGAAGGATACCGCCGATTACAAAGTAAACGGTTGTGCCCTCACCGGAGGTTACGGAACCGGTTGTTGTGCTGCTTGTTGTTGTGCCGCCGCTGGTGGTTGTGCCACCGCTTGATGTGTTGCTGCCGCCTGATGAGCCGCCGGCAGCAGTGGTAGTCTCCTGAGCACCGCCGCCGTTTGCGGGTTTCCAGTCAAAGGTCTTGCCCGAACCAGAAATGATTGCGGAAACCTGATCGTCGCTGAGACCGAGAGCCTTAGCTGTAGCATCAATGATCTCCTGATCGGTTTTACCTGTGAACTTCTTTGCGTTTTCAATGCTCTTCTTAGCGTCGTCGGTGGTGAGGAATTCCTTAAGAACGGACTCAGCGTTCTCGCCGGGCCAGTAAGCAGTACCGATTACGTTACCGATAGAGGTGATGCAGATGGGGTTGCCGTATACGCTGGAATCGGCGTTTGTCCATTTAACTTCGTCGCTCTTCTTGTTGGAGTCAACGTTGTTCTCAACCTGTTTACCGGTGCAAAAAGCGGTGTCGCCGTAGCAAGCCGAACCAATGATAAGGTCGCAGGTCTGGAATGACCAGTCACCGGTGAAGATACATCCGTAAGCCTTGCTTGAATCAAGAGAATAGCCCTTGCCTTCAATGTCGAAAGACCATTTGCCGTTACCCTCATCAGTCATATTACCCTTTTTGGAGCCCCAAGGAATAATCTCAGAGCCGCCGTGCTCATACAGATAGAGTGTGATGTTGGTAAAATTCTTCCAACCTGCGGAATTAACATCAAAATAAATCTTTGAACCCGCACCTGTGGTCTCGGAACCCTCGTCGGCACCAACCGCAGAATCATCAGCAGCCGCAACTGCCGAAGAATCATCTGCTGCCGCAACAGCCTCTTCTTTTTCTGCTGCGCTCGCAACAACAGCGGTGCTGCCGAGCATCATAGCAGCAAGTGCAATGCTTGCTATCTTTTTGAACATTTTTTTCTCCTCCTAAATAGTTCATTATCTGAGAGATATAGCGAGTTTAATTATAACCCTATTCTCTTACGTCAATTATACAATAATTCCGACGAACTTTCAATACTTTTCAAAAAATTTTATCTGTCGCTTTTCACAATAAATACTCACATATTTTGTTTGAAATTTACAACGATGTGTTTTGCTGTTTTTTTGGCTTAAAAGCGGCTTAAAAGCGGCATAAAACTATTTTCCAATATAACAAAATAAAGGAAATCAAGCCTTCAGCATACCGCTGACAGTGTCCTTAACAGCCGCTAAAGCGTCGTCGATTTTATCTGCGTTTTTGCCGCCCGCCATGGCTATGTCGGGCTTTCCACCGCCGTTTCCGCCCGCGATCTGAGCTGCGGCTTTTACGATTTTTCCGGCGTGCGCTCCTAACTTTACAGCCTGCTTTCCGCAGCCCGCAGCAAAGCTCACTTTGCCGTCGTTCACGGTGGCTATTACAATAGCGATATCATCCTTTGACGCCTTTGCGTCATCGCACATTCCGCGCAGAATTTCGGATGTTACACCCGGTACAACACCGGTTACGACTGTCACGCCGCCTATCTGCATTGAGTTCGACATAATATCCGAAAGCTTTGCAGCCGCAAGCTTCGCATTGAGAGCTTCGATCTCCTTTTGCTGAGCCTTTATAAGCTCCGCCGCCTTCTGAGCGCCCTCAACCAGCATGAGAGGATTTGAGAGCTTCAAAACCTGCGCCGCATTACCTATAAGCAAAATGGTGCGGTTTATAAAGGTGAGCACTCTAAAGCCCGTGAACGCCTCTATTCTTCTTACGCCCGCCGCCACGGAGCCCTCCTGACGGATCTTGAAAAGTCCTAACTTAGCGGTGTTGTCAACGTGCGTACCGCCGCAGAACTCGACCGAGAAATCTCCCGCGCTCACAACTCTTACTGTATCGCCGTATTTTTCACCGAACAACGCGGTGGCTCCCAGCTTTTTTGCCTCTTCAATCGGCATTTCGTGGGTAATAACGGGAATTGACTCAAAGATTTTTTCATTGACAAGCTGCTCTACGTCGAGCATTTCCTTGGCTGTCATCGCTTCAAAATGAGTGAAGTCAAAGCGCACAGAATCTTCTGAGACAAGCTGACCCGCCTGCTGAACGTGGTTGCCGAGCACCTGACGCAGAGCCGCCTGCAAAAGGTGAGCCGCCGTGTGGTTGCGCATGATACTTTCACGGCGTTCTCTGTCAACCGCGGCTGAAACCCTTGAACCGACGGTGACGCCGCCTTCGGTGACCGCGCACGAATGAAGGAAGATATTGCCCGAAACGTCCTTTGTTGTGTTTTCGACATCAGCCTTAAAGCTGCCGGAAGAAACGGCGCCCGTGTCGCCGACCTGACCGCCGCTCTCAGCGTAGAACGGGGTTTTGTCAAGAACCAGAATGACGTTCTCACCCTCTCCCGCCGCCTGAACTCGCTCGCCGTCCTTTACTATCGCAAGCACCTCAGCGTCTGATTTCAACTCGGTGTAACCGGTAAATTCCGTTTTGGGAATATCGGTAAAATCGGTGTTGTCGCTTATCCACGCGTCGGCTCCTGCGTTCTTTCTTGCGGCGCGGGAACGCTTTTTCTGCTCCTTGAGCAGCTCATAAAAACGCTCGGTGTTGACGGACAGACCGTGCTCCGCAAGGATCTCACGGGTGAGGTCGATCGGGAATCCGAAGGTGTCGTTCAACTTGAACGCATCCTCTCCGCTTATCACGCGGATCTCATTGCGCTCCATAAGATTCTGGAGCATTTTAAGCCCCTGTCCGATCGTCTTTGCAAAGCTCTCCTCCTCAATACGGATAACCTTCGTGATAAACTCCTGCTTCTCCTTAAGCTCGGGATAAGCAGTAAGGTTTTCGTTTATCACGGTATCGCACACCTTGTAAAGGAACGGCTCGGTGTAGCCGAGAAGTCTGCCGTGACGCGCGGCGCGTCTGAGCAAACGGCGCAGAACATAGCCCTTGCCCTCGTTTGAAGGCATTACGCCGTCGCCTATCATAAAGGTGGTGGAGCGTATGTGGTCGGTGATAACGCGCAGCGAAACATCCTTTTTCTCATCCTCGCCGTAATTAACGCCCGTGATTTGGCTGATGTGCTTCATTATATTCTGCACGGTATCGACAAGGAAAAGATTGTCAACCTCCTGCATAACGCAGGCAAGACGCTCCAAACCCATGCCCGTGTCGATGTTTGGGTGCTCAAGCGGTGTGTAGTTGCCCTTGCCGTCGCTTTCAAACTGCGTAAATACAAGGTTCCAAACCTCGACATAACGGTCGCATTCGCAGCCGACATGACAATCGGGGCTGCCGCAGCCCTTGTCGGGACCGCGGTCAAAGTATATCTCGGAGCAAGGACCGCAGGGACCGGAGCCGTGTTCCCAGAAGTTGTCCTCCTTGCCGAGACGAACCATATGGGAGGGGTCTACGCCGACCTCTTTTGTCCAAATCTCGTAAGCCTCGTCGTCGTCCTTATATATGGAAACGTAAAGCTTATCCTCGGGCAGCTCAAGCACCCTTGTAAAGAACTCCCACGCCCATGCTGTTGCCTCGCGCTTGAAATAGTCGCCGAAGGAAAAGTTGCCCAGCATCTCAAAAAACGTGCCGTGGCGCGCCGTAATGCCAACGCGCTCAATATCCGGTGTGCGGATACATTTCTGGCAGGTCGTCACGCGCTTGCGCGGCGGAGTGACCTCGCCCGTAAAATACTTTTTCATCGGAGCCATTCCGCTGTTGATAAGCAAAAGGCTGTTGTCGTCCTTGGGGATCAGCGAAAAGCTGGGAAGCCGCAGGCATCCCTTGCTCTCGAAAAACGCGAGGAACTTTTCGCGAAGCTCGTTTAGTCCTGTCCACTGCATTTTAGATTACTCCTTTTAATTTCAATATCGGTGTTAGATCTGAATCATTGCCAAATTTATGATAATATGCAATTTGACGGGAGCCCGCGTGGAGCTCCCCTGCTGCGTGTTATAATAATTTAAACCCGCCTGCGCCTGAGCACCGAGCCTGCGGGAACAGGCTTGTCCGAGTGCATTGTAAGCAGCTCGGTCGGGTGAGGTGCGCTGTCAACGCTCTCACCTTCGGCATTTGTAAGGCTGAGGCACTTGATGAGAAACGGAACGCCGCACGGAGGCAAGACGTCAAGGGTATCTCCGACCCAAAACTTGTTTCGCTGGGAAACAAGGGAGGTTTCGTCATCAAGGCATTTTTCACAGACTGCGGCGTTGTCGTAGTGACGTATATAGCCGCCGTCGCCTGTTGACTGACCCGGCTCGCCGCCAAAATAAAAGCCCGTGCTGTATTCACGGTGGCTTATTTTTTCAAGCTCTTCTTTTATCCACGGGCTGAGCGAAAACGGATCGCCCTTCTCAAAATATTCGTCAACCGCCTTGCGGTAGGCATTTGTCGTCACGGCGGTGTAGTATGCGGATTTTGCCCTGCCCTCAATTTTAAAGCTTGAAACTCCCGCCCTTACAAGCTCGGGGATATGCTCTATCATGCACAGATCGCGGGAATTGTATAAAAATGTTCCGCTGTCATCCTCCTCAACGGGAAAAAACTGCCCTTTGCGGTTCTCCTCATACAAATGGTATTTCCAGCGGCAGGGCTGGGCGCAGTCGCCGCGGTTAGCGTCACGCCCCGTAAGATAGCTCGAAATAAGGCACCTGCCCGAAAAAGACACGCACATCGCGCCGTGAACAAAGCACTCGATTTCAAGCTCCTTCGGCGCTTTCGCCCTGATTTCGGCGATTTCATCGAGCGGTATCTCCCTTGCCGTCACGATGCGCGACGCTCCCATATTGTAAAGCACGGTCGCGGAAGCGTAGTTTGTAACTCCCGCCTGTGTTGAAATGTGACGTGCCACCTTGGGGGCATAGCGTTTTGCCGACTCAAACACGCCTAAATCGGCGATTATAAACGCGTCAACGCCGAAATCCTGCGCCGCTGCCAAAAAGTCGGGCAGCGCCGCAAGCTCGCCGTTGCGCGGCAATGTGTTACAGGTCAAATAAATCTTTTTGCCCGCCGCGTGAGCGGACGCGCAGGCATCTTTAAGCTCGTCAGCGTCAAAATTTTTCGGAGACGAACGCATTCCGAACATCCTGCCTGCAAGGAATACCGCGTCCGCCCCGAAGCTCAGGGCGGCACGCAGACATTCGGCGTCTCCCGCAGGAGACAGTATTTCGGGTTTTTTTATCATTGATTAATGTACTCCAAATTAGCCTCATGTTCTTCTATGGTCGAGGCATAGTAAGCCTGTCCATTCTTGTCGTGGCAGAAATAGTAGTAACTGGAAGAATTGGGATCAGGCAGCAGCGCGGCTTTTATAGCCTCGTTTCCGGGGTTGCAGATCGGTCCCGGCGGCAGACCCATGAGAGTGTAGGTATCGTATCTGCTTTTAAAGTTTTTGCCCGCTGCGGCGGGAAGATCCTCCGCTGTGCGGTAAGGATAGTACTTTGTTGAATCCAGGCCGAGGTTCATAACACCTAAATCGACATCGGCTTCGAGACGATTGCGGATAATAGCGGAAATAACGTACATATCCTCTTTGTTCGCCGCCTCTGCCTGAACGATCGAAGCGATTGTCAAAATTTGGTCAAGTGTGTACTCCGAGTTTGTCTTGGAGATCATCTTGTTGATCGAATAGAGTCTCTCGTAGTTATCAAAAGCCTGCTTTGTGTAAAGCTTCTTTTCAAAGTTGTTCAAGAACTTATAAATGATACTCAGCGGATCGTCGTTGTGATAGAACTCATATTTATCGGGATAGAGATAACCCTCAAGCTTGTAGTAACGCTCGCCCGAGTTTTTGATTTCGCGCAAAAAGTCAAAGTCCTCGTCAAATTTATCGGAGGCGCAGTATTCGAGGAATTTATCCTTATCGTTAAGAGCGCCTTCCTCAACGAGCTTGTCCGCGATCTCGATAACGTTCATACCTTCGATGATCGTCACCTCAACCGTGTCGATACGGCTGGATTTTCCGCCCAAATTGGTCAGAATAGCCTGATAGTCCATGTTCTTTCGGAGCTGGTAGGTACCCTCTGTGAAGTCGTTTCCGGAGCCGGTGAGCGAAGCGAACATTTTAAAATAACTGCCTTCTTTTATAACTCCGTTCCGGACGAGCGCTTCGGTGACGCTTTCAAGCGTCGGATCTGCGGGGATCTTTACCGAAACCTCCGTATCGTCCGGACGATTGATCGCCAGCAAATCATTCATTCCCGTCACAACATAGGTGGAAATCATCGTTCCGATAAGTATAACGGAAATTATCCACATCACGCGGAAAATGCGGCGGTTGCGGCGGTTGCGCCTTCTGAGCTCTTTTTTTTGCGCGCGGTCGCGCTTGCGAAGAGATTTTTTCGACTCGCGCGCGATCTGCTCCTTTACGTCCTGACCGCTGTATGAATTGATTACCTGGGAATTGCTTTCGGAACCGTTCTTAGCCTCGCCTTCATCCGCTATATTCAGATGAAAGTTCTCCGCTTTTTTACGGCGCTGCTCATCAATATTGTTGCGGTCGTCTTGAGTTTTTTCCATACATACACCTCTTATAAGTTGCGGTTGATAAACCTTTCGGTTACTAATATATCCGTATGCCTGTCATGCGCTCCGCGGGGGAGCTGTTTTTCAATGTATTTTGAATAGCATATTCCGACGGTAACACCGCCGAAATAATCGAGGAATCTGTCGTAGTAGCCCTTTCCGAAGCCCAAACGGTAGCCTTCAAGGTCGAAGCAAAGCCCCGGTACGACACATAAACCGTTTGACAAATCTTTTACCGGCTCGCATTTTTGAGGATCCGGCTCAAGCAATGAGAATGCGCCCGGTGAAAGATCGCCCATAGAACTGATGAAATAAAAATGCATTATTCCCGTTTTTTCCGTGCAGCGCGGCACAGCAACCTGTTTTCCTCTCTGAAGCGCGTCGCTGATGATCCGTGAGGTGTCGCATTCTATCGGAGAAGAAACAAAAATAAACAGCCTTTGCGCGTCCTTGTACTCCTCCATATCCAACAGCCGTTCGGTAAGCCCATTGTCAAGCTTCGCTTTGACGTCGGGCGGACATTCTCTGCGCAGCTTTTTGTAACGCTTGCGCAATCGACGCTTTTCTTCTCTGACGTTCTTTAAAAGCATTGCATATCACTTAAAACCTTGTCCGCGGATCTCTTTGACAGGGCATAGGATACGATTGCATGACCGAACTCCAACGCGCAGCCAGCTCCCTTTGCGGTGATCACATTTCCGTCAGTCTCGGTGTGCGCGCCGGTGCAGACAGCTCCCTTTAAGTCCTTTTCAAAGCCGGGGAAGCAGGTTGCCGTCCTGTCGCGCAGAATCTCCATAGCGCCGAAAATCGACGGGGCGGCGCAAATCGAAGCAACAAGCTTTCCGCTGTCATAACAGAAGCGAACGCAATCGGTAACGGCAGAGCACGCCTTGAGGTTGAGCGTGCCGGGCATTCCGCCGGGGAGGATAGCTCCCTCGATGTCATCATATGAGATCTGCGACAAATCAATGTCAGCCTTTACGGTCACGCCGTTTGAGCTTTGAACCTCGCTTCCGGTCACGCCTACGGTCTGCACGTCCATGCCAGCGCGGCGCATAATATCCAAAGGAGCCATAGCCTCGGTGATTTCAAAGCCGTTTGCCAAAAACAAATAATACATAAAAATACCTTCCTTTTATTAACTGAGTGTTATTCCGATGAAAACGCTGTCAGGCACGTCAACTTCCTTTTGCAGAGGTCTGACCATGCCGTAAGTCATTGGCCGGACTCCTTCAAAAAGCGGCTGCTCAACGCTGCCTGTGAGCGTGAACCTTCTTACGCCTTCATCGAAAAGTATTTGTTTTAATTCTTTTATGTCATTATAAACCGCATAAAAAACATCTGCCGAGCTGCCGTTCAGATAACAGAACGCTAAAACTCCGTTGCTCCGCAAGATTTTTGCTCCGTAAACAGAGTAGTAATCACGGGCAAAAAGCAAATAGTTATTATTCCACAAAAGAAATTTATCTTTTAAACAATTTTCCTGAAGCCTGTCAGTATCCGGCAAAGCGTTTGTATCGGGGATTGTACCGAAATCCGCCGTGTCAAATTCCGCCCGGCAAGCTCTGCCCTTGGGGAGATATCCCCGCTTGGCGTAAAAATCATAAAGATTTTTGTCAGCCGGAAGCAAAACAGAGTAAACGTCGCCCCGCGCCGAAGCGTCGGCAAGCGCGAACTCTATCAGCTCCGTCATTATTCCGCGCCTGCGAAATGATGCCTTTGTCGCGGCACCGCAAAGATAATGCGCTGACATTCCGCACAGTCGGCAGTCCACCAAATAGAGCGCCGCTGCAATATTTTTACCGTCCTCGGCAATATAGCCGTGAGTGTAAGATAAATTTTTTTTAAAGAATAATTCTGCCGCTTCAGGTTCATCATCAAAGCTGCTCAGCCATAATTCAAGTAAAAGCGGCAAGTCGTCATTTTTGATTTTTCTGTAATTGATCATTGCGTGATTCATTTTGGGAAAGCGGAAAATCTGTCGTATATTATCGCGGGGTAATACGAAAGCTTTGCCCTGCGAAGTCCTTCGATTCCCAAATCCTCTTCCCTGTTGATGTATTTATACCTTGTTAGGATTTTTGCAAATTCATTATTTATAACGGCGTAAATGCCGTCATACGCCCGCAGAGCTTTCTCAAACATGACGTCGAAGCACAGTTCGGAAATCTCGCTTCCTGCGGTCATCGCAGCGGGCTTCCCGTCAACATAAAGCACAGCGCCCTGAATCTGTAAATCTTCAAAATCGGCGCACGCTTTCAGGAACACCTTATACTCGTCGCTCTTCTCGGGCTCAATATCATTCTCCGCAAACCAAAGCCTCATAACAAACTCTGCGTCGGAAAGATTTCTCCGATCGAGCGTGGCAAAATGCACGTCGTCGCCGTAAGTGCGATAAAAACGCGAAATGTGGTTGCGCTTGGCGTGGTATTTTTTGCCCGTCAGCGTCGCCAAATCGTGCGTGAGGTAGATATAATCCTGATTATTCGACTCGCGCTCATACGTAAAGCGTTCGGGAAAAAGCGCTTCAAGGCTCTCCCGCTCTTTTCGGGTCATGTAAGCGATACGAGCTTCCTGGCCGCGTTCGGCTGCGTCGGCAAAAATCGCCTCAACAGCGCCGCGCACGTTTTTTCCGTGCGGAAAGCAATAGCCCCAAACCCGACCGTCGCCGCGAAAATACGCCTTTATCAGAGTATCGTCATAAACCGCAGCTCTAAGAAGATAAGCCTCGTTCCAAAGGTAGCCGCTGACAAAGTTACATTCGCAGCCCAAGCCCTCGGCGTCGCTGTAATACGACTTGTATTCACTGATTTTTTCTTTTTGAATTGGCTTAAAATTTATCATAAAATCGTTTTTATCAACTCTTCGATCTCACACGCGATATCGAAAACCGGTCTGATCTCTCCGTTTCGGCAGCAATCGACCATCAGCCAGCCGCATTTTTCAGCCGCGTAGAGCGCACTTCTGCGGCATGAGAGCAGATAGCGGAAATTGCTTTCGTGCAAATCCTTCTTGCTGTTGTCGCCGCCGTATCTGCGCTCCATGAGCTTCTGAGAAACATCGGGGGCAACGTCCAAATATATCACGGCGTCGGGGCGCGGAAGCCCTAACTTGTCATATTCAAAATCGGTCTGCCATCGAATGAAGCTGTTGCGCTCGCCGTCGCTGACCTTAGCCATCTGGTATATTATATTTGAAGTGCAGTAGCGGTCGCTCAACAGAACCGCTCCGTTTTCATAATCCCTTTTCCAGTCCTTGAGCCAACCCGCCGCACGGTCCACAGCGTAGAACGCCGACGCCGCGTAAGCGTTGACGTCCTCGGGTCGCGAGCCGAATTCGCCGCCAAGATACATCTTAACAAGCGCCGAAGCGGGACTTGAATAATCGGGGAATTCAAGCTGCCTGACGGTGTGACCCTGAGCTTTAAGGCGTTCGGCAAGGATTTTCGTCTGGGTCGCCTTGCCCGAGCCGTCAAGCCCTTCTATAACTATCAGTTTCGATTTCATTGATAATACGCCCTTTATAAAAACCTTAGGAGTTACGGCGGTACTTTTCGCGCATTTCCTTTTGCTTGCCGCAGCTCATTTTCCCCTCGGGACAGGGGCCGAACAGACAGGACGGTCCGCAGTTTTGAAACAAGTGCGGAGCGACCTCAAGACAGCAGAGCAGCATTTTCTCGGCTACCTCGCGGATCTCCCACTGGGCGCGGTTGCAGCAGCGGTGAGCAAAAAAGTTTTGCAGGCTGCGAGCGTTAAATGTGCAGATGATTTTTGTTGTTGCGGCATTGGGAAGAATAAACCGCGCGTCCTCGTTTGCTTTTTTTATAAAAGCGGCGCACTCGGATTTGTTTGTTTCTTTAAAGGAATCAATAATTTCCTCATCGCTGCCCGAAAGCTCCTCACCCATAAACTCCTTTATATATCCAGCCGCCAACGCGTCGCGGATCTCTTTATAAGCCCGCGTCTGATTCTCGATCACCCGGTTGTACACGCCGAGCGCTTTCGGGTTGTTTAAGATTTCGGGCGGAGTGACAAAATCGAATTTTGTGCCGTCAACATAACGCTGTGACTGCTGACTGTAGGAGGCTATCCTGTGGCGCACAAGCTGATGTGAGCAGGCGCGCGAAATGCCCTCAATCCCGAACGTGAACGAAACGTGCTCTATCGTGCTTGTGTGACCGATGCTCACAAGCATATCAATAAACGAGGCTGTTTTTTCCTCTGTAAGCCCCTCGCGGATGTTCTCTATTTCCGACGGCGAATAGCAAAGCTTAGCCGCCATAGCAACGGTTTGCTCAGGGTTTGGCGTGTATGCCAGGAGCTGAACCTTGACAGCCATTTCATCACCCACCTTTTCCATTTTACATAATTATCAGTATTATAACATTTTCCGCCACATTTTTCAAGCCCCGAATAAAGTTTTTCCAATCGGCAAATCTTTGAAATTCAGGCTATAAACAGCATTTCCGTATATTCTTCAGCTCAAAAATCAAAAAGCGCTTACAACGTTCTTCCGTCGAAAGCGCCTTGATTATAAAATTTTAATCTGAATATTGATTGAACCGCGACAGGAAAGCCTGTGTTCTCGGACTTTGCGGATGTTCGATGACCTGACTCGGTGTGCCTTCCTCTTCAATCACGCCGTCAGCCATGAATATCACTCTATCGGCAACGTCGCGGGCAAAGCTGATTTCGTGCGTAACAACGATCATTGTTGATTCAGAGCTTTTCAGTCCTTTTATAACGCTCAAAACCTCGCCCGTAAGCTCGGGGTCAAGCGCCGACGTCGGCTCGTCAAAGCAAAGCACGTCGGGATCAAGCGCCAGTGCGCGGGCGATAGCCACACGCTGCTGCTGACCGCCGCTCAGGTTGCAGGGGTACTCGTCTCGCTTTTCGGAAAGACCTACCTTGTCAAGCAGACGCTCTGCCTCGGCGTTGATGCTCTCGACAGCTTCCTTATAGGTGGTAGCTCCCCTGTATTCACCGTTCTCTTTTATCTTTTCCTTAGCCAAAAGCTTGGGCGCCAAAACAAGGTTCTCAAACACCGTATACTGCGGGAACAGGTTGAACTGCTGAAAAACCATGCCGAAATGCAGGCGATTTTTGCGGATCTCGGAATCCTTTTTCTTTGAAGGGTCATCCCCGTCAAAAAGCACCTCGCCGTTTACGATAATATTTCCCATCTGCGGAGTTTCCAAAAAATTTATACAGCGCAGAAGCGTCGTTTTTCCCGAACCCGACGAACCGATTATCGCCAGAACCTCTCCCTTTTCGAGCGAGAAGCTGATATCCTTTAATACCTCGGTTCTTCCAAAGCTTTTTTGAATATTTTTTACTTCCAAAAACGCCATGACGCAGCCTCCTTAACCCTTATAATAATCGAGCTTTTTCTCGATGAACCGGAAGAGCAGCGTCAAAACGCCGCAGAAAATCAGGAAGAACGCGCCGGTGTAGAAAATCGGCCATATCAATCCGTTGATCTTCGTAAAATCCTCCGCGTATTTAAGGATTTCCGGAACCATGATCACGCGCGCCAGCGACGTATCCTTAACCAGCGTGATGATCTCGTTGCTCATGGGCGCCACAATGCGCTTAACGACCTGAAGCAGCACGACCTTGAAAAAGATCTGGCTTTTCTTCATGCCGAGCACATATCCCGCCTCATACTGTCCCTTGGGGATCCCTTCGATACCGCCGCGGTAAATCTCGGAAAAATATGCCGCATAGTTTATGATGAATGCTATCATCGCGGCTGTCATTCTTTCCTTGAATTTAAAACTGCCGTCGGTGAGCAGCGGCGGAATGTAGCACACCACAAACAATTGAAGCATAAGCGGTGTTCCGCGTATGATCCACACTATCGCTCGGCACAAAAATTTAAGCGGCTTAAAGCCAGACATCGAGCCGAACGCGATCAATAAGCCCAGCGGAAGGGCAAACAAAAGCGTAACCCCGAACAGAATGCAGTTTTCTTTAAAACCCTCTAAAAGCTGAAGGGAAACACTCCAAAACTGATCCATGATTATTTAACGATAACGAGATCGGTAAGGCTGTACTTATCGGCGATTTCCTTGAGCTTTCCGTTCTCGGCAAGCTTCTTCATGGCTTCGTTGACCTTCTGGGTTGTGTCGCTGTCTTTTCTGAACGCAACGCCGTACTGCTCGGGTGAGAATGACTGAGCCTCAACGACCTTGAGGTCGGAGTAGTCGGAGCCGGCTCTGAGTGTGCCTATGGACATTACATAGTCGATGATGGCGATATCGGATGTGCCAGCCTTGACCTCCATAAGTGCCTTAGCTTGGGAATCGGCGGCAAGATATACGGCATCCTTAAAGAAAGCGTCTTCCTTGGCTACGGTTTCACCGGCGGAACCCGCCTCGGCTACTACATTGGCTTCCTTAACGCCTTCCGCTGTTGAATACTTCTCAACATTGGACTCTTTTGTTACCATGACCTGCTTGTTTTCCATGTAGGGATCGGAAATGCTCATGGCTTCTTTTCTCTCGTCGGTGATGGTCATGCCGTTCCAAATGCAGTCGATGGTTTTTGATTTAAGCTCAACCTCTTTGGTGTCCCAGTTGATTTCCTGGAACTTGGGCTCAACGCCCAGCTCGGCGCAGACTGCCTTGGCAAACTCGGTCTCAAAACCTGTGAGCTCGCCGTTTTCGTCCTTGTAGTTCATCGGCTCAAAATATGTGATGCCGATAATCATTTCGCCCTTGTTCTGAATGTAGCTCCAGTCATCGCTTTGGGCGCTGTCGCTTGTTGCATTGCTGCTTTCGCTTTTGGTGTCGCTGCTCTTGCTGTCGCCGTTACTGCTGCTGTTTCCGCCGCAGCCGACGAGGAACAACGCCGTCAGTGCGACAGCCAAAATTAATGCTGCTGCTTTTTTCATTTGTTCGTCCTCCGTTAATATAAATTTGCGCAAAAACTTGCGCACACGAACAGATTTATTATACATTATCACGTTATTAAAGTAAAGTGTTTTTTGATTTTGCAAGAAATTTTTTGACACAATATACAAATCGCGCGGTTTATATATATGCAATATGCTGTTTTATTTTATGGGATTTGTACTCTGTTTCAAGTTTTTTTAAGTGCTGAGTCCTAAATATGCAAAAACCTCCCCGTCTTTTGTTACGGGGAGGCTTGTTTTGATCGGATGCAAATAACTTTAATACGTATTATTATTTAAGATAAGTCGTTGCTCCGCCTATCGCTCCGTTGATTCCGTTAAAGCCGTTGGCGCAGCAAACATAAACTCTCATGTTTGCCTTGCTCAGACTTGAAACCGTAAGCGTGCCGTTGGAAACTGTCTGTCTGTCGCCTGTCACGGCGTCGACATAGGTTCCGTTCGGGATATTCTTAAATGTCGCGGTACCGGAGATCGAAACGAGTGCAAGACTGTCGGTGCTGTCGTCGGTGTAGCGGCGGATGTACGCCATGCTGCCGCTGACATACTTGGAATCGACCGTGTACTGTCCCTTTTGCAGAGCGGGAATCGCGCGGCGGATTTTGTTGAGCTTGATCAAATGCTGAGAAAGCGTTGAATTCAGCGTATCTTTTACTGCGCCGGAAGCGGTGTAATTTCCGAAATCAGAAGCGGTAACGTCACCTTCAAGTGCGTCTCCGAAATAAGCGCGTCCTGTTGTGGAAAGAGGCGCGTTCGGTCCCACGTCGATAACCTTGCCCTTCTGGAACTCGGTTTCCGAGCCGTAGTAGATGCAGGGAATACCGCGGAAGGTGAACATCAAATCGAGGTTCTCAGCCCATGTTTGCGTGCCGCCCGCAAAACGGTTCTTTTCATCGGGAGCTTCGGGAGCGTAGTCGTGCGAATCAACATACATAACATTGTAGGTAGCGTCGTTGTAATACTTGTCGCCGCCCTTTGCGAGATTAAACGCTCCGCTCGCGGTGCCGAAAGCGCGGTGCATCGGGAAGTCGATAGCCTCCATGCCGGAAGCCATTGAGCGGTCGGGAGTGTGGTAAGCTAAGTTTTTGAGGAAAGCGTTATCTGAGGTCGGCTCGTCGCTCGGGTCGTCCTCTGCCCGGTAGTGGTCAAAGGTGACATTCATGTTATTGTTGATGTCGTCAAACCCGTCGCCCCAGCTCCACGCCTGCTCCCAAACGCTGCTGCTTTCCTTCCATGTGTAGTAGGGTGCGGATTCCTCAGCATGACCGCGGTACCATGCAGACTGTGCACGGGTGCAGATCTCACCAAACATCAGGAAATTAGGTTTGCCCGCCGCCGTCGCCGCGCCGTGAAGCTGATCGTTGAACATAAGGTTAAGCACAAGACGCGGAATGTGTCTGACGGTATCGACACGGAAGCCATCAACGCCGCGGTTGATATACTCGGCGTAGGTGTCGGTGATGTATTCCGCAACAGCGGGGTTCTCGGTGTTGAGGTCTACGCAGTCGCCTGCGATCTGGCAGTATTTGCAAGACCAGTCGTCCCAATTAAGGCTCTGGAAGTAGCCCGTGTGGTAATAGTTGTGAGAGTTGTAAAGGTTATGCGATGAGAGCTTTTTGTCGTCGTAGTCGTCATCGCCGGGCATAATCCCCGTGGTGTTTCCGTCCTCGCCGCTGTAGGCGGTGTTTTTCATAAGGTTAAGGCGCTGTTGATACTGCGTGTTGCCGATCTGAGCCCAGTATTCCTCGGCGGAGTTGAGTCCGAACGAGTTGAGCAGATAATCGGTGGGAATCATGCACTCTTCAAGATTGCCCAAATCCTTTGTTGTATCCTTTGTAAACAGAGGACAAAAATGCGATTCGCCGAAGTTGCCCGTGTGCTGAAACACAACGTCCTGATAAATCTTCATGTCTTTTTCGTGGACAGCGTGAATCAAATCATCAAAATCAAAATCGTCGCTTTCATAACGAACATCGACGGTTGCAAAATCCATGGCGTGATATCCGTGGTAGTCATAGCCCGAGGCGTTGGTTACTACGGGCGTGACCCAAATCGAGTTGAAACCGAGCGCCTTGATATAGTCTAACTTTTCGGCAAGTCCCTTAAAATCGCCGCGCCAGGCGGGATCGCTGTCGGGGTTGTTCGCCTTGCCGTCATCCCAGCAATGCACGTTGTTGCCTGTGTCGCCGTCATAAAAGCGTGTGGTCATAACAAAGTAGATCGTATCCTCGCGGGGATCCAGACTGTCAATAGGATTCTCTTGATCGGGGTCAAATTTGTACCAGCGGCCGTTGTCGAACCAATACTCGGTCACGGTGTTTGCATCGGTAGTGAGCTTTTTCTCGTTGCTGTACTGCTTGCCGTTGGAGTCGGTGATAAGAGCGTTGACCTTGGTAACGCCCGAAACTGTGTAATCGTGCCAGCCGGCGTTGGCGGTCATTATTTCTCCGGGATAATACTTTGACATCGCGCTGTTGGTGGGCAGCGAATTCCAAAGGTATACGCGAGGCTGCGCCAGTCCTTCCTGTCTCACGTGAATTATTATTTTCGTATCAGTTGCAGAAATCTCCGCAGACGCGGAGGCTCCGGCAGCCGAAACCGTGAAGATTCCGGCTGTAAATGCTGATAATAGAATTGTGAGGGCAAGAACGACGACCAAAGTCTTTTTCATTCCTGACATTTTAAACCTCCGCAAAACTTACACAAATTCCGCAACTATTCTCTGAATCGCGGTGACGTCCTTAACGGTTACATAACCGTCCTTGTTGACGTCGGCGAGCGCCTTGTCTACAGTGTAGCCTGTAGCCTCGATCAGATAGAGCTGAACGTGCGTGGCGTCCTTAATATTAACATAACCGTCCTTGTTAACATCGCCGAGCTGATATTGACCGGGTGTTGTTGGTGGCTGTGTCGGCGTTGTGGGTTGTGTCTGCACGCTCGATGAAGGAACGGTTGCCGACGAACCCTCGGAGCTTGTGGGCACATTGGCTGCCGAGATAACATTTACAGTCTTGTTGGATACGCTGTTGTCTGATGCCTGAACATAAACTTCGATTTTGTAGACGCCTTCCTTTGAAGGAGTGAACTTATAGGTAGAGTTCAGTGTGTAGTAAGCGGTGTTGGTCTGGGCGCCCGTGGGATCTTTGATGATGTACTTATAGAACAGTAAGTTCGTACCGGTTTGTCCGCCGCCCGCTGTAACGCTTACGGTCGCGGCGCTGCCCTTTTTGATGTAGCTGTTTTCGGCGGGAGTGACCTTTTTGATGATCGGGCTTGTCACGCCGGAGTCGCTTGCGACTGTCACGTTGAGCGTGCGCGACTCGGTGTTGTTCGCGGTGTCCTTGAAATCACATGTGACCGTATATTCACCCGCAGCGGTGGGAGTCCATGTAGCGGTATTTCCTGTGGCAAAGTCGCGGATAACGTTGCCGTTAACGCTGAACTTATAGGATACGCTGCCCTCGGAACTTGTAGCCTGAGCCGTCAGACCAATTTCCATACCTGTGTAAATATTGCTTGAGGGATCGGCAGTAAACGAATGAACCTTGATGGGACCGGCACTGTAAATCGACCATGTTTTGGTTGAGTAGTCAAAGATCTGACCGTCCATTGCTATTAGGTTGTCGGTCTGGTTGCCGGTACCGCTGTTGCCGTTGTCAAAAATACAATTGGCATAAACCTTGCTCGAGGTGTAAGACCAAACGTTGTCGCCTTCGCTCACCATGGCTCCGCCCGGCCAACCGTTGTTGTCGGAATCAGTGTTCCACATATAGCACTTAGGCTGCGCCCAGTTAGCGGTGTTTTTGAAATAAACAGTAATACCTCCGCCTGACGAGCTTGAGGGCTGAGTGGGATTGCTTGAAGGCTGAACGGGATCGCTCGAAGGCTGCGCATACTGCGACCATGTGCCTGCGGAGAGATCGTACAGCTTTCCGTCGCCGCCATTGCCTGTGTAGGTCAGGTTGTCGGTCTGGTTGCCCGGACCGCCGCTTCCGTTGTTGAAGATGATTTTCTCAAAATTTGATGGTACCGTGTAGGTGTACACGCCGCTTTCGCTTGTAGCGGTCATCTGCTCGCCCGGCCAATCGTGGTTGTTGCCCACGTTGTCTGTCCACATATAGCAGTAGACCTGACTCCAGCCGTTGTTCAGCCTGACATAGATTTTGTCGCCCGTCGCAGCGCCCGCCGAGAACGACAGAGCGAACAGAGCGCCAAACACCAGCGCCAGACAGAGAACAATGCTGATAACCTTGTGCTTTGTTCTGATCATAATGATGCTCCTCCATAAATCTTTATTGTGAGAGAATTGCAATACTTCTCCACTTTTACCCTTATATCATACAATATTGAACAGTCGATTTTTTTCTTTTTTGGAAAATAAGAGCTTATTTATATGCCAAAAATTATGCTCCTTTTTTGTGCATTTTCCCCACTGTGCAGTTGACGCTCAAAAAAGCAAAAGCGCCCCGTTTTTTTCGGAACGCTTTTGCTTATATTGTTATTATACTGTTTTTAAAGACCTGTATAACAGGAAGGAAAAATCAGATAATGATCTCGCCCTCAAACACCTTTTCGGCGTTGCCTGTCATGTAAACGGTTTCGTCGGTGTAGTTGATTACGAGGTCTCCGCCGATGAGCTTGACCTTGATATCCTCGCCCTTTTTGCAGTAGCCGTTTTCAACGGCGGCGACAGCAGCAGCGCAAGCTCCCGTGCCGCACGCCCATGTTTCGCCCGAGCCGCGCTCCCACACACGCATTTTTATCGTGTGGTCGTCAAGCACGGTGACAAACTCGGTGTTGACTCTTTCGGGGAACAGCGGGTCAAACTCGAACTCGGGACCGATTGACTCAATATCAATGCGGTCGATATCGTCGCGGAAAACAACGCAATGGGGATTGCCCATGGAAACGCAGGTAATGTTGTAATCCTTGCCCGCGATCTTAACGGGATGGTCAACGATCTTTTCGCCGTCGAGCGCCACAGGGATCTCGGCGGGATCAAGTATCGCCTTACCCATATCCACGCGAAGGGTCGTCACCTCGCCGTCGTTTGTATACGCCTTGAGCTTTTTGATGCCGCTGAGCGTTTCAATTGTGATTTCGGGCTTCTCGTTGTAATCGACCATGCCGTGGTCGTAGAGGAACTTGCCCACGCAGCGGATTCCGTTGCCGCACATCTTTCCCTCGGAGCCATCGCGGTTGTACATCTTCATCTGCGCGTCAGCAACCTTTGAAGGAGCCACAAGGATAACGCCGTCGGCGCCCACGCCGAAATGACGGTCGCTAAGTCTTACGGCGAGCGCTTCGGGATTGTTGATCCACTGCTTAAAGGTGGAGAAGTAAATGTAGTCGTTGCCTATGCCCTGCATCTTTGTGAAGCGGAGCTTCATTCTGCTCTGTCTCATATTGTTTATGTCTACAAGCTCGGTGCTGTTCTGCGAATAGCGGCTCTTGAGGCAGTCGGCAAGCGCGTTGGCGGTATCTAATGAGGTGAGGCAGGGAATATTTCTCTCAACGGTTTTTCTGCGTATCTTGACCGAATCGCGCGAGGGGATCCTTCCCTTTGCGGAGGTAGAGATAACATACTGCACTTTGCCCGACTCGATAAGGGTCAGCGTGTTGTTGCCCGACTCGCTCTCGTGTATCTTCTTTACTGCTACGGCGTCAATACCGTATTTTTCGAGCACTGCGGCAGTGCCGTAGGTTGCGTAGAGCTTGAAGCCGAGGTCGGCATACTTCTTTGCTATTTCGCCGATTTCAGCCTTATCGGAATCACGGACGGTGATAAACACGCCGCCGTGTTTCTTCATCTTGTAGCCCGCCGCGATAAGACCCTTGTAAAGAGCCTCCTCAAGCGTTCCGGCAATGCCTAAAACCTCGCCCGTTGACTTCATTTCGGGACCGAGTTGAGTATCGACGTTTATAAGCTTTTCAAAACTGAATACGGGAACCTTTACCGCAATATACGGGCTCTTTCTGTAAAGACCCGTGCCGTAGCCCATATCCTTCAGTCTCTCACCCAGCATGGCGCGGGTAGCAAGGTCAACCATGGGAACTCCCGTGACCTTGGAAATGTAGGGGATCGTGCGCGAGGAGCGCGGATTTACCTCGATAACATAAAGCTCTTCGTCGTAGATAAGGTACTGAATATTTACGAGACCCTTTGTGTGAAGCTCGATCGCTAAGTTGCGCGAGCTTTCGACGATGATTTGGGTCATTTCGTCCGATATGTTCCAAGCGGGATAAACGGCTATGGAGTCACCCGAGTGAACGCCGGCGCGCTCAACGTGCTCCATGATACCGGGAATCAGGATATCCTCGCCGTCGCAAATAGCGTCAACCTCGATTTCGGTGCCGCTGAGATATTTGTCGATGAGGATCGGATTCTCGATGTTCTGCGCCAGAATGATCGCCATATACTCGCGCACGTCAGCCTCGTTAAAGGCTATTATCATGTTCTGACCGCCGAGAACATAGGAAGGACGGAGAAGCACGGGATAACCGATTTTATCGGCTACGTCCAAAGCCTCCTCGGTCGTCATAACGGTAACGCCGCGCGGGCGCTTGATGTGGTACTTTTCAAGCAAGGCGTCAAAGCGCTCTCTGTCCTCAGCCATGTCAATGGCGTCGTATGAGGTGCCTAAAATGTTTACGCCGTTGTCGCTCATAAACTTTGTAAGCTTGATTGCAGTCTGACCGCCGAACGCCACAACAACGCCGTAGGGCTTTTCGGTGTTGATAATGCCCATTACATCCTCGTTGGTAAGCGGCTCAAAATAAAGTCTGTCGGCAGTGTCGAAGTCGGTAGAAACCGTTTCGGGGTTGTTGTTGACAATAACAACGTCGAAGCCCGCCTGTTTCAGCGCCCAAACGCAGTGAACCGAGGCGTAGTCGAACTCAATGCCCTGTCCGATTCTGATAGGACCGGAACCGAATACGATAACTGTCTTTTTATCGCTGTTTTTGTTCTTTATAAACTGCTCCGCCTCGTTTTCTTTGTCGAAGGTAGAGTAGAAGTAGGGAGTCTGCGCCTCAAACTCAGCCGCGCAGGTGTCAACCATTTTATAAACCGGCATAAGACGGCTTTCAACCATCTGACCGCTGAGCTTCTCGATAGTTTTATCAAGGAAGCCCATCTTCTTTGCGCGCTCGTACAGCTCGTCCGTGAGCGTGCTGCTTTCGAGCTCTCTTGTGAGGTCGATGATATTTTTAAGCTTGTAGAGGAACCACTCGTCGATCATGGTGATCTCGTGGATCTGCTCAACGCTGATACCGCGCTTGAGCGCCTCATACAGGCAGAAAATCCTTCTGTCGTCACAAACGCTCAATCTGTCGGCAACGGAAGCCTTTGAAAGCTTTTCAAATTCCTTGTCGTCGAGTGTGTCGTGGGAGATCTCCGCGCCGCGGACAGCCTTCATTATAGCCTGCTCAAAGGTGGGAGCGATAGCCATGACCTCGCCCGTCGCCTTCATCTGGGTGCCGAGGCTGCGCTTGGCGTATACGAACTTGTCAAACGGCCACTTGGGGAATTTGACGACAACATAGTCGATAGCAGGCTCAAAGCAGGCGTAGGTGGTGCCGGTCACGGCGTTTTTGATTTCGTTGAGGTTGTAGCCGATAGCGATCTTCGCCGCGACCTTCGCGATCGGGTAACCGGTCGCCTTTGAAGCGAGCGCGGACGAACGCGAAACTCTCGGGTTGACCTCGATCACGGCGTATTCAAAGGTCTCGGGATCAAGCGCAAACTGGCAGTTGCAGCCGCCTTCAACCTTAAGAGCGGAGATAATGTTGAGCGCCGCGCTGCGGAGCATCTGATATTCCTTGTCGGAAAGCGTAACGGTGGGCGCGATAACGATAGAGTCGCCCGTGTGAACGCCGACCGGGTCAAAGTTCTCCATCGAGCAGACGGTGATAACGTTGCCTTCGCCGTCGCGCATTACCTCAAATTCGATTTCCTTCCAGCCCGAAACGCATTTTTCGACAAGCACCTGAGTAATAGGTGAAAGCTCCAGCCCGTTTGAAGTTATCTCAATAAGCTCTTCCTCGTTATTTACGATTCCTCCGCCAGTTCCGCCGAGGGTAAACGCCGGGCGGATAATTACGGGATAGCCGATCTCATTTGTGAATTCGATCGCGGAGCGGACGTCGTTGACGACCTTTGACGGAATGACCGGCTGACCGATTTCAAGCATTGTGTCCTTGAACATCTGACGGTCCTCCGCCTTGTCTATTGTGTCGGGCTTTGCGCCGAGAAGCTTTACGCCGTACTCGTCGAGGAAGCCCTCCTTTGCAAGCTGCATTGAAAGAGTAAGTCCCGTTTGTCCGCCAAGCGTGGAAAGCAGGCTGTCGGGGCGCTCCTTTTTGATGATCCTCTTAACGGTTTCAAGCGTAAGCGGCTCGATATAAACCTTGTCCGCCATGGCGTTGTCCGTCATAATAGTAGCGGGGTTAGAGTTTACAAGAATAACCTCAAGGCCTTCCTCCTTGAGAGCGCGGCAAGCCTGTGTGCCGGCATAGTCAAATTCGGCGGCCTGTCCGATAACGATCGGGCCGGAGCCGATTACCATTACTCGTTTAATATCCTTTTTCAGTGGCATATAATCAATCCCCTTTTAATTTAGAGTGGAGTATGGAGAGTGGAGAGCGGAGTTTTATCATAACTCCTGATTCTTAATCGTTATTATTAACCGTTATTATTAACCGTTATTCTTATATTCTTTCATCAACTCAATAAATCTGTCGAAAAGGAATGAGGTTTCCTGCGGACCGCCGCAAGCCTCGGGGTGGAACTGCACCGAGTAAGCGGGCATATAATTATATGTTACTCCCTCACAGGTGCCATCGTTGCCGTTAACAAAGCTGACCTCGGCGCCCTCGGGCAGGCTGTCGGAAACGACCGCGTAGCCGTGGTTCTGAGAGGTGATGAACACTCTGCCCGTTGCAAGCTCTTTGGCGGGCTGGTTAGCTCCGCGGTGACCGTAGTGGAGCTTTTCGGTCTGACCGCCCTGAGAAAGCGCCAAAAGCTGATGACCGAGGCAAATGCCGAAAATAGGGATCTTCTTTTCGCTCAGCTTTTTAAGCTCCTCAATAGCCTGAACATTCTCCTTGGGATCTCCCGGTCCGTTTGAGAGCATAATGCCGTCGGGGTCCAGCGCAAGGATATCCTCGGCTGTTGTGTGAGCGGGAACGACCGTGATCTTGCAGCCGCGCTTGTTGAGCTCTCTGCCGATGTTGTGCTTTGCACCGAAGTCCATTACAACCACGTTGAATTCCGCGTTGCCGTCCTCGGGCTCAAAAACCTCATACCCGCTGCAGGTCGTGCTCTCGACCGCTTCAACTATCTTATAGCTTTTAAGCTCCTCCATAAGGGCGTCCGTCACCTCGGGGGTGTATTGGATCTTGCAGTTGAGCACGCCGTACTCGCGCACTATTCTGGTAAGCGCGCGCGTATCAATGCCGCAGATACCGGGCACTCCCTTTTCTTTTAAAAAGGTGTCAAGTTCACCCTCGCAACGGAAGTTGGAAGGAGCTTGGCACCATTCACGTACAATATAGCCCTTCAGTACGGGCGAATCACTTTCAAAATCAGCGGGAATAACCCCGTAATTACCGATAAGAGGGAATGTCTGAATAACCACCTGACCGAAATAGCTGGGGTCGGTGAGTGTTTCAAGATAGCCTGTCATTGCGGTGGTAAAAACAAGCTCTCCCGTTGTTTCTTTTTCGGCGCCGAAGGCTGTGCCCTCAAATACAGCACCGTTTTCAAGAATCAGATATGCTTTGCGACTCATATTCTCTTCCTTTCTTATAGCAGGCTTCATGCCGCACACATCCATAACGAATCCCGTCAGGCGTAGCGACTTTCGGCTCAGTTTTGATAGGTCTGAATCACCTGTTTGGCGACCTCTACGCGGCTAACGCGCAGATCCATGGCTCGCTTTTCCAGATAGCGGTGCGCCTGCCCTTCCGTCATGTTAAGGCAGGTGACAAGCAGCAGCTTGGCGCGGTCTATGAGCTTCATGTCCTCAACCATGGTTTTAAGCTGTCTGTTCTCGCGCTCCATGTCGAGCATACGCGCGCGAAAGCAGTCGGTAAACTGTAAAAAATGATGGAACAAATGGCGGTTTATCGGCTTTGCTATAACCAGCACTCCGTGCTGGGTCAGCATATCGTTGACCTCGTCGGCGTTTTTATGCGGAACGATTATCACGATGCCCGATCTGGTGGTCGCTGCAAAATGCCTGCTCAGCTCAATGCCGTTTTCATCGGCAAGGGGAGCGTTTATGCAGATCAAATCAAATTCCTCTTTATCTGCTGTCTCACGGGCGTGAAAAGCAGTGCCGCTCACTGTGACCGGACCGAAGCCCTCGGCTTCAAGAATATCGCACAGTGACGCCGAGCTTTGCCCGGAGGACGAAATCAACAAGGTCCTTTTCATATATACACCGCCGCTACATCTTTTCTCAACATAATATTGTAATAGATTAGCGGCGGTTTTTATTTACATAAAGGAAATATAATTATTTTTTTTGAACGGTTACACGCTGAACAGCAGCTCGCTGTACGACGGATAAGGCCAGTACTCGGAGGAGGTTTCGGTCTCCATGCTGTCCCCTATTGCGCGGAGCTCCTGCATTTTCGCGAACACCTCGTTGCGGAAATACTTGGCGCGGTCGAGGATATCGCTTTTGTGCTCCGCAGCGCCCAAAACAGCGTCCTCAAGCTCGTCGGCGGTGTTTACAAAGCAGACAAGCTTGTTTGAGAGCCTTGTAACCAAGCCCTCTTCATATGAGGTCGGGATCGCGTCGGACAGAGCCTTTTTGTTGAGCGCGATCTGCGTAATGCTTCCGACAAACTGCGAAACCGCAGGAGCGATTTTCTTCTTCGCCATGTCGATCATGGTGAGCGCTTCTATATTTATCTGCTTGCAGTAGGTTTCAAGCTCGATCTCGTAACGCGCGCGGTACTCCGCTTCGGTGACGATTTTGTTCTTCACGAACAGTGCAACGTTCTTTCTGTTGAGGAAGTGCGAGAACGCCTCGGGCATTGATTTAAGGTTGAGAAGTCCTCTCTTCTTCGCCTCGGCAACCCATTCGTCGGTGTAGTTGTCGCCGTTGAAGATAATGCGGCGGTGCTCGGTGAGGACATTTTTAACGAGAGATTTCACCGCAGCGGTCATATCCTCGGCATCCTTCAGCTCAACATAGAACTGGCTGAGCTGCTCGGCTACCATGGTGTTGAGCATATAGTTGGGGCAGCCGATATTCAGCGCGGAGCCGAGAGCGCGGAACTCGAATTTATTGCCCGTGAAAGCGAAGGGTGATGTGCGGTTGCGGTCGGAGGTATCCTTTTTGAAGTCAGCCAAAACATCAACGCCCGTTTCCATTTTCTCCTTGCCGTGGCTGATGTATTCCTCGCCGTTGATGATCGACTCAACCAGCTCGCCCAAATCGTCTCCCAAATACATCGAGATAATGGCGGGCGGAGCCTCGTGCGCGCCGAGACGGTGGTCGTTGCCGGCGGAGGCAACTGTCGCGCGGAGCAAATCCTGATACTCGTCAACAGCCTTTACAACGGCTGCCAAAAAGAGCTGGAACTGATAATTCGTTTCGGGGTGCTTGCCCGGAGAGAGCAGGTTTTCACCCGTATTAGTGGAAAGCGACCAGTTATTGTGCTTACCCGAGCCGTTTACGCCCGCAAAGGGCTTTTCGTGGAGAAGGCAGACCAGACCGTGCTTTTCGGCGGTTTTCTTCATTATGATCATCATAAGCTCGTTGTGATCGTTCGCAATGTTTGAGGTGGTAAAAATCGGAGCAAGCTCGTGCTGTGAGGGCGCGACCTCGTTGTGCTTGGTCTTGGCGAGCACGCCCAATTTCCAAAGCTCCTCGTCAAGGTCGCGCATATAATCGGCAACTCTTGTTTTTATCGCGCCGAAATAATGGTCGTCAAGCTCCTGTCCCTTGGGAGCCTTGGAGCCGAACAAAGTTCTGCCCGTCAGCTTTAAGTCCTCGCGGCGGTTGTAAAGCTCTCTGTCGATGAGAAAATACTCCTGCTCGGGGCCGACGGTCGTTACCACCCGCGTAACGTCTGTTTTTCCTAAAAGGTGAAGGATTTTAACAGCCTCGCTGCTGATACGCTCCATTGAACGCAGAAGCGGGGTTTTTTTATCAAGAACCTCGCCCGTGTACGAACAGAAAGCAGTCGGAATGTAGAGTGAGCCGTCCTTTACAAAGGCAGGTGAAGTGGGATCCCATGTGGTGTAACCGCGAGCCTCAAAGGTGGCGCGGATGCCGCCGCTCGGGAACGACGATGCGTCGGGTTCGCCCTTGATAAGCTCCTTGCCCGAAAACTCCATGATAACGCCGTCTCCGTTGGGCTGGATAAAGCTGTCGTGCTTTTCGGCGGTAACGCCTGTCATCGGCTGGAACCAGTGGGTGTAATGGGTGCAGCCCATTTCAATAGCCCAGTCCTTCATAGCAGCCGCGACAACATTTGCAACGCTTATATCAAGCGGTTCGCCCTCGTTGATAGTCTTTTTCAGCGCCTTGTAGGTTGATTTGGGAAGTCTCTCCTGCATTTTTTTGTCGTTGAAAACATTGCAACCAAACATTTCGGGTACCTTAGACATAACTCTTACGCTCCTGTTATATAAAATAAAAAACACTGCGGGTATATCCGCAGCGCCTTTGCTGTTACGATATGTAGTATATGCTTTTTCGGGCGATTTGTCAATGGGAATATCGGAGATATTCCGTGATTAATCAAAAATAAAAATAGGCAATAATCCGACCGATCGTTTACGGCTTGAATTTTGTTGTTCTCAAAATTATAATTTGTGCGCAAAGTCCCGTAAACGCTCCCGCGAGGCAGCCCGATACGATCAAAAACGGATAGTACACTATCAGCGACGGTGTTTGAGTCACAAGCAGCGCCGCCGCCATTTGTCCGGTGTTGTGAAGCAGCGCGCCGAATACGCTTGTCAGCCAGAGGTGTCTTTCATCTATAATTCTTTTCAGGAAAATGGTTCCGAGCAGACATAGGAAGCTTCCGCACGCGCTGTAAAAAAGCGCCATTACATTTCCGCTGAACACCGAGCCGAGAGTTATTCTGACCGCCGTCAGCAAGACCGCCTCGCCCGCGCTGTAACGGTAAATGACATAAATCGTGACAATGTTCGCAAGCCCTATCTTTATTCCCGGAACGGGAAACGGGTTCGGTATCTGCAGCTCAACAAAAAACAAAATCAAGGCAAGCGCGGTGAGCAAGCCGAGGGATGCCAGTCTTTTTACATCAATACGCTTCATAAGCTCACTCCGTTATCGCGTCTACGCCGTCGTCGGCGGCGGCAAATTCAATTACAAGCTTATGCGGCAGGCATACTATCGGCATTGCCGAGCTTTCGAGCCGGCCCATACGCACGCAGGTTTTGTCGGGACAGTCGGCGGATATTACGCGGATCTTCCCGTCCTTTATTTCAACGGTATTCTCTCCCCTGTCGGTTTTGATTTCAAAAGTGCGGTCGGGCTCGCTGCTCAGGTCGAGCGTGTACAAAATTTTTCCATCGCTCTTTATAATGACCGTGTTTTTCTTTGGCGCGTTCAGAACAACGATGCTTCCGGCTATGCCTGCCGCAAAAATCAAAACGGCAATAACAATTATAATCTTGTATTTCAGTTTATTTTTGTTTTTCACGTTCTTCATTCTTCGCCCTCCGATTCCGATTATACAACAAGCCGTGTAAAATATCAATTACTTATTGCGCTTTTAATGCATAAGCGGTATAATTAGGATATTCAAAAGACGATAAACTTCCGAGGTAATAAATGTCACAGTCAAAAATCAACATACAAAACGGAAGCTGCCCCGTATACAAAAAATGCGGCGGCTGTCAGCTTCAAAATCTGAGCTATGAGGAACAACTGCGATTCAAACAGAACACAGTCATCAGGCTTTTAAAAGCGTTCGGCAGGGTCGAGCCTATTATAGGCATGGACGAGCCGTATCACTACCGCAACAAGGTTCAGGCGGCGTTTTTCACCGACCGCAGAGGGAATATTAAGTCCGGCGTGTATCAGTCGGGGACTCACCGCATTGTCAGCGTGGACGACTGCCAAATTGAGGACAGGCTTGCCGATAAAATTATCGTCGCCGTCAGAAAACTTCTACCCTCGTTTCGCCTGACGACCTACAATGAGGACACTCAAAAGGGATTTTTGCGCCATGTTCTTGTAAAGCGCGGCTTTGCAACAGGCGAGGTCATGGTTGTGCTTGTGACGGGCACGCCTGTTTTTCCGTCCAAAAACAACTTTGTAAAGGCTTTGCGCAAACAGTTCCCCGAAATCACCACAGTAATACAAAACATTAATCCGTACAACACAAACCTTGTGCTCGGCGAGCGGCAAAATGTGCTGTACGGCAAGGGATATATCGAGGATGTGCTGTGCGGCTGCCGTTTCAGGATCTCCCCGAAAAGCTTTTACCAAATCAACCCCGTGCAGACCGAGGTGCTTTACGGCAAGGCGATCGAATTTGCGGGGCTGAAGGGAAACGAAACCGTCCTTGACGCCTACTGCGGCATAGGCACTATCGGGATAATTGCCGCCAAGCACGGCGCGGGTCAGGTTTTAGGCGTTGAGCTGAACGGAGAGGCTGTCCGCGACGCGATACAAAACGCCAAGGCAAACGCCCTGAAAAACATCCGCTTCTTCAAGGGCGACGCGGGAGATTTCATGCAGGCAGCGGCAGACGAAAAAGAAAAGCCCGACGTGGTATTCATGGACCCCCCGAGAGCGGGCAGCACCGAAAAGTTCCTTGCATCTCTGATAAAAATGAACCCCAAAACCGTGGTTTACGTAAGCTGCAACCCCGAAACCCTCGCGCGCGATTTGGAGTATCTGACAAAGCACAGCAGATATAAGGTCAGGAAAATCCAACCGGTGGATATGTTCCCGCATACAAAGCATGTGGAGTGTGTGGTTCTGTTGACTAAAGTACATAATTGATAGTGTGAAAATGCTTGAAAAAATGAGACTTTTTCGGTGTTTTGGGTATTGAAAATCAAGTGTTGAAAAATGACCGAAAAGTACCGTAAATCCTGTGATTTCTTATAGTTGAATAGACAGAAGGATTGAGAATAGGTTGGGTAGATAAAAATGTTTATTCCTATTATATGGATAAAAACAAGACTGATAATAGGCTAATAATCATATTATATATTTTTATGGACAAGTAGCCTATTTGGAAAGGAGAGGTAGTTATGCCAGGTAAGGTAAGAGTGATATCACCAAGGATAAGTGAACCCGTAAAGCACGTTGTCATCTATGCTCGTGTGAGTTCTAACAGTATGGAACAACTGGAAAGTTTAAAGGCACAGATTTCTGGTCTGGTTGGATTTGTATCCGGGCATAACAACTGGAAACTTGTCGATATCCATATAGATATTGCATCCTCTAAAAAAGGATCTGCCCGTCCTGCATTTCATAAAATGATTGAAGAATGTAGAGCCGGACTTACGGATATCGTTGTAGTAAAGAATATCAGCAGACTGGGCAGGGATACGGTGGAAGTGCTTGATGCAATCAATACTTTAAAAGAAGCAGATGTACGTATTATTTTCAGACAGGAAGAGCTTGATACTTTAACTGTTGGAAGTTCGCTTTTAATATCTACCATAGAAGCCTGTACACAAGCAGAGAACGAAACACGAAGTGCTAACATCAAATGGGGCATCAAACAAAGAGCCAGTAACGGCAGCTTAGGTTTTTATCGTAGAAAATGCTATGGCTATGATAAGGGCGAAAATGGTGATCTTGTAATCAATGAAGAACAAGCAGTAATCGTTAGACTGATTTTTGATTTGTATCTTGGCGGTAAAAGCATATTAGGTATCGTCAAAGAACTTAAAGAGAGAGGCATTAAATCTCCTACAGGAAAAGATAACTGGCCTAAACGTTCAATAGAAGAAATGCTGAGTAATGAGAAGTATATAGGTATTGCAGTAGTGAATGTGGATGGCGAAGAGGGTCAGGTTTATAAGTTAAACAATTCTCATCCGGCAATCATTTCAAATGAAATATTTGACGCTGTTCAGGAAGAAAAGCTGAAACGCAGTAATTTAGTTGTTGATGAGAATGGAATACACAGAAGTAATAAGAAATATAGTTCTGTGAAGAAATAGATTTTCTTGTTTGTTGGGAATCAATAAGAATATAGTTTATCTAAATTGTAATCAGAGTTTAGAAGAGTGTGGTTGTGCGAATTATTTGAAAGGAGTGTTTTAGCTTGGAAAAATTTAATATTATTGATAACAAACTTACTAATTTAATTCCTATTGTTAATCCAGGCTTAAAAAATGAATGTGGCATAAAGGCAGCCATTTTATATAGAATTCTTCCAAGTGTTGAAGTTGATTCATCTGAAATTGTTAGAAAATCATATGAGAAGTTTTATGGAGAGGATATTCCCGAATCGGCAGACACGATATTTAATGCTTTTATTCCGTTTTTAGATTTTTGCCGTGCAAAAGAATTGAAATTGAAACTATATGATAAGCAGAGACCACAAAAGGATGAACTGGCATTAATTTTTTTGAATTTAGAAAAAATATTTGATGGATATAGTGATCTAAAAGCATTGTTTGATAGATTTTTTGATTTAATGTACTCTTTTTCAAATTTAATGCCTGCCCCGAAATATTTCAATGGAAGCGATAGAAAGAATGGTAAAGGTACATGGAATCTTAATAAAGATTATCCATCTGTTTATTATAAAAATCTAGAAGATAATAACTCTGGTATTTATAAAAGAGAAGAAATGAAACAATGGCTTGATGAGATAATGGATAAATATAGTATTAAAAATATGTATATGTTGGCTCCTCCGTATCCGATAAAAGAATACTATGGATATACTGATGACAAATTACCTCAATTAATATCGTATATAAAAGCTGCAATCAGATTGATAGAAGATAGATTTGAACAGGATTTTCAACCAAATAAAGCAATTGGTTCCAACTTGTCAATTCAAAGTGAATAATACAAATAGCCTACTTTCAGCTAGTTTGTAAACTGATTTGGAAACACACGAGAAATACTTTAAAACACTGATAGACACAAGACTTCAGAGCTTTTTAGAATCAGAATGTAAATATCCTAAGAATTTCACGTCGAGACGGTTGTTTTCTTGTACGGAAATGCAGCATGATAATTTTTACAGTATGAAAGCGGCGCTTTCGTATCAGCAAAGAGAGAGTTGAAGGCATCGGTTTCGGAGCGTGACCGGGAAATGCTTTCAATTCCAGAGCTGCCCGACGACTTCGATTTCAACAGGGCTTTTTCCTCAGTGTTCAAATGGTGCCGTAACTCTTTTCTGCGAATAGACATAATCAAATAACTAAAACTATCTTCAAATAAAATAAAAATCTGCCGGATAAACGAGCCTTTCGGTTTATATCCGGCAGATTTTTTATTTGTTCATTACTTTGTTTATTATTTCTTTTAACGCCCTGAGCAGCTTATTATTATCCTCGGTATTCCTTACCGCGATCCTTACATACTGACCGCCCTTTATCTTCACGGAGAGGTCCTTGATGTAAATATCATACTTTTCGAGCAGCACCTTTGTAAGCTCCGTCGCACTTATTCCGTCAAGCTCAACCAAGATATAGTTCGCCTGTGACGGCACCGCGCGCAAGCCCTTGATGATAGACAGCTCCGATTGAAAGCGGCTCCGCTCTGCCTTGATTTTTTCAAGAGAAATCAAATACTGCTTATGATACTTTTCCTCTATCTGCATATAGAACTCGGCAAAAGAGTTGATGTTCCATATCGCTACGTCTTTCTTCATACGCTCTATTTCATCAACATTCCCCGAGGCAAGCACGCCGAGCCTCAATCCGGGGACGCCGTAGGATTTTGAAATGCTCTTTACAACAAAGAGGTGGGGATTGTCGTCCAAAAGCTTCTGCTCGATCAAGGTGTTATTGATCTCATCCGAGAAATCGGCAAAGGATTCGTCGATAACAAGGCGTATCCCTTTTTCTTTTGCCCAATCGATCAGCTTCAGCAAACCGCTTTTCGGGATATAGTTTCCCGACGGATTGTCGGGATTCACAACCACAAGGGTGTCTATCGTTTTGTCCCGGAAATATTCCGTCAAATCCTCGGCGGAATAGAAAAAGTCGGGATCATCGGGAGTGAAGATGACCGAGTTGTTTTCATCAAAGCGGTTGGGGTATTCCTCAAAGGTGGGACGGACAAAGCCGCACTTGCCATTGATTCCGCTCATAAAGGATTTGATAAGCTCGGCGGCACCGTTGCCGACTAAAATATTATCACGGTGAACGGAAAAGTTCTTTGCCGCAAGCAGAGAGTTGACCTTCATTCCCGACGGATACTGAGTCAGGAGCTTTTCAAAGCTCGCTTTGATTTCGTCAGTCAGCTTTTGCGGCGGAAAATACGGGTTGACAAGATAGCAGAAGTCAATAAGCTGAGGATATCTCCAATATCCTCCGTATCTGCTCTGCATCAGGCTGAGCTTTTGCTCCGAATCCGCTGTGAACATAGAGGTCGCGATATCCAAATCCTGAGCATCGTCAATTTCATACCAGCGCTGGCCCGATAATCTTTTCGCTTTTATTTCAGGATTATCGAGCATTGTGATAACGCGCAGAACCTGCTCGTAGTATTCGTTGTTGCCCAGCGCCTTTGAGTAAGCGTCAAGAAACGGCACATAATGCGTCTGTGAAAAGCGCCTGCTGAATTTGTAAATGTTTACGGTTTTATAATAATCGCCGCTTTCATTATATTTGAACTTACTGCCCGAGACAAAAGCCTCTATGGAATCGTCCTCCGCAAGCTTTACGCAGGTGCCGTCCATCCAGCTCTCGTACTTGTCAACAAGCGCGAGAGTTTCGCGGGAATCATCAATGAGCGCAGTTATAACGGAGTCTTCAAAAATGATATCCGATTCAAATAAAAGCGTATCCTCGTCGCAGAGATAATCCTTTGCGAGCGAAAGAGAATAAATGTTGTTGGTTTTATCGTATATCGGATTGTTTATAAATGTGATCGGCGTTTTGATATCGAGTGTATCAATGTAGTCGATCAGCTTTTTTCCCTTATAACCGACAACTATCACTATGCGCGATAAATACTGCCTGTCAAGCTGGTGCAGCATACGGTCGATGAGGGTCACTCCGTTGACCTCAACCATACATTTTGTGTTTTCGGTTGTTAATTCTTTTAACCGTTTGCCCATTCCGGCAGCTAAAATAATCGCCTGCAATTAAGTCACTCCTGTTGTTTAGGGAATTTTCAGAGGTTCCCTTTAATACGGCAAAACGCCGTTTTCCTTTTCAAGCTTCCAGTTGCTCTTGTCCCAAATAGAGTCGTGAACCGAATACCAGCGTCCGGGTACCAGACAGTTTCCGTTGTTTTCGGCGATAATGTATTTATCCGAGCCTAAAATATATTGGTCGTGAGCTGTTTTTTCGCGGTTATTGATTTCATTGCCCGTAAAGGGATTTATGGCTTTTTCAAAAATGCCTGCGGTCGCCAGCGTCGGGACGTCCGCGTTTGTCATAAACTCCTTTGACGTAGTTATGCCGCCCTTGCTGTTATAATCCTTGACCATGAGCAGCGGATAGTAAAACTCAACGTCTCCGTAACGCTGATTGAGATCTATATGATTGACCGTATCGTCTAAAAACAGTTCCTCTATCTGCCTTAAACTGAATCCGTGATCGGAAACAATAATTATTCTTGTGTTATCATACAAATCCTGCTCTTTTAAATACTCCAGCCATTTTCCGACCTCTATCAGCGAGGCGAAATCCACCTGATATTCTCCGCTCTGCACAAAATTATCAAAATGCAGCGTAACGCCGTCAACCGTCAGCTCGGATGCCCCGGGAACGTCGGAACCGTCCGCAGTTTTCGGCATCTCGGCGGAGGAATCGACAATTATATCATGGGTAGCTTCGTTATCCATCATAATAAAGCTGCCTGTCTTATTGTCCGAAACGACAGTGTGCTCACTCAGGTTTTTCAGAGCTTGGAAGGGCTGCCAATAAGAGCCCAAATTCAGGCTGTCAGCCAATTGATTGTAATTTCCGTCGTCATACAGCGCGCTGCCGAAGCACGACGGAGCGGTTTTGAAAAGGCTGTAGCTGAACAAATTGCGGACGCGCGTATTAATAGTCTGCTGCTGAAGCGCTTCCTGCATCGAGTATTGGGTAAGATAGGAATTTATATTTTTGTATTGATCATAAATCGACAGATCGGGTATTTCCCTGTAGCCGGCATACGGCGGATCGCAAACCGTTACATCATATCCCGCTTTGTCGAAAAGCACCGGCATCACCTTGAGCGCCTCGTCATGCTTGTCTTTGAGCGATTCTTTATCGCGCTTGTTCAGCTCGACCGGCGTGTATTCATATCCGCCGAACAAAGACGGCGTTGTCATGTTGGTGTGTCCGCCGAAGGACACGGTGTTTGAGTAAAACGTAAATCCCGAATACATTTTTTCAAGCTCGGGATTTTGCGACATCATATAGGGAAGATATTCTCCCAAAGCTCTGTCAAGCATGAATACAACAACATTTTTGCCTTCCTTGCTCAGAGGGAGCTTATAATCCGCACCGGATTTATAGTTTTCGTCAAGGTCAACCTCGGCGACGGATCTGAATATTCCCGCAGCGTTTACACCCGACATACAAGTCATCGCAACCGAAGCGGCGACTGCGGCTCCGAACACGATCCGCGGCTTGAGCCTTATCAAAAAGATAAGACCGGCAGCTACGGCGATCACCAAAGCCAAATTGATAATAATTGTCAGCGCGGAGAAGCTGACTTCATTATCAAACACTAACTCCGCCGACAGGGTGCCGAGATTGTTTCCGAAGAACAGATAATCAATTATTCCCACACCGCCGGCGACAAGCAGAAGCCGCTCGATCACGACCTTGACCTGATCCGAGAACAGATAGTAGAAAATATTCATCCAAAGGATAAAAAATCCTGCCGCTATCAAAAACGAACCGACGACATACCAAATGGGATGCATGGCTACGCCGACAACAATAAACTCCTGCGGCGACGCCGTAACAACGGCTGACGGGATCAAAAAACCCGTGAGTACCGTCATAAAAACAGCCCCGCCCCAAAACAGCTTTTTATTTGGCTTTGTTTTGATTTTCGGCAAAGAGAAATCGTGCTTTTCTCTGATTTTTGAAACAATAAAGGGTACGAATAACAGAACGCCGATAACCGTGAAAATTATCATTCTTTTATACGACGAATCCCTGAACAGAGTGAAAACTCCGAAGCCGATGGAAGCCGTGCCCGCAACGACCAAAACTATCCTTAAAACCCTTTGAGGATTTTTCAGCTTATAAAAAAGGGTTTTTACGAGCGAGAAAAGATTGTTTAGCGTCCAATAAAATACAAGTCCCGAAGGCGAGGTGTATAAAAATATAAGAAAAAACGCCGCCATTGCATAGAGCTGGATTTTTGTTTTAAGACGACTGCCCTTTGTGAAAATAATGGTTGAAATGACATTGATAAGCGTCATTATTATCGGGAGAACATTGATCGGCAAATCGTTTATGGTTATCAGATGGTCGGGAGAGCCCAAGTCGGAGATCGGACCGAACGAAACTCCCTGAAGCAAGCTCAGACCGGAAAGAAAACGGTAAGCCACAATAAAAAACGGGATCTCCAAAAGCAGCGATACCGCGCCGCGCAGCACGAAAAGAGGGCTGTAGTTGTTCTGGCGGTAATACGTGCGGAGCATCATGGTGCGTTCGTCGCCGCGGAAGGTCTTTTTTATGTGAGATACTCCCGGATGAAGCTTCGCCTCCAAAAGGCGCTCTTCCTCCTGCATCGCGTCGGCACGGCGATATAACGGTAAAATCAGAATATTTATCGCAAGGCTCAGCGCAACTATGGCAAGCCCTATTCTTTCGTTGGTGAGCGTATACGCGAAGCTGAATACAACTTCAAAAACAAGCTGTATGGGCATTAACAGAAATGAGTATAAAAGTGTCCCAAAAGACATTTATCGTTCCTCCTGTTTTTCAAGCAGATCATTATATTTTTCAATAATATAATCCGCAGCGATTTCAGCGCCTTTGCCGTAGTTTTCCCATGTTTCTTTTCTGACCTCGGCACGGTTGGCGCTGTATTTGGGATCGTGCAGACAATCCTCGATGATTTCGGAAATGCTTTCAATGTTATCTTCTCTCAGCTCGGCGCCGATACGGGGCAGAGCCGTAAAGGTCCACAGCGGTTCGTCAAGCCACCACGCGTCATAAGGAGATTTATCAAACTCGGTATCCGCGTAGATCACCGGTTTGTCATAAACGAGAGTAAAATCAAAAATAACGCCCGAAAAGTCCGAGATCATAATATCAGATATCTTTAGGGCCTCATAATTGTCGTTGTCGAAATTCCATTTCAGGCGATCGGATTCGGGGAACTCAGCCATAAGCTTATCGAGCATTTTTTTCTCCGAAATCACAGACTGGGGATGCGGACGGATTATAATATCGCAGTCGGTTTTCAGCAGCTCTTCGATGATTTTGCCGCCGTATTTTGAAAAAATAGCGCTCTTTCCCCATGAAGGAGCCAACAGCACCGTTGTAACAGTGTTTTCTTCGATTTTGTCCGCGGTATAACGCTTTACCATTTCGTCCATATACGGCAAGCCGCCCAACACGATCTCCTTTGCGGGCAGATCGCGTAGCTTTTCAAGCTTTCGTATCTGATCTATCTGATATTTTCCCGAAACCATAACGGAGTCGTAATAGTCAATGCCGAACATACGGTAAATCGTAATGTCGCTCGCCGCGTGTGGAATATGAATATAATAATCGACATTTTTGGAGCGCTTCCACTGATAAACGTCAAGCCCCGGAGTAGTCGATAAAACCATGCTCGCGTTAAGAAAATTCATCTTCGCAAAAGCCTTGTTTCCCGAGCCGATAAACTGCCCGTGAATATTAGGATACGGATTCTCTAACACCGGGTCATCCTGAGAGGCTGTCATATACGTGACCTCAAAGCCCCGTTTATCCAGCTCTCTGCAAATCGGCTCAAAGTTTTTCCAATATCGCTTATCATCGGAAAAAATCACCAGCGGCTGCTTGCTTTGCATGAGCTCCTTGTTTTTTCCCGCAGACAAAGCAAACCTCAGCTTGGTGATAATGTTTCTGAAAAAAAATCCCGCCGCGCCGAAAATACCGATCAATATGGCAAAAAGCATACTTCCCGTACCGGGATCGATATACGCTTTCAACACATTACCTCCCAAATCTGTTTTTTAAAGTGCAGTAAAGCAAAATATCGCCAAAAATCATCAGATTTTTGTAGAAAAATTTGGCATCTAAAGACAAATTACAGCTATTTAATAGCCGCAATAATGAGTCAAAAGCGCCTTTAAGCCTCATAAAAAAGCATTATCTCGAAACATTATATACCATTTCACGGTAATTGTAAAGAGATTTTTTGTCGGCATAATACATACAGGGTCAAAATAATATACTTTTTTATTACTTAAAGAAAATCTTATTGAATAGTATCAGGCGAAATGATATTATAGATTTAACGGCAGTTTTCCGAAACGAACAAGAGACAGAATTATATAAAAATAAAGGAAGGAAGGAGAGCGACATGATAATTGACACACATACCCATATAGGAATAATCCCCCCTTTTTATATGCCCGTTGAAAACCTGCTCTATTCTATGGAGCGCTACGGCATTGACTTTTCATTGATAAGCAACATTGAGGCGGTGGAGTTCGATCATCAGGGAAACCCCATACCGCCCGAATACCAAAAGCCGCAGAGCCTGCTGCTCAGAGAAACCATAGCGGCAGCACGTATGGCTCCCGGAAAGTTTGGCGTTCTGCCGTGGCTCAAAATTGCGAGCGAGCTTCCCGACAGTGAGTTTATATCGCTTATCAAAGAGAACAGGGATATCATTTTCGGCTTGAAGCTTCACCCGTTCCACTCGCGCACCGCTCCCGACGACGAGCGGCTCGAACCCGTTTACAGGCTCGCGGCGAAATTTGATCTGCCCATTGTGTCGCACACGGGCGGCTGTGAGGAAGCTATGTCCGCTCACCTGTACAACGCCGCTCTGCGTCACCCCGAGACAAACTTTGTCATGGTGCATATGGATTTGGGAACGGATAACTCGGCGGCTCTCGATTTGCTCGGAAAGCTGCCCAATCTGTACGGCGACACCACATGGGTCCCGCTCAAAACCACTCTTGAGGCGATCAGGATGTACGGCAGCGGAAAAATGCTGTTCGGCACCGACAATCCCATAGACGGAAAGGACACCCTCGCGCACAACAAAAGCGGAGACCGCTCGCTGTATCAGCAGTATTTCAACGAGCTTAAAAACCTGATATCCACGGAGGATTACGATAATCTGATGTACAAAAACGCAAAAAAGCTATTCCGTATTCCGCTGTAAAAAAACAAGCTTCCTTTTAAGTCGCGAATCGTGCAAAAAGTGTCAGGAACTATTTTTTCCTCTCTCGTGCGCAGCTTCACGTCAAACGGCTCCCCGGTTTTTCAAATATCCACGCATAACGACCGGTCAGAAAGATATAACCTGACCGCTCGTTTTTTAGCGAACGCTGCCGAACGCTTAGCGAATTTAGCCAATATGAATATGAAGATGAATATAAAAAGCCTGCCGCCGCTCGTTGCTGCGTAAGGGTTGACTTTTTTGGGAAATATCGGTAAAATATTTTTATGGGAACCTAAAATTTCCCTTAATATTTTTTTAATTATTCAATTAAACTTTAGCGGAGCGAAGTCATATGTCGAAAAAGGCTGTGATAACCGAATATACTGTCAAGTCATCAAAGCTTGATAAGCCTCTCACGATCGCGCACGTTTCCGACCTGCACGAGCGGAACGGAGACGAGTTTCTTGAGCTGCTCAGACAAGTAAAGCCCGATTTGATCGCGGTTTCGGGCGATACGCTTGAAAGGTATCATATTGCGGAAAACACCGTCATTTCAAAGAGCAATAATTTTCTGCGGAAAGCAATAATCGAAGCCGCGTATTATGTAAATTGGTTTTTTGTATTCGTTTTGGGCAGGCACAACCGCCCCGACATCAAAAACGCCTATCGCTTTATAAAAGGCGCTCCCGAAATCGCTCCCACGGTTATGAGTCTCGGCAACCATGAGGGCAAGCTTGAGGACGAGGATCACGCCGTGATTCGAGAAAGCGGGGCTGTCCTGCTCGACAATGCCGACACTCAGCTTACTGTCGGCGGCTGCAAATTATTGATTGGCGGTCTTTCCTCTGTGCCCGACACTGATTGGCTGCAAAGCTTTTCTGAGAAGCACGGCTTTAAGCTGCTGCTGTGTCATCATCCCGAATACTTCGACAAGATTGTGCCCAAAAATGACATCGACTTAACGCTTTCGGGACACAATCACGGCGGTCAGATACGCCTGTTCGGAAAGGGTCTGTTTTCCTCAGGCAGCGGTCTGTTCCCGAAATATGACGGAGGGCTGTTTGAAGACCGCATAGTTGTCTCGGCGGGCTGCTCCAACACTGTGGCAATGCCGCGATTCAAAAATCCGAGGGAGTTAGTTGTTATTCGCTTGACGCCCGATAGCTGATGACAACGGATAAATTTCCACAGTAGAATCGTTCAGCGTTTGTTAAGGAAATCTATAATAATTTAATGTCGTGCAGATTTCGTGCTTATGCGCGTTTGGAAATTATAAGGACGCAAAGACTGATTTGGATATGCAAATTGTGCAGTCGGATTTTCCGTCAGCTTGCCCGACCGCAAGGCGTGAATAAATCAGCGCTACCTTAAAAGAATGCTCAAATCTCTCACTTCATTTGCTGCGGAGAGACTATTTGTATTAGTTTGAAAACTATACTTTTTATAACAACACTTTTTTCTTTCGATTCGTTTCGGAAATTTAAAATTCTTTTTTCAAAAAATGACAGCAAAAAACTCTTTCGCTTCAAAATCACGGCTTTTGTCAGGCAACACTCCTTAAAATCTGCTTATTTTTGAAAGAATTCGCTGAAAAAACTGCATTTTTACAGTTTTATTTGTAAACGGGGCAATATTGACAACGAGCTTTATGCTATGGTATTATATACTTGTACAAATAACTCACAGAAAAGAGGAATCATCTATGGCAAAACCCGATTTAACCAAATACGGCATTCAGGACGTAAAGGAGATCATTTACAATCCTTCTTACGAGCAGCTTTTCGAGGACGAGATGGATCCCGCTCTTGAGGGCTACGATAAAGGTCAGCTCACCGAATTAGGCGCCGTTAACGTTATGACAGGCGTTTACACGGGTCGTTCACCCAAAGACAAATTTATTGTAATGGATGAAAAGAGCAAGGATACCGTTTGGTGGACCACTCCCGACTATCCCAACGACAACCACCCCGCAACTCAGGAGGCGTGGGACACCTGCAAGAAGCTCGCTCTTGAAGAGCTTTCGGGCAAAAAGCTCTACGTTGTAGACACCTACTGCGGCGCTAACAAGGATACCCGTATGGCAGTGCGCTTCATTATGGAGGTCGCATGGCAGGCTCACTTTGTTAAGAATATGTTCATCATCCCCACCGACGAGGAGCTTGAAACATATGAGCCGAACTTCATCGTTTACACCGCTTCAAAGGCAAAGGTTGAAAACTACAAGGAGCTCGGACTCAACTCCGAGACAGCGGTTCTCTTTAATGTTTCGAGTCGCGAGCAGGTCATTCTCAACACCTGGTACGGCGGCGAGATGAAGAAGGGTATGTTCTCGATGATGAACTACTTCCTGCCGCTTCAGGGAATCGCCTCAATGCACTGCTCCGCCAACACCGATATGAACGGCGAGAACACCGCTATCTTCTTCGGTCTGTCCGGCACGGGCAAAACCACCCTTTCAACCGACCCCAAGAGACTGCTTATCGGCGACGATGAGCACGGCTGGGACGACAACGGCGTTTTCAATTTTGAAGGCGGCTGCTACGCGAAGGTGATCGGTCTTGACAAGGAGAGCGAGCCCGACATCTACAACGCCATCAAGAGAAACGCTCTGCTTGAAAACGTCACCGTTAACGAGGACAGCTCCATCGACTTTGCCGACAAGAGCGTAACCGAGAACACCCGCGTTTCTTATCCCATTGAGCACATCGAGAAGATCGTAAAGAAAGTCAACAATATTTCCTCGGGTCCCGCCGCTGAAAATGTTATTTTCCTTTCGGCTGACGCTTTCGGAGTTCTTCCTCCCGTTTCTATCCTCACCCCCGAGCAGACTCAGTACTACTTCCTCTCGGGCTTCACCGCAAAGCTTGCGGGAACAGAGCGCGGTATCACCGAGCCCACTCCCACCTTCTCCGCCTGCTTCGGTCAGGCTTTCCTCGAACTTCACCCCACCAAGTACGCCGAGGAGCTTGTTAAGAGAATGGAAAAGAGCGGCGCAAAGGCGTACCTCGTAAACACCGGCTGGAACGGCACGGGCAAGAGAATCACTATCAAGGACACACGCGGCATTATCGACGCGATCCTCGGAGGAGCGATCAAGGATGCCCCCACAAAGAAGATCCCTTACTTCAACCTTGAGGTTCCCACCGAGCTTGAGGGAGTTGACACCGGTATTCTCGATCCCAGAGACACCTACGCAAATCCCGCTGAATGGGACGAAAAGGCTAAGGATCTGGCTCAGAGATTCATCAAGAACTTCAACAAATACACAACCAACGAGGCAGGCAAGGCGCTTGTTCCGGCAGGTCCTCAGTTATAATAATATAATTAAAAACAGGGTTCGGCTTTGTCCGTACCCTGCTTTTTTGATGTTTGCTATTTTTTTATTTTATCCCAATACGCCTTGAAGGCCTGTTCGTTTTTGTTATCGCCCGCGTGGTAGTAAATTCTGTCCTTAATCGCGTCGGGCAAATACTGCTGTTGTATGTAGTGGTTTGGGTAGTCGTGCGGATAAAGGTAATGCTGACCTTTGATTTTCGCGTCCGCGCCGTCATAATGCTTGTTTTGGAGCTGACGGGGTATACCTCCCGTATTTCCGCGGCGGACGTCCGAAATGGCTGCGTCTATCGCCTGCTCGCCCGAGTTGGATTTCGGCGCGCTGCAAACCATTATAACAGCGTCGGCAAGCGGAATCCGCGCCTCGGGAAGTCCGACAGCCTGCGCTATATCGACGCATGACTTTACAATAGGTATGATTTGGGGATAGGCAAGCCCGACGTCCTCACAGGCACAGACCATCAGCCTGCGGCAAGCCGAGGGAAGGTCGCCCGCCTCAAGAAGTCTTGCGAGGTAGTGAAGAGCTGCGTTCGGGTCGCTTCCGCGCATACTCTTCTGATAGGCGGAAACAATGTCGTAGTGCTCGTCTCCCTCGCGGTCATATCGCACCGCGCTCCGCTGAACAAGCCCTTCGACGATTTCACCCGTGACAACTCGACGTTTGCCGTCACGGTCTGCCGCGATCACCGACAGCTCAAGCGCGTTCATCGCTTTTCTGACGTCTCCCCCGCAGCCGACAGCGATTTTTCTGACACAATCGTCGCCGATTTCGATTTGTATATCCTGCTCCTCTTCAAGCAGCTTTGCCGCGCGGCGCACAGCCTTTTCGATTTCCGGCGGCTCGACATTCTTAAACTCGAACACTGTTGAGCGGCTGAGTATCGCGTTGTAAACATAAAAATACGGGTTCTCGGTGGTGGAGGCTATAAGGGTTATGCTGCCGTTTTCTATGAATTCGAGCAGGGTTTGCTGCTGCTTCTTGTTAAAATACTGGATTTCATCGAGATAGAGCAATATTCCGTTAAGTCCTGAAAAGGTGTTTAACTGAGAAACAATATCCTTGATATCTGAGGTGGAGGCTGTGGTGCCGTTCAGCTTGCGCAGAGTCTTTTTGGTCTTGCCCGCGATATACGTCGCGAGCGTTGTCTTGCCAACTCCCGAAGGTCCGTAAAATATCAGGTTGGGTATTTCGCCGCTCTCTATAATCCTGCGAAGCGGCTTTCCCTCAGCGATCAGGTGACTCTGCCCCACTATATCGTCAAGCGTCCGTGGTCTGAAACGGTCTGCCAATGGTGTTTTCATAATTTCACCCTTATTGTTTAAAGGACTGCCACTTAGGACAGCCCTTTTAATACTTACGTTATTCGTAAAGCGGATACTTTTTGCAGATAGCTTCTACGCCCGCTCTTACGGTGTCTTTGCTGTTTTCATAGTCGTTGAGCACCATGGTGATGTATTCGGCGATGAGATCCATGTCGTCCTCGTTAAGTCCGCGCGTGGTCACAGCCGCTGTACCGATACGCACGCCGCTTGTTACAAACGGTGAACGCGGCTCGCCGGGAATGGTGTTCTTGTTCACGGTGATGTAGCAGTCGTCAAGACGTGCCTCAAGCTCCTTGCCCGTAACGTCGGAGTCGCGGAGATCAAGAAGCAGAACGTGGTTGTCGGTACCGCCCGATACAAGCTTGCAGCCGCGCTTGATAAGACCGTTGGCAAGCGCCTTACAGTTGGAAACGACCTTTGCGCCGTATTCCTTGAATTCGGGCTTGAGCGCCTCGCCGAAGCAAACAGCCTTAGCCGCAATAGTGTGCATCAGAGGACCGCCCTGTGTACCGGGGAAAATCGCCTTGTCGATCTGCTTTGCGAACTCCTTGCGGCAGAGGATCATGCCGCCGCGCGGTCCGCGAAGGGTTTTGTGAGTGGTTGTGGTGACAAACTCGCAGTAAGGAACGGGGTTGGGATGAACTCCTGCCGCCACAAGACCCGCGATGTGCGCCATATCTACCATGAGATACGCGCCAACCTCGTCGGCAATTGACCTGAGACGCGCGAAATCAATGATTCTGGGGTATGCCGAAGCGCCCGCAACGATAAGCTTGGGCTTGCATTCCCTCGCGATTTCAAGGACTCTGTCGTAGTCTATGCGGTGAGTGACGCTGTCAACTCCGTAAGGAACAAAGTTAAAGTATTTACCCGACATATTCACGGGTGAGCCGTGTGTAAGGTGTCCGCCCTCGTTGAGGTTCATACCCATAACGGTATCTCCGGGATTAAGCATGGCAAAGTAAACCGCCATGTTAGCCTGAGCGCCCGAGTGGGGCTGAACGTTTGCGTGCTCCGCTCCGAAAAGCTCGCAGGCGCGCTGACGGGCGATCTCCTCTACAACGTCTACGCACTCGCAGCCGCCGTAGTAACGCTTGCCGGGATAGCCCTCAGCGTATTTATTGGTGAGGTGGCTGCCCATAGCCGCCATTACCGCAGGTGTGACAATGTTTTCGCTTGCGATAAGCTCAAGATTGCGGCGCTGTCTTTTCAACTCGCTGTCCATAGCCTCGCCGACAGCGGGATCGTACTCCTTGAGATACTCAAGCGACGCGATATTTGTCAATTCACTCATTTTAAAATTCCCCTTTTTCTGTACTTGATTTCCTTTTTCCATGTGTTCTTGTGTAGATATATATGTAAACCATTTACACGCAGATTCCGGCGCATAAATGATACAGTTATTTATTACAAACGCAGGGCTTTATTCTTTAAACGAATCAAATCCTCCATTGTTTCTATTTTTCCCGCCTCTCCGCGCAGCGCGGCGGCTCCTCTGATTCCCTTAAAGTAGCCCGGAACAAGCTTTCGCGCCTGTCTCATCGCTATGTACTCGCCCTTGTATTCGACCATTTTCGCCACATGAGCAATCATCGTTTCGAGCTTTTCTTCCAGGCCGGGATAGTAAAGCGGCGCGGCAGGGTCTTGCAGAAATGAGTTTATCCGCGTGAACAGCCACGGATCCCCAAGGCTTGCCCTGCCTATCATTACAAAGTCACAGCCCGTAAAATCCAAAACCTGTCTCGCTTTTTTCGCGCTGTCAATGTCACCGTTGGCAACAACAGGAATTGAAACGCTTTGCTTCACCGCGCGGATCAATTCGTAATCCACCGGCGGCTTATAATACTGCTGACGCGTCCTGCCGTGGACAGTCACAGCCGAAGCGCCCGCCTGCTCGCAGATTTTTGCAACCTCAACGGCGTTAACGGTAAAGTCGTCCCAGCCCTTGCGGATTTTAACGGTGACGGGCACGCCGACAGCTCTCACGACCCTGGCGGTGATTTCTCCGCACAACTCAGGAGTTTTCATAAGCGCGCAGCCGCTGCCGTTTCCGCTGATTTTAGGCGCGGGACAGCCCATGTTGATATCAATTATATCGGGAGAGTTTTTCATGGCGGACAGCGCCGCATCAGCCATGCATTCGGGGTCGTCGCCGAATATTTGAACGGCGCATGGACGCTCGGCGGACGAGATGTCCATAAGCTCCTCGCTTTTTTTGCTGCCGAACGAAAGCGCCTTTGAGCTGACCATTTCGCTGACGCAGCCGCCTGCGCCCATGCTCATGCAGAGCTCGCGGTAAGCGCGGTCAGTCACTCCCGCCATCGGCGCAAGCAGCGCTCTCGATTTTAAAACTACTCCGCCGATCGAATCGGTTTTCATATTTCCCTCTGAGAGGAGCGTCTGCCGGTAATCTTTGTGGTTATGAGCATTACGGCTACAACGATAAGTCCCACACCTACGCAGATCCATGACACGATCCCCGCCATGTTATCGGTGGTGTACGCCTTATTGCTGACAGACTTGTCCATTTTTACGGAGTTCATGCCTGTCGGCTCCTCGGCTTCTTCAAGGAGCTGAGCGTATTCGTCGCGCGGAGACTCGGTTTCTTCCTCCGGGTAATAGGGCTCCTCGGTCTCGGGAGGCACGGTCTCTGTCGGCACGGGAACGGTTTCCGTCGGACGCGTCGGCTCGGGATCGGTGAAGGAGGGCGTTGTATTTTCGGTAGGCGGCTCAGGCTCAGGCTCAGTATATACCGGAGCAGTTTCAACGGGGTCGTTGTCATCATCGAAGTCTAACAGGTCGGAAATAAAATCTCTGATATAGCTTCCTCCGTCGCTCTGCGACTCAGCGCCGACCTTAAGGGTGAACATAGACGAGAAGAAAACCGCCGCCAAAAGCACGGGCAATAGAATCTTTACTGTTTTGCGTAACATTCCGTCACCTCGAATCAAACATATTAACTTGTATTATAGCAAAGAAATCCCCACTTTGCAAGAGGTTTTTTGATAACAGGAGAGTTTGCACAATTTGCACAATTTTGCATAATTCAACAGGCTGACATTTCAACCGACAGTTGACAATCGGATAATTTATGCAGGGTTGTGCAGGGTTTGGGGCGTTTTCTATAAACCCTTTATATTTTTTATATTCTTTAATAGAATTATATTTTCTATACACAACAATAGAAAAAACCCTGCATACCCTGCATAACTATGCATTATTCCAATAAAGAAATTTGCGGTGTAGGGTGGTGTAGGGTTTGAGGCATTTTCTATAAACCCTCTATTTTTTTATATATTCATTTATAGAATTAATTTTTTTGTAAGTACAATTGTAAAAACCCTTCAACTATACACAACCCTACACCGTTCTGATTCAGAAACCTTTATAATGTTATCCTTGTGCGCTGAATTATACGTTCTGTTTCCTATCGGCAACCGGACGTAAAAACAACATCGGTGCAAGGGCGCACACGCGGGTGCGCCCCTACAATCCCGAGGAAATGAACATATTAATCAACATATAACGCGGGCGCCGGTGGGCGCTTTCGGCGGCTTTGGAAAGTGCCATATAAAGATACCCTTCCGTTAACGCCGCGTCATAACGCGGGAATAACGGTAAAGTTTTTGCTAAACGTTTGAAGCGCGGATCGGGTGCAGATTCAAGCTGCCGGATTAGCCGACCGCGGATGGATTGTCAGCCGACCAGCACTTTCGCTAAAACGTCCGCTAACAGAGTTCCCGAATAGACTGCCTCGTCAACGGAATTCGCGTCGGTGCCTATTTCTATTAATAGTGAACCGTCGCAGACATATTCATTATAGGCGAAATATCCGAAATCGAGCGGGCGGGTCATTCCGGGATAAAGCGTCTCGGCGGTGTGCTGTATTTTAAGCGCGAAGCTCAGATTGTTGCTCCAGTTCACAAAGCCTCGCTCGTTGTCGGGATCGCAGCCCGACAGGATCATTATCTGCGCTCCCTTTTTTCCGTCGTGCGTGAAAACCGTTTTGACCTTGCGGTCGTCCGCTCCGAGAGCGTCGCGGTGGATATCGAGCACGACCTTTATCGAGGGATATTTCTGCATATCTGCCTGAACCGTCTGAACGCTTCGGTCATAGGAGCCGTTGTAGGTCGAATCATGCACGGTTTTGTCATGTACGGTTTTGATCCCGTTTTTCTCAAGCCCTTCGGCTATGGCGTCCCCCACAGCCACAACATTGAAGTCGTTGTTGTTGGTGCGCGAGTAATACGACTCGTAGAAATAATCAACGTCCTCGTCTATGTAGCTTTCGCCCGTGTGAGTGTGATAAATAAGAACCTGCGGAGAATCAGAGCCTTGTTCCGTCTTAAAAGTGAGTGGCGCGCTGAGCAGCCCCGAAAAATCAGGCGACAGAGAGGTGTAGTTCTTCACACAGCAGCCTTCAACGTCGATTCCGTCGGGGTAAATCGTCTTTTCGTCTATAGGATATTTCGCCTCGCCCGAGTGGTCTCCGAAGCTGTCGTAATAGCCGCTTTTGTCGCGGTCGCGCTTTTCGGCTGCGACGGGCGCGGCGATCGTTTCATGGGTATTGTTGTCCGAAGCGGTCACGGAGGCTTCCTCCGGAGGCGTTGTGCTTTCAATATAATACTTTCCGTCCGTAAGCGTAAAAGCCGCAGCAGCGAGCGCCGTGTCGCTGTCGGAGAACACCTCGGGGACCCTTACGCAAATGCTGAAAACCGCCGCCGAAATCAGAAACGCCGCCGCGATCATTTTTATTCCTTTAAAGAGTTTTCCTCTTTGCTTCACTTCATCACCTTCCGGGTGTTAAAAATGCAGCTCCGCTGCAATTCATGCGCACAGCGCTATTCATGTGTCAAAACACAATTCATGTTGCGGAGCAACTATTCATTCCCGTATCAAGCTTTCCGCTGATAAATGCGCCTGAGTTTTTATAATTCGTAAGCAGCAGGAATGAATTGACCTTCGGTCGTCAATTGGCTATGCCGTGAATAGCCGCTGCGCGGCATGAATTGAGCGCCTCGGCGCACATGTAATTATATGCCCGTCAGGTGAAAAATATCACATAAGCGAAATCAAGTCCTTCAGCTCAAAGGCATTTTGTATCGCGGCATTTATCGAAAAGCCCAAAAGCCGCGAGGCGCGCTCGGTCAGCAGGTCGATCTCACGGGGGATAACGACCATTTGATGACCGAACGAAATTGACTGAACCGTCCGCAGCCCGCCGCCGAGCAAATCCCCCGCAAAGGTACGCGCGTCAACCACAGTCGGCACGCCGACCGCTATAACGGGAACTCCGAGCGTGTCGCGGTTTATCCTTGTGCGGTGATTCCCGACTCCCGCGCCCGGGGCGATCCCCGCGTCGCTTATTTGCAGGGTGCGCCCGAGCCGCTCGACCCGCCGCGAGGCGAGCGCGTCAACGGCTATGACCGCGCTTGGTCTTATCCGCCGAACCACGCTTAATATATACTCCCCCGTTTCTATTCCCGTCTGCCCTGTCACTCCCGTATTCATCACCGCCACGGGGCGCAGGCGGTCAAGCCCCGCCGAACGCGCCAGCTCTCCCGTTATGTGCCGCGTCGCCAAAACCCTTGCGCCTGTTTTGGGTCCGAGCGAGTCGGGTGTTATGTCCTTGTTTCCGAGCCCCGCCACAAGCAGCAGACCGTTGACGGGGAGCAGGCGGCGCAGCTCCCTGCCTATCGTTTTTATCCTGTCGTCGGTTTCGCGGAAATTATCGGTGAGCGAGGGCAGCTCAACCGTTATATATGTTCCTATCTCCTTTCCGAGAACCTGCTTAGCCCTCGGTGTCTTTACGCTGAGGCGCGAGATTTTAAGCCCGTTTTCACAGTACTCTTTATACTCCGTTCCCGACACTCTTTCGCCCGCAAGCTCGCGCGCTTCTATAGCCAAATCCGTTCTCAACTGCATACAACCGCTCCGAAGAAAAAATTTACAGGTGTATTATTTGAAATTAAGCTTCGATTATTCTTTACAAGCCCGCTTTTTTTTGCTATAATTTTTCTAACATTTAAAAAGAGGTAAGTTATATGAAAAGAACGCCTGTTAAAATACTCTGCGCCTCACTTGCCGTTACCGCAACTGCGGGAACAAGCCTTATCGGAGCGGGAGCCGCAACGGTTGATTTCGGCTTTACCGGCACAAAAAACGATAAATCGGTAAGCGTTGTCAACAATGAAGCTGAGGGCGACGAGCTTCCGTCAAGCTACAGCTCGCGCGATTTGGGATATGTTACGCCCGTAAAGAGCCAGATTTACAACTCATGCTGGGCTTTCGCGGGTCTTGCTACATTTGAATCCATGCTGCTCAGGATGGGGTTTGAAATCGAGGATATGTCCACTACTCACCTCAATCTTTGGGCAACCCGTCACAGCGACGGAACAGGCTGGCTGCGCGATGTTGAGTCAGACGGATATCCCGTAATACCCATAGGATATCTGACCTCGTGGCAGGGCGGAGTGTTTCAGTCGGAGGTGAGCGATCTCGTATTATCCAATACATCGACCGCCGACGAGATACCCACAGACTTAGCTCGCTTCGGCGTAACCTCGGTAAAATACCACTACAAAGACCAACCGAACGAAATAAAGCGCAGCGTTATGGATTACGGCGGAGTTTACACCTCCTTCGCCCACACTGCGGCTTGCTTTGGCACCGACGGCGTTTCGTATTATATGCCGCCCGAGTATTCAGGCTATTATATGGGTCATTCGATTGAGATCGTGGGCTGGGACGACAACTATCCCAAAGAAAGCTTTAACGGACGCGGCAGTCTTCCCTCCGAAAACGGCGCTTGGCTGATAAAAAACAGCTGGGGCGACAACAACCCGCTCGGCGGCTATTTCTGGATGTCCTATGAGGACGCTTACGTATTCACCCAAAAATACACGCCCTCCTACAGCTTCACAGGCGTTGAAAAGCTTGACGGAACCAAAAAGCTTATCCAGAACGAGATTTACGGCGCGACGTATGAGTTTGAATACATCAATAGCGATAATCTGACCTTCCTAAACCGTTTTGATTTTGACGACGATTACAACGTAATCGACAAAATCACTTTTGAAACAAAAAACGCCGGCGCGAAATACAGCCTTTACTTTGTCCCCGACGGCAAGGACAACCAACCCGAGTCCGACCTGACAAAATGGACAAAGCTTTACGACGGAACAGTTGACTACGCGGGCTATATCTGCGCCGATATAGACGACTTTGAGTATTCCGCCGCAAAGGGCTCGATAGCCGTGAACATCGACGCCTCCGAAATCTCCTCTTCCTGCTCGATAGGCGTCGGCGAATGGCTGACGGCAGGAAATGATATGGTGTTTAAAAACAAGAGCCGGCACGGCGACAGCTACATAATGCAAGACGGCTCGATCCGGGACTTGATGGACTGGTACGAGATAAACAACAACGATACCATTGGCGGCACCTTCACTATAAAGGCGATAACCGCTCAGTATTATCCAGCAACGCTTATAGGCGATGCAAATTTAGACGGTGTTGTCAATATCAATGACGTGACGCAGATCCAGCGCCACCTGTCCGAGATGATCACGCTAAAAAAGACCGCCGCTTCAAACGCCGATTATAACCAAGACGGAAGCATAACGATCGACGACTGCACAATGATCCAGCGTTTTCTCGCGGAATATGACGACTTTGAATAAAAAAATGTATAATAAAAGATGTCATTTCGGTTTAAAACTGGATACTGAGCTTTAGCAGGCTTATCCGTTTTAACCGAAATGACATTTGTTGTTTGTCACAGCGCTGCGCTGTTTTACACACTGTTACGCGTAATATGAATCGAGCGCCTTGAGCCGTTCAAAAACACTCGCGGTGTAGTGGTGCTTAATGATATTGTTTAAATTACCGACAAAGGAAAGAATGTGGTAAATAGGCACTGTGACCACGCTTCCGTCAGCGTCGATCGTCAGGGTTGTAAGGTCGGACTTGATTATAGGGATAAGAGCGGAAACTATGGGCTTGACAGCGTCCTTCACAGCGGAATATTCCTGCTCGGAAAACGGCGTTTTGACCTCTGACGCAGCCTTGTCAAGGCTGCGGATGATAAAGGCTGCCGCGTCCTCCGCAGCCTTATCTTGGTCGGAGTCGCTGAAAAGCGCCATTGCAGTTCTTAACAAATCCTTATCGGATTTAATGTTGGCAATAACCTGATTGATGTAGACGGCAAGAACCGCCTTTTGAATGCCTGTCATGGAGAAAAAAATGTCGATCAGCTGACTGAGGTGCCTCTCCAGAGTATCGCTGAATACGCTTCTGCTTATATTTTTCCCGATGAAATCCGAAAATTTCATGACAAACATCGCCTTGTTAACTTCTTTGAAATCGTCGTTATAGCCGGGAGCGATAAGATTCAGCTTTTTAGCCATGAGAGTATCCTTTGCGTCGCCTATTTCCTCTCTGACGCCGTTGAGGTAAAGCCCCCACGCCTCCGGATAAAACTCGCTGACGATATCGCGGCAGTCGGATACGTTGTGAATGTTCCTGTAAACAGTGGGAACCTCTGAACAGTTGGGGGCCTCAAAGGTGTAGACGTACAGGCTGTCCTCGTCGGTCAAGTAATCGTCGGGTCTGCGGTTGATATCTCTGCCTATAAGGTTCGCCACTGCGCCCGCACGGCTGTAGCCTACCATCCAGATTTTCACAAAGTCGAATCCGTTTTCTTCAATGTAAGCCTTCATTCTTTTCTTTACGATTTTAGCCGCCGAAGCAAATCCTCTCGCGTCACCCTGTTCGCCTACCAGAAAATTGGAAGCGAATTCGTTTTTGTAGTCATCGCCTCTGATTGAGACCGCGACAACCTCCTCGCCGCCGATCTCCTTGTGGGCGAGCACTGTTCCGATGGTGTCGGCTGTTGTTTTATCCATATCGTATGTCTTTATGTCTGAGAAGCCGATATTATTAAGCATCTTAATGTGATTTTCCGATGTTCCTTTTGCTGCGAAAGCAAGTGCGGCGGACATCGTTCTCAGGTGCGCGTCGCGTTCTTTACCCGAATGTTCAAAATAGCTGTCGCTGTAGAAATAGTTATCGTTGACTATTCTCCAGTTTGGTTTTTTGACGGCTACGGTGCCCTTTATAACGTTCTTGGGTTTATCGGGAACGGCAGGATTTTTTCCCGCGTGACTGTTTGAAACAGCAGCTGCGCCTGACTGAATAGCTGTGACTGCGGAAAGAAAGCTTGATGCGACTCTTGTTTTCATATTTATTTTTCTCATTTTGATTGCTCCTTTTCAAATTGTTTTTTTCAAATACTTTTTGAGGTTTATGATAATTTGTTGCTTTCCTCTGTCGGTGTCTACAGTATATCAAAGTATGAATGACAAATTAATGACACAAAAGCCAACTATATTTTTTATTTTTTGAATACTTTTTTAGCCAAAAAACGGTCGGCTCAAAGCTCGAAAATTGAGCTTGAACCAACCGTTTTTCAAATCATAATATAAGGAACCCTTAAAAATTCCCGACCGCGCATAAGCACGGAAGCTTCATGGCATTGAATTATTAGAGATTCCCATAAGACATTACTGCCTGCGGAGCGTTCAGGCAATCTGCCTGTTCAATCGACCACTTCGTAGTCCTGAGCCTCAACAGCGGCTTTCAGCACCTCGAAGGGCACCTCTTCCCTGAGCGTCACGACTGCGCGGTTCTCGGTGTGGCTGACATCGGCATTTTCCACCTGCGGGATCGCCTCAAGCGTCTTTTTTACACGCGCCTCGCAGTGAGCGCACATCATGCCGTTGATATTCATTGTTACTGTCATAGTATCTTTCTCCTTTTCGTTTATGATTTTTATGTCGGGTCCGACCGCAGCCGGATTTTCCGTTTGCTTGGGATAAATACGCGCAAAATTAAGTCTGAGCGCGTTTGTGACAACACAGAAGCTCGAAAGCGACATCGCCGCCGCGCCGAACATCGGGTTCAGCTTCCAGCCCAAGGCAAGGATGAACGCTCCCGCCGCAAGCGGTATCCCGATCACATTGTAAATAAACGCCCAGAACAGGTTTTGATGAATGATCCTGAGTGTAGCTCTGCCCAACCTGACAGCCGCGGGAACGTCGCTCAGGCTGCTTTTCATAAGAACCACATCCGCCGCGTCAACGGCTACATCGGCTCCCGCTCCTATCGCGATACCCAGATCAGCCGAGGTCAGCGCGGGCGCGTCGTTTATCCCGTCGCCGACCATCGCGGTTTTTCCGTCGCGGCACAGCGCTTCGATACGCTCCGCCTTTCCGCCAGGGAGCACACCCGCTATGACCTCATCTACCCCCACTGCCCTGCGTATGGCTTCGGCGGTTTTGGGGTTGTCCCCCGTCAGCATTACAACGCGCAGCCCCATGCGCCTAAGCTCCCTGACAGCCTCAGGGCTTTCGGGCTTTATTACGTCGGCTACGGCTATAACGCCGAGGAGTCTTCCGGCGCGGCAAAAATACAGCGGAGTTTTGCCGTCCTCAGCGAGTGCGTCGGCTTGCTTTTGCACGGTTGCGTCAACCTTGCACCTTGTTCGGATAAAGTCCAAATTGCCCGCGCTCAGCGTTTCACCGTCCATTTCTGCGGTTAAACCGCTGCCAGTGTGGACCTTAAATCCATTTATTTCTTTTGCGGAATAATTATTCTTTTCGGCATAACGCACGACCGCCTTAGCCAAGGGATGCTCGCTCTTGATCTCAAGCGAGTACGCCGCTTCAATCAGCTTGTTCTCGCTGCCGCAGGCAACGATGACATCGGTCACGGCGGGCTCTCCTCGTGTTATTGTGCCCGTTTTGTCGAGTGCAACGGTTTGTATCCTGCCCGCCGTTTCAAGCGCGACGGCGTTTTTAAACAGGATCCCGTTTTTAGCTCCTACGCCGCTGCCCACCATGATCGCGACCGGGGTAGCAAGCCCGAGTGCGCAAGGACAGCTTATTACAAGAACAGATATCGCGCGCGCCAAAGCGAATCCGACTCCCTGACCCAATATAAGCCAGACGACCGCCGTTACAACGGCAACCGCGATGACCGCAGGCACGAAAACTCCCGATACCTTATCGGCAACCTTCGCAATCGGCGCTTTTGTGGCGGCAGCGTCGCTCACCATTTTGATGATCTGCGAAAGCGTGGTGTCCTCGCCCACCTTTGTCGCTCGGCACCTGATAAAACCCGAGCGGCTTATCGTCGCCGCCGAAACAGTGTCGCCTGCCGACTTGTCTACGGGAATACTCTCGCCCGTCAGCGCGGACTCGTCAACCGCGCAGTCGCCTTCCAAAATTATGCCGTCAACGGGAATACTTCCGCCCGCGCGGACAACAAACACATCGCCCTGACGCACCGACTCGATATCGACCTCGGTTTCTTTTCCGCCGCGCTCAACAACGGCGGTTTTGGGCGCTAAATCCATAAGGCTTTTCAGGGCGTCGGTCGTGCGCCCCTTTGACTTCGTTTCGAGCAGCTTGCCGACTGTGATCAGTGTGAGGATCATCGCCGCCGACTCAAAATAAAACTCATGCGCGTATTCCGCGACAGCGGCGGAGTCGCCCTTTCCCATGGCGTCTATCATCAAAAACAGAACGATAGTGCTGTATATAAAGGCGGTTCCCGAACCCATTGACACGAGCGTGTCCATATTCGGGGCGCGGTGTATCAGACCCTTAAAGCCGTTTATGAAGAATTTTTGATTGATAACCATAACAACAGCCGATAGCAAAAGCTGAACAAGCCCGTGCGCCGCATGGTTCTCCGCGAAAAAGGGCGGCAGCGGCAGCCCGACCATGTGACCCATTGAAAAGTACATCAACACGAGTAAAAACGCAGCAGAAAAAATCAACCGTTTTAATATTTTGGGAGACTCGGTATCCTTCAAGCTGTCCGCCGCGCTGTCCTTTTCTGATTTGCGATCATTTTTGACAGACGCGGAGTAGCCCGCGTTCTCAACCGCTCCGATTATTTCCTCTGTTGAAGCCGTTCCATCGACCGTCATTGAGTTTGTCAGCAGGCTGACCGAGCAGGACGTCACGTTGTCAAGCTTTGAAACCGCTTTTTCCACCCGCGAGCTGCACGCCGCGCAGGACATTCCTTTCACATCATATTGCCGCATTTTATCATCCTTTCAGCGGTTAGCTGTTTCTAACTGACATTATACCTCATCAAGCCGAAAATATCAAGACAAAACCGCATAATTACAGTTCTGCCTAAAATTTTATCCGATAAACGCAAACGCCCGGGACATTCCTGCCCCGGGCACAATTGTATTAAGCTCTTTTGTCACAGATAATCAATAATAATCGTATCCGTAATCGTATCCGTAATCGTAGTAATAATCATAGGGATCTGCGTCGTAGGAATCGCCGCCGTAGTAACTGCCGTCACCGCTATCGCTATCTGACTGGTAAAGCTGCTCTGTCATACCGTACATCTCATAGAACACCTCGGGCTCATAAGTACCGCTGCCGTCTGCAGATACATAAACCGGATAGGTGTAGCCGTCATAGTAAACATTTGCCAGGTAATAAACTTTTTTGTCGGGAGCTTTTTCCACTGACAAAATATCTACTGCCGTGTTTGGACCGGGGGTAAGACCGAAGTGGAGAAGAGCCGCTCTCTCAATAATCTTTGTATCCTGCGGAATAGTAGCTTCAGTTGAAGCCGTGGGACGTGATGCGGCGGTAGTGGGCACGGCTGTAGGACGTGTTGTGACTGAATCTGCGGTGCTTGATGAGGTTAACGAAGGTGAACTTGTTGCTCTGGTTGCTGATGACCCGGTCTTTGAGGATGCAGTAGAGGACGATTTCTTTGAGCCCGAACCGCAGCCTACGATTGAAATTGCAACGGCTGCAGATAATGCAACGGTCACAATAGCAGAAAAGATTTTTCCTATTTTTTTCATATAAACAGCACTCCTTGGAAATTATTAGGAAATCAACCGGTTATACGTTTCGGCTAAACGAAACCGGAGTCTCCTCAGGATTTCAATTTCTGTGCTTTAAATTTTATCATAAAAAAACATAAAATTCAATCGTTTTTTTATTAAAATTTAAATTTTTTCCTAATAATGTCTTTTTTTGTTTGCAAACAAGGCGTTTTTGCCCTGTATTAACCCATAAAAATGCGCCCTTGGGTGCTGTCGGGCACTGAATAATTCCTTTAAATGGGACCATTTATTGATTTCCTGTTAATTTAGTGATATATAAGCTCCCTATTATTCAGTTATTTACAACGCCAAAGGGACCGATAACGGTCCCTCTGCTTTGATATGATTATTCAATTAGTAGTTTTTATGATGGGGAAACCCTTCTGCCTACTCTGCCGATTTCTGTCGTGTATTCGGCAAGGTATTTCTGAATGAGGGTCACGTCCTTGATGCTGATTCTGCTGTCGCTGTTGCACTCCGCCGCGATCAGAGCGTCGCCCTCAAGCGTGATCTGTTCGCAGAGATACTGCTGAAGCGTCGTTACATCTTCAACAGTGATGTTGCCCGACAGGTTAACGTCGCCGATCAAAATACCGTTGGGATCCTCTCCGCCGTAGCGGTAAACTACATTTATAACGCCGGGAGCATAGGTTCCTGTCGCGTTGTTGGGAGCGATAACATCGGTTCTGCCGTCAAGAGCGGAGGTGGTGAAGCTGCTCGCAGTGATTTTGGATTTGGTCGTGATCTCGTCGTCAATGAGCTTCTGACCTGTTTCCAAATCAATATGGCTTACTTTAAGAGTGGAGTTAAAGGTGACGGTTTTGTTCTGCACCCAAATCTCACCCGCCGCGAGGTAGCCGCCGGAAGCAGGCTCCTGATTGTCGCCGTAGTGGAAAAGAACGTAGGCACTTGCTGCGGGAACGGTAGCGGTATACCAGCCGCTGCCGAGCGTGGAATCGGCGGTCATATATGTTGAGGTGTTCCAAGCGCCGTTGGGCTGACGTCCGTCATCGGTGTAGGAATAAAGCTGAACGCTTGCCCAGCCGCCCGTGTTGTAGTAATGAACAGTTGTTGAAGACGGGGTAAGGGTCTTGTAGCGGAAGGTTATTGTCTTGTCATTGCCGTCAAAGATCCCTGCCGACTGAGCCGGGAACAGGTCGGTATCAAGCTCATAGCCCTGGATCGCCGCGATTTCCGCGCTGTATTCGTCGCCCTCTTTCAAACGCGTTGTAACAGCGCCTTTGACAGCTGTTCCCGACGCGTTGAGATACTGAACCGTCAGATGACCGTTTTTGATTTCGCTGTCGCTGTATACAAAGGTAACGGTGTTGCTGCTGCCCGCAGTAACCTGACCGGTAGTTGAGCCCTGAGTCCTTACAAGCTCTCTGCTGAACAGAATATCGCTGTCGGGCAGCGCACGGTAGGTGCTGCCCGGACGGTACTTGGCGTTCTGAGTTTTGAGAACCGTGCCGCTCTCGGTGACGTGTCTTACGGTGAGCGTTCCGAAGGAATCGGTGACGGTTCTCGCGCCGATGTTCTCAACAAGCACAATAGTGCCCTTGCCGGGAACATAAACGGACGAGGAGTTATATGTTGCGATACCCTGGATGTTTGCGCCTGTTTGGTAGATGGAGCTGCCTGATACGCTGTTAGCCACAACCGTCCAACTGCTCGAACCCAAATCTGAAATTTGATATTCCTTGCTGTCGTTGTTGTAAAGCACGCAAACCTTGCTCCACTCGCCCGATATGTTATTGTTGTAGGTGTAACCCACAATGTGACCCCAAACGGAAGACCATGTCAGAACATTAGAGCTTGCGAAAATATTATTGTTGATGACCGAAACGTTTGAGCGCAAAGCTACCAGTGTTTTGTACCACTGGGGCAGGTTGGGCATCGACTTGGCTCTTGACCAGTCGATCTCATTGATATCGTCGCCCTTGTTGTAGCTGTTTGAGTCGCCCTTCTTGGTTCGTCCCATCTCGGAGCCTGCCGTCATAAACGGAATACCCTTTGAAGTGAGAAGCAGCGTCATTGTGCCGATAAGCTGCCTCTGAATATTTTCGGAGGTGCCGGTGTAATTGGGATTTGTCGGATTATTAGAGAGGGAAAGCTTGTCCCAAAGAATCAGGTTGTCGTGGGCGTCCGCGTAAGCTACCGTCTGAGACGGAGCCTTCGCGCCGAAGCTCTGACCCTTAACGCCCGCTACGATCTTTCCGGTGTCGTAATCACTTCCCTGAATAAAGTTTCCGTCGGAACCGTCGGGGCTGCCCTTGAGTCCGTCGCGGTAGATATCGTTGAACATACCGACGCGCGCATCAACGTAGCTTGCGTTATCCTTTGTCGCGGGATAGGGGCACGGAGAGGAACCGCCCGTCCAGGGCTCGCCGTACATGAGTATATTCTGACCCGAACCGTCGCCGTAAAGATTGTCGAGTGTACTGCGGATCTGGTTGAGCGTTGTAGCGTCATGGAGCGCCATGAGGTCAAAGCGGAAGCCGTCGATATGGTATTCCTCTGCCCAGAAAGCAACCGAGTCAACCATGAATTTGCGGTACATCGCTTTGTCTGAGGCTGTTTCGTTTCCGCAGCCCGAGCCGTTTGAATACACTGTAGCCGAGCTCTTTCTGAAATAGTAGCCGGGAACAGTCTTTTCAAAGCAGGAATCCTCGGCGGAATACATATGGTTGTAAACAACGTCCATAACAACTGTGATGTTCCTGTCGTGGAGAGCCTGGATCATCTGCTTGAACTCAGTTATCCTCGTGTTGCCGTTGTAGGGATCGGAGGAGTAAGAGCCTTCGGGAACGTTGTAGTTAACAGGATCGTAGCCCCAGTTGCGGTTTGCGGATGTGCTCGGCATATCCTCGCGAACAGAGCCAAAGTCGTAGATCGGTTGGAGCTGGACTGTGTTGACGCCTTTTTCTACAAGGTAATCAACGCAGGTCGAAATATCTCCGGGCGTGCCGTTGAGCGTTGTGCCGCCCTCGGTGAACGCGAGATACTTGCCCTTGTTGCCTTCGCTTACGCCCGAGTTGTCGGCTATCGAGAAGTCGCGCACATGAACCTCCCAGACAACCGACTCCGACGCGCTGTTGTGCAGCACGTGCCTGTCGGTGCTCCAACCCTCGGGGTCGGTGGAATCAAGATCAACGACCATTGAGCGCTTGCCGTTAACACCCACGGCGTTTGAATAAACGTCCTGTGTTTCATTTGTTGAGCCGTTGACGGTAACAAGATAGGTGTAGTAAATATTTTTGTAATCGCCGCTGAGAGTGATCGACCAAACACCGCTTGTGGTGTTTTTAGTCATTTCGTATTCGTTGATAACAGCCGCTCCGTTCTCGGTGTCGGAGCCTGTCGTGTACAGCTTCAGCTTGATCTTTGATGCCTCGGGAGACCATGTTTTCCATGTTGTGGAGGTCGGTGAATAAACCGCGCCGAATCCGCTTTCATTCTTGGCATAGCTCGCCTGCGTTTCCAGATAGTCTTCGTTGTAATAGCTGCCCGTTGCTTCGCTGTCAACAGTCGCCGCAGTAACGGCAACGGTGGCGCAGCCGGAAAGCATTATCGCGGAAAGAATCAGCGAAATCGTCTTTTTAAATTTCATATAATCACTCCTGTGTCAAAAGATTTTTTGTGCATATTTCCTCAATGATATTGTATCAAAAAGAATATCATGTATTTTTCGTTTTTAGAAAAATGCATTTTTTGCGTTCTACAAACTTTTACCACTGTTTTTGGGCAAAATGACAGCTTTTTATTTTTTACTTAGAGTTTAAGGAAAAATCAGCAAAAAAACGTTGACTAACCCACCCGAAAGTGATATTATATAACGTGATGATTTATCACAATGCGTGGTGAAAATGATGGAGTACAAATTGACAGTGGATGAAGCCGCAGACGATTACAGCTACGGGGTCGCGCTGTTTGTCGGCGGTGTTATGACAAAAAGCGCGCCCTGCCTCTCCGCGAGCAAAAGCGAAATGGAACAGCTTGCCGGACTGCTCAACGGACTTGAAATAGAACCGTGCCATTTTGAGGACATAATTGAAGACTATCTCACCGATTTTACCATTTGATTTTGCGGAAAAGTGTGGTATAATCAATTCGGTGATTTATATGATTTGCAATTTATGTCCGAGAGCCTGCGGCGCGGAGCGCACCGAGCACTCGGGAAACGGATTTTGCCAAGCGGGCACACTGCCCGTTGTGGCTCGCATCGCCCCGCATTTCGGCGAGGAGCCTTGCATAAGCGGCACAAAAGGGAGCGGAACGGTATTTTTTTCGGGCTGCACCATGAGGTGCGTATACTGCCAGAACCATGAAATTTCATTTACGGGCAAGGGCATTACCCTTACCCCGCGTCAGCTTGCCGACGGATACAAAAGACTTGAGGAGCGCGGTGTCCACAATATCAATCTGGTCACAGCCGACCACTTTGCCGAGGCTGTCGCCGAAAGCCTGAGCATTTATCGACCCGAGATACCTGTCGTGTACAATTGCAGCGGCTACACATCTCCAAAAACGCTCAGCATTCTCGACGGGCTTATAGACGTGTACCTTCCTGACTTCAAATATTCAGACGACGCCCTCGCTCGCAAGCTTTCGCACGCCCCGAATTACGTCAACACCGCGCTTGCGGCTATAAAAGAAATGCTGTTCCAAACGGGTCTGCCTAAATACGACGGGGACGGGATAATGCAAAGCGGCGTGCTGGTGCGCCATTTAGTTCTCCCCGCGCACACGCGCAACAGCATTGAGGTGCTCAAGCTTCTGAGCCGTCATTTTAACAGACAGCTCCCCGTCAGCCTGATGTGCCAGTACGTGCCCTGCGGCAAGGCGAAGAACGACCCAAAGCTGGGAAGAACGATCACAAAACGCGAGTACGACAAGGTAAAGCGCGTGCTGTTCGAGCTGGACCTGGACGGCTTCACACAGGACCTGTCCTCAGCAACCGAGGAAGCGATTCCGGAGTGGACGTTTATATAATTTTGACAAAGCAAAAAACGATTTTCTTTGTTAATTCGGCGCAATAATTGACTTTCAAAACGTTCTTTTTCCAAATAATATCTTCATATATTATTGACAATTCCGGCTTTTTAGCATATAATAAAAGTACAATAAAGGTTTTCTTTATTGAAGATTTGATGCGAGGGTAGCATTAAAAAGAAATCCCGATCCAAGATAAAGTGTGAGGGTAACACTTAAAAGAAATCCCGATTGAAGATTCACCCTTGCCCTTTTTGGCGCAAGGGTTTTTCTCTGTCTGAGGTTAGTTATGAAAAAATTTTATAGCTTAAACTACTTATCTGACGAGTTTTATAAAAAATACAGCTCCAAAAACTATCCTGAAATTGAACATAAAGCATCACGTCCTTATTTGGTTATGCTTGTCAAAATTGATTCAAATACATTTGCTATTCCTTTCCGCACCAATATCAGGCATAGATATTGTTACAAATTCAAACAATCCAATCGCGATACGCAAACCGTAACAGGTCTTGATTATACAAAAGCCGTTATCGTGAATAGTATCAATTTCATCGGCGATAAAGCAACTATCGACAACAAGGAATTCGTTGAACTCAACAACAAATATTTTTTCATTCTAAAGCAATTCAAAAAATATGTTGACGGATACAGAGATTTTGTTAACGGCAAATTGAATCAGTATGAAAACAAAAGATATCAGTTCTCAACACTAAAATATTTTCACAGTGAACTAAATTTGTAAAAAATTGCCCGACAGCTTAAAAAACGGCGTCGGGCAATTCTTCTTATTTTAATGCGCTAAACATTTGTGTATCACTTCTATAGATTAGCTTTTTTAACCGAGTTTCACACCATATTCCGCAAGGTACATTTGTAAATGGGTAGCGTCAGCTATGTTGATTTCGCCGTCGCCGTTGGTGTCAGCTACGGCAAGCTGTTCTTTTCTTATAATCATCAATATCTTATTCAACTATAACCTTCTCATACCCTTCCCCCTCTGACACGGTGAAGCTGTCGGAGATGGTTTTTGTCACGTAGGCTTTTTTGTCTTTTGTCAGGATAATGAAGTCGAACCCACCGTTTTCGGCGCGGTAATTTTCGGCTGCCTCCCTGCCCATTACGAACAGAGCGGTAGACAAAGCGTCGCTTAGCAGACCGCTGTCGGAGATTATCGTGACGGAGAGGATGCCGTTGTCAACCGGGCGCCCTGTTTTGGGGTCGATGATGTGGCTGTAGATTTTGCCGTCGTCGCCTTTGAAATACCTTTCATAGCTGCCCGAGGTGGCGGCGATTTTGTTTGAGCAGCTGACATATCCGATGTAGGACGCGCTGTTTTCGGGGTCGGCTATTCCTACTTTCCAATTGCTGCCGTCGGGCTTCTTCCCGTATGCCGCAACGGTGCCTCCCAAATTAAGGATCGCGCTTTCGCAGCCCTTTTCTTTGAGCAGCCTCACCGCTTCGTCGGCGGCATAGCCCTTAGCGACCGCGCCGAAGCCCGCTTTCATTCCCTTTTTCTCAAAGCTTATATCGGAGCCTCCGCAACTCACCATACGATAATCGACCGACTCTGTCAGACTTTTAAGCCGCTCTTCCGACGGGATTTTATAGTCGCCTGAGATGAAGCCCCATTCCTCAACAACAGGCTGAATCGTAATGTCGAGCGCGCCGTCCGTGTCGGCGCACAGCTTGAGAGTCTGCCGAACCAAATCTGCCGTTGACGCGCTTATTTTCGCGCTTCCATCTTTGTTGAGCTTGTAAATCTCACTGCCGGAGCTTGTCACGGACAGCCGCCCGTCAAGCTCCTCAATGCTCGCTTCAAGCTCATCGAGCAAAGCCTCGTTCGCGCCGTAAACGTCAATATTCATGTAGGTGTCCATAGCCTCGAAGCCGCGCGACTTTTTTTCGTTTCCGGGCTTGCAGGAGGAAAAAATCAAAACAGCCGCACAAAGACAAAGCAGAACAGCAACGATTTTTTTATATTTATACATATCTTTCAACGAAAAACTCCTTTAATCTGCATTAGAATATATTCAGGAGCAAAGCGACAACCAAAATTGTCCATTGTCCCCTGTCAATTGTCCATTGAAAAAAGCCTTCCCTTAACTTACACGTCAGACCGCGCCGGTCGGCTGAACCGACAATCAGTCCGCGCTCCGTAACATCATAAAAAGCCTTCCTCCAATTCCCGCGTCAAAACGCGCCGTTGAAGGAAGGTTGTTTTTATATGATTTTATCAATAGGCGCCAAAGGTGCCCACCGGCACTAAGATTTTTTCCATGCGGAGGGGGCAAGGAGGACGAGGATCGGGAACAGTTCGAGTCTGCCGGCTATCATATCGAAGATGAGCACGAATTTTGACAAAATGCTGAAATTCGCGTAATTGCCGACCGGACCTACATCGTTAAGACCGGGGCCCGTGTTGTTGAGCGTGGCGGCAACACTCGTGAAGCTTGTTACCATATCCCTTCCCTCAATCGAAACGATCAGAAAGCTTGCTAAGAATACCGCAAGGTAAACCACAAGGAAAACCGAGGTATTGCGCGTAATGTTATGGTCAACAGACTTTCCGTCCATTTTGATTGATTTCACGTTGCGCGGGTGAATAAGCAGCGATATCTCCTTTTTTACCTCTTTCGCAAGGATCACCAATCTTGATATCTTGAAGCCGCCGCCCGTGCTGCCCGCCATCGCGCCTACAAAGGTGATAACAAGGATGATACCCTTCGCAAGCTGCGGCCAGTGGTTGACGTCGCCAATGCCAAAGCCTGTTGTGGTGATGATTGACGACACGTAGAAAAAGCTCTGATGAATCGACTCGCGCGGGTCGTTTTGATAAAGCGGTAAGATGTTTATTGCTATTATCGCGGTCGAAACGACAATGAAGCCTAAATAGAACCACAACTCCTCCATTCTTAAAATCTGCTTAAACTTGCGCCAAATCAGCAGAATGTAAACGGAAAAGTTAACGCCGAACAGCATCATAAACACGGCGATGACCGTTTGCAGATAGTGAGAATGATACGCCGCCATGTTGTCGTTGTGAATACCGAAGCCGCCCGTGCCCGCGTTGGAGAACGAAACGTTGATGGCGTCGAAGAAGCTCATGCCTCCGAAAAGCAGCAAGATGGTTTCAAGCGCCGTAAGCCCGAAATAAATGCCGTAAAGCAAAGCGGCGTAGTTGCGCATTTTCGGCACAGCCTTGCCGATTATGGGGCCCGGGCTTTCAGCTTTCATCAAAAAGATATTCTGCTGACCGCCCAATCTCGGAATAAGCGCGAGCAGGAACACGATGACTCCCATGCCGCCCAGCCAGATCATTACGCTTCGCCAAAGAAGCATTCCGTGGCTCAATGCCTCAACATTTGTCAGGATCGTAGCTCCTGTCGTTGTAAAGCCCGAAGCCGACTCGAAATACGCGTCGAGATAGTTTGGTATCTCACCGCTCAGAAAAAACGGAAGCGCGGCTACAGCCGACATCAAAAACCAGCTCAGCGCGGTGGCGGCAAAGCCCGCCTTTTGATAAAGCACCATTTTTTTCGGCTTTTTGACCTTGACGGCAAGAAAGCCCACAGCGGCGGCGCCGAGACCGGTCAGAAAGAAATACATTCCCTCGTGCTCGCGGTAAATTAATGAGGTGACGGTGCAAACCTGCATAGCCGCGCCCTCTACGATCAGCACCCAGCCGAGAATATACACAATAATACGTTTATTCATAACCGGATACCCTTAACGCCTCAAAATATCGTTGAGGTCGCTCAGCCCCTTGTGCTTGGTGATAACGACCACCGAATCATCCGGCATAATAATGTCGCTGCCCTGAGGAAGAATGATTTTTCCTCCGCGCGAAATGCAGATGACCTGCAAATTATCCTTTAAATCAAGCTCGGCGAGCGGCGTGTTGAGTGTTCTTGAATTATTTTTGGCGCGGAACTCCAGCGCCTCTACCCTGTCCTCGTGCAGGCGGTAAAGCGTTTCGACGTTGCTGCCCAGCGAATTCTGCATGGCGCGGATGTAACGCGCTATATATTCGCCCGTGAGTGTCTTGGGGTTCATCACGCACTCCAAACCGAGGTTTTCGATTATCGGACCGAAGGATTCGTTGTTGATTTTTGTTATAATCTTCGCTTTTGACACGCTTTTGATGTAAAGCGAAATGAGGATGTTTTCCTCGTCATAGTCCATAAGAGCCGCCACGCCGTCGGCGCGGTCTACGCCCTCGCTCAGCAAAAGCTCCTGATCCATGCAGTCGCCGTGAATAATTATAGCTTCATGGAGCGAATCGGCAAGCTCGCGGCAGCGCGCTTCGTTTCGCTCGATAATTTTTACTGTTACGCCCGATTTGATAAGCCGCTGAGCCAGATAAAACGACACCTTGCCGCCGCCCAGCAAAACTACGTCGCGGCACCTGCCGATGTTTACGCCCGCTTTTTTGAAGAATTTCGCCGCTATTTCGGGCTTGGCTACAATTGAAACCTTATCTCCGCTCTCTATAACCGTTTCGCCGTTCGCGATGTAAACCGCTCCGCCGCGCTCTACGGTGCAGATCCTCACTCTGCCCCTGATAGTATCTATCTGGCTGATTTTTTTGCCCGCTATCACAGAAGATTCGGGAACAAGAATCTTGATAAGCTCGACCGCGCCCTTTGCAAAGCTGTCGATTTCAAGCGCGCCCGAAAAACGGAGCAGACGGCTGATTTCAACAGCCTCGGTCAGTTCGGGATTTATCGACATTGAAAGTCCGAGCTGATCCTTTACTCTGTACAAATCGTCGGTGTATTCGGGGCTGCGAACCCTTGCTATGGTGTGCGGCACGCCTATCGAACGAGCCATCAGGCAGGTGTAAAGATTCACCTCGTCGCGCGCCGTAGCCGCAATAACCAAATCTGCGGTTTCGGCTCCCGCGTCGGCGAGCGCTTCATATGTGGCGCCGTTGCCCTCAACGCCCAATACGTCGAGAGACTCGGAAAGGCGCCGCACAGCCGCTCGGTCGTTATCTACCACAGAAATCGTGTGCTCCGAAGCAATCAGCTCTCCTGCTATGGATGTGCCGACCTTGCCGCAGCCTACAATGACTATTTTCATATTATTCTCCCAAGCTAAAAAGACATACGGGAGATAAACAAATCCCCCGCTTTTCAAGGCAACGCCGCACAATTAGCGGCGCACGCCTCGTCTGCAATCCGCACACCGTGATCATGCGGTATTGCCGAAGGGAAACCCCTCGGTTCCCTTCCTTGAATTTTTCTTTATAGAATGATACACCAATTGACACAAAAAATCAATATTCTTTATAAAAAAAGTTTTCAAAAGCATTTGTTTTCGGTCAGAAAAGTATTTATTTATTTCTATCAGTGTGATATAATACCATTAATATAATATGGATTTTTAATGGTTGCGACAGGGCAAAGTATACGCCCGCCGCGCTGCCGGGGAGGTCAACAATGAAGCGGAAGGACTACATAAGCTGGGATGAATATTTTATGGGAGTGTCGCTGTTAGCGGCAAAGCGCAGCAAGGACCCCAACACTCAGGTAGGAGCCTGTATCGTCGATAAAAACAATATAATACTTTCCACGGGCTACAACGGCTTTCCTTACGGCTGCTCCGACGACGTTTATCCGTGGGAGCGAGACGGCGACGACACAAAGTACAACTATGTGGTTCACGCCGAGCTGAACGCTATATTAAACGCGCGCGGCAAGGACCTTAATGGTGCGCGGCTTTACGTTGATTTGTTCCCCTGCAACGAGTGCGCCAAGGCTATAATTCAGTCGGGCATATCCGAGATCGTTTATCTTTACGACAAATACGCCGATACCCCCGCAACGATCGCCTCAAAGAAAATGCTCGCCTCGGCGGGGATCAAGCTTAGGAAATTCGAGGCGGGCACCGACAGCATTACGCTTGTTTTCAATCCTCGATGATTTTCCCCGACTCCACATTTGGCTTGATGAAATTCTCAAACGAATAGTTCCAAAGCGCCGCCGAACCCTCGGCGGTGTTTTTGTTGCGGTTTAAAATCTGACTGAGCCTTACGCCGTGATTCACCCATTCAATGCCGTTTGTCGCGTTGTTGAGCATGGCGGGTTGAATGTTGTCTAAAGTACGGGCGAATTTCGCCTCGGGAGTTTTGCCCTCCTCGAACTCGTCCCACAAAGAGCGGAGCTTCTCAGCCTGGTCGGGCGGCAGAAGATTGTATATCCTGTCGGCTGCCTTTTCCTCCCGCTCTCGCTGAGTTGAAACGCCCTGAGCGTCGTATGCGTAGGTGTCGCCCGCGTCTATCTCAACTATATCGTGGATCAGTATCATTGATATCGTCCGCAGAACATCTATCTCTTCGTTTGAGTATTCACTGAGTAAAATGCACATCAGTGCCATGTGCCACGCGTGATCGGCGTCGTTTTCATGGTCTTTTCCATTCGACAAACGGGTCTGCCTGTATATACTTTTTTCCTTGTCCGCTTCTATAATAAAGTCAAATTGCCGTTCAAGCCGTGTTTTTGCCACGTTCAACACCCCAAATCGGATTTATTTATACTTATTTAAGCTTTTATACTATTATATTAGCAAAAAGCCCCAAATATTTCAAGCGGAGATTATTGTTTTTTGTTGACACAAACCACCGACTGTAGTATAATCTATATGATTGAAATTTGTGCTTTAGGCACGGAAAGAAGGAGATAAAATGAAAAAAAGATTGTTGTGCGCGGTTTTCGCCGCGTCAGTACTGATTACCGGTTTGGCTGGCTGTTCCGGCAGCAGTTCTACTGCAAATTCAATAACCGGTTCCGAAAGCGCGGCTTCGCAGGCAGACGGCAATTCAAAGGCGAAAGCAAGCGACTCGGCTCAATCCGGCAACTCCGGATCATCAGATTTCGGTACATTCACAGCACAAAAAACAGGCAGCGTCAATTTCAATGCCAAATCAACAAATATTACAAGCTCGGGCGTTATTTATCAGGATGAAAACGGCAAATACGGTATTGTTTCGCTTGACGGAAAAAGTGACTCCGGAGCAAAATACAAAGTTGTCAAAGAAGAAACTGCCGAGAACAACCAAAAAGGATTTTTTATTGTTGCAGACGTCAGCGACAACTTAAACAGCTGTGGTCTTGCAGACGAAAACGGCGTTGAGATCGTTCCTTGCAAATATGCGAGCGTTTCACTTTTAAACGATAAATATGCAAAAGCTGTTACCGCAGATAAGATAACTAACGACAAGGACAGCGCGTTGGTCTACTCAACCGATAAAATGTTCTCGCTCTCCCCAAGTGAAGGCGATACAATGTATACCGGAAAATGGGAGATTTATGACCTTGAAAAAAAGGCTGCTTTAAGCGGTGTTTCCGGAACAAAGCCATACAGGATCAGCGCTAAAGGTGATTTCATCACCTTTACCGACGACAGCGGCAAAGAGCATACTAAGGATGGAAGCGGAAACGAGATAACCGACGGAAGAAAACTGTTCAGCGACGGCTCATATGTGCTTGAAATAAACGGAAACAGCGCAGTATTTTCCAATGACGGAGAGCGTCTTTTTAACTTTGATTCAAAAGATTACTCAATCAACAGCTTTGACGGTTACTATTATGAAGCAAGAACTTCGGGCGGCAAATACAAGCTCATAAGCAAAGACGGGGAATTTATTTCACCTGATTTTAATTCTTCTCTGTCCTATGTAACCAACGACTTTGTACTCTGCGATAATTATATTTACAAAACAGACGGCACAAAGGCATTTCAGGAGAGCTTTACATCTCTTAAGTATGATAAAACTTTCAAAGACGCATACTGCGCTTACAATTCCGAAAAAGAAATTGTTTTTGACAAACAGGGCAATATTCTTCTTCAATTTAAAAAAGATGAGGACGGGTACGGCGACGACAATTTTTACAGATATAAAAAGACTGACGACGGTCATCTATACTACAATTATAAAGATAAATCGTATTCACTTGACGGCTATATTGATAACAATTGGTTTGTAAAGAAAAATGTCGGCAATGTTTACGATATGTACGAAACACGCACAGGCAGCAAGCTTATCGACAGCTACGGAAGCTTTGATGCAGTCATAGGCAGAGATAACACTCAATATATTTTCGCGTATAACAGCATCAACGGCTCAACCGAAAAAGGTAACTATGACATTTTCGTTGTAACAGCCAAATAAATCAAGGGAATTGTTAGAGGTTCCCTCAAATAAGTTTTCAAAAACGGCAGCCCAAACCGGACTGCCGTTTTTATTAAGCGATTATTATTTTAAGCGATATTTTTTAGTAAACTATAACCGGAGTGCCGTAACCGGTATTGTTATAGATCGTTTTCACCGCGTTGTACGGTGTGTTTACACAGCCGTGAGAGCCATCATATGTATAGATGTTGCCGCCGAAGCTGGAACGCCAGCTTGCGTCGTGGATTCCGCAGCCTCCGCAGAATGCCATCCAGTAATCAACGTGAGAGCTGTATCCGGGTCCTGTCAGGTATGTATCTCTCGCGCGGGAATAAATATCAAAATATCCCTTGGGAGTATCCATTGAGTATCTCATACCGGTAACAACGGGTGTGTCTACCATAAGCTTTCCGCTCTTGTAGAACCACATACGCTGCTGGCTTATGCTGATTTCAACATACGTGCTTCCCGTTGCAACGCCGTATATCGCATTGGAAACGGTGATCGCCTTGGTGTTAGCCGTGCCGGTGATTGTCTTGCCGTTGCCCTTGTAAATGGGATAAACGCGGAAATAAAGCTTTTGATTCGCAGATAAACGAGCGGTCGTAAATGAGCTTCCCGTTGAGGAGCCTGCGAACGTGTATGCCGTTGCGTTTTGATTTGTTGAGTAGTAAATGTCATAGCGTGTGGCATAGGCATTTTTGTTCCAGTTGACCGTAACCTTGTAAAGCTTTGTGCTGATTGAGAATCCGGGAGCGCAAAGTCCCGCCAAGCAGGTGATTGAAGAACCCGGAGAATGATACATATTGCCGTTTGTCAGCTTGCGGTATGTGACGATCTTGTACACATATATTTTGCCCAGCTTGACATTTTCATCGGTGTAGCGGTTGTTGTTTTTGCCTGAAATAGTCTTGACAAGTACGAATTCGTTTCCGCTTTCCGCAGAAGAGCGGAAAACCTTGTAGCCCGTCGCGTTGTTGTTGACGTTCCACTTAACTTCAACTATGTTAGATGAATGGGTCCTCAAAAGTGAAGTGGGCTTTTCGGGCTGTGTTGCCGTGGTCAGCCTTGTTGTGGGACCGTACTGTCTTTTGCCGCTCTTTTCGACATAAGCTGCGACCTTGAGGTAATACATGGTCGCCTGTTTGAGATTGCTCACAACAGCGGAAGTCTGTGTAACATCGCAAACCTTTGCGTAAACCGTTCCTTTGTCGGCATCGCTGTAGTATACGGAGTAGCCGGTCGCGCCCTCGGTCTTATTCCACTTCAATCCGATTTTATTGGATTCAATTGTGGTCTTGCACAAACCGGTCACTTTTCCCGAGAACGTCGAAGACGCGTTGACAGCCTCCTCGGGCAGCTCTTCATCAGCCGAAACAGGCTGAATGTTTTCCGTAAGCTCGCCGTCGGCAGCAGTGGTCTCAACGTCTGAATCTGCCGCAAATGCGCTTACAGCGGTAAACGTTGTAAACACCATCATAACGGCAAGCAGCGCGGCAAGCATACGTTTTGTTGTTTTCATTTAAATCCCTCTCTTTTCATAAAAGATTCTTTAGGGATCTTCTAACAATTCCCTACCGCGCATAAGCACGGGATCTGCACGACTTTGAATTATCAGAGATTCCCTTTATGCTTTCGGGCAAACGCCCGTGATGCCGAGTATAACGCAAGGTCAGAGCAAAAAAGCAAAAAACGTGTCGCCTGAACCGTAAAATTATTTTCCGCTCTCTACAAGCGACCTGACCACCTCTGCCTTGAACCTGTCAAACGGCGATTCAAGGCTGTCTGCCTGAAGCTTTGGCTCAAGCTTTTTGGGTGTAAGATTTGAAGCTCCGGACTGTGCGTGCATGGGAATCATAATGTGCTCGCGCTGAATAAGCGTAAACAGCTCGCTTAGCGTCTTGGTGTCGCGAATAGCCTGAATCAGCTTGCTGTCCGCCTCGCTCACCTTTTGGGGGACGTAGGCTCCGCAAACCGCCCGCTTCACCTCAGCCTTAAGCCTGTCCAAGGGCAATTCATTGTTTTCGATTATCTCCTTTGACGAGAGCTTGCGGGGCTGCAAATTAGACGCGCCCGACTGTGCGTGCATATAAATTTCAATCTGCTCATGCTGGATCAGCGCGAATAGCTGACTGAGTGAAGTGCACTCGTCGATCGCCTTTAACAGCTCGGGAATTTTTTTCTTTCTGTATCCCGAAGGATATGCGTTATTCACTCAATCACCTGCCTGTCGTTTTTACGTTTATGATTTTACGCAAATAAATCATTTTTAAAAAATTATCCATGATAGTATATTATACTAAACATTGTAATTTTTTTCAATACCCTTTGAAAATTTTCATTGTTTACAGTTTTTTAATTATATGATATACTGATTTCAAATGATTTTTATCGAAAAATATATCAAATATATATCAAAAAAAGAAAAGAGGTATATTTATGAAAAAATACATTTGCACTGCTCTTGCCGCCGCTGTGCTTTTCTCAGCCCTGATGTGCGGCTGCGGAACAAAAGCCGAAAGCGGAAAAGAGGACTCAAAAGCCGAGACTTCTGTTTTATCCTCAGACTCCGACACAAAAGCCTCCGACCCGACTGCTGCGACCACGGGGGCAAGCGGAACGGCTCAGAGCGACCTGTCGCCCGAGGATTTTTCGGAGGAAAACGGCTTTATCATTTACAGCAAAAACGGACAGCCCGCCTGCGAAACGGGAATCGACGTATCCTCATACAACGGCGATGTTGACTGGGAGCGGGTGAAAAATGCGGGAATAAGCTTTGTAATGGTTCGGCTCGGCGGCAGAGGCTACGGCGATGAAGGCTTGCTCTACGCCGACGACAAGGCAGCGGAATACATAGCCGGCGCTCAGGCGGCCGGCTTGAAAACCGGCGGTTACTTCTTCTCTCAGGCGATCACCCCCGAGGAAGCGCGCGAGGAAGCGGAGTACTGCCGTCAGCTTGTCGGCGACCTAAATCTTGACTATCCTATCGCCTACGATTGGGAAATCATCAAGGACGACGAGGCGCGAACCGACGACCTAACCGTTGATCAGGCTACGTCATGCGCGCGCGCCTTTTGCGACGCCGTCAAGGGCTTTGGTTGGCAGCCTATGATTTACGCCTCAGACGCCGAAATCTCCAAAAAATACGACATGAGCCTGCTTTCGGACATCGAGCTGTGGTACAGCGAATACGACGCCGCATACCCGTCCTTCCCCTACGCTATCGGTATGTGGCAATATTCCAAAACCGCCGCCGTAGACGGCATAACAGGCGACGCCGACCTTAATCTGAGATTTACAGGGTAGAGTTTTTCAGGGACAATTGGTGGGAATAAAGCGTTCAGCGGACTGTTTTCATAATTGTTAAAAAGAATTATTGTGTTTTTAAACAAATTCAGACGGAGTTATTTGTGTGCATTATATGAATAACTCCGTTTTTTATTTCTTATATTGAAATTTCCGAAGAGTTTGGTATAATATGCTACGGAAGGTACATTGCGATCCGGCAATGAATATCTTACACATTTTCGGTAACCGGATAGGAGAAACAAATTGAAGAGAAAAGACAGGAAAAACGAGGAAATCAAATTTTTAGGCGTGGACGGGTTTGAGGAAATCGAAAGCCTTTCGCCCTATGACGCGCCGAAAAACAATCCGCGCAGCACTGCGCGAAAGAAAACCGACAGAAAAGCTAAGAAAAGCAGTTTTTTCAAAGCGTCGGAGGATAAGCTTCAGCCTGCTCACATGGTCGGCGTTGCTCCCGTGAAGCGCGTCTACAAAAAACGCGTCGTGCTTATCGTCGCGGCAGGCGTAAGCGTGGCAATGATTTCAGCCGTGACCGCAGCGGGTGCTCTCAACGCCGCCTCTTCGGGCAAGGCTAAGCCCGAAATAACGGAAACTCAGGCGGAAACTCAGCCGCAGACAACGTATGCAGCCGTTCCGACAATACCGTCCACCCTTGACGAGCCTGTAAGTCTTATCGGCAGAGGCGGCGATAAAGCCAACGGCGGCAGCAGCTACAATATAGGAAGCGGTGCCTGCGCCCTGTATATTGACGGTGAGTTTATCGGCGTTGTAAACGACGGCAGAGCACTTGTGAATGCGCTTGACAAGGTGCTCAGCGACGCGCGCGAGGGCTACGACAGCAGCACAACGACGGAATTCGCGAACAAGGTAGAGGTCAAGCCCTATGACGGCGGCGAAGCGCCCGTGAGCGTTGACGCGATCATGGAAGAAACTCAGTATATGTATTCTATACGCCTTGAGACCGACTGGATCTACGAGGAAGAGGTAGAGCACGGCACCGAAGTGACAGTGGACGAAAGCCTTCCCGACGACTACGAGGAGATCATTCAGGATGGTCAGGACGGCGTTGTCCGCTACACCGTTCGCCTCAGCTATATCGACGGCGAGGACGCGGGCTCGAAAGTTACCGACGAACGCACGGTTATTGAAACCATACCCGAAAAGAAGCTCGTCGGCTCAGCCAAAGCTAAGGAAAGCGAGGAAAGTACGGAAAGCACGGACAGCAGTCAAAGCGAGGACAGCTACTCCGGGGACGACCACAGCAGCTCCGACAGCGGAAGCTATTACGGCAGCGGCTTTATTTGGCCTCTCCCCCACACCCACAATATCACCAGCTATATGGGAGAGCGCTGGGGAAGAATGCACTGCGGCATTGACATCGCGGGCGGCGACGACTACGGTCAGCCGATAATCGCCGCGGACAGCGGCACGGTTATTTGGTCGGGCAACGACGGCGGCGGCTACGGCAACTACGTTATGATCGACCACGGCAACGGCTATGTAACCGTTTACGGTCACGCAAGCGAGCTCGCCTGCTCAACGGGAGATTATGTAAGTCAGGGCGACGTGATAGCTTACGTAGGCTCCACGGGCAACTCAACGGGTCCCCACCTGCATTTTGAGATCCGCTACGACGGAGAGTATCTTAATCCGCTTGATTTTGTATATTGATTTGTTACAGTAAATAATCAAATCCCTTCGATTCGCGTTTTAAACGGTTTTGAAGGGATTTTTTATGCGGATCAATCTATCGGTGTGTGTCAGTGTATATCAGTGTATGTGGAAACTCATAAACATACACCCCAAAAACTGCATAGGCAAGCTCTTTTTCGTGTGGCAATTCTCAACCTTCAACATACACTATACACACGGTCGGCTGAGCCGACAGTCAATCCGCGCTCCTTGACGTTGATTTGTTCATGGGTTTTGCGCCCGCGTTTTATGTTTGGCATTAAAGGTGAAATTCATAGTAAACATCACCTTGACATCGTAGGGGCGACCATTGTGTCGCCCGTGCACCGACGTATATTCCCCGTCCCTATTGTCGATAGGAAACAAAACATTTGATTCAGCGCCCCCGGGCGCACACATCGGTGCGCCTCTACGACGTTAAGGATAACATCATATAAATTCAACCCGCCCATAGTCAACGGTATATAGTTTAACCGAACGCCCGCCGACGCACTAAATCGCAGCAATAACCTGTACAGCTTAATTTGTCCAATGTCAATTGTCCATTGAAAAGCCTTCCTCCAATTCCCGCGTTTGACCGCGCCATTGAAGAAAGGCTTTTATTTTATCAAAACGTTTTAATAGGCGCCTTTCCCTCCCGTGGCAACGGACGCCCTGTATGCGACTCAGTCGCCGACCTGCCCCATCACGGCAATTATTATTTTAGGATATATTTTGCGGTGTCGGCTACGTCTCCCATAGTGCGCTTTACACGGCACACTTTCTTGCGGATCTTCGGGTTTTCGTCTGCGGCAGTCTTTCCTACTACGCCTAAACACGCACCTGCTATCATTCCGACCGCTATGCCCTTTACCATACTTGTCAACGGTTTGCTCAAAATATCACTTCCTTTAAGGAACCACTGATTATTTCACGCCTGACGGCTGGGCACGCAACTTGCTTGCATCTTTTCCGTCAGACTGCCCAAAAAATCTCGGCAAGGCGTCAGCCTTACCTCAATTTATTTGTGCACCCTGACGAAAAATCTGACGGCGCAATTTGTGCACCCAAATTAATCAGTGTTTCCTTTAAAAATTAACAAGAAAAAACTTGCACAATTAGTGTTTACGATTTACAATAGATTAGTATTGTTATTTTTTTATTTTATGATTTTTATTATTATTTTATTTGGAATTTTTTTCAAAACCGAAAGGAAATGATTATTTGTCTACTCTTAATTTGGTTCTTGTAGAGCCCGAAATACCCCAAAACACGGGCAATATCGCCCGCACCTGCGCCGCAACCGGTGCGCGGCTGCATATCGTCAAGCCGATGGGCTTTACCGTTGACGACCGCAAGCTAAAACGCGCGGGGCTCGATTACTGGTATCTCCTTGATATCACATACTACGAAAGCCTTGAAGATTTTTTTGAGAAGAACAAGGGCGGCGAATTCTTCCTCTTCTCAACAAAGGGAACGCACCGCCACAGCGACGTGAGCTATCCCGACAACTGCTTTTTGCTTTTCGGCAAGGAAACGCGCGGACTGCCCGAGCACCTTCTTATGAAGTATCCCGACCGCACTCTGCGGCTGCCGATGATAAGCGACGCGAGAAGCCTGAACCTTTCAAACTCGGTCGCTGTAGCCGCCTATGAGGTGCTGCGCCAGTGGGATTATCCGAATCTGCAAAACAAAGGCGAGCTGCACCGTCACAAGTGGTCGGACATTAATAATTTATCGTGAATTTTTGTTAAAAAGTCATTAAATTCTATTGCTAAAAGTTAAAAAATATACTATAATGTAAGTGAGTATAAAATACTTTGTATTTTTACAAATTTTCATAAATGAAAGGATGTTTTAACTATGCAGCTCAACAAAGTATCTGTTGACGACATCAATGTAAAAGGCAAAAAAGTGCTTGTCCGCGTTGATTTCAACGTCCCGCTCAAAAACGGCGTTATCACCAACGACAACAGAATCACTGCCGCTCTTCCCACCATCAAAAAATTGATCGCCGACGGCGGCAAGGTTATCCTCTGCTCTCACCTCGGCAAGCCCAAGAACGGTCCCGAGGAAAAATTCAGCCTTGCTCCAGTTGCTGTCCGTTTGGCTGAGCTTCTCGGTCAGGACGTTGTATTCGCCAACGACGACGAGGTTGTGGGCGAGAACGCCAAAAAGGCTGTTGCCGCTATGAACGACGGTGACGTGGTTCTTCTCCAGAACACTCGTTTCAGAAAAGAAGAGACCAAGAACCTTGAGCCCTTCTCCACAGAGCTCGCTTCTTTAGCTGAGGTATTCGTAATGGACGCCTTCGGCTCCGCTCACCGCGCTCACTGCTCCACCGCGGGCGTTACCGACCACATCAAGGACACAGCCGTAGGTTACCTTATGCAGAAGGAAATCAACTTCCTCGGCAATGCTGTTGAGAACCCCGTCCGTCCGTTCGTTGCGATTCTTGGCGGCGCAAAGGTCGCTGACAAGCTCAACGTTATCTCCAACCTGCTTGAAAAGTGCGACACCCTCATCATTGGCGGCGGCATGGCTTACACCTTCCTCAAGGCTCAGGGCAAAGAAGTCGGAAAGTCGCTCGTTGACGATTCCAAGCTCGAATATTGCAAGGACATGATCGCCAAGGCTGAGGCTTTGGGCAAGCAGCTTCTCCTTCCCATCGACACCACCATCGCCGCGGATTTCCCGAATCCCATCGACGCTCCCATCGAAGTTCAGGTCGTTGACGCCGACGCTATTCCCGCCGAAATGCAGGGTCTCGACATCGGCACCAAGACCCAGGCGCTCTTCGCAGACGCTGTCAAAAACGCCAAGACCGTTGTTTGGAACGGACCAATGGGTGTATTTGAGAACCCGATCCTCGCTGCGGGCACCATCGCGGTTGCCAAGGCTCTCGCCGAGACAGACGCCACAACGATTATCGGCGGCGGCGACAGCGCGGCTGCTGTAATCCAGCTCGGCTTTGCCGATAAGATGAGCCACATCTCAACAGGCGGCGGCGCTTCCCTCGAATATCTCGAAGGCAAGACTCTCCCCGGCATCGCGGTGATCGCTGACAAATAATGTGCCAAAGGCACATTCATGTTGCGGAGCAACAATTCATGCGTGTCAGCGCAATTCATTACATAGTAAATTCATGTTGCGAAGCAACAATTCATTCCTGTATCGTTACTTTCCGATTTTGAAAACGTCTGAGACATCATCAAACGTTGGCGGCAGGAATGAATTGACCTTCGGTCGTGAATTGGCTTCGCCGTGAATAGCCGCCTTGCGGCATGAATTGATCAACTTCGTTAATCATTATTTTACCCCGTAGGGGCGACCCTCGCGGTCGCCCCTATTTGTTTCAACAATATTTGTTTCAACAATCTTCTCGAAAGGAATTATATTATGGATAAAGCTAAAAGAAAAGCCATTATTGCGGGCAACTGGAAAATGAACAAGACTCCCTCTGAGGCTAAGGCTCTGCTCAACGAGATCGTTCCTCTCGTAGCGGACGCTGACTGCGAGGTAATCGCCTGCGTTCCCTATGTAGACCTCGCCGCAGCTATCGAGGCAACGGCAGGAACAAACGTTAAAATCGGCGCGGAGAACTGCCACTGGGCGGCAAGCGGCGCTTTTACGGGCGAGATCTCCACAGGTATGCTCAAAGAAATCGGCGTTGAATACGTCGTTTTAGGTCACAGCGAAAGAAGACAGTATTTCGGTGAAACAGACGAAACCGTAAACAAGAGAACAAAGGCGGCTCTTGCAGGCGGACTCAAACCCATCGTTTGCGTCGGCGAGCTTCTTTGGGAGCGCGAGTGCAACATCACCGAAGAGGTCATCGCACGTCAGATCAAGCTTGACCTTTGGGATGTAACCGAAGAAGAGCTTAAAAACGTTGTTATCGCTTACGAACCCGTATGGGCTATCGGAACCGGCAAAACCGCCACAGCAGATCAGGCAGAAGAGGTTTGCGCGTTTATCCGCGACCAGCTTGCCAAGCTTTATAATCAGGAAGCCGCAGACGCTGTCACCATCCAGTACGGCGGCTCCATGAACGACGCCAATGCGGACGAGCTTCTCTCCAAAACAAACGTTGACGGCGGTCTCATCGGCGGCGCTTCGCTCGTAGCCGAAAAATTCGCTGCTATCGTAAAGGCGGCGTCAAAATAAGCGTTTGATATCTTAACGAAAGGAGATTTCAGCTTATGAAAAAACCTTTGATCCTTATGATTCTTGACGGCTTCGGCTGCGGCAAAAAAGGCGAGGAAGCGGCTAACGCAATTCTCGCGGCAAACACACCAAACATAGACAAGCTCTTCTCCGAGAATCCTCTCACCCAAATCGGAGCTTCGGGCATGGACGTCGGTCTGCCTGACGGTCAGATGGGCAACAGCGAGGTCGGTCACACCAACATCGGTGCAGGCAGGATCGTTTATCAGGAGCTTACCAGAATCACCAAAACAATAAACGATGACAAGCTAAAGGACAACGAGGAAATCGTCGGCGCGATTGACAACGCCCTGAGCAACAACAGCGACCTTCATCTCATGGGTCTGCTCTCCCCCGGCGGCGTTCACAGCCACAACACCCACCTCTACGGAATTTTGGAGCTTTGCAAGAAAAAGGGTCTGAAAAACGTATATATCCACGCGTTCCTCGACGGACGCGACGTTCCTCCCTCAAGCGCGGCTGAGTATGTTGACGCTGCGGTCAAGAAGTGTGAGGAGATCGGCGTAGGCAAAATCGCGACCGTTATGGGCAGATACTACGCTATGGACAGAGATAACCGATGGGAGCGCGTTGAAAAGGCATATGCCGCGCTTGTATACGGCGAGGGCGTAAAGGCTTCCTGTCCTGTTCAGGCGGTAAAGGACAGCTACGCAAACAATGTCACCGACGAATTTGTTATTCCGATAGTTGTTGACGGAGGAGCGACAATAAAGCCGAACGACAGCGTTATCTTCTACAATTTCCGTCCCGACCGCGCGCGTGAGATCACCCGCACGCTCGTTGACCCCGATTTCAAGGGCTTTGAGCGCAGAAACGGCTTCTTCCCGCTGTTCTATGTCTGCATGACTCAGTACGACGCGACAATGCCCAATGTTCACATCGCGTTTAAGCCCCAGAAGCTTACAAACACGATGGGCGAGTATATTTCATCTCTCGGCATGAAGCAGCTCAGGATCGCCGAGACCGAGAAATACGCGCACGTAACATTCTTCTTCAACGGCGGCGTTGAGAAGGTTTACGACGGCGAGGACAGGATCCTTGTCAAGTCACCGTCGGTAGCGACCTATGATTTACAGCCGGAAATGAGCGCCTATCAGGTCAAGGATAAGCTTGTAGACGCCATTCACAGCGGCGTATATGATATGATAATCCTCAACTTTGCCAACTGCGACATGGTCGGTCACACAGGCGTGTTTGACGCGGCAGTAAAGGCTGTTGAAGCGGTTGACGACTGCGTAGGTCAGGTCGTTAACGCTGTCCTCGAAATGGGCGGCGCAGCTATTATCACAGCCGACCACGGCAACGCCGACAAGATGATCGACGAGGACGGCGAGCCGTTCACGGCGCACACCACCAACCCCGTTCCCTTCTGCGTTATCGGCTACGACTGCGAGCTTCGCGAGGGCGGAGTGTTAGCTGACATAGCGCCGACAATGCTCAAAATTTTGAATCTGCCGCAACCCGAGGAAATGAGCGGCAAAAGCATTATTATCTGATAATTGACTATACTAAAAAAGTCCGGATCAGGCTGTCTAAGCTTTGACCCGGACTGTTTTTTTAGTATAGCACAGCTGCAGCACATAGGGGCTGCAGTGATTTTTTTGTAACCGACAACACCAACAACATTAATGCCCGGTCACCGACTCTTATGCAATGATAGGAACAAATACAGCGTTTACGATCGCAGTCCGTTGTATTTAATCGTACAACAAAGCACAGCCGCATTTTTTGTTTTGCGGCAGAACCGTTATTTTAAAGTCACTAATATCAGCATAAGCAAAATCTGTTTTTGCACGAGCTGAATTATCAATTTTCAGTTGACAAAAGCTTCTCGCACGCCGCTAACTTTACGCAGATGCAGAAAATGTCCATCGCCTTTTGAAGTTCGCCGTTCGGCGGGAAGGACGGGGCTATTCTTATATTGGAGTCGTTGGGGTCGAAGCCGTTGGGATAGGTGGCTCCCGCGCCCGTGAGGATCAGACCGACCTCTTTGCAGAGCGATACAACGCGCTTGGCTGTGCCTTCAAGCACATCTATACTTACAAAGTAACCGCCCTTGGGATTTGTCCATTTTCCGATGCCAACAGGTGTCAGCTCGTTTTTCAGGGTGTTGAGCACGATGTCAAACTTGGGAGCAAGAATAGCCTTGTGCTTCTTCATATGCTCAAGAACGCCGTTGTAATCGCCGAAATACTTAACGTGGCGCAGCATATTGAGTTTGTCGTAGCTGATTATCTCGTAGTTGTAGCGCTCACGGAAGACCTTCATATTGTTAGGGGAAGCCGCCATAGCCGCGACTCCCGCGCCCGGGAAGGTTATTTTTGAGGTGGAGCAGAACAACAGGGGCATATCCTCAGTACCCGCCTTCAGGCATTCATCGTAAATGTTAAGAAGAGTATCGGGTTCATCTGTGACGTCGTGTACGCAGTAAGCGTTGTCCCACATAATGCGGAAATCCTTTGCGGCTGGCTTGAGATTGGCAAAGCGTCTGACGGTTTCGTCGCTGTAGGTGATGCCCGTAGGATTGGAGTATTTCGGCACGCACCAGATACCTTTGACCGAAGCGTCCTCCGAAACAAGCTTTTCCACAATGTCCATGTCGGGACCGTCCTCATTCATCGGAACGGGGATCATCTCAAAACCGAAGTAGCCTGTAATTCCGAAATGACGGTCATATCCGGGAACCGGACAGAGGAACTTTCTGTCGGTCACCTCGTACCACGGCTTGCAGCCTTCGACAGCCGACTTAGTCATCAAGCAGGAAATCGTGTCGAACATCATGTTAAGGCTTGAGCAGCCGCCAACCATTATATTTTTGTAATCTGTTCCGAGAATGTCGCCGAACAGCCTGCGGCACTCCTCGATTCCTTCAAGGATTCCGTAATTGCGGCAGTCCATTTTATCCTCACCGATAAAATCCGACTTGCTGTTAACAACGTCGAGCATATCAAGTGAAATGTCAAGCTGCTCACTGCAAGGTTTGCCGCGCGCCATATTGAGCTGAAGTCCCTTTCCCTTTTCGTCCTCATAACTTTTTTTAAGACTCTGATATTCGCGCTCAAGCTCCTGAGCGCTGCTGCTTAAAAAGTTCATTGTGCTTTCTCCTTATTATAATATTGCAAAATGCTCTTTATTTAAATTATATTGTAATATATAAATCGGAAAAATGCAAGTCTTTTTTACAAATCCTGCATTTTTACCTTTCTATCTAAAAAACAGACCCACCGTGTATTCCCCGGCAGGCCTGTTGATTGTAAATGTCGTTGTTTGTATCTGACTATTAATAATAATAGTAATTGTAGTAATAATAGTATCCGCGTTTTCCGCGCTTTTTGCCCTTGATGCAGCCGACCTTGATAAAGCCTAAAATCTTGCTGTCAGCCATTTTTGCGCTATCGATCAGGTTCTGGATATCACCGTGAGTCGTTCTGCGCTCTCTGAGAACCACAACGAAGCCCGCGACCAAATCCTTGAGCAGCAACGCGTCGGCAACAACACCGATAGGCGGAGTATCGAAGATTATATAGTCATACTCCTCTTTGAGACGCTTTATCATCGAAACAAAGCGGGGTGAGCAAAGCAGCTCTGACGGGTTGGGAGGGATCGTGCCGGACGGGAGAATATCGAGGTTCGGCAGAACATTTCTGTGAACTACATCCTCAAAGCTGCCCATCTTACCGATGATATTTGAAAGACCCATCTTGTTCTCAACCTTGAAAATGTTGTGAACGTTCGGACGTCTGAGGTCGCAGTCAATTACAAGAACGCGCTTTTCCATTTTGGAGAAGGAAATAGCAAGGTTTGATGAAACGGTACTTTTACCTTCACCCTTTGAATAGCTTGTTACCGCAAAAATCTTGTCATCATCGCCCGAAAGCGAGAACATGATATTTGTTCTTGCAGCTTTATATGATTCAACGATCGCGAACTTGCCGTTATCCGAAAGGCCGTTCTGACTGTAACCGTAAGAATAGTTGGATGAATAGGAGTAGTTATAGTTGTAGGCGTAGCCGCCTGATCTTCTTCTTTTCTTTCTTACCTTGCGTTTCTTTTTTTCGCCGCCGGCGCCGGCAGCAGCGTTATCCTGAGGAGCACCTTCTTGAGGACTGTTTTCTTTAGCAGTGTCATTTGCAGAAATATTGCTCTCGTCAGCAGCTTTTTCTATATTTTTATTCTCTTTTTCTTTCTTTTCTTTCATTGCCGTCACCTACCTAACGTCTCGAAATCGGGGATTTCCGCAAATACGGGAATCTTATACATCTTCTGGAGGTCATCATCATTCTTGAGTGTGGTGTCAATCATTTCAAGCAGAACCGCTGCAAGGCACGCAAGCACAAGACCTACGACCGCGCCAATCATGGTATTCAGAACCTTATTCGGCGAAACTGGCTGCGACGGAGCAGTCGCCTCACGGATAGTACCTATCGTTCCGTAGGGGAAATGATTGTGAAATACAGTGGCGCATTTTTCCGCGACAATATTAGCCACATTCGCGCACTTTTGAGGATCGGTGCCGTTTACGGAGATTGTAATGTAAAATGTGTTGTTTGCCGTCGCCATGGTAACATTGCAGCCGTCGTAATAGCGTGTGATATCGGTAGAGTTCTGAAACAGAGTAACACAGTTTGACGCAAGTGACGCCGAGCCCGCGAGGTCGGAGTTAAAGATCTTCTGCGCCGCCGCGTTGTTGCTCTGCTGAGCGCCCGATCCGCTGTCATTTGACGCTGCAGTTGAGTCTTCAACATCATCCGTAGAAGCCACTGCCGGTTGTTTACCGTAGTTTTGTATGTAAATCATAGAAGACGTACTGTAAACGGGCTTGATCATCAGGCTGGTGTAGATGAAGAAAATCAATCCCATGAGCACTGCCGAAAGAATAATCATAGGAAGCCTGTGAAGAAGAATGCCAATTATTTTTTGAATTGATAGGTTTTTAGGCATTATGATACTCCTTTTTAATTTTTTGCGTCATAAAATATATCGATTTATTATATTACACATTTTTCTCGTTATAATTCTTAAACAGAATTATAACGAGAAAATAATCGCAAAACGCCTTTATTTTTTTACTTAGGAACTGTGCAGAAATAAATTGTGAATTTATGCGCAGGATAATTTGTTCTGAACGAGGCGAATTTCGCAGCAATACTGACGTATTGCGAGAAATTTAACGAAGTACAGGGCAAATTAGACAAGCAGAAATCACAATTAATTGATAAACAGTTCCTTAGTGGGGAATAACGTTAAGAAGCACACCTGCGGCAACCGCAGAACCGATTACACCGGCAACATTCGGACCCATAGCGTGCATCAAAAGGAAGTTTCCGGGATTTTCCTGCTGACCTACGCGCTGCGAAACGCGGGCAGCCATGGGGACCGCCGAAACGCCCGCAGAGCCAATGAGCGGATTGACCTTGCCCTTTGTCAGCTTATACATAAGCTTGCCGAAAAGCAGACCGAAAGCTGTGCCCATTGAGAACGCGATCAGACCCAATACGATGATTTTGATCGTATCAAAGGTAAGGAATGTGCTTCCCTTCGCGGTACCGCCTACGGTCACGCCGAGGAAAATCGTGATGATGTTCATAAGCTCGTTTTGAGCAGCCTTTGCTATTCTGTCAACAACTCCCGATTCCTTGAACAGGTTGCCGAGCATAAGCATTCCGACAAGCGGCGCGGCGTCGGGCAGGAAAATCGAGATCAAAATAACAACGATGATCGGGAAAATGATTTTCTCAAGCTTTGATACGGGACGTAGCTGCTCCATTACGACCGAACGCTCTTTCTTGGTGGTGAGCGCCTTCATTATAGGCGGCTGAATGATCGGCACGAGCGCCATATATGAGTAGGCGGCTATAGCGATAGAGCCCAACAGCTCCGGAGCAAGCTTTGTCGTGACGAATATAGCGGTCGGTCCGTCGGCGCCTCCAATAATAGCGATAGCGCCGGACTGTGCCTCCGAAAATCCGAGGAAAATAGCGCCCGTAAAGGTTACAAAAATTCCGATTTGAGCCGCCGCGCCCAAAATAAGGCTTTTGGGATTGGAGATAAGCGGACCGAAGTCTGTCATGCAGCCAATGCCCAGGAAGATAAGCGGAGGATAGATTCCCAACTTTACGCCCTGATATAAATAATACAGCAAGCCGCCGTATTTCGGATTCTCATAAAACCAAACGCCGTTTATCTGTTGGGTGGCGTGCCCTGCCGCGGCGGGGTCATTCGCGCCGTTCATCTGAATAAGCTGAGTCGCGGGAGGCTCCATAATGCCGGGATAAAGATTCACGAGCAGCATACCGAACGCTATCGGAAGCAGCAAAAGGGGTTCATATTGTTTTTTTATGGCGAGATACAGCAAAAAGATAGACACGGCTATCATAATGTAGTTCTGCCAGTTCAGGGTCATAAGCCCCGAGCTTTCATAAATACCGTATATGGCCTTTAAAAAGCCGTCAATAATTTCCATAAAACAGCTACGTTCCTTTCTTTAAATTAGCCTAAAACGGCCGCGTGTTATCCAAAACACCTGCATTTGCCCACGCGGAACGTCCGCCGCCGGCTTTTTTGATGCTTTTGATAGCGGGCTTTGAACCGGAAGGAAAGCTTGCCGCAACCGCCGCTGCGATGACCGCGACGACCTCGTCGGGTATTCCCTCCTCAACCGAAAGAGGCGTAACATAGGCGGGCTTTTTAATGATATGCGCGCCGCGTTCCGCGCTGACACGCTCCATCACCCTGTCTTTTTTCTTTGAGCGTTTATCAGCCGCCCGCTGAAAGCCCGCAATAGCGGTGCTGTACACCTTTATAACAATAATCAGCAAAAAGAGCATACTGAAAACTACCACAAATCCCGTCAAAATGACCTTTGCGGCAGAAATAGACTTGTCATACAGGTTCATTTCCGCGGCAACGCCCATAAGCGCGCCGGCGCTCGTTTGCAACATAAAAAGACCTCCCGTAAAAAGCAATTTGCATACATTAATATTATAATTGATTCACGCGTTTTTTTCAACAATAATTCATTCACTCGTCATTTTTCGTCATTTTCAACAATTTAACACTCGCATATTTGTGGACTATGCCGAATTATCAGGCGCAAAAAATCCTTCCGCATATAATTTAAGAACGGAAGGATTTTTATTTATTTATCCGAAGGATACATCAAACTCGGCAAGGTACATTTGAAGAAGAGTCGCGTCCTCAATATTTACAACGCCGTCGCGGTTGGTGTCAGCCGACACAAGCTGAAATCTGTTGAATGTTTCAAACTCGTCAAGGTGCCGTTGGATCGCTGTAACGTCGCGGACGTCGATGATGCTGTCTGTATTGGCGTCGCCTATTATTATTTCACCGATCACCGTGAACGGAATGTTGTTCTGACCGGCGTAGGTTTGTGCATAGGTGTTAGCATAGCCGTAAATCGTCAAACCGGAGTAAACTGTAAACGCATCTTTTCCTATTTCGGTTACGCTGTATGGGACTACCGCGCTCTTCAAGCCCGAGTACACAAAAGCCGAACCGCCTATACTCTTTACGCTGTCGGGAATCGTTACACTTTTCAGATTTGAGCATCCGTAAAAAGCCGATCTGCCTATACTTTCCACGTTATCGCCGATTGTGAGACTCGATAATTTGCCACAGCTATAAAACGCCTGATCCCCTATGCTTGCAACATTGTCGCCGATCGTAACATCTGTCAAGCCTGTGCAGTCTTCAAAAGCGCCTGTACCTATACTTGTAACTCCGTCGGGAATGGTGATATTTGTCAAAGTTGAGCATTTATTAAAAGCGAACTCACCCACAGTCTCTAAACTATCCGGTAGTGTGAAGTTTCTTAACTTTGTACAGCTGTCAAACGCGCAATGATCTATACTGACAACCTTGCTGCCAAACACAACGTCTGTCAAACCCGTGCAGCCGCTGAAAGCGTAACTGTCTATGTATTTAACACCGTTGCCTATCGTAACGCTCGTTAATCCTCTGCATCCGTTAAAAGCATAATCACATATTTCGGTCACTCCGCTGCCGATTGCGACGGAGGTTAAGCCCGTGCAGCGATTAAACGAATAATAGCCTATAATTTTCAAGCTGTCGGGAATAGTGACGGCGCTCAGGCTTGTACAATTATAGAAAGCACGGTTTGCAATGCCGAGCGTTCCGTTCCGTATTTCGACAGTGGTATTTTGCGGCATTGTGCCCTTGTATTTATACGCAACCTTTCCCGCGTAAACAAGCCCGTCAGGTTGATTCGAATACCAACCGGTATTTTCAAAAGCGTCTGCTTCGATTCTTTTTACACTATCGGGAATTATAATGCTTGTCAGGTCGGTGCATCCTTCAAATGATAGGGTTTCAATAATCGTTACGCTGTTGGGGATCGTGATTCCTGTTAAGCCTGTATATGAAAACGAATAGCTGCCAATCTGAGTTACACTGTCGGAGATCACGACACTTTTCAAACGCGAGCATCCGCAAAACGCATAATTACCTATATTCTTTACTCCGCTTTTAATCGTCACCGTTTTTATTGATTTGCCCCATGGCATATTCCAAGCAGCGTCGAATTCAGTATAATCCGCCATTCTGCCGTTGCCGCTGATTGTAAGATTGCCTTCGTCGTCGAGCGTCCACGTGCAGTCACCCGTCGTTCCGCTTGACGCGCCGACGCTTTGCGAAATCTCAGCCGCCGAGACTTCAAACGGCAAGACTGAAAAAATTCCGACTGTCAGAACGACCGCAAGCAAAACGGCGGTCAGTTTTTTGAAACTTATCTTTGCGTTTTTCACAGTTATTCCCCCTTGAAAAATCTTACCTACATTCTACCATAACACGCAAAAAATCGCAAACCAAAATTAATCCCTTAGTTTTAGCTAATTTGCACAGTAAACGGGAAAAGGAGCCCGCTGGGGGCTCCCGTGCGATCTTCTACAAAATTATACAAATCAAGCCGTTGCAGCCGTCGTTTATTACCCTCTCTATCGTCTGCGCTATTTTCTTTCGCGCGTCGGCGGGCATACGGCTGAGCTTGTTGTGCAGACCCTCGTTTACAAGCTCGTGGACGGATTTTCCGAAGATGTTGCTCTCCCAGATTTTTTCGGGGCTTTCTTCAAACTCCCTAAGCAGGTAGGAAACAAGCTCCTCGGACTGCTGTTCGCTGCCGACTATCGGCGTGACCTCGGTCTGTGTCTGCACGCGCATCATGTGGATGGACGGTGCGCTCGCTTTCAGCTTTACCCCGTATTTTCCGCTCTGCTTTATAATCTTCGGCTCATCTAAAGTCAGCTCGTCGATAGCGGGCATAACTATTCCGTAGCCCGTCTCCTGAACCTGACGGTACGCCTGAGCTATTTTGTCAAACTCCCTCTGCTTGCGGGACAGATCGTTTATGCAGTTCATAAGGGCGTATTCGTCGGCGATCTCAAGCCCCGTTTTCTCCGAGAGGACCTTGTAAAAAAGGTCGGAGCCGACAGAAAGCTTCAGCTCGGCGCTTCCCCTGCCCAAGTCGAGCCCCGCAAGCTCGGCGCCCGAAAGGTACTCGCAGCCCGTCATCTCCCCCGCCGCCTGCTGTATCTCGCGCGTCTTGCGGATATCCTTCGCGGCGTCGCGGATAGCCCGGTAAACAGCCGATTTCAGCCAGTGGCCGCCCTCAAGCTTTACGACCCACTCGGGGATATCGAGCTTGATTTCGCGTATCGGAAACTCGAACAAAAGCTGAGCCAAAATCCGTTTTATCTCGTTTTCGTTCAGCTCTATGCAGTTAACGGGCATAACGGGAACCTGATAACGCTGCGAAAGCTCCTCCGCGAGCGCCTTCGCCCTGTCCGACTCGGGGCTGGACGAATTGAGCAGCACGACAAACGGCTTATCTATCGCCTTTAGCTCGTTGATAACCCTCGCTTCGGCGGAGCGGTAATCCTCGCGCGGAATGTCGCTGAAGCTTCCGTCCGCAGTTATCACCAAGCCGACCGAGCTGTGATCGGTGATGACTTTTTTTGTGCCGATCTCCGCCGCCTCGTCAAAGGGTATCTCCTCGTCAGCCCACGGGGTTTTCACCATTCGCGGTCCGTTCTCCTCGCTGTGACCGAGCGCGCTTTCGACCACGTAGCCGACGCAGTCGATCATTCTCACCTTGAACGAGACGTTCTCGTCAAGCTCGACCTCCACGCTCTCCTCGGGAATAAACTTCGGCTCGGTTGTCATTATCGTTTTGCCCGCCGCCGACTGGGGCAGCTCGTCAACCGCTCTGCCGTAAACATCCTCGTCGGTTATGTTGGGCAGCACAAGCGTATCCATAAACCGTTTGATAAAAGTGGATTTGCCCGTTCTGACGGGTCCCACAACGCCGATATACACATCGCCGTCGGTGCGCTGCGATATATCGCGGTACACATTTCTCTCTTCCATCGCGCCGCCTCCTTACAGTTTGGGGATCAACAGCATTTGGTCGCTGTCGAGGATAATCTCATCGAGCGTGTTTTCTGACCGGAGCAGCTCCATGCCCGTGTTGTGCCGCTTTGCTATGTCCCACAGGCTCTCGCCCGCAGCGGCATAATACAGGGTAAGCGCACATCTTTCGGGGGTGACTGGGCTGTCCTCGTACACCTCTACCGAGCTTACCGCCCTCACTGCATCGCTCTTCACCGCGCCGCCGCTGATATTCATCTCAAGGCGCATTTCGATCCCGCCGTCTTCGCCGAGGCGGTAGCTTATGCTCGCCACACGCGCGTTTTCAAATATCATGCGGTTGCAGCCGTCGGCGTTCAAAATCCGCTCGTAATCAAAGGAGCGCTCTGCCATGACCGGAAAGCTTTTGTCGTCAAGAGCCAAAATGCACAGGCTGACCTTGCCCTTTGCGCGGACGGAGTCCTCAGCCGCTTCCGTTTCGAGCGTGACGGAGTCGGCGTAAATATCCAAAATCTTTCCGATTTTGCAGCCGTCCACGCGAGTCGAGGTTTTCTCGATAAACGTCTCGTTAACAGGCTTCACTCCGCCGATGATTTTCAGCTCGGAAAACTGCGGAGCGCAGGCAAATCCGGTCGAATACGCGTCGGTGATGATCTCCTCGTCGCCGCTTATATAGCCCTCCGCTGACACACAGAGCATAGCGTCAAACGCGAGCGCGGGCTTGTCGGAAAGTATATCGTTTTTTAATCGAGTGTCAAACGACATTATCTCCGCGCTGAAAATATTCTCGGTGTTCTCGTCAACACCGTCGCAGTCGATTATCTGATTAAACGGCAGTAAATAGTGGAGCTTGGCGGTCTCTCCCGTTTCAAGATTCGTGATGTAAAACAGACTTATGCTGATTTCGCCGCTTAGCATAAGCTTGCCGCTGACCGCCTTAGCGTCGTTTATCGCCGCCTCAGCCGACGCGTAGAGCACGGCTTCTATCGCGGGCTTGTCGGCAACCGAGATCTCCTCGCTGACGGTGAACTGCTCCTGACAGTTCGCGCGCAGATCGCTCAACCGCGTTTTACGGCGGAGCACCTCCAGGGTTTCGCTGTCGGGGGTATACAGCTCTGTGCGGCGGGCGGTCAATACCTTCGCATACAGTGAAAAAGCGCCGTGCATAACAAGTCTTCGCGGGCTGAGCGCCCTGCAGTTGATGTATTCGGGCTTAGTTTTTGTCAGGATTATGTTGCTGTCGCCCGCGTCCCTCACCGAAAAGCCCTGCGAAAAGTTCACGCTGTGCTCACAGCAGCGTATTGTCTTTTTTTCGCTCTCCACATAGAGAACGCTCACCACACAGACTCCGTCCACCTGTAGCTGTCCTCCCGACAGGGTTTTTGACTGAATTTTCGGGATAAGGCTGCATTTCAGAATTTTTTCAATGTCCGGACAGTAATCAGGCAGCGTCAAATCGACGTCGGCAAGCTGTTCGGCAACCGTATCAAGCACAGCGAACGGCGCGCAAAATGATCGGTTATCCTGATGAAACTCCATATTGATCTCTCCTTTGTTTTGTTCTGTGGAAGTATATGATTTTCGGAGAGAAAATATGCCCGTTGCCACGGGAGGGCAATCCGCGCCTCATGCCGATGCATTTATAAATTAGTTTTGCTCCCGCGTTTATATGCAGAGTGAAAGGAAATGTTTTGACAGGGGTAACCCCTGAGTTTCATATTAATGTGCGGTTAGCTAACGTAATGAGTCATAACTGATTTCAGCGGTTTTCCAAAGGAAAAAGCAGCGGCTGACCCAAAAGAGCCAGCCGCAAAGTCAATTATTCACTTTTTAATGTAAATCTGATTCTTACACAAGCAACATTCTCTGAATAGCTGTTACATCACGAACGTCAACAACGCCTTCGGTCTTGACGTCAGCCGCAAGCTGCTTTTTAATGTTAAGAGTTACGCCGTCAAATTCTGCAAGGTACTGCTGAAGAACAGTAGCGTCCTGAATGTTGACAATGCCGTCGTTGTTTACGTCGCCTGTCAATACCTCATATGTATTCTGCGAGGAAGTGTAGGAGCTGAATCCGCTCTGACCCGTTACATCCTGAACAACGCCGTTATCAACGGGATACGCGATTCTAACATTGGAACCGCTTATGGCGGCAACGCCGAGAATATTGATATTGAGGTTAACGGTTGTAATGCCTGTTCCCTTGACCTTGAAGGAAAGGATAAGGAAGTTGTCGGTCGAGAGGAATTTAACTCCGTCCGAATCGGTAAAGTTGCCGTTGAGCATTCCAGCCTGAGGCTCTACATACAAAGCGTTTCCGACCTTGGGCATATTGTAGCTGAAAAGCTCAAGCTTGTTGGTATCATAGGTCATATTCCACTGAGCATTAATTAGCGGCTTGGAAGCCTTAAGACGGTAAACAACGTTTACTCTGTCGGCGTCCTTGTCAACCGTTATGGTCTGAGCCGGGAAGTAATTAGAAGCGGAGTTGATCGTAAGGGTATCAACCGGTGCGCTGCCGGATTCTACCGTAGATGTCGCAGTAACGGTTGTGTCGGTAAAGCCGGTAATGCCGGTAACGCTCTTAATCACGCTGTCCTCTACAAGTGAAGCGAGAGACATTGCGCCGCCGCTCTGATATCCGAGGTTGAGCTCCTCCATAGTGAGAGCGACATTAGCGGTACCGTTTGCCAATACCTCAAACTCAGCCTCTAAGAAGGTCTTGCCTCCGCTGAAGCTTACCATGTTCTGAGCGTCTGTAAAGTTGCCGTAAACCGGATTGCCGGAAGCGTTGACAGTGCCGCCGGTCGTGGGACAAAGGTCGTTTGCCGAGGTCTTGAGTCTGAGCTTGGTGCTGTCGTATGTAAGGTTCCACTGTGCGCTCGCTACGGGCTTGTTGCAGTTGAGCTCATACTTAACTGTGGCTGTGTCGCCGATCGCGAGATTGCTGATCGTTGAGCCGCTGAAGAAGTTGGAAGTCGCGTTGATCTTCGCGCTTGTGGTGGGCTCGTCGGGATCGGTAGCCTGAGTGGGCTGTGTAGGCTGTGTAGGCTGAGTAGGCTGGGTGGGTTGTGTAGGCTGGGTAACGGGGGTGCTGCCCTGTGCGCCGATTCTGGCGAGAGCAACAGTCACGTTGTCCGCGTCCTCTTTCTCAAGAGAGGTGCTGGGGTCTTTTGAGTAGTCGCCCATAACGTTGTCAAGCACAGTCGGGTCAAAGGGAACGCTGTCCATCAGGGACTCGCCTCTGGTGCCGAATGCGATAACGCCTACGCCGTTGCCGGCAACATAGCTTGCGTCAATGCCGAGTGTGGAAAGCGGGATCTTGAACTCAAAGAAGGTGTCAAAGGTGGTGTTGTGAGCGCCCTGAGAGCCGGAGAAGGTCTTGTAGTCAACCCAGTCGGCGCTGTTGTCGTAAACGTCCTCGGGGTCGTCCGAATAGTTGAGACCCCAGATGCTGCTGCATACGTTGGTGTCAGCCGTCTTGTAGGTGATACCCACGGTGCTGAAAGGTCTTTCAAGGTCGGTGTTGCCGTACTGTGTTTTGCCGCTGGCGTCAGCGGTAAAGAGCTTCGGAACACCGAGTCCGGAAGTGCTGCTGAAGCAGAGAACGTGGTCAACACGGCTTGTAAAGGTGGTGTTAAAGCCCCAAATGCTGCCGGTTTTTCCGTTTTCGTCAACAACCTGACCGGTCATAGCGTTGTTTGAGGAGCTGACGTCGAGCGCAATCATAAGCGGAATGTCTCTCATCTTGCCGCTGTCGCTCAGGGAAGCGTCTCCGGGGCTCTGCCACGTGTCGGTGGTGTTGACATACTGAACGCCGATATAAAGGTTGGTGCTGTCATAGGCGCCGAAAAGAGCGTAGCAGTCGGACAGATTGTTCTCGTGCGAACCCTTCCAGTGGTTGGGGCAGTCCCAAGCGGCGCTGTAGGCGATCGCGTCGCTGTCTGACCAGTCGCTCGCGTCACCGTCAATTGTAATTGTCTTCTGAGTGCCGAACTGATTGCTCGGGTTGGTTTGGTAGTAGCTGGCAAGCGTACCTGTCGCGGAAACCGAAACGCTTGAAACGACTACGGTTGTGATAAGCAGCATTGCGACGAGCAAAATGCTTATCAATTTTTTTGTGTTCTTCATCGTTAATAAACCTCCTAAACTATTGCGCTGATTAGCAATATAAATTACCAATTCTATTATATAGGAAACTTATTAAAAACTCAACAAAAAAATGAGATGTGCAATTTTTTTGTCACAATGCACATCTCATAGTATAGTATTTTGTTGAAAATGACCGCTCTTAGTTGACGGGTTTAAGCTTTTTAATGCCAAACAGCTTTCTGAGAATTCCCGAAAAGAATTTTGGATTGTCGATAAGTACAACTTTCATTAAATTACCTCCGAAAACATGATATACTTACAATGACAAGCGCGGCGGAAGCGACCACAACCGTCCACTCCGTGGGAAGCAGCGTTGCCGCCAGCAGTCCCGCGCCGAACCAAACAGCCGATTTGATTTTTTGCCTGCGGCATTTCATATTACCACCCTTTACCATTGTATACGGAGGGATATTTTTTGTGCATGGATTCTTGAAAGCGATGATCTGACTTTTGAGTGACGTCAAAACCGATTTTTATTTATGTATAGGATTTGCTTGACAATGTATATAAATATGCTATAATAATAAAAAAGGAGCTGATTTATATGACTCAGGTCAACATTCGCATTGACGAAGATATCAAAGAAAAAGCCGAGACCGCCCTCAAAGAGATGGGCTTGACAATGTCCTCGGCAATCACTATGTTTTTGGTTAAGGTAGGACGTGAAAAAAGGATCCCATTCGAGATTTGCGCCGACCCGTTTTACAGCGCGGAAAACATTGCCGAGCTTGAAAGACGCGCCAAAAGTCTTAAAAACGGCACGTCAAGCCTTACGGAACACGGGCTGATTGAGGAATGATATATGAAAACCTTAACTATCAGTAAAAACGACGCGGGTCAGCGGCTCGATAAGTTTTTGCAGAAGCGATTTAAAACAATGCCCAAGTCGATGATGTATATGTACATCCGCAAAAAGTGTATAAAGCTCAACGGCAAAAGGTGCGATATATCCGACAAGCTGAGCGAGGGCGATGTGCTGACCTTTTTTATAAAGGACGAGTTCTTTGAGGCTCCGCAGCAAAAAAGCTACGAGTTTTTAAAGGCTCCCGCAAAGTTAAATATCGTTTATGAGGACGAAAACATATTATTGCTCGACAAAAAGCCCGGGGTTATCGTTCATCCCGATAAATCATATCATTTTGACTCGCTTGTGGCGCGTGTGCTCCACTACCTTTACGACAAGGGAGAGTATGATCCCGACAAGGACAAAGCCTTCACCCCCGCTCTTGTCAACCGTATCGACCGCAACACGGGCGGTATCGTCATAGCCGCCAAAAACGCCGAGAGCCTCCGGATTCTCAATCAAAAAATGAAAACGCGCGAGCTTGAGAAGTTTTATCTCTGCCTGCTTTGCGGCAAACCGCGTCTTGATGAAGCTGAGCTTCACGGCTACATGATAAAGAATGAAAGCAAAAATCGCGTCACCGTGTTCAACCATCCCGTTGAGGGCAGCAAAGAGATGATAACAAGATACCGCGTAATAGACTTTAACGGAAAATACAGCCTTGCCGAGGTCGAGCTTCTTACGGGAAGAACGCACCAGATACGCGCACACATGGCGTATATCGGCAATCCGTTGGCGGGCGATTTAAAATACGGAAGAAAAAAAGCGCCCGACGGGTTTCCGTACCAGGCGCTGTACAGCTACAAGCTGCGTTTTAACTTTTCCTCGGACGCAGGGATCCTGAATTACCTTAACGGCAAAGAATTCGAGGTCAGCCGTAAAAGCATTTGGTTTATCAGTCAATTCTCGTCATAAACGCCGACATCGTTCCGCGCCGTCCCTTTGTGGCGCGGTGGCTCCACAGCAAGTCGCTGTTGCAGCAGGTGCAGACGTCAGAAACCGAGATGTTTTCTTCGGGAACTCCCGCCGAGACAAGGAGCTGACGGTTTGTTTCAAGCAGATCGACCATAAATTTTCCGCTGCCCTTCGGAAAGACGAATTTTGAGCTGTCCAAACCTTTAAGAGCGAGGAATTGCGCCGCGCACGGCTCGTCAACCTCGTAGCAGCAGACGGAAATCGCGGGTCCGACAGCGGCGTAAATGTCCTTAGGGTCGGTTCCGTAAAGCTCCGTCATTTTTTGAATGACCTTCTTCCCTATTTCTCCAACCGTTCCGCGCCAGCCACCGTGAGCAAGCCCCACGGCGTGAGTTTTGGAGTCCGCGAAAAACAGCGGTGTACAGTCGGCGTAGTAGGTCACAAGAGTGACGCCTTTTTCGTTTGTGATAAGCGCGTCCACGCTCTCCATGTCGCGCGGCTTGTAAATTCCGATCCCCTTATCCTTCGAGGTCACGGCGCGCACATAGGTGTGATGATCCTGCGCCGAGGCGACAAGGGTTTCAAAGTCAAAGCCCGCGCTGCGGCAAAAGCGTTTATAGTTTTCAGTGACGCTGCCGGGATCGTCCCCGCGATTGAACGCCGTGTTCATTGAGGTGAACTCACCCCCGCTGACTCCTCCTAATCTTGTTGAAAAAGCGTGACGGATAAATTTAAGTTCTGATAAAGAATTATAAGTCAGAAAAGGCACGGTATCGGCGTTGTTCAGAGTCATTGTTTTGGATTTGAAATTCATATAACCTCCACTTAGGAACCACTGATCAATTCACGCCTAACGGCTTGGCACGCAACTCGCTTGCATCTTTTCCGTCAGACTGCCCAAAAAATCTCGGCAAGGCGTCAGCCTTACCTCAATTTGTTTGTTCACCCTGACGAAAAATCTGACGGCGCGATTTACGCACCCGAATTAATCAGTGTTTCCTAAAACCTCTTGAAAGAATTATTTTGATGTGTTATAGTAGTATTATACGAGGTGATCACATGAAATACAAGCTTTTCGGAAAAAATATTACGCCCGACTGCCGCTACTGCCTGAATTTTTCAAACGAAGGCGGCAAGCCGTTCTGCGAAAAATCAAAGACGATCATTGACGGCAAATGCCGCGCGTTCAAATACGACCCGCTTATGCGCGTGCCCGTGTCGGTATCAATAAGCGGCAATTTCAAAGCGGAGGATTTTCAACTGTAAAATAATTGCATGATAATACAGAGGCAAGCTGTTTTAGCTCGCCCCTGTATTTTTTGACGTTTTTTATTTATACTCAACCGAATCGATCGCCGCTTCCGCGCTGTCGTAATACATACCGAGCAGATAAATGTTATTGCCCACGAACACGCAGCGGTCGGCTTCAACGCCCGTGCTGTTGCTGAACTTTTCGGATCTGTACTGATCTATAATATTGATTTTTCCGTTATCTACGCGGAAATTTATCGTTCCGTATTCGTTGCTGTACCAATTTACCCTGTCGCTGTCGGGCTTACTGTAGCTATAGGAGTGGTACGGGATCGTATAATCGCCGCGCTCAAAATTGACGAGCAGAGCCTTCGGGTTGTACTGCACCTCGGAATCGCTGTCCGGAAATACCTTTGTGTCGAGCACCTTCGGGTCGGTCTTGTCGGTGACGTCGAAGGTGACTATTTTTATGCCGTCCTGAACCTCCATGTCAATATAGTCCTCGGGATAATCGCTCGTGCTGTAGCCAATTCCCAACAGAGTGTTGTCGTCAACGGGCACAAGCATTGTTGAGAACCCGCTGATTTTTACCTCGCCCTTGATTTCGGGCTTGGACGGATTTGAAACGTCTATGACAAAAAGCGGGTCGGTCTCCTCATAGGTGATAACGTAGGCGGTATCGTTGATGTAGCGCACAGCCTTTATCGACTCGTTTCCGGCAAAGCCCGTTACCTCTCCTAACTGCTTCAAGCCGCTGTCTAACACGTAGAGATTGTTGACGTCTCTGCCGTTTTCATCTGTTGAGGTCGTGGCGACGCGCAGGTTGCCGTTGTACTCGTCGAGCGAATACTGATTGTTTACGGTTCCCTTTACGCTGTTTGACGCGGTGAACTCCAATCCGTTTTTCAGATTGATTTTGATTATCTGAGTTTCTTCGGGCGTCCAATAGTTGTAGGACGGGATGTAATCATCCTTCAAAAAGAAATCCTCAAACGCTCCGCCTGTCGCCTCTTCTTCGGGCGTCACCCCGTTGAAAGCGTAGTCGAGCATACTGTTGTACACAACCGGAGTATATTCCAATGCGGTGACATACAGATTATCAAGATTGCAGTAGACATCGTCTCCCGAACCGATTATCGCCTTTGAATTTGTCTCGTGCGCTCCGTTTTTTGTGTTTACGCCGCTAACTATCAAAAAGCTGTTTGAGGAAGGAGTCTGAACTGCGTATATATCGCTCACGGGCATCTCGTCCATGGTCGCGCTGTCCGAAGTGCTGCTGGCGAACTTGCCGACCATCGGCATATCGTTTTCATCACTAATATACTGATTCGACACAATGTAAAGCGTATCGTCTATCATTCGCGAGGAAATGTAATCTCCGCCCTGAGAAAAGCTGCCCGTGTGCTTAATGGAATTGATGTCGGAGATATCATAAATATCGGCTACGGTCTTTGAGGAGAAGTTTCTGTATCCCGAGTTGGTGTAATTGTTGCACGAGGACAATGTGATAAGATTATTGCCCGACAAATAAAAGTCCGTTATATAACAGAAGCCTTCGTCCGCTTTTGATTGCCGTCCTTCGATTTCCGCGACCTTTTTTGAGCTTTTGCCCTCTGCGGAAAAAATATTGATATCATCCTTCAGATAAAAAATATATCTGTCGCTCGTCTTGACCGTGTCAGCCTCGTCAACCCCCGTATGCTGAACGTAGGTGCTGTTGTGGTATGAGTCTGACGGAGCGGCGTTGTACGCGGAACCCGAGGAAGAACCGCCTGTTGTGCCTCCCGACAGACTGCCTGCGGAATTACTGTCGGCGCCGTATTCGAGCACTTCCGAGTCGTATAATCTGTACGTTCCCTGAAATGAAGGGATCTTATCTTGAAGCGCCATCACATTTTTCAGCTCGGTTTTCACCTCGTCGCGGCTTTTGAAGGTGCGCAGCGACGCGGTTTCTCCGGACAGAACGGGCTGCTCTGTTTTTACGGGCGGCGCGCTGTTCAGCATTGATGTAAATGTTATCGCTCCCGCTGTGATGACCGCAGCCGCTGCCGCCGCGGAAATTCCGGCAGCTAACTTCTTTTTGCTCTTTTTCGGCGGAAGCTCCCGAACGGGCTGAACGCCGTCAAGCTTTTCAAGAACGAGCTGCTCGTTGAGTTCTTCGGGCGCATTGACTCCGCTGTTGTCGAATTTATCCTTAATAAAATCAAAATTGCTGTCTTTCATAACCGTCACTCCAAAAAATCTTTCATCTTAGCCAGCGCGCGCGAAAGCTTAGAGCGCACCGTTGCGTGATTGATGTTGAGCATTTGCGCGATTTCACGTGTTTTGTAGCCCGAAACAACAGACAGCAGCACAATATCCCTGTCCTCTCCGCTCAGAATAGCTAAAGCCTCCTCCAACTCGGGAGCGAGATGATCGTCGTAAACGGCGGTCTGCGTTTCGGCCTCGGGCTGCTCCGCCTCTCTGCGCCGGATATTTGAGCTGAGAATGGCGCAGCAGCGGAAGTACAAAATGCGGAAGATCCACGATACAAATGATTTTTCATCCCTGAGTCCCGCTATGCCCGCAAACGCCTCCAGCACGCAGTCGGAAACCGCGTCCTGAGCGTCCTGAGCGTTGCCTAACTTGAAATAAGCGTAGCGGTACAGGCTGTCTTTTTGTTTTAAGTATAGCTGTGCAAAGGCTTGCCTGTCGCCCGCCTTCGCCTTGCGGATCAATTCTATGCTGCTCACGGGAACCCCTCCCAACGATATCGTTCAAATATATAGTGCGGTTTTTCAGTGTTTTTGTTGCATTGATTTATATATTAAAAAAAATAAACGGGCTGACTCCAAACTCAAAGCGAGAAGAAAGTCAGCCCGAATATTTTACCGAAAAGTTATCTCACGCAAACTGCCAAATAAACCTTACGCCATCTGGAAATCGTTGATATAGCACTCGATGCATTTCTTGATTGTGTCCTTAGCCTTTTTGGCGCCGCTAACCTCGGCAACGGAGGTTTCCTTGCCGTTTTCAAGCGATTTGTAAACCGAAAAGAAGTGACGAATCTCTTCAAACACGTGCTTGGGCAAATCCTTGATGTCGTTATAGCAGTTGTAGTTGGGGTCATTGAAGGGCACGGCTATAATTTTCTCGTCGCGGCTGTCACCGTCGATCATGTTGAGCATACCGATGGGCTTGCACTCAACCAGAGTCAGCGGAAGAATGGTTTCACTGCACAGCACAAGCACGTCGAGCGGGTCGCCGTCGTCGGCAAAGGTACGGGGAATAAAGCCGTAGTTGGCAGGATAGTGCGTTGACGTAAACAGAACGCGGTCAAGCTTTAATAAGCCTGTTTCCTTGTCAAGCTCGTATTTGTTTTTATCGCCCTTTGAAATTTCAATTACCGCGTAGAAATCCTCGGGTGTAATGCGTTTGGGTGAAATATCATGCCATATATTCAATTACGGTCACTCCCTTGTTTATTTATTCCATTATAGAATTTTCTCGGCGGGCTGTCAAGCATTATTTCAGGTCTGAACAAATTTGAAACCATTATGTAATAATTATTTAAATTTGTAATAAATTACCGGCTGAATATTAACCCTTCTTTTTGTTTTTCAAATCAAAAATCGCTTTGATGACCTGAATTATAAAGGTCGGAGCGATCGCCAGTCCGAGGATCATCAGCACCTGCTCGCCGCTTAGTGCCGCCACGGAGAAGAGCGAGTGGAGCGCGGGTACAAAGAGCACCAGCGAGAGAAGCAGCACGCCCAGAACAAAGGCGCCGACGCTCGCGGGATTTGAAAACAGACCGAGCCTGAATATCGACTTTTCGCCGCGGCAGTTAAAGCCGTGGAACAGCCGTGCGAGCGTGAGGGTCGCGAACGCCATTGTGGAAGCGACGACAGCGCTTGTGCCGAGTCCCAAATAAAACGCCGTGATGACCGAAACAGCTATCAGCGCGCCCTGACCGAACATCAGGAAGCAGAAATCCTTTGTAAGTATGCCAACCTTTGGATCGCGGGGCTTTTTGGAAAGAAGTCCGTCCTCGGGCGGCTCCATTCCGATGGAAATTGCCGGGAGCGAGTCGGTGAGAAGGTTGATGAACAACAGATGAACAGGCATGAACGGAACGGGAAGCGCCGCCAAAGAGGTGAACAGAACGGTGATTATTGCCGCCATGTTGCCCGAAAGCAGGAATAGGATAGAGTTTCTGATGTTGCGGTAAACGTTTCTGCCGTTCGCCACAGCCTTGATTATGGTGGCGAAGTTGTCGTCCTGCAAAATCATTGAGGCAGCGTCCTTCGAGACCTCGGTGCCGGTGATTCCCATGGCTACACCGATATCGGCTTTTTTCAGCGCGGGCGCGTCGTTAACGCCGTCACCCGTCATGGAAACGATATTGCCCCTGCGCTGCCACGCCTCAACAATGCGTATCTTGTTTTCGGGAGATACGCGGGCGTAAACCGAAATTCGCGGAAGCTTTTCGTCAAGCTCTTTTTCGTCCATCGCGTCAAGCTCCATTCCCGTAACTGAGATGTCGCCCTCGCGCATTATGCCTATCTGCCGCGCGATCGCCGAGGCTGTTACCTTGTGGTCGCCCGTTATCATTATCGGCTTTATTCCCGCGCG